>CAZJZB010000028.1:0-1925 GCA_964550425.1 uncultured Candidatus Saccharibacteria bacterium | reverse complement strand
TACGCAATTCAAACAATCCTCCCCCCACACTCTTGCTGTGCGGCATACCGAGCCGGTTTCCGAACATTTCCAGAAGTTCGATCACGCGCAATACCTTTGCGATCGTGCCGCTTTCAAGCGAATGGATAAATTGTTCAAGCTCGGTATCCAGCAGGCGCGTATTCATAGTATCTCCTGCTGATAGCAGGATTCGCAGTAGACAATTTCGGGACGCTCCGGGGCATAGCTGGTTTCAAATTCGTTTTGGCATGCCGCAATACCGTGGACATGCTCACTCTGATTGACATACGCACTATTTTGGCTGCGCACTCCAGCGCATTGGCACGAGCGGGGCCAGAATTTGGGTTGATTCCGATGCCTGGTCCGCTCGATAAAGCGGCAGTTGTGACACATACGCGGCACGGGAAGCGACAGGCGGCGGTAGAAATCCAATTCCATAGGGATGAGACGATACGCCTTGGCGCATGATGCGCACTTGATGACATCTTTCAGGATCGAGTCGTCCGCGTCTTTGATATGGTCGGGTAGATTTTCCGCATCTGTTGTGGTCTGGAATTCGCGTGTCTCGGGATCGCGCCAAACGTAGTTCTTTCGGATAGCTTCCTCCTTCGTCAATGGGAAAAAATCGTTTGCGAGCGTTTCGTTGTAGGCGAACGGGGAAAATTCGGGCGGGAAAAACTCACCGTAGCGATATATCCTCCCCTCTTTGTCGGTATACGGCATCTCCTGCGTGTGCCGGATGATCTTCTCGCGCAATGCAAAATACTCGTCTTGGGTATACTGCTTATTGAATATGCAGTACGATTTTTTCCGCAAACCGACGCAGCCGAAGAGATTGGACGACGACATGCATTTGAACGAATACTCGATATCACGGTTTGCAGGCCAGCAATCGATCGTGAATTTTAGACCACTGCATCCGCTTCCGGAAACCAGTACTTCATACATGAGCTCGCTGTGTTCGCCCCAGACTGTGTAGTCATAGGAGTCCTTGGCCCCACGCGAAAGTCCTTGGGAATACTTTACATTCTCCCCGTCACCGATATTGTAACTATGATGGGTATTTTTGCTGGAGGCGATAATGTCGCCGGACACGTTGACATTGTGCGTACCGGACATATATTTATGCGGCAATGACAAGGAGAATTGCCGCACTTTTTCTTTGATTTTTTCCAACGATCGATATGAACCGGGATTGAATTGTTCAAGTTTTGCGAAATAATCTTCCCGCGAGTATGGTTTGTTGAAAATATAATACTGCTTATTACGGAGATTCGCGCATCCGAAGCAGTTTGAGCATCCGGTACAGTCGCGGGAGAACCAGACGTCATGGCATTTCTCGCACCGATGAGAGAAGCGCGTCTGATAACAACCCATGATATTGCTGCACTCATAGCAGAGGTCATTACGCGCAACCGTCGTGCAATCCAAAGAATCTTTTACAAAATTCGCATCCGTCACATACGCGCAGCGTTCGCAATCCCCAAGATTGAAACAAAGATAGCAGTCCTTCAGATTGCTCGCGCCATGCGCATAATCCGAGTTGATCAGGTTTCGAGCGCTTCGGCTCACCCACGGCACCTCGTATATCAGCTCCCGAAATTGCTCGAAAAAAGGCCGGGAAAAATCGTAATCGTGCCCGTAGCCCATCGGGTCCCACGCGTCCGACTGCCAGTATTCGTAATCGTACACTTTCGCCGGCACATGCGGAGGGAATTCGGAGAAAATATCCTTGCCGGATATCTCGTCTTTGTGTCTGAACAACAGCCGCTCATTTTCAAAAAGCATCCTGCGTATCATCCGGCACTCCGGACAAAATGTCGGCGGCGGCACCTGCATCTTTTCATAAAACACAAAGTCCTCCGGCTCGATGCGGAATGCGACTTTGCAATTTTGGCACTGGCGGGTTTCTTCTTTCACATCCT
>CAZJZB010000027.1:0-2259 GCA_964550425.1 uncultured Candidatus Saccharibacteria bacterium | reverse complement strand
CTCTTTGCGCTTTTCGACTCTTGAAATTCCTCAAGAATTTCAAGATTTTCTCTGCGCGCATACTCGCGTAGTTCAAAAAGCTGCGCCTCGATGGACATGACTTGCTTATCATCGTCCTCGGTGCTTTTGCGCGCGTAGAGAAAATATTTTTGTTTAGCCGACATATAAATAGATTTTGGATTCAAAACCGACAAGTACCATTTCCGATTTCATTTCTTGCATCCTGCCCGCCCTCCGAATTAGCCCGCGCCCGCAGGGCGCAATTCGCCGCCGCCCATTCCCGCGCCGCTTCGCGGCGCGGCTCCGCCGCACTCAATCCGGACGAAGTTCTAATTTGTGACCCTACGGGGAATCGAACCCCGATTTAAGCCTTGAGAAGGCTCCGTCCTAACCGTTAGACGATAGGGCCGTCTACAGGTGTCTATCATGAACGATAGACCCCTGCTTCGCTAAAGCTACGCAGGACGCAGCCGCACCGAGAGATTGTATTGTAAAACAGACAAAAACGAAAGCGCGTGTATGACCGCAGGTAGTTTTGCACTCCGCCGATAATGACTCGTACTGTAGCAGATATTGCACTGGAGACAATTTGTTCCCGAACGCATGATGCACACGCTTGGTGTTGTAGAACAGGAGCCAGTCCATGAGCTTCGAGTTGAAACGAGGAAGGTCGAGAAGGAGCGCATCATGGTAATCGATGAATTCTTCCTGGATGGTGCGGTTGAAGCGCTCGACGTGCGCGTTCATCTTCGGCGTCTTCGGATACGTGTGGTAGTGGGTGATTTGGAGCTCAAGGAGTCGTTCGGCAAAGTGTTTTTTGAACTCGCTTCCGTTGTCGGTTAGGACGAAGGTGGTCTGATACGGAAAGACCGCACTCCAGTGCTCGAAGAACTCTTCCGCCGCCTTCGAGGCGTGGGAGGTCGTGCCCCATGCAAAGGTGAAGCGCGAGTGGATGTCTTCGCACGTGATGACGTACCGCCGCAGGCCGTGCACGAACCGCTCAATGGTGTCGAGCGCAACGACGTGACCGGGACGTTCTGCAACGAGATCATGGGGCTTCCGCAGGACTTTTCTGCGTTTGTACGAAAGTATCTTCCCTTTGCCGTTCGTTTTCAGGGGAGCAGTACGCATACCGCCCTTGTCTTTGATGATGCGGCCGATTGTTGCCGGCTTGGGACACGGAAGACGGAGTGGTGCGCAGAACTCAAGGAGCAACGGGTACAGCTTCTTTTCTCCGAGGTTCGGGTATGCGGTGCGCAGACGTTCGAGCTCTCCCATGATGCGCCAGTCGTACCGGCGACGACGCCTCTTCTTCGGCGCACGTGAGCCGCAGTTGAGGCTCTCGAGCCTTCCCCTGCCGTCCCGGAGCTTCCGCTGCCAGAGGAAGAGCGTGCGCTCCTTCGCGCCGTATGCCTCAGTGGTCGCGGCCAGACCGTATGCTTTCCAGAAGTTGATAATCTTCGCCCGCTTCTTCGCCTCTTCGCTGATCATATACGCGAACCGTATCGCGTATTCCTGTGCCGTCCGAGAACCTTTGACTCCGCTGTTAACGCTGAATATTCGCATGTTCCTTTTCTACAAAGGAGTGCAATATGTATCTGAGGTTATGCAGTCAGCCGATTGCGTCTATCTTTGCGGCCAAAATGAAGTCATTTTCAGATAATCCTTGTATCGCGTGCGTCGTGAGCTCTACCTCAACTCTTCCCCATCCTATGGAGAGGTCAGGGTGATGCCCTTCCGCCTCGGCTATCGGGGTAATTTTGTTTGCAAAGTCCATCGCTTCCACATAATTCTTGAACGTAAATGTTTTCGAGATCTTTTTCGCCTCCCGTGCGACTGTCCAGCCCGAGATATGCTTCGACATCGCTTCCGCTTCCATCGGCGTCATCGGTTGCACCCCTCCCTCGCACGCAACACACCTCTTCTGTGTTAAATCCATGAGAAAATCATACCATGCGGCATCTTTTGGCGGTTCTTGAGGTGATGTTCGATACTATCCTGCCCCTGCGGGGTCAATCGGCGCGTACCAAAGCACGCACGGCCGAAGATATACCGCTCATCCCGACCATCCACGAGCTTCTCAAGACCCGTATCACGACCCTGATGGATTACCGGCAAAGCGAAGTGCAAGACCTCATACGGAGTCTCAAGTATGACGGTTCAGGATATGCGGCTCAGCTCGCGGCGCAACTGCTCGCAGATTTCTTGCGTGAAGAAATCTCTTCGCATCGCTCATTTTCTCAGAAGAAAATCCTTATC
>CAZJZB010000026.1:0-2901 GCA_964550425.1 uncultured Candidatus Saccharibacteria bacterium | reverse complement strand
TCGTTTCCGTTGTTACAGAACTGCGAGCAAGGGGAGCAAAGCAGTGGAAGTTCCCATTACACTCCTCTCTCTGTGGTGGCGATGGAAGCATCGAGCGCGTGCCCGCAAATTCAGGGAAAAGCGCGGCTCATCGATGCAAAGTTGCGGGCTCTTTTGAGCAGCAGTCGCGCCGACTCGCGTATTTTGCCGGGAAGAGCGCACTTGACGTGAGCGGTATGGGCCGCGAAACCGTACGACTCCTCATGGAACACGACCTTGTCTCAGATTTTGACGATATCTTTGAATTGACGAAAGGCGAACTGCTCGGTCTCGAAGGATTTGAAGAGACAAAAGCAGCGAAACTCATCAAGGCGATAGATGTCGCGAAACACGTCCCGCTTGACCGCTTGCTTATCGGTCTGGGCATTCCGCACGTGGGAGAGGAGACAGCGTTCCTTCTTGCAGCGCATTTTGGAACGCTCGCAGTGCTCCGCACCACGAGCGAGGAGGCGCTTTCAAGTATAAGCGGCATCGGTCCCATCATCGGGCGCGCCGTCGCGACATGGTTCAAAGATTCGGATAATCGCGCGCTTATGGAGCGGCTTGGGAAACATCTCAAAATAAAAAAAGTCGCCAAGCCCGCGCATGGTCCGCTTACTGGAAAAGTTGTCGTCATCACCGGTACGCTCCCGACCCTTTCGCGCGATGAGGCCGAGGCAAGAGTGCGGGCAGCCAGTGGCAAGGTCGCCGCATCCGTATCGGCGAAAACATCCTTCATTGTCGCTGGAGAGAATCCGGGAAGCAAGTTTGATAAAGCGAAAGAACTCGGCGTTTCCATTATCGACGAAGCGGAATTCCTCAAAAAACTCGGTGCATGATACAGTGTTCGTATGGCGACAACCGAGGAAGTGAAAAAACTTGCGGTGCTCGCGCGTATCAGAGTCGCGGATGCGGAACTCGAGAAATTCACAAGCGAATTTGACGCGATACTCGCGTACATTGGGCAGCTTGAGACACTCGATATTTCGCAGGGTATGGATGAGGAAAAACCGCCATTGCGTAATGTCATGCGCGCGGATGGGGAGCCGCACGCGAGCGGCGCCTATACCGATAAACTTGTAAAACAATTTCCAGCGCGCGAAGGCAATGCGCTTTTGGTGAAGCAAATTATTTCTCATGAGTAAGTATGATATACGGCTGCGTCCGCAATACAAAAATCGGTCGCGCTCCGGTTCGAGGGGCCAAGTCCTACTACCGATTTTTGTATCGCGGACTTGCCTATGAAAAAACCAAATGAAATGACGATAGTTGAACTAGCCCGCGCGCTGCGCGCGCGGGAATGCTCGGTGCGAGGACTCTGGGACGTCTGTTTCGAAGCCGTCAAGACGAGGAATCCTGAACTCAATGCATTTCTCGAAATTTTTGATGCTGATGATGTTGCAATCGCCGCTGCACAGAAGCGTATTGATGAAAACGATACATCGCTCCTCTGCGGTATCCCGCTCGCGATCAAGGACAATATCCTGATAGAAGGGAAGATTGCGAGCGCAGCGAGCAAGATGCTCGAAAACTACCACGCGACTTATGATGCGACTGTTGTGAAGAAACTAAAAGCTGCTGGCGCACTCCTCCTCGGTCGGACCAATATGGACGAATTTGCAATGGGTTCCTCAACCGAGCACTCGGCGTTCGGTCCGGCGAAGAATCCGCACGATACCTCTCGCGTGCCGGGCGGCTCCTCCGGCGGCTCCGCCGCGGCCGTTGCCGCTCATCTCGCCATCGCCGCACTCGGTTCCGACACGGGCGGTTCCATCCGCCAGCCGGCGGCGCACACCGGCATTGTCGGGCTGAAGCCGACCTATGGCGCCGTCTCACGTTCCGGCCTCATCGCAATGGGCTCCTCACTCGATCAGATCGGTCCTTTGGCCAAAACAATTGAAGATACGCGTATTCTCTACGATGCGATTCGCGGGAAAGACGTTCTCGATTCCACAACTATTTCCGACAATCTCTATCCTGCGCGGAAGATTCCGAAAAACATGCGCATCGGCGTTCCGCGCCATCTCCTGAATGAGGGTGTTGATGAAGATGTCTTTGTCGCGTTCAACGCGACACTCGATTTGCTGGTGCATGCAGGACATACGCTTGTTGACGTTATGCTTCCGACGAGCGGCCACGCGCTCGCGGCATATTATGTCATCATGCCCGCTGAGGTCTCGACCAATCTCGCGCGTCTTGACGGCATGCGCTACGGGCTCTCCGCGCGCGGTGAGACATTGCTTGATGATTACGTCCTTTCGCGGACGGAAGGGTTTGGAGAGGAGACGCGGCGCCGCATCCTGCTCGGTACGTTCGTGCTCTCCTCGGGCTATATTGACGCCTATTACCGCAAAGCGGATGCGGCGCGCTCGGTGCTCCGCAGAGAATACGACGATGCATTTACCAAAGCCGATGTTATCGCTTTCCCCACGACACCCTCCCCGGCATTCAAGTTCGGCGAGATGAGCGACCCGCTCTCAATGTATCTCGGAGACATTTTTACGATTACCGCGAACCTTACAGGCATGCCGGCTCTTTCCATTCCGATGGGTCTCGTTGAACGCGATGGAAAAGAACTTCCCGTGGGCATCCATTTCACCGCGCCACATCAAGCGGAAGAGATGCTTTTCGCCGCAGGTACTGCAGTGGAGAAGGTGCGCGGCTTCTAACGAATCTAGTTTATACTGGATGTGATTGCTGGCCAATCAACTCAACGTCGAATACTGGCCCCATCCCTTCTATGATTGTTTTCATTGATTACGATTGCGTTGCCGTCTGAAATATTTTATACTTCCACAGTGAGGTAGTGCGGGGTAGAGCAGTCCGGTAGCTCGCAAGGCTCATAACCTTGAGGTCGTTGGTTCAAATCCAACCCCCGCAACA
>CAZJZB010000025.1:0-4499 GCA_964550425.1 uncultured Candidatus Saccharibacteria bacterium | reverse complement strand
TCAAAATTGCTCAGGGATGGCGCTTAATTCAGCAACCCGTTTCTTTCTTTAAACCAAGGATTTAAAATTAAATTTTTCGGCGGTCGTCTCATCATTCAACAGAGGCAATAGACCCTGTTCAGCGGAATTCGGCGGCTATCTTCCACACTCCTTTCTCGCGAAAGGCGGGAATGTTTTGGCGGCGCGCGGCATTCGTGAGAGCGGCGACAGTAGTCCGCTCCGTTTTTTTCGCATAGTCGGACAGACGCACAATCTCGGTCCCGCGCAAATACGCGATGCGCTTGTGGAGCGACTCGGTGAGCGCGAGTGTGAGCATCTTTTCCGCTGGCTTCGTATTTTTCTTGTCGCGGTACGCTGGGAAACTGGCGTAATAGAGACGTTTCTCTTTATCGCGAATAATGACAGGCGGATATCCAAGCCGGATCAATTGCCAATTCATAAGCACGCGACCAATGCGGCCGTTACCATCACAGAACGGGTGAATGTGCTCAAACTCAAGGTGGAAACGCGCGATTTCATCCAACGCATAGGATTCATGATTGTTTGCGTATTCTGTGAGCGCAGCATCAACCATCCGCTCAATCTGTTCCGGCGCAGGAGCAATATAGGTGCCGACACGAACGTATTCGTGCGCTTTTCTGAAACGACCCGCAATCGAATCGTTGATGCCAGTGATGAGCATCTCGTGGAGCGAGAGCATCGTCTTTTTGTCTAGATTATGCGTCTTTGCTTTTCCGCGCATGTACTCGGAAACGCGTGCGAGATTTTTTGTCTCAAAGATCTCGCGAGGCGATGCGTTGACGTTCGCCTCCGCTTCAAGCAAAATCTTTTCAGTGTCGGAGAGCGTGAGCGTTGAATTCTCTATCGCATTTGAATTGTAAACCGCTTCAGGAAGCTCTGCCTCGTCGATAACGGTAAGGAGAGCGTCTTTACCGACCTTCAATTTATCAAATTCCTCTTTAAGGATATGAATCCTATCGCGAATCTGTTTGTTGGTTGCCATTGACAATATGTTAATCGATTTACTGGGTTTTGTCAAATTATTAGTGAATGGGTGATTAAAACGGCTATCAATTCACTATAATCTATCAATCCGAAACAACAACCCGCATCATGCGTCTTTTTGAACTTTGAATTACGAAACTCTCATGGGCGACCGTCCGCAGGCGCTGAGCTCTGGTGTTTTCTGGCTATACTGTGTGCGGAGCAAGCCAGAAAACTCAGCGACGAGGACAGAGCGACGAGCCGCTGGAGCGAGTTGTGTGTCGCACGGGAGAGTTTCGTAATTCAAAGTTATAAAGTTTATAAGCGGGAGAATTATCTTGAGGCAAAAATAATATCACGATCTATGAACGATAGGATGACATATGCGGCGGGAAATTGCCAAATCTACAAGAAGGTGTATCTTTGACACACATACCTTATAAAGATATATATTTTTGATATGTTATACAAACGGAAATTGCAAGACGTCATTGAAAATCACCTTTTTAAGGGCAAGGTGATCATTCTGTATGGCGCTCGACAAGTGGGCAAGACGACACTGGTGCGCACAGTGGTCGAACAATCGGGCAAGAAGTATCGCCTCATCGACTGCGAACTACTCGAAAACAAAGAGTTGCTTGAACGCCGGAATACCGCCGATCTTTTTTCATTGGTGCAGGGCTATGAGATAGTGGTTTTTGATGAAGCGCAAACAATACGCAATATCGGCCAAGCGCTCAAATCGATCCACGATCATCATCCTGAAGTACAAATTATCGCCACCGGCTCGTCGTCGTTTGATCTCGCAAATCTTGTATCGGAGCCGCTCACGGGGCGATCATACGAATATACGCTCTACCCGCTCGCCATCGGAGAGCTGTCGGAGAATCAGTTTGACGCGACACAGAAACTTCTCGATAGTATGCGTTTTGGCGCGTACCCCGACATAGAGAAAGGCGCCGAGCATGAACGCATTCAAAAATTGAAAACACTGGTCTCGCAGTACGTGTACAAAAATGTGCTTTCAGTCGGCGGCATACGCAAGCCGGAGATTATCCTCAATCTGCTTCGCCTGCTCGCACACCAGATCGGACACGAGGTGTCTTTGCGGGAGCTAGCGGGGCAGCTATCGACATCGCCCGCGACGGTTGATCGCTATCTCGATCTGCTAGAAAAGAATTTTATCATCGTCCGCGTGTCGGGCTTCGGCTCCAACATGCGCAATGAAGTCACGCGCACAAAAAAAATATACTTTACCGACCTCGGCGTCCGCAACGCACTTATTGATGCGCTTGCCCCCATTGGAGGGACGAGCCGCAACGACATCGGCGCACTCTTTGAAAATGCATTCATTATCGAGCGCAGAAAGTATCTCGGCAATAGCGAAAACCAGACGATCCGAGGATATTTTTGGCGATCTGTCTCGCAACAGGAGGTGGATTATGTCGAGCAGGACGGGACCGTTCTTGTTGCGTATGAATGCAAATGGAGTGACGCGAAGATACCGGCTCCTCCGCCGCAATTCAAACGGACATACCCTGATGCCCGCTTCGAGCCGGTGAACGCAAAAAACTTTTTCCAATTTTGCGCATGAATTAATCGCAGGATTATGTGGGAGAAGGGGTCCTCATTAAGAAAGGTTATAAGCGGCCGCCTCATCATCCACCAAAAGCAATGAATTCCATATTCAATTCCATAGGGCAGCCCTATGGAATTGAACGGCATCGCGCCCCCCGATCGGACTCTCCTGATTTTGTGTTGCACAGAATTAATGTGCATGTTATCTTTGTGGCATGACTTACATACAACGCTTTCAGGAGAAAGAAATTCAAACCCTGCTCGAAAAGCGGGAGATAATTGTTGTGACCGGTCCGCGTCAGGCCGGTAAGACGACGCTCGTTCAACATGTGTTAGACGGGCATAAGAACGCTATTTCTTACACATTTGATAGCGTGTCGCTTGCGCAACAGTTTACAGAGAATCCCGACGCATTTTATGTGCGCTACATGAAGCCCTACGCGATAATCTTTTTTGACGAGATCCAGCGTATTGAGGATAGCGGCCGTATCTTGAAATATCTCTACGACACCTATCATTCGCGCATAATCGTCTCCGGTTCCTTTGCGCCTGATATTGCAGTGCAGTCGCTTCAGTACCTGGTGGGCCGTGTCTCGATCGTAGAAGTATTTCCGCTTTCTCTGCACGAGTTCTTGCACTACAAGGACCCGAATCTGTATTCAGCTATAAAAAATGGCAATGATACCGCGTTTGTGCGCGACATTCAATTACTGGTGTCTGAATACATGATCTACGGCGGATACCCGCGCGTCGTACTTGAGGAATCGCATGAGGGCAAGTTGCGTGTTTTGGCAAACATATACGATACATTGCTTTTGCGCGAAGTTCGCGATCTCTTTGGACTTGTCGATACCGAGAAGTTGCAGAAATTTATAGCCGCAATCGCGCTCAATCAAGGCAATCTCACCGAGTACAAGATGCTTGCCAAGGCGAGCGGATATTCTTTTGACTCGGTAAAGAAGTTCCTCGCTCTCTTGAATCAGGTGTACGTGGTACGCACAATCGCTCCATATTTTTCTAACAAATTGAAGGAGATAGTCAAAGCGCCCAAGGTGTATTTTATTGACAACGGCTTACGCAATCATGCGGTGCATGATTTCAGGGATCATGCCTTGCGAACCGACAAAGGAAACATGCTTGAGGCGCTCACGCTCGCGCTCCTCTCCGCTCCGTCAAATACCGCGATTCATTTCTGGCGCGACAAGGCGGGGCATGAAATTGATTTTGTGCGGCTCGGTGAAGGTCTGGTACCCGAGCTTTTTGAATGCAAATGGGAATACAGATCGATTTCGCAAGAGACGCTGGATGCCTTTACCGGTTTGCATGGGAAGGCGGCTTCGAGCCGTGTAATAACATTTGCTTATGGCGCGGCGGGCGAGTCATTGGGCGTTTGGAGTGTGGATATATAAACTAACCTGAATTCCATAGGGCACCTATGGAATTGAACGGCATCACGCTCCGAAAGGACCCGCCTCTTTTTATGCTGCGCTGAACGCATAAAAATATATCGAATCAAAGTTTATGAGCAGCCGGCTCATCATCCAGTAGAAGCAATAGGTGTGGAAAAGGAGACCTTGCTGCAATGTGGCGCATAAGGTAACATTTCCTATATGGATTACAGGAAAATAATCACCATTGATATAGGCAAGCGCGGTGGTCAGCCGACAATACGCGGAATGCGCATAACGGTTTATGATGTGCTCAAAATGATGGCGTCTGGTATGACACCGGAAGATATTATAGACGATTTCCCCGAATTGACTGTAGACGACATACGCGCCGCGCTCACCTTTGCGTCGCGGAGAGAAGGCGAAACAGTGTTTGCAACACATGAAACTACTGCTCGATCAAAACATCTCGCGTAAACTGGTAAAAACCCTCAATGGTACATTCAACATTGAAGTGCAACACCCTGATTAAATACTTCTAACGGCGTT
>CAZJZB010000024.1:0-5324 GCA_964550425.1 uncultured Candidatus Saccharibacteria bacterium | reverse complement strand
TTGTATGTACGCCACCGTATCACAAAATCAGCAACCCAAAAGTTTCTTTAACCGTGAAAAGCGTAGTCGTCTTCGAATCCTTTGCTCACATCCCAAATTCCTTTATTGACGCTGACCATGCGCCCGGCATGAACGGTAAAACCGCCGTTTGAGAGGTTGTAGGGAGGATCGGCAAAAATCATGTCAATCGAATTCTCAGGAAGGTTATTTAGAAGCTCAATTGAGTCCCCGTTGTAGAGAACGAAGTCGCCTTTCTGAAAATAGGGGCGCACGGCGACCGAAGAGAGAATTTTTGGTCGTGAGGCAATTTCCATTGCCTTTATTCTAACACTTAGATTCTGAAGGAAAAGCTGCAACCCTCGCCCTGCCGCTACATTCCTTTTCCAAAGACCTCCCCTCCAAAAAATTTTCGGATTGAACCTCTCTATTCACGCGCGCGAAGCGCGCGGAAATGCGCATTCCCCCTATGCGGCGCTCCGCGCCGCGAAATTTTCTGACGGCGAAATTCCTTTAGGTTTGATTCTGGAGCCGAGAGTCGGGATCGGACCGACGACCTCGTCCTTACCATGGACGTGCTCTACCAACTGAGCTATCTCGGCTTCATGCACTTGTGCATATTAACGGAGTTCTTTCATTTGTTCAATTTTATTCATCTGTAAGTCAAAATCTTAATACAGTAAAATGCCGATCACGACTACGCTGTTGAAAATTGCCATGAGTATGTTTGCGAGAAAAATATGTGTATCTTTATGCACGATGCCGTACGTCGCCCAGAGTGTGTTGAATAGAATAAAAAGAAGCCATGTCGTGAGTGACAATCCAACACCGCTCTTTGTTGTATAGATCTGGAGTATCTGTGGCACGAGCGCTAATGGCGCAAAGATGCCAACGCCATACATTACATAATCGAGAGTGCGCTTCCATGCATTTTTAGATGGAAATGGCTCAAGACCCTTAGAAGTGAGTATGCGCGATCGTAGGTGGTGGAAACCGAGCATGGTGTGTATAAGAACTTAATATATGTATAGCATGAAAGATCTCTCTTATCATGAGAAAGAAATCGTCTGTGGGGAAATTTTGAATACTTTGCGCGGTCGATGGGATTTGAACCCACGATCTTCTCCGTGACAGGGAGACGTGTTAACCAGGCTACACCACGACCGCAAGATTTAGCACCCGAATCGCCCTTTCAAGCTTTGTCCGCTTGCGAGGTAGATATAACTCCGGGATTTTTGCAGTATGATACATAATATGATGAAGTGCAACGCTATCGCTATGGCTAAAGACGAGTTCAAAACCACGTTCCTTCTTCTTCAATGAACCACCGTGAATGCCGTTAAGTTTTAGTGCGTTCCAAAGCGAATCCAAGAATAAACGGCTACCGCTAGTAAAAAGGGTTAGTAGAACCCAGCGAGGATTCTTACGATCTGCATATTGTAGATGACTGAAATATACACAGCCATCACCATCAAAATATCCTCGCACAAAATCCCCAAAATATCTTTGCGGTATTTTAGGTAAAGGTAATCTCTTGCTTTTGTTTTGCATAAAGCCGATCCTCGACAATTGTTCGAACCATTTCTTGCTTCCAATTTGTAAACGATATGCAATTTTATGATTGGCTCTATGTTTACGCTCTGCAATACGATGTGTAGAATTTGTCACTTGCTGTATCTGTTCAAGAACACTGCGATCCGTAATTGTAAACTCAATGAAATGTGCTCCTCGCTTATTGCGAATCATAGATCCATCTGCTGCGAAGAAACCAAGTACATATGCCATCTCTGATGACCACTTTTTGAAGAAATCCTGATTTAGCTCTCGATACATCGGCATTAGTAAAGTATATGACAGGACTTTACTATAACCAATACTTATCCACAAAATACAATTTCTTGGTGCCGGCGGAAGGACTTGCACCTTCGACCTTGGCTTTATGAATGCCATGCTCTAACTGCCTGAGCTACGCCGGCGAGTGAGGGTGCATGGAAATGTATGTCTGCATATATTTCCATGCTTCACGAACGAGCCGAACGAAAGCGTGCAAGCAATGCTTACGACGGCGATTCATCTGGCCCGCTTCACAGACAGTAGCAAAAGCATCCCTTTGAGACAATGTTAGGCGGCAAGACCCGGGAAGAAATCGGTCTTAATGGCGAAGCGCGAGACACCGAGATCGATAAGGAGACATTTCATCGCATCCACCATGCCGGGCGGACCGGAGATATAGAAGAGACGTTCATTATAATCAGAAACGTCTCGTTTGATGAGTTCTGCGTCAATGAAACCCTTGTGGGTGCCGGGGAGGAGCGGAATCTCGTCAGAGATCACATACAGGGTACGCCAACCAACCCGTCCCGCGTTTGCAAAGACATCTTGATATGCGACTTCGGAGGCGGTCTTGCTTGAGTAGAGCAATATCGCATCGCGCGATTCTCCCGATGCTATACAATGCCGCGCCATACTAGCGAAAGGGGTAACGCCAATGCCGCCCGCAATGAAGGCGAGTTTACGTTTCTTGTTTTTTGGCATTGTAAATTCGCCCGCAAGCGAGGCGGCTGAAATAACTCCGCCCACTGGAAGTTCCGCAAGTGTGCGCTTGAACGCACTCGGCTTATCGTAGAAACGCACACCGAGCGCAAGTATCGCCATCTCGGGTGCGGATGCAATAGTGAAGAAACGGCGATTCCCGCGATTATCGGGTGGCACATTACCGAGCGTCCATTCAAGATACTGCCCCGGCAAAAATCGCAATGGGCGATCACTGCGAAAAATGTATTCGTATATGCCGCTCGCGAGAGGATGGCGTTCAATAAGCGAAAGCGCGTAGCGCCCCTTCGGACTCACGAGATAGGAAAAAATGTTGCCGACGAGGAGAGAAATTTCGGGAGATAAATAGAGCGTGCCGATATGCGGTGCCTGTATGAAGAGAATGCCGACCAAGACGCCATAGGCAACGCGGAGCGGGCGTGTTGGCGGCGTCGTAAGCGGCTCGGTGAGCATTGCGAATGCGAAGAAGAAAAAGACAGAGTACAGAAGCGTCGCCTGCATTCCAGCAATAGGATTGGATGAGACGAGCGCGACAACAGCAAGCGCGGAAATACCGAACGCGAGTATGAGATCAAATCGTCGCAGTTTATAGACCAGGATGAGACCGCCGAGTATGACAAATGGTAAGAGTGTGGTATTTCCCGCGACCCACCAGGTCGCGGGCACGCCGAGCACGAATGCCGAGAGGGCCGCGCCGAGCGCGGCGGGATTAAAAATGTGTTTATTCCTTAATGCGAGAATATATTTTGACGCGACCGCGAGTGCCGCAACGGCGGCGAGCGTTAGAGAGCCGGAAACGTCTGCAAACGCGGCGGGCGACATGATGAGTGCGAGTATGAATGCCGTGATAAAAACGGACTCTGCATTGGTTACGGTGCCGGACATCCGCGCGAAAAATGTATTTACGAGCCACGCCGAGACCGTGAGCACGGCAGCCGACCACACAAGCGCGGCTGGAGAGTACGGCAAGATGCCGATGACGCCGAAAAGGAGTGCAACGACAAAAAGCGCGAGCAGATAATAGAGCATCAGCCGATACGTCGTGGTACGGTCTATAAACTCTTTCAGCATTTTTTCTCCCCAGACGAGCGTATTATTTTTTTCCATTATACTTTACTATAGCAGTATGATTCATTATTTTGGAGGCGAACTGTGGGAAACGGAGTATGTGCGTGCGAAGCTCCCAAAAGAAGACATTGTCTTCCATGACGGCTCTATCGCGACATATCCGGATCTTGCAGACCCTAATGCATCGATTCTCTGCACGTTCATAGAGGCGCGCATCGGCGAAGACGAACTTAAGCGATTTCCCGCAGTGAAGCTCGTCGCAACTCGCTCAACCGGCTTTGACCATATTGATCTTGTAGCGACGAAGGCGCGCGGTATCGCCGTGGCGAATGTGCCTTTTTATGGGGAGAATACCGTCGCCGAATTCGCGTTCGCGCTCCTCCTCGCACTCTCGCGCCGCATTATCGACGCTGACGAGCGCGTGCGCGAGACCGGCACTTTCTCGCCCGCAGGACTGCGCGGTTTTGATCTCGCAGGGAAAACCATCGGTATCATCGGTACCGGTCATATCGGTATTCATGTTGTCCGTATGGCACAGGGCTTTGGCATGAAAGTCATCGCCTGCGATCCCTACCCGAATACGGAACTCGCCCGAACGCTTCATTTTAACTACGTTCCTCTTGCGGATCTGCTTGCGACTTCCGATATCGTCACTATCCATGTCCCCTATAACAAACAGACACATCATCTCATTAATAGAGAGAATATACGGAACATCAAGAAAGGCGCTTGTATCATAAATACCGCCCGCGGTGCGGTAATGGAGACGCAGGCGCTTATTGAAGCGCTAGAGAGCGGAAGGGTCTCAGGTGCCGGACTCGATGTGCTTGAGGAAGAAGGTCAATTAGCGGAGGAAGCAGCGCTTCTTATTGCCCCCCATCCAAATGAGGATGGTCTCAAAATGGTGCTTGAAAATCACTATCTTATCAGCCACCCGCGCGTCATCGTAACGCCGCACCTCGCCTTCAACACGACAGAGGCCATAGAGCGCATCCTCGACACGACCATAGAAAACATAGAGAATTTCAGGGCCAGCTCCCCCACGAATATCATTGCCTGACATCACCTTTAGTACGCTTAACAAATCCTGAGTCGTAACGTCCTTACGCTTTTAGAATCTGTGACTTCTTCAGGAGTTGTAGCTTCTGTCGCATTTCTGGCATTCTACAGAACTATCCACAACGCAATGCGGTCGCACTATGTTGTGGATAGTGCGTAATCGTAACCAGATCTATGGATTTGTTTATTCGCTTGTGATACCGTCGAAGGGGGCGTCGCTCGCCATCGCATCGGCTTTGGTCTTGTGGACGAGGCCGTCTTTATGATCGGGCGGCGCGTAGAGCGTGTAGAGTTTCATCGCCTCCGTACCGGAAGTATTGATGATGTTATGCCGCGTTCCTTCCGGAATAACAATAACTGAACCATCCTGAACAGAGTGTTCAACGCCGTTGAGAACCGCCTTCCCTTCCCCCTTCTCAATACGTATGAATTGATCGAGCTGGTGCACCTCTTCTCCGATGTCTTCAAGCGGCTTCAGACACATGACGACCAACTGCAGGTGTGTGTCGGTATACAGCACCTCGCGGAAATAGTTGTTAGAAATTGCACGCTCTTCGATGTTGGTTATGTATCCTTTCATAATCTGGAGTATATGGTACATTCAACATTGAAGTGCAACACCCTGATTAAATACTTCTAACGGCGTT
>CAZJZB010000023.1:0-7327 GCA_964550425.1 uncultured Candidatus Saccharibacteria bacterium | reverse complement strand
CAAAAGAAAACAATGGACTCTGTGTCCACGTGTCCACTTTTTGGGGTACAGATCAATGGCGGAGGGGGAGGGATTCGAACCCTCGATACGATTTTACTCGTATAGCGAGTTAGCAACCCGCCGCACTAGGCCTCTATGCGACCCCTCCGTATTTGAGCACAGTATCATATTTGCATAAAAAGAATCGTCGGCGCAAAGCGCCGACGATTCTTTTTTGCAAAACCAAGAAACCCGATCTACATTCCCGGGGCGCCAGAGTCGCATACGCGGCAGTCCGCTTTGTGCGAGGAGACGAGAACAATGGCTGAGAGACCGACGAGCAGATAGATGAGATTCTCAACCGCCGGCCACGAGCCGAGGATGAGGTTCACGACATTCCAGTTGCTACCCATGTAACTCCCAATCGCCATAAGACCCCAGTTGAGGCCGCCGACAATAACGAGTACGAACGCGATAGTATGTAGCTTCATGCGGGTGAATAAGGATGGTTAAAGCGGGGGTGGTGGTCCGCTGCCCATAGTATGACTCTTTCTGAAACGGTTTGGGGCGGTCTAGCGACCCCCTGTGCAAAACCCGAAACTAGTCGGAAATGATTTTTCCGTCATCAAGTTTGATGATACGCTCGGCAAATTGCAAGAATTCCTCTTCATGCGTCACCATAATAATAGTTTGTCCGCTCGCATGTAGCTCTTTAAATATGTTCATGACGGTCTTGGAGGATTCTTTGTCTAGATTCGCAGTCGGCTCGTCGGCAAAGAGCACGTCCGGCATGTGCGCGATAGCGCGCGAGATGGAGACGCGCTGTTGCTCGCCGCCGGAGAGCTGGCTCGGAAGATTGTCCAAACGATTCCCGAGACCGACGCGCTGAAGTGCTGCAGCCGCTTTCGCGTCTGCAACGGCCCGGGAGGCGCCCTGCATATAAAGCGGCAATGCGACATTCTCAAGCGCGGTAAGCTCCGGCAGAAGCGCGTAATCCTGAAAGACGTAGCCGAACTTCGCGAGACGGAATAACATCTTCTCGTGCTCGCTCATCGTACGTATCTCTTTACCATTGATATGTATCTCGCCCGAAGTTGGTTCATCCAGGAGTGATATTTGATACAAAAGTGTACTCTTCCCCGCTCCCGAACGTCCTACAATCGCAATGAACTCGCCGGGAGCTGCGGTAAAATCAATACCCTTCAATACTCGCGTCTCAATCGGGCCGTCTTTGAATGTCTTAACGAGATTATGTACTTGAATCATGGCATTAGTTTCTCCCTAAAATGGAATCCAAAGTATTCCTGCGCACGATCATGCGCGACGGCAGATATCCAGCGACGACGGTCGTGAAGACGAGGAGCGCAATACGTATCGCTGTGCCGCCAATGGGCGCGACGAGAATGCCGTCACTGAACGGGAAATCGATCGGGTGCGCCGCAATGGAGGGTACGAGAATTCCGTAGAGGACGACGAGACCTATCGCCGAACCGATACTCGCGTAGAAAAGCGATTGGAAGATATAGGAAATCTCTATCGCCTCGCCCGAAATGCCGATGCCCTTCAAGATACCGATGAATTTCCTTCGCGTGATGGCATTAATGAAAATGACGATGAATATGGTAATTGCCGCAACGACAAGTCCGATGGAGCTGAAACCGTTCCCGAGCATCGCAAATGTGGTCTTAATATCGGCGACGCCGTTCGGGATCGAGTCGGTGAACGTCTGCACTTTCGCCTTCCCGCCGATGCCGCTTGCGAGCAGGAGATGCTTGAACGCATCTGGATCGCTTCCCGACTTCAGGCGTATCGCTATCTGCGCAACGTTCTGATCCGTACGGCCCATGAGCGTACGCACTTCAGCGGCAGGCATGAAGATGCTCATCGCAAGAGCGTCGATCTTGGTCTTCACGAACCCCTTCACGATAACTTCGCGCGTGGCGCCGTTTATCGCGAGCCGTACTTTAGTGCCCGGCAATACGTTCTTGAGCGGCGTGAGACCCGGCAGCTCGCCGAACGCATATTGCGCAAGCAGATAATTCCCTACGAGGATCTCATCATAGTCCCCTTCCTCGAGATACTGGCCCTCGATGATGTGCGAGGAAAGCCCGGTAAACGCGTCCTCCGCGACCGGATCGATGCCGATTACTTGCGCACTGGTCGCATTCGGCTTCTCTGTCGAGCTCGTACGAGTGAGATAGTTCGCCTCTATGGTGGCACCCGTCTGATACCGCTCGGTCATCAGCGACACCTGCGGCAAGGTCTTCAAAAACGCGACGACTTTCGGCGTATCCTCGATATAATCCTTCGTCGAAAGCGCGGAGAGGATGACATCCCCGGTATACTGAGTACGATAGCTTTCATTGATACCTTCGATGAGCCCGACGAGGATGCCGGTTACGACGACGAGATTGAGAAAGGTGAGAAGCATCACGAAAACAATGAGTCCCGTGGTCCATAAACTCGCGCGACGGAGCTGCCGCACCGCGAGATAGAAGCCGACGCGAATATTGAGAAGAGAAAACATGCTGCTACGGCACAGGCGCGAGCAGAATAATCTCGCCTGCGGTCAGTCCCGAAAGTATCTCGGCTTGTCCGAGCGCTGGAGAGGGGCCGGTAACGACCGTGCGAGAAACTGCCGTATCGTTTTTGACGACGGATACGTAATGAACACCCTCTTTTGTGCCGATGGCGCCTGCAGGAACGATAATCGTGTTGTGTAACGTACCGGTGGTGATGATGACATTCGCGGTCATGCCGCTTCGAATGCGCGGATCATCGTTAAGGAACGCAAGTGTTGTTTTATAGGTCGGGACGCCGTCTTTCAGCGTTTCCGCCGGATCGACCATAATGACCGTTGCGGGAAACGCGACTGAAGAGCCGTACGCATCAAGTGTTGTTATCGCCGGATTCCCGCGGGTGATGCGCGCGATATTCACTTCGGGGATGTACGTCTCAATCTCAAAAACACCATCGCTCTGCATTGAGATTTTCGACCCCGCCGGTGCAATAATCTCGCCGATTTTCGCATCCATACGCGTTACCGTGCCCGAAAATGGCGCGATAACGCGCGTCGCGGCGAGCTTGGCTTTGGCAGCATGGACATCAGCTGCAGCCGCGGCCACTGCCGCTTCCTGTGCTGCGATTGTTTCGCTCGTTGAACCAGCATGCTTCAGTGCGAGAGTGCTTTGCGCCGCATAGAGAGCGGCGACACTGGTCGTGAGTGTCGTCGCGGCGGTATTTACGTTCGTACGAGCAGTGGCGAGCGTTGTTCCATACGAGGAAAGGGCCGCGGCAGAGGTTGCCTGATCTGGTACGCTCTGGTTGAGTGCTGCATTCGCATCGGCGAGAAGCGTCGTAACGTGTGCGAGATATGCTTGGGTCTGCTTCGCTAAATCAGCTATGTTGTTGTTCGAGAGCTTCGTAACTAAAAGCGCCCAATCTGCGAGTGTCGCTTCAATAAGGACACGGTCGCGCTCGACCACCGACCGTAACGTCGTATTCGTGACGGTAAAGGATAATTTTGGATCCGTGCGCGGATTGGTGAAAAATGCATCAGCTTTATTGTGAATCGCGTCATCGGAAGAAGTGTATGCGGATTGCACCGCATTCACGAGCGTAGAGAGAGCATTCGCGACTGATGTAGAAGCGATGGCGATTTCTTCAGGTCGTGTCCCCGCTTGAAGTGAGGCAAGATTCGCCTGCGCCTGCGTTAGCTCGGCTTGCTTCTGGATAAGCGTCGCGGCGAGATCGCCGTTTTCTGTCTCCGCAAGAATTACTCCTGCCGCCACTTGTTGCCCAACTTTTGCATACGTACCTGCAATACGCCCATTTGCAGCAAACCCTAAGTCAACATCTCGAGTGGCTATGACCGTGCCTGATACGCTCACCTGCTCCCTGAAATCGCCTTGAGAGATAGTGAGAGTTGCTCCGAGATCCGCTGCGCGTCCCAGAAAAAAATACGCCGCAAGCGCAATGATAATGAGACCCGCAAGCGCATAACGCCACAGGGAAAATGCGGCTATGTTCGAAGGTAATTGCATCAACGCGAGTGTACCATTCGGTTATACTGGACGCACTATGCCTCTCCTGCCCGCTCTGGCTTCCGCACTTTCGCCACTCCTTATTCTTTTGGCGATTCCGCTTATATTCTTTCTTATGCGGCCCCGGCGATTCTACTTCATCCGCCACGGCGAAACGATTTTGAATGCGCAACATATCCGCCAGGGCAAGGAGGGAGCGCTCTCGGAAAGCGGACGGCATCAAGCAGAGAAAGTCGGCCGATATCTCAAACGCTTTCCTGTCGAACGCATTATCTCAAGCACCTATCCGCGCGCACGAGAGACCGCGACCATCATTAACACATATCTCAAACGACCGATCATCTACTCCCCGCTGCTCGCCGAACGCCGCAATCCTTCGGAAATCATCGGGAGAAAGCGGGACGACACGGATGTGGCGCATATTATTGACCGCATGGATCTGGCGTACCATGATGACAATTATCGGTTTTCCGACGAAGAGAATTTTATTGATCTGAAAAAACGTGCTCGAAAATGTCTTAACTTTCTTGCGCGTCAAGATGCGCGCGAGACGGTTGTCATCACACACCATGTGTTCCTTAAAATGCTTCTTGCCTATCTCCTCTATCGGCGGCGCTTGCACGCAACCGACTTCGCGAAACTGTCATTCTTCAATACCTTGGATAACGCGGGAATCACGGTGTGCGAATTCCATCCGTGGAAATTATTCTCAAAAACGCGCGGTTGGGAGGTCGTGAGCTACAACGATCATCCGGGAAAATGAAAAACACCGCGGCGCCAGAGGCGCCACGGTGTTTTTCATTTGTTTAATATCCCATTCCGCCCATATCACCCATGCCGCCGCCTGCGGGAGCGGTCTTCGGCTCCGGAATGTCGGCGATCGCCGCCTCGGTCGTGAGAAGCATCGCCGCCGCAGAGACCGCGTTCTCAAGCGCCATACGCGGCATCTTTACCGGATCGACGATACCCGCAGCGAGCATATCCTCGACAATCGCGTCCGTGAGCGCGTTATAACCGGCGTTTGCCTTGCCTGATTGAACCTTGGAAACGATAACTGCCGCGTCATCTTTGCCGGCATTGATGGCTATCTGCGCAAGCGGCGTCTCAAGCGCCCGTACGACAATGTCATATCCGGTCTGCTCGTCCATGCTCATTTTACCCTCATGCGCGGCAAGTTTCTTAGCAACTTTTGCGAGCGCTGTGCCCCCACCCGCCACTATTCCCTCTTCAATAGAGGCCTTAGTCGCTTTCACAGCATCGTCAATTTTGTCTTTCAAATACTTCATCTCGGTCTCGGTCGCTGCGCCGACTGAAATGACCGCTACGCCGCCCGAGAGTTTGGCGATGCGTTCTTCAAACTTTTCCTTGTCGAACTTTGAGTCGGTGAGATCCATCTGCGTCTTGAGCTGCCCGACGCGCGCAATAATATCCGCCTTCTTGCCCTTGCCGCCGACGATAGTCGTCGAATCCTTGGTCGCTACTACGCGCGCGGCCTTGCCGAGCATCGAGAGCGTCGCATTCTCGAACTTGATGCCGACTTCTTCAGAAATAACTTGACCGCCAACAACCGCCGCGATGTCGGCGAGCATCTCTTTCTTTCGATCGCCGTAGCCAGGCGCCTTCACCGCGAGCACGCTGAAGGTGCCGCGCAGTTTATTCACAATGAATGTTGAGAGCGCGTCTCCCTCCACATCCTCGGCAATGATGACGAGCTCTTTTTTGCCCGACTGCACGACCTTCTCGAGAAGCGGCAAAATTTCCTGTACGTTGCCGATCTTTTTATCAGTAAGGAGAATAAGCGCATCCTTCATCTCGGCCTCCATACGCTCCGGATTCGTGACCATATAGGGCGACACATATCCTTTATCGATTTGAAGCCCTTCCACGATGTCGTACGAGAGCTCCATGCCCTGCGATTCTTCAACGGTCACGACGCCGGAAGCGCCCACCTTTTCCACCGCTTCGGCAATAATGCTTCCAAGCACTTCGGACTCCGCCGAAATCGAGGCGACCTGCTTCACTTCCGCTTTGCTGCTTACCTGCTTCGCCATTTTTTTAAGTTCCGCGAGCGCGGCGATCTTCGCTTTCTCCATGCCGCTCCGGATCATCATCGCGTTTGCACCCTTCATCACGCGCGCCAGACCCTCCTCGACAAGCGCTTCAAGCAAGACGACCGAAGTCGTGGTGCCATCCCCCGCAGTGTCGTTGGTCTTATTCGCCACCTCTTTGACGATCTCTGCGCCCATATTCTCAAATTTATCCTTCAGGGAAATTTCCTTGGCGATGGAGACGCCGTCGTTGGTTATGCGCGGACCGCCGTAGGACTTTTCAATCACGACATTGCGCCCCTTAGGCCCCAGCGTCACCTTCACCGCACGCGCGGCCTGCGCAATACCCTTGGCAATCGCTTTGCGTGCGTCCTCGGAAAAAAGAATTTGTTTTGCCATAGTTAATTTTCAATAAGGATAATGTCGGACTCGGGAAGCACGTAATACTGAACCCCATCAACCTTAATCGGCTCGTCCCAGGGCTTCTTGAAAAAGACCGCGTCGCCCGGCTTCACTTCGATCGGCATGTGTTTTCCCTCGTCATTTCGACGGCCCGGACCGACGGCCACGACCTCGCCCTTCAAAAGCTTTTCCTTGTCTACCGTCTCGGGAATGATGATGCCGGAGGCGAGTTTCTTCTCGCCTTCTCGCTCGAAAGGTTGTACGACCACACGGTCTCCAAGCGGCTTCAGTGAAAACTTTTTTGCCATCTTTGTCATGTCGTTCTATATAAATAAATAATCGCACCGTGCTCTTGTTCTGCGCACGTGTAACGAGAGTATAGGTAAAGCGCCGACTCACCGCAATCTTGACAAGTATTAGGCAATCTGCTATGGTGGACCTAGGTCTTCAAAGAATGGTTCTCCGCGGCACATGCCGCGATGAACAATAAAAAACAAAAAGCGAGGTGTAGTTATGGAACTCTTTTGGGGCCTAAAGGTTGATAAATTCTTCTGGTGAATATTTCGTCTCGCGCAGGATTTGTCGCAGGAGTCCGGGGCCGATGATGTCGTAAAGCGGAACGCTCGTTGGCGGACGACTCTTGTGTTCAAACCATCTATGGCTTCCGCGTTGACGGATAAAATAATACCCGCCGCGTTCAAGCTTCTTAATGACATCTTTCCCGGAGAGCCGCGGGAGCCGAGGCATGTTTAAGCCGTTATCAGATGCACGCTCACCTGAGTGCCGCAACTCTTCTCTTTCCGGTTAAAGAAACTTTTGGGTTGCTGATTTTGTGATACGGTGGCGTACATACAA
>CAZJZB010000022.1:0-7872 GCA_964550425.1 uncultured Candidatus Saccharibacteria bacterium | reverse complement strand
TCACAAATAAATGCGCCCGGCAGCGCATAGTTCTAAGTGGTTCAAATCCACTCCTCTTCATTCGTCATGAAAGAGCGTAGCCGAAAGATAGGTCCAACGCCGTAAGGCATGGACTGAAGGATCTGGAGGCAAAACATAGCCTATAGAAACAACAGCCGTATCGACTCATGAGTGGGCGGTGAGAATGGGGAAGATACCAAGAAAGGCCCTGTAGGATGTGTGGAATAGAATTATGCGTGACCCGCGGGAGATCTCATGTGCTGCGGCACGTTATACACATGAGAAGTCAGCTGCGTCGTAGTACCATGCGTCAAGTTATATACTTAATGTATGGGAAGGACAAAACCGATACTTGCGCATGAGTATATTGTCGGATTAACAGATGGCGAAGGGTGCTTCCATGTAAATATGGGAGAATTCCCCGCCTATAGTTCGGGAGTTAGGGTCCAAATGCATTTTCATCTGAAAATGCAAGAGAAAGATCGCCCGTTGCTGGAGAGACTTAAAAATACATTGAAATGCGGAGCAGTATATTTCCAAAAAGAAAAACGCGCCAACCACTGTCAATGTTACCGATACACGGTCTCCTCTCAGCGAGAGATTCTGGATAACATTATCCCGTTCTTTAAAAAATATCCCTTACAAAGCGTATCGAAGCGGAAGAGCTTTGATATGTTTTGTCGGATAGCGCGCCTCGTAAGAAAGGGTGCTCATCTGACAAAGGAAGGGATACAGGAAATTCGGTTGCTCAAATCGCAAATGAATCAGAAAACTATCGGACTCGCGTAGTGCGGGAAATCCGCATGCTACGTGGGAACGTGAAATATGCCAATTATCACATTCGCCCGTCAAGTCAAGGGAGCTGGGGGTGCCCGAAGGTCTGCCTTGCGCAGGACTACGGCAAATTCAGTAACAAGGACTAAGTCGTAACAAGGCACGGGTAGCGGAAGCTGCTCGTGGAACATATCCGAAATGGAACCGATGTCGCCCGAAAGGCGCATCATGTCGATGTTCGTCGCAAGACGAATGAGAGATAGTACTCGTCTCTAAACGGTACTCGGAAGCTGGATAACGTATCCCAGTGTTCTCATCGAAAGCCTCAATTGAGCTTTCGATGAGGGCGAATAAGCGGAACAAAAGAGCGCATACATCTTTTCACATATAAGCGAAACGCCCGAGAAGGGTTTTTTGTTATACTCATCGTATGAGGATAACGAAGTATAGTCATTCTTGTTTGCTTGTTGAAATCAACAGCGTTTGCATTGTCACTGATCCAGGGATATGGAATTCACTCCCCGATGCAAAGTATATTGACGCAATTTTAATTACGCATGAACATCAAGACCATTGTGATATTGAGCAGATAAAAGCCCTTGTCGCGCGGTGTCCGAGCGCACGAGTTATCACTCAGGAAGCAGTGGCGAAGAAATTGAAAGAAGTTGGGGTCACCTGTGAGACGATCAAGAACGGGACTACAATTGATATAAAGGGTATCAGCGTCGAGAGCTACGGTTCAGAACATGCCTGCATTTATGGCGACGTTTCGCCGTGCCAGAATACGGGTTACCTAATCAATGGAGAGTTGTTTGCTCCTGGAGACGCACTCCATGACTTGCCGGCCCGACCCGTTCGCATCCTCGCACTTCCAACGGGCGGTCCATGGATGCGCCTCTCTGAAGCGATTGACTATGCGAAGAAGCTGAAGCCCGAAATTGTCTTCCCAATCCATGACGCTATGTATATAGAAAAGTATCGAAAGAGTCTCATTCCTCGCATTGTCGGCGGTAATCTTGAGTCCGTAGGTATAAAGTTTATTGATATACCCCTCAATTCCCCACAGGAGTTTTAATGGTTATGGTGCAAGCGCCAGGGGTCGAACCTGCATTTATCCACAAGAGAACCTAAGTTAGATCTATCTGTAATCGGGTAGTCTTGTATAATTATTGCAATGAAATCGGCACAACGCGAGAAAGCAATTGATTTACGGCTCGTTCACAAGCTCGGATACAGCGCGATTGCGAAGCAGGTCAAAGTCTCGAAGAGTACTCTCTCGCGATGGCTAGAAGATCTTCCACTCACCGATGAGCGAGTGCTCGAATTACGCCGTGAAGCATGGGGTCGTGGCGAAGCAAGTCGTGAGAAATTTAGACAGACGATGCGTATGAAGCGTGACGAACGTGATCATAAGATATATCTCTCTCAGAAAAAGAAATTATCTCGCATTTCTGAACAATCTCTTTTCATTGCGGGGCTTATGCTCTACGCCGCAGAAGGAGATAAGAAGAGTCGTGCTGAAATCGCATTCTCGAATACTGATTCAGTCATGGTGTTATTTTTTGCGCGCTGGCTTGAGAGATTCCTCGGCATTGAGCAGAGCAAATTACGCATCCAACTACATTTATATGAGAATATGGACGTTCATGCTGAGGAGACGTTTTGGAAAAAACAACTCGGTATGAATCAAGGTCAGTTATGCAAAAGTCAAATCAGACCGTTACGGCCGGGTAAGTTCTCGTATCGCGAACCTTTCCGTCATGGTACGTGCAAGTTGTATGTTGGAGGGGTAGTTAAGAAAGCGGAGCTGATGTTGTCTATTCGTGCTTTCTTTGATACATATAATACACGCATGCGTGCGTAGCTCAGTTGGTAGAGCATTCGCCTGATACGCGAACGGTCCCAGGTTCAAATCCTGGCGCACGCACAAAAACCAAATTGTTATACCAATGCTGCACGGCACTAAGGATATCTGTTGCTATACTGGCGACATGCGGCGGACGCTCATTGTCATTGGGTTGGCGATTGTTATTGCCATTGCGGCATTCGTTCTCTCCGGACCCGGACAGCATCCCCAAAAGAATCCGCTCCAGGATGTCGCCGAGGCAAATGTGTCCCCGAGGGCCGTGCCGTTCACCAAGCTCGCTCACGGCTTGTATTCAGCGGTGCCGACACGTGTCAACTACCTCATTACCTCTCCGGCCGAGCTGAATGAACTCTGGGAAATGCTCGACGCAAAAGGGGACATGCCCGTGGTCGATTTCACACAAAACGAAGTCATCGCGGCTTTCGCGGGACAACAGCCCGCGACAAACTATGTTGTTGCGGTCTCAAAAGTTCAGGATTCTACCGAACGCATGATTTCTATAACGTTCACACATCCGGGTGCCGGCTGCGCATCAAAAAAGAATGTAATCGCACCCTATGAGGTCATTGTATTGCCAACCACATCGCTTCCCATCACGCACGAGAATATCTCAACTACCACTTCTTGCTTAGAAAAATGAAGTAAGAATGTATTCTTCGCGCACTCGACAGTGTCATGAAGCATGACGTGCATGAGGCGTGCGGGTGCGTTACGATTCGCACCATGGATGCAAAAGCGCATTTCCGCGGAAAGCACATTACCGTGATGGGACTCGGCCTCTTGGGCCGGGGTGTGGGCGATGCACGGTATCTGGCCGAGCGCGGCGCGGAACTCATCGTGACAGACCTCAAGACACGAGAGCAGCTTGCCGAGTCGGTAGCGCAGTTAGAGTCATTTTCAAACATCACATTTGTTCTTGGCGAACACCGACTTCAGGACTTCCGCAATCAGGATCTCATCCTTAAGGCGGCAGGCGTTCCTCTTGATTCTCCCTATATCGCGGAAGCGAAGAAACATAAGATCCCGGTTCGCATGAGTGCTGATCTTTTTGCGGAAATCTCAAAGATTCCCGTCATCGGCGTGACGGGCACGCGCGGCAAATCGACCGTGGCGCACATGGTGTACGCCATTCTCAAAGAAGCGGGAAAAAAGGTCGTGCTTGGCGGGAATGTGCGGGGCATCTCGACACTCGCACTGTTGCCTGAAGTAACTCCAGAACACATCGCCGTCCTAGAGCTTGATTCATGGCAGTGCCAAGGATGGGGGGAAGCATCGATGAGTCCGCATACCGCCGTATTCACAACCCTCTATCAGGATCATTTGAATTATTACAAAGACGATCCGGCACAGTATCTCGCAGACAAAGCGAATATTTTTTTGTATCAGAAGCCAGAAGATATGCTCATCATTGGCAAACAGTGCGCGCCGACGATTATTGATGCCTACGGAGAGATGCTCGAATCGAAGACGCTCGTCGTGGATGAGCACAAGCTTCCTGATGCGTGGGAGCTTCGCGTGCCGGGCCGGCATAACCGCTACAATGCCGCGCTTGCGCTTGCGGTCGCCCGCGAACTCGGGATATCTGATGATGTCAGTCGATCGGCACTCGAATCATTCATGGGTGTGCCGGGACGTCTCGAACTCGTGAGAGAAGTGAACGGCATACAGTTTTACAACGACACGACCGCGACAACGCCGGAGGCGACGCTCGCCGCACTCGCTGCGCTCGACCCAGCACATACTGTGCTTATTATGGGCGGTACCGATAAAGGGCTTGATATGAATGCGCTTCTACTGAGGACTAAAGATGTGAAGAGAATCATTCTTCTTGCTGGAACTGGTACGAGCCGGGTACTTGAATTTATTCCAAACACGTCCGTATTTGACGATCTTGAGAAAGCTGTAACAGAAGCTTTTGCTTCAGCAGGGGAGGGCGATATGATTCTCTTCTCTCCCGCGTTTGCATCCTTCGGAATGTTCAAAAATGAGTACGACCGCGGGGACCAGTTCAATGCTATCGTAAAAACGTTATGAATCTTATTATTATTTCAATAACCGCTGTTGCAGTAACTCAATGTATAAAAATAATCTGGTTCTATTCTAGTGCAAATTTCCGCGACCGCCACTCGTTTTCGTGGCCATCTTTTTGGATAGGAGGTTTCCCAAGTAGTCACACTGCAGCACTTACAAGCGTGCTTTATGCAATCTGGAAATATGACGGTATGAACTTACTGTTTGGATTTGGAGTCGTTATTGCCCTACTTTTCATTTATGGTTTGCTGGAGGACAAAAAACGTCAATTATTGTTTAATGAATATTTCATTAAGAGCGGGGACTCATCGCTACAACAAGTTGTTGTTGAAGGCCGCCTTCTTTCATTTAGCGGGCATTCAATTTTCGAAATAATGAGCGGAGGATTGATTGGAATATTTGTTAGCATGATGGTTTTAACATGGCTCAGATGACTTTATGAATTTAAGAAATTACAAAAAAGTACATTTTGTTGGCATTGGTGGCATTGGAATGTCGGCGCTGGCACAATTACTTTCCGATCAAGACATTCGAGTCACCGGTTCAGACCGTGAAGAGAGTCCTGTGACCGAACTGCTTAGGTCAAAAGGCATCAAGGTTGAGATAGGACAAAAGGCAGGCAATGTGTCCGCGGAAGTAGAAATGGTTGTCTACAGCGATGCTGTGCCGCCAGAGAACCCGGAACGTGAGAAGGCGAAAGATCTCAGTATCCCTCAATGTTCGTATTTCGAAATGCTGGGAAAAATTTCAGAAGGGAGGCGCACGGTAGCCGTAGCGGGCACGCACGGAAAGACGACAACGACCGGCATGCTTGCGCGCATCCTGCGTGATGCCGGTGCTGCACCGACTGCGGTCATCGGCTCTATCGTGAAGGATTTCGGCTCGAATTACCTCTCGGGTACCGCCGATCTTTTTGTCGTCGAAGCGTGCGAATATCGCGACCATCTTCTGGAACTCACTCCGCAGGTCCTTGTGATTACGAATCTCGAATGGGATCATACGGATTATTTCCCGTCGCTCGCGGCGCTGCAGGAGACGTTCCGAAAGGCGATAGAGCGCGTGCCTAAAGACGGCGCGATCGTGACAAATCCGCACGATGCGAACATCGCCCCGCTTCTGAAATCGGCGCGCGCAAAGGTTGTTGATTACACGAAAGAACCGAAATATGAACTGCGTTTGCCGGGAGAGTTTAATCAGATGAATGCACGCGCGGCCGCTGCGGCCGCGCGGATCGCGCTTCCTGCTATCTCTGACACGATGATCGCAGAATCACTTGCGGCGTTTGAGGGAACGTGGCGCCGATTCGAATATAAAGGGAAGACCGCTAGTGGCGCGAACGTTTATGATGATTATGCGCATCACCCGACGGCTGTACAGGCGACTCTGAAAGCGCTCCGCATACAAGTAAAAGGCCTGCCTGCCGGTCAGGCAGGGAAGATCGTTGTCGCTTTTCACCCGCATCTTTACAGCCGCACACGCGACTTACTGGACGCATTCGCATTCGCTTTTGGCGATGCCGATAAGGTCTTCATCGCTCCTATTTATGCTGCCCGCGAAGTAGATGACGGTACGATCTCAAGCGAACTACTCGCCGAACGTATCCGGGCTACCGGCACGGACGCAATTGCACTTGATTCTTTTAGTGCCATTGAGTGCGCTCTTAGTGATGTCAAGAAAGGCGACACCATCATGACAATGGGTGCCGGCGACATTTACAAGGTTGCCGATAAAATTATCGTATGAATATGGAACTACACCAAGGCAAACTTTCGGTCGTCGCGACACCTATCGGAAATTTAGAGGACATAACGCTTCGCGCACTCCGCACACTTAAAGAGTGTGACGTGATTTATGCCGAAGATACGCGCGTCATTTCAAAATTACTCGCAAGATACGACATTAAAAAACCGCTGCAACGACTCGATGCGGCAACGGAAATAAAAAAAGCGGATGAAATAATAGATCGGCTCGAAGCGGGCGAGCATGTGGCGCTCGTCAGCGATGCTGGCACGCCGGGGATTTCCGATCCCGGAGCGCGGCTTGTCGCTTCGGTGCGACAAGCCGCGCTCCGGCCCTTCGTATCCTCACGCGAAGAAGGGCAGCACATTATTATTGAAGCGATACCGGGACCGTCTGCACTCACTGCCGCGCTATCTATCGCAGGAATGGACACTACTGGATTTACGTTCCTCGGATTCTTGCCGCACAAGAAAGGCCGTCAAACCGCGCTTAAGAAAATTGCGGCAATGATTCGACAGGACTCACCATGGGGCGGCATGCCAGTCGTGCTCTATGAATCACCGCACCGCATACTGAAGTTACTCAAAGAATTGGGAACGTTGGACGTGCCAAAGGTCAGCATTGCTCGCGAGCTGACCAAGGTCCACGAGGAGGTCATTTCAGGAAGTCCTTCGGAGGTGCAGGGCTATTTCGCCGCGCACCCGGGGGCGGTGCGCGGCGAGTTTGTCGTCATCATAACGTCCTGATATACTCGGCGCATGTCCCGCGCAGGCACTCTCATCCTTCTTGGCGTTCTTGTCATTCTTGTACCATTTTCGGGACTTCCGTTGTCTATTCGTTCGTTGATTGCAGTCATACTCGGCGTGTGCGTCCTCTGTATCGGCCTTATACTTCGGGCTCGGAGCGAGTGATTTTTGGTACACCACCACACAAATTTCATTACGAAATTGGTGTGGCGGTATGCTTGTCTGTATGAAAAAGGTCCGGTTAAAGAAACTTTTGGGTTGCTGATTTCGTGATACTGTCCCATATATACAAGCTAAAACAGCAAATATTTAACATGCGCTTTAAAAAAGTACCCGAAAGTGTCCCGAGTGCGACTCGGTGAGAGTTAAAAAATACGGTAGACGGATTACTTGCATTTTACAACGGATGGTATATGATATATTCATATTTGATAATATAAAATCATATGATTACTATTTCTGTTCCGATAACTCCTGTACAGGAGAAATTCATAAAATCGCTTGTTAGAAGCGGGCGAGCGGCTAATAAGGCGCATGCGGTACGACTGAGTATAGATTCTCTAGCTGAGAACGACATGTTTTCATCTCTTCAACGTTCGCTTCAAGAAGCCAGAGACGGGAAGATTTTGTATGGCAATCCGCGCGAATTGATAAAGAAATTCGGTTTAAAGAAAGAAACGGGTTGCTGAATTAAGCGCCATCCCTGAGCAATTT
>CAZJZB010000021.1:0-8453 GCA_964550425.1 uncultured Candidatus Saccharibacteria bacterium | reverse complement strand
GTCCGGGCAGGAAGAGGACGTTTGAGACGCAACCGCCAGACGCACAAGGATCGGGTGGCGGTGGAGGCAATGAAAGATCTGTCTTCCCATCATCAATCGTCCAAAAGAAGATTGATGACCAGCAACCAAGATAAATTTTACACCACTGCGATACAGCATCGTAACTATTATTGGGGTTATACAGAACTCTATAATGGTTTGTTGCATTAAAGGTATTGTTTGCACCTGTGAATTGAAACAGAAAGAATTGTTTTTTACTGATGACTACACCGTTAGGAAAATAGAACCATTTAAGTGTGTACGATGTATTTGAGATTGAACTGGCAGGGACTGAATTTGAGAAATTTGTTGCATCACTTGTCGGATAATGTATAAATGTATCTACTACTTGTATCCTGATGTCGGTTGGGTTTCCGATTTTCTTAATCCAGACCCCAATGTTATACACGGTTTTCCCGTATGCTCCACAATAATTCAAACCGCCTGTGCATCCAAACATCACCAAGTATGGAGAATCTAATATGGGACCATTGGGCACTTCACTTTGTGGTGTTTGACTAAAAATCGTACTCGCAAGCGCAGATTGCCCACCGCTTAAAGCAATAACCAATCCAAAAAGAACAATGAGTATGCGCGTATACATTATCTCCAACGTAGCACTTATACGCGGGAAACGGGTATACTATCCACAATGAGCAATGTAGATTTAAAAAAAGCGCTCGCGAGCGTGGTGCGGGGAGAGGTTAGCGATGATGCGGCCGTTCTGACGGCCGCGAGTCGCGACACTTCCCTATTTATGCGGATGCCAAAGCTCGTGGTGTATCCAAAAGATGCAGAGGATGTGAGTGCTGTAGTGAGGGAGGTAGGGCGCGCCCGCGCAGCGGGCGCGGATGTGGCGCTAGCCGCGCGCGCGGCGGGCACCGACATGACGGGCGGGCCGCTCACCACCGGCGTCGTGATGTCTTTCACTAAGTATATGAATCACATGGGCGAAGTCGAGCGTAGCGAAGAAGATGCCGAGCGGCAGCGAGGCATAGACGGCTTCGCCGTCACCGACCCAGGCGTGTATTATCGCGATTTTGAAAAAGCGACGCTCGAAAAAAATTTGATACTTCCCTCCTACCCCGCCAGCCGCGAAATAGCTGCCATGGGCGGCATCGTCGCGAACAATTCCGGCGGCGAGCGCACGCTTGAATACGGCCAGACGGAGAGATATATAGAAGAGATGGATGTCGTTCTCTCTGACGGCTCGCAGACCACCTTCAAACCGCTCGTGCTGGCAGAACTGGAGGAGAAGAAAAAACTGGAGACGCTTGAAGGCGAAATCTATCGCGCGATGGACACGCTCATCACCGAAAATGCTGCGCTCATCGAGGCACGCCGGCCGAAGGTCTCAAAAAATTCTGCTGGCTATGGGCTCTGGAGGATACGTGATGCCAAGACCGGCACGTTCAATCTCGCAAAACTCATCTGCGGCTCCCAAGGCACGCTCGCACTCTGGACGAAAGCAAAACTTGCGCTTGTGAAGCCGAAAGAACATCGGGCAATGCTCGTCATCTTTGTCTCAAATCTGGACATCTTGCCGGAGATAGTGAACCGCGTCCTGCCCCAACATCCTGAATCGTTTGAATCCTATGATGAGCACACCTTCACGCTCGCGGTGAAGTTCCTTCCCGAAATGCTCTCGCAAATGGGCTTCGCCAAGGCCGCGCGGCTCGGTATTGATTTCATCCCCGAAGCACTAATGGTCGCCACCGGCGGCGTGCCGAAGATGATACTCATGGCGGAATTCGCCGAAGATACGATTGAGGAGGCGGATATGAAAGCGATAAAAACCCGCGACGCGCTCGCCGATCTTAATCTTAAAACCAAGATAGAAAAAAATGAAAAAGAGTCGGAGAAGTATTGGATAGTCCGGCGCGAGAGTTTTAACCTCCTGCGCAAGAATGTTCGCGGACTCTACGCCGCACCCTTTATAGACGACTTCGTCGTGCCGCCCGCCTGCTACCCAAAATTCCTGCCGAAATTGAACACGCTTCTGGATGAATATAAATCGCACTTCATTTACACCATCGCAGGCCACATCGGCAATGGGAATTTCCACATCATTCCGCTCATGGACCTCTCCAAAGAGGAAAATCGGCGAGTTGTGCTGGATCTCGCACCGAAAATATACGAACTCGTCATCAAAGAAGGCGGCACGACAACCGGCGAGCACAACGACGGCATTATCCGCACGCCCTACCTCGGACTGCTCTTTGGAGCGGAGATGCTCGCACTCTTTGAGAAGACGAAGAAGATATTTGACCCCTTGAACATCCTCAACCCCGGTAAGAAAGTCGGCGGCACTTTCGCCGATATTGAGAGAGATATGATTAAAACAATTTCATAGAAAAATGGGTGGCCGCAGACAGTCCCGCGGACGGCTTTGCCGTCCGCGGGACTGTCTGCTATCTTTATCGTATGAAAATAAAACGCGTACTTGCCATCATCATCGTCATCCTCTTGGCGATAAGTATGATTGGAATGTTCATACCCGCTCTCGTATCCGGCACGTTCTAGCGTACTATCCCCACCAGCGCCCTTGTGTTTTATCGGCATTTCTGGCATACTATCGGCAACTCGCAGAGTATTCGAGCTTCGCTCGGTCTTCATTGATCGCAAGTGTTCAGTTTCGGCGAGGTTAATCAGTTAAATCCAATAACACATGGACAGTCAGTCAGCAGGTTCAGTACAGGGGAACAAGCTTTATGTAGGGGGAATCCCCTACCGTTCGACGGAAGACGATATCAAGAAGGCCTTTAGCGAGGCCGGAAATGTCGTGTCCGCGAGCATCATCAGCGATCGTATGACGGGCCGCTCGCGCGGCTTCGGCTTCGTCGAGATGGCTTCCGAGGCAGAAGCCCAGGCAGCTATCGACCGTTTGGACGGCAAGGAACTCGATGGGCGTACGCTCTCGGTTTCCTTCGCTCGCCCGCAAGGTGATCGTCCTCCGCGCCGCGAAGGCGGTTTCGGCGGCGGTGACCGCGGCGGATTCGGTGGTGGTAACGGCGGCTACGGCCGCGGTGGATACTAATTCTTCGCCGGAATACAGGGACGCCCGCGCGCAAGCGCGGGCGTTTTTGTTTTCCTACCTGCGCGGGCAGGTATGGTAACGTTCGCTGTATGACCCACCCCTACTCCGCTAAAGATTCGAAGGGCAAGGACGAGCAGTGGCTCTTGGAAGAAAAATATTGCTGGGAGAAGACGGCGAAATATGATGCGGATAGGGAGCGGCTCGCCCAGGGCGAGCCGCTCGGGTATGTCATCGGATGGCAGCCGTTTCTAGGTCTGAAAATCTATCTTGATTCAAAACCTCTCATTCCACGGCCGGAGACGGAGTGGTGGGTTGAGCAGATGCTCGCTGAGCTCACGGATTGCGAACGGGCGGAGCCATTTTCGGCCGCGCTCCGGGCCGCTAGGCCAAGTCCTACTGCCGAAAATGGCTCCGCCCGTTCGCGAGCATTGCAATTTCTCGACCTCTGCGCAGGGAGTGGCGCCATCGGTTGTTCGGCGCTCGCGCGTTTACCGACCGCCCATGTATATTTCGGCGAGATTGACCCGGCGCACGAGGCGACTATTCAAAGAAATATCCGCGAAAATGATTTGGATGTTTCTCGTACCGATATCCGCATCGGCGATCTGTTTGAACCGTTCAACGACATGAGGTTCGATGTTATTGCCGTGAATCCGCCCTATGTTCCAATCAACCGCATACTTCCCGCAAGTGTCGCCGACTATGAGCCGGATCGCGCGCTCTACGCCGGTGCGGACGGTCTCGATATCATCCGCCGCGTCGCGGCGGAACTTCCGAACTATCTTGCTCCGGGCGGCACAGCATGGATTGAATGCGACACCGCGCATGCGGCAGCCGCATGCGCGGTGTTCGAAACGCACGGTCTCTCGTGCAAGATACGCACCGATCAATATGATAAACCGCGTATTCTTGTAGTTCACCCCATGAGATAATAATTTCCAACAACTACATCATCCGAGACGTTTATATACCCCCGCTATTCCACTCCATCGCAGACGGCGTTATCTCATGGGGTATAATTTCCCCAATGCCTGAACAACCGCTCCAGCCGTTTGCGTTCCCATCCGCTTCCCTGTTCTCGTATCTGCCGAGCGGGTTTTCGGCAGGCATTGTTATAACGTGGATCCTCTACGCGGTCTTTGCCTTCTGGGCCCTCTACACGCTTGTTGCTATTTACCACTGGCTTAAATATTCTCACGCATCGTTGGCCGCCTTCCCGGCAATCGCCTTGCATCTTTTCGTATCTCTCGCGCTGATGTCCTACGCGCTCTCCGGTAACACAACCTTCGTCACGTCCCATCTATCATGAATATCGTATGAAAGAATTTGAACTTGAGCCGGGCGAACATGTCGTGAAGCAGGTGCGCAAGCATTGGTTTCTCTTTCTTGCAGAACTTCTGCCCTACGCCATCCTCGCAATCATTCCCTTTGCACTTCCGAAACTCCTTGTGCTCGTACCGCCCTTGGGGCCCTATGTGGCATTTTTCAATTATGGCCCGTCAACCGGCGGACTCATGCACGCAATACTCGGCGTGTGGTTACTCATGACATGGACCGCCGCATGGGGCGCCTTCACCCGCTACTTTCTGAACGCATGGGTCCTCACCAACAAGCGCATCACCACCATCAAACAGCGCCGCTTCTTCAATCGCGAGGTATCGAGTTTGCTCCTGCCACGCATCCAGGATGTTACGACAAACATTACCGGCGTTCTGCCCTCATTGCTCGGCATCGGCGATATCAAAGTCCAGAGCGCGGGTGCCGAGATTGAATTCACGATGCGCGGCATCTCGCGGCCCGAACACATGCGCGATCTCATTCTCAAATACGTCTCTGCCGAACCGAAAACAATCGGTATCTGATACAATATCAGTCATATGTCCGAGCCGCTTTCCACCGATCCCTACAAGGGCGTTCGCGATTTCTATCCCGCCGATTGGGCGCAGATGGAGGCGATGTTTGCAAATATCCGTGAGACGCTTCTGAAGTGGGGATATGAAGAATACAACGCCTCCCCACTGGAGCGCGCCGAACTCTATGAAGCGAAGACCTCGGAAGAAATAGTGAATGAGCAGACCTATACCTTTACCGACCGCGGCGACCGAAGTGTGACGCTGCGACCCGAGATGACGCCGACCTTGGCGCGCATGGTTGCCGGCAAACGTCGCGAGCTCGCCTTCCCTTTGCGCTGGTTCTCTATCGGCAATCGCTTCCGCTATGAACGACCGCAAAAGGGTCGTCTACGCGAATTTTATCAAGCGGATATCGACCTCGTCGGACTCGATGAGGGTGAAGCGGATATCGAAATCGTACGCATCGCTTCCGCGATACTTAAAAAGTTTGGCGCCAAAGAAAACGACTTTATCATCCGTATGAATTCGCGACCTCTTCTGAATGCCGCTTGCACAGCGGCCGGACTTGCCGATGACGGCATCTCGCGGTATCTCCGCCTCCTTGATAAGAAATCAAAGATGGCACCCGAGACATTCGCCGCCGCCTCCCGCGCACTCGCGGAGAAAGACCCGCTCTCGTTCATTACGAATGCGAAATCCGCGCCAGAAGTTGCGAATGAACTGAAAAAACTCAATGACCGCATTACGACACTGAAAAAGCGCGGTGTTGATAATGTCGTCTTTGATGCGAGTACTACGCGCGGCTTTGATTACTACACCGGCATGGTCTTTGAGGTCTTTGATACGGATATGCGGAATCCACGGACCATTTTCGGCGGCGGGCGATACGATCGACTCGTCGCGCTGTTTGGCGGCGACCCTATCCCGGCAGTCGGCTTCGCGCTTGGCGATGTTACGCTCGCCGATTTCCTGGAAACGCATTTGTATACGCTACCCGGAAACGGTACGCCGCAACTCTATCTCGGCACGCCCGGCGTAGATAGCATTCCAGACGCGCTCGCCTTCGCCGACACGCTGCGCAATGAAGGCGGTCATATCTTCGTCAATCTCACCGACCACTCGCTCGGCGATCAGATTAAAGATGCAGTGAAGCGTGGTATACCACTCTTCATCGCCTATGGCGCGGATGAAATTAAAAACAAAACCGTCCGACTTAAAACACTCGCCACTGGCGAAGAGTCCGTCCTTCCGGTATCCGACCTTCCGATGCGTCTTCGCTCCGGAACCTAAAGGTATGCGTGCCATCACTTTTGATATTGAATCGATTTCCGACTCCATGGTGCGCGGGCGCATAGACGTGAACGAACAGGAGCTCACTGTCGTGGCCATCCATGATTCACTCACGAATAAATACTCTTCGTATGCCAAAGAAGAACTTCCAAAACTCTGGCCGATACTAGAGCGTGCGGACCTCCTCATCGGTTTCAATTCCGATGCGTTCGATATTCCGCTCCTTAACCGCTACTATCCGGGCGACCTCGCGCATCTGCGTTCGCTTGACCTCTTGAGCGAAGTGCAAAAAGTTCTCGGTCGGCGCATCCGGCTACAATCCCTCGCCGAAGCGACACTTGGCAGAGGCAAGTCGGGCGATGGGCTCAAGGCAGGCGAGTGGTGGAAGGAGGGGAAAAAAGATAAAGTCCGTGAATACTGCATTGAGGACGTTCGTATCACGCGAGAACTCTACGACTATGCGCTTACGCATGGTGTCCTTAAGTACAAAGATTTGCAAAAGATCCGCGATATCAAACTTGATATATCGCTCTGGAGTCGTGGAGCAGAAGGCGCGCCCATCATGACCCACGCATTGCCGCTATAAATCAAATCACGTCGGACTGATTCTTGACGTACTGTTACTTTATATATATTCTGGCACTTGGAACACATGATCTTGGCGAACGTCTCGCCTTCCGATACTCTGCGGATGTACAGAGTCCACTATGAGGAGGATGTCATGGATACTCAGTCGCTAGTAGGCATTTTGCTGATACTCATCGCAGTTGCTGGTATGGGAATCGAGTCCTTCTGTTTCCCAAAAATGGACTCGGCCACGACCTCAATGCCGGGTATCATACTCTTTTCCATTACCGTGCCACGAAGTGTTTCTCTGTTCATGTACTCCATTGGAGTGTTGCTATTGGCGCCCACAGCAGTCGCTCTCTATATGCCGATCTTCGCCTCCTATCCCAAAGCAGCACTGATAATCGTCTCGAGCATCTATAGTGCGATGATGGTTATCTTCGGGTTCCTGGCGACGATGTTGATGAATCGGCTATTGCATGAGTTCTTCAGAATCAGTCCTCTATTTTTGAGAATGGCGATGACGCCCATCAGCCGATTTTTGTCTTATCTCGTCAAGAAATTCGGTGCGTTCGATAAGTTCTACAAAAGGATAATTCTCAGCGATCCCTAGGCGCCGCCGACGGCGCAGAAATCAAGGCGCGTGGAGGAGAGCATCCCTCCACGCGTTTTCCATTTAATGTTAGGGTTAGCGTATGCGAAATGCTCTTACCATTCCGCTTGCGATCGTCCTCGGCGGCGTCATTATCGCGGTTGCCGTATATATTTCAATGCCAAAACTCTCTTCAACCGATGCTGGCAACGCGGCGCTTGTACGGCCGGTCGAAGCGACCGATCACATCCTCGGCAATCCCGCAGCGCCAGTGATGATAATCGAATACTCCGACTTTGACTGCGCGTTCTGTAAAGCATTCCACGAAACACTTCGTCAGATCATTGCGAATGAGGGAGCGAACGGCGAAGTTGCGTGGGTCTTCCGCGAATTCCCGCTCTCCGAAATACATCCGGATGCTCTCTCGCACGCGCGAGCCGCCGAGTGCATCGCGCGCGTTGCGGGCAATGACGCTTTTTGGAAGTTCGCGGACGCTCTTTTCAAGAATCAGCCGGTCGATTCCCTGCGCTACGGAGAACTCGCCTCTGTGGCAGGCGTCTCAAGCGATGCTTTTGCCACCTGCTTCGCAAATGCTTCTTCAGTGGTAGATGCGCGCATTATGGCAGATCGTCAGAATGCGCTTGACATCGGCGCGCTTGGTACACCCTATTCGCTCATCCTTGTCGCAGGCAAACCACCCATTATCATGAATGGTACGTATCCATACGGTGAAGTGAAACAACTCGTGGACCAAGCGCTCGGAAATACCCCCTGACAAATTTTAAGAGGGTGCTCTGTTTCCCTTTGCTTCCATTTGCGCATAAACGTACGATTCACTGCGTAGCATTTAGTTTAGCTATGGCTAAACTATTGTATACGGCGCCAATGAAAGCTGTTGTATGAAAACCTCACCAACAATTTTGTATAACTCCCTATTAGACACATATCTTGTGGATACTATCCAAAATATAGTGCGGTCGCATTGTATTGTGGATACTGATCTACTTTGTCTTGAGATACGCGTTCATGATTTTGACCAAGGAGGTGATGATGAAAATGACGTAGAAAATGCCGA
>CAZJZB010000020.1:0-12586 GCA_964550425.1 uncultured Candidatus Saccharibacteria bacterium | reverse complement strand
TTGTATGTACGCCACCGTATCACAAAATCAGCAACCCAAAAGTTTCTTTAACCGAATTTCTATCAATTTTGGCGAGGGCTGCGGCGACTTCTTCCACGCCGGCATCCGGCACAATGACCCCGTCAATATCGAGTGTTGGACTTTTGTTCTGACCGCTCTTTTCCTCAACCTCTTTTTTGTACTCAGGATTTTTGAGAATGTCCCGTTCTTCAAAGGGAAGGTTCCTCTCCCGTAAGAAATCCAAGACCTCGGTTGCCCACGGACATCCTGTTTTTGTATAGACAATGATATTCATGTCGCGACAATTATGCCGCAGGAGCGTTGGCTTGCAGCTCGCGTATTGAACGATTGCGATGGATAAGTTCGTCGTTCCTGATGAGTTCAAAAAGTTCGTATTCGTTGCGCACTTCTCGGCCATAGAACGCAAGAAAGTCAGATGTAATGGGGCGCTGTTTCAGATGCTCGCCTTCGCGTTCCAGAAACTCGCTGTACTGCGCATAGGCATGCGCCTCGAAAAGATAGTTGAGTTCAAATGCCGCCCGTCGCGAGAATAGGTAGAGGACGTACACCGTCCAGAAATACAGGAAGGAAAAGAAGAAGGGGATGAGTGTATGTCGCAGGACATCCTCGCAGTTGAGACGGCATACTATTTGAGACAAGACAACCACATGCATCGTTTCGTTGTCTTGAGCCATGCGGCTGAACGTACTTGTTTTTGCAAGGCCTATCGCTTTCTGTTCATTGGTATAAAAAGCAGTCAACAGCGTATATACCGCCATTTCCCAGGACTGGTACGGTATGCGCGCTATCACTTCTATGGCCTTGAATTTCGCATAGGAAGGTTGTCTGCCATATATGAGACCTCCGGAGAGTATCAACACTCCCCCAAGCAATCGGGCGACATATCCCGATTTGTATTCATCGAATGGCTGAGCATAGGCGGCACGCAATACGGGATCGTTTAGTGTGCGGGCGAGCGTTTCGTGTTCTCTCGACTCCTCTTTGTCCATGTATACGGGTCATCATAGCATATAAGAAAGAAGCACTTGGTATGCGCACCTATGCACCCATTCTTTTTGCAACTCTAATGCCTATAAGAAGCCATAGACCGCCGAGGAGGTAGCCGGCGAGCACGTCGCTCGGAAAGTGCAGACCCAAATACAATCTGCTAAAGCCGACACCCCCTATGATGAGCAGAGCCGCGGCTAGCATGATTGATTTTTTTGCAGGGAAAAGATTGTAAAGGACGTATGCCATAAAACCGTACAGAGCCATCGCGGCGGTAGCATGCCCGCTCGGGAAGGAGAACGAGGTCTCAATCAGGGTGGGAATAAGACCGCTTGGCCGCGCGCGTTCGATAATTATTTTCATCACATAATCCGTAGCGGCAGCGCCGATAAGAGTGGCGGCAAGTCCTACTGCGTGTGCCTTGTAGCGCTTCCACAATAAAAATATCAGAGCAATCCCCGCTATCCACATAACGACGACCGCATTCCCCAAAAGGGTTATCCCGCTGAATACATTTACAAGGAAAGGTGCGCGGATACTCAAAAGCACATTTTCAAACCACAGATCAGCGGCAACGATAAAACTGTAAGACACCGTTACTTCTATGGTGAGAAAAGTAAGACATAGAAACAGCGCAATCAAAACAGATACCCACAGCGCCGATGATTTATTTTCCTCGCCCATAATATTTTTTTAGGAGTTTGACATGTTCGGCATATGTGTCGGTGCAGTGGAATCCTCCGAGCGCATCATGAAAATAGAAAAGGCAGGATGTATTTCTTGGATTGAGAGCGGCCAATACGGAGGCGACCGACGGATTTGATATGGGAGTTGGCGGCAATCCCGGATGCAAATAGGTGTTATACGCCGATGCGCGGGATCTATCTGCGGGCACTACCCTTGGCCACCAACTTCCGCTTACTCTGCTGTTTGCTTTAGCATATTGGAGCGTCGCATCTATTTGAAGATTCATATTGATAAAGAGTCGATTCCAAATGATGCCGGATATGACGCGCATATCATCCGCTCCTCCCGCCTCGCGTTCAATAAGCGAGGCAATGGTGAGAGCTTGAGTAAGCGGCACTATCTCCGCTGTCTCCGGACCATAATGCGAAAGAATATCCTTATGAAAGCGTTCATTCACAAGATGTTGCGCCGCAGCCGGCGTCGTTCCCATCATGACGGAATAGACCCCGGGCGAGAATGAACCCTCAGGGAGCGGCAGTGATGAATTCGCCGCCGCAGTCACGAATTCCTTTTTCTGTTTGGCATTCCACGCAAGCGTATTCGCGAACGCATCCGTTACCTGTTCCTTTCTCATGCCCGGTTTGATAGTAACAAAGCGGCCTTGTACCGCTGCGATATTTTGATACTGCGGCGCCGCAGCGACCGAGAGGGCAATCCATTCAAATACATTTGCCAGTATGTGTTGGACATTTCCGGCTGCCGCCTGAAGCGGAGAATAAGCGCTCTCAAAAAACGCATTTACGCGCGCATTTTCGACAATAATCTTATTACTGGGATCGACCGTGACCGGGAACTGCTCGGGTACCGCAGAAATACTCTGACTCTGTTCGCGCTCTATATTCAGAGCAAGCAGCGCGGGAAATGAAAATACGAGAATTCCCGCGACACCTCCGAACAACAGTATAGAACCAAGCACGATAAAAACGCGGTATACGCCGCCATTTTCTTTTTGTTTGAGACGATTCTTTGAATACGAAGGAGGTATGAGTTCCACGGATGTGATGGCTACCGACTTTCAGTATAGCGTATCCTCGTCGTTGATGAACAGATGCTGATGAAGTTTGTTTCGCAAGGGTATACTGCGCTTACTATGAGACGATTTGTAATATTGGAAAAAGGGGTTGGTGAAACGCCGCTTGCGGCGATACGGACATGGAAGATACGGAATCAAAAGTATACCGATGTACCAGTATGTTATGCGGGCCGTCTGGACCCGATGGCGCGTGGCAAACTATTGGTGCTTCTGGGAGATGAGTGCAAACGGCAGCGCGCGTATATGGATCTGGATAAAGAATACGAGATCGAGGTCTTGCTTGATATGGAGAGCGATACGGGTGATGTGCTCGGTATGCCGGAGTACGCTGATAAAGAAACACCCATAGATACACACCTCTTTACGGATGCACTGTATCGCGAACGCGGCGCGCATGTGCGTGCGTACCCCGCATTTTCTTCGAAGACCGTGAATGGCAAACCCCTCTTCCTCTATGCGCTTGAGGGAAATCTTTCGCACATAAAAATACCTGAGCACATCGAGCATATATATCGCATTCAGCATCGGGGCTCATATATAATTTCTGATGTAGAGCTTGAGGCGAGAGTATCGAGATTTCTTGATCTCGTTCCGCGCACCGATGAGCCGTCCAAGCGGCTTGGAGAGGACTTCCGTGTGGACGCTATTCGCACGCACTGGCAGTCGCTTTTCAAGATTATGCGCGGAAGGAATTTTACCGTAGTCCGCTTGAAAATAACCTGCGCCTCGGGAACTTATATGCGCTCGCTTGCGAGCCGTATCGGCGCGTCGCTTCAGACCAAGGCACTCGCACTTTCCATCAACCGGACGAAGATTGGGAAATATATTTCAGTGGGGGGCAGAGTGGGGTTTTGGATACGTACGTATTAAAAGCTATACTTTTATGCAACGCATGGCGTAAACTCATTAACTATACAAAACACGCACGGTGACTGGCTGACTTTTTCCTTTCAATTCCAATACGCGTTCCTCAGCGTCGTTTTCAAGATGTGCCGCACGGAACGCAGTGTCGCTCATTAAAATTTCTCCTGCTCCCGCCTTGCTTGCAATGCGCGCCGCAGTATTCATAGCATCTCCTAAAGCCGTGAAGTCAAGAAAACGATCTGTTGATCCCACCGATCCAACGAATGCAACACCGGTGTGGATCCCGACACCCACTGGCAACCACGGCCCGTTTAGATCGGCATGTCCGGTTTTTTTAAGGATTTCTTTCGCCCCTTCCAGCGCTTTTTTGGCGTGGTTCGGTCCCGCAATACCGAGGATGTAGAGACCGATTATTTCATCGCCTACGAGCTTATCAATCATGGCATCAGTGTTGACGAGTGCATCACTGGCAACTGCATAAAAACGATTAAGCAAGCGTCTGAACGTTGTCGCATCCATGGTTTCGGCAAGTCCTGTGGAGTTGCGCACATCGGCGAAGAGCATGGAGAGTTCCACTTCCGCACCGCCGGGATTGTCTCTCGCCATGGTTTCGCAGAAATTGCAGAAGTTCGGATTGCGACTTGAAGGACGCTTGTTATACAACCAACGCATAAGCGGGCCACCGATATTCCCGAAGGGAGCGTTGCACATGTGGCAACGGGGATTTGAGGGAATATATTTGAACAACGATCGTGCTCTGTTGAACTCATGCGCGCCTCCCATCAAGACATTCTCCCAAATTTTATTATTCTTTTGTTCTATATGGGAATCCTCCATTGGCATATTCTACACCACCGAATCAAGAGGACGCGTACGGAGCTTATAGTAAGGAATACGCCGACACTGTTGCTGGGCCGGCTGCACCCATCGTTGAATTAAAGAACCGTTTTTACCGAAAACCGCTATTTCGCCAAGAATCGGTAGATAACAAGTGGTGCCCAAATCAAGAAGCTTGCGAAACCTAAGATAAAGAAGGTAGGGACAAGTTTCTCTGGCAGAACATCGCCCACCAAGATAAGGGTCAGTGCCGACCCCGCGCACAACAGCATCATCATCCAGAATAATTTCAATGTTATACGTTCAGTCATCATCTAAGCTAACCGGTATGGAAAGATAGAGGTTACTATCTTTTGCTCCGCTTGGTGGGAGAAGATTGGACCGCTCACTGAAGCTATCTAACGTAACGTTAGAACAAACGACACGGTTGAGTGGTCGGATATATTCTCAATCTTTCTTATCTTCGCCTTGAGCGGAAGGATATACGATCCCGACTTCTTATCAGGAAAAATCGAAGTGTTCCAGACCGTTGTTCCTGTAGCTACCGAAACGGGGAGTGAACCCCATCCTCTGGCATATCGACCAAATTTCTTTTTTATTTCCTGCCCCTGCTTTTTTGCCAGAGTGAGGAATCGCCATGCCGCCATACCGGGATACGGCCATACTTTTGAACGCATCTTGTAAGTATTCTTTGGCATGATGCGCTAGAAAATTTTTATGTACGTTTTAGACAGCGTCAAATCTTACTTTGTTTTCCACCATCCATTTCTGCCCATCTCCTTCTTTAGAGTTTTTCATAACATCTGCGTGGGCCTCCATATAATGAGGGTGAAGTGCTTTCACCCATGCCTCAAATGTCTCACCTTTCGCTGTCACTTCGCACAAGTCACATGTAAGAGTTTTCATACTGTTTATGTGTTCAAGAATAATAGCAAAAATATACCACGAGTAAGTAATCTTGTTGGTTCCGGGAGCAGGACCATGAGTACATTTCTCTTCCGCAACTCAAAAGCTCGCCGCCGTTCGTTTTTGGTCGTGTCCGCGACTCGCGACCCGTCGTGTTCGACGGGTTCCCCGCTCCGTCTTTTCGAGTCCTGCTCCGGAAAGAAAAAATAAGACCCCAATGTTCATCGCATCAGGGCCTAACTTTTTCTAGCTCCGCTGGATAGAGGATGTTCGAACCTGTGTATGAAAACAGAAACCGCTCGTACAGACGCGGTGTCTATCGAGCGGAGCGGATTAACCTGGTCACCGGACGTCTCGCTCGGCTCTTGCGTACAACCCATCCAGCTGCCGGTCTAGAGGCGACAGGAAATTACCCGAAACGAAGATTACGATTCTAGCCGCCTCTTCTGTTGCGGTACCAATCGACCGACAAACCACAGACTTCGCGTCCATCCAGTCTATTTGCTGAGAAGCAAGCGGATCCCATCCAGCCTTTTTGGAAATGAGGCGTCGAGCCTCAACTTCCGAAGCGGCGATCACCACTGCTAAGGTGAATTGCCCGCTTCCGCTGACCTTTAATAGTTCCCAAATCATCATAAATGTACCCTCCTTCTGACTGAATACTAGCATGAAGCCTTTCTATGTCAACCCTTTGCTCCGGAGACAGGACTCGAACCTGTAACCACCTCGTTAACAGCGAGATGCTCTACCATTGAGCTACTCCGGAATATAAATGGCCAACAAATTGGCCGTTGCCATTATATACCAATTCACAGTCACCCACCAAACATAACACCTAGTGTTATAATGGCATTTATGATAAGGATATGCAAAAAACATGGTCAGACGAGACATTTCCCGAGACCCGACGGTGCTTTTCGTTGTGGTAAGTGTGCTTCCGAATGGGTTATCAATCACAGACGCCGAAAGAAAGAAAAACTTGTTGAAATGTTTGGAGGAAAGTGCGTCATGTGCGGGTATAAAAAATATGCTGGGGCGTTAGATTTTCACCATACGAATCCGAAGACAAAGACCTTTGCATTGAGTGTAAAGGGTCTGTCTTATTCATGGGCTACTCTTTTGCGAGAAGCCAAGAAATGTATTCTAGTTTGCAAGAACTGCCATACTGAAATTGAGGCGGGTATTATGACACCATAAGCAGAGTAGACATGCTACTTTAAGAGTACAAATGTATATCAAAGTATTTGTCACGCCCGATGCCAAGCGCGAGAAGGTTGAGGAGAAAGGGGAGACGTTTGCGATATCAGTCAGGGAGCCCGCGCTCGGGAATCGTGCGAATGATCGCGTGCGCGAGATTATTGCAACTCGGCTCGGGAAACCGTTTGGAAAGGTGCGTATACTGACAGGACACCGTTCACGCGCTAAGATGATAAGTGTTACTGGCTAACTTTTTTCATCATGAATATCACCATCAAGGCGACGAAGTATAAACTTACCCCGGAGACGGAAGCGATTCTCGAAGAAAAACTTGCAGCCCCGCTGCGGCTCTTCGGAGAGAAAGGCGATACAGCATTGCTTGAAATAGAAATAGAGGAGGCACCGCCGGAAGGGCGTTCGTCGGAGCCATGCCGTCTTGTCGCCCGGCTCACGGTAGATGGTAAGGTCTATCACGCCGAGGCGGTAAAGCCCTCTCCCGAGAGCGCTGCAGATAGAGTTCGCAGCGAGCTTGAGGCCGAGATACGTCATTCGCGCGGGCGGGCACGACGCCTCATGAGGCACGGTGGAGCGATGCTGAAAAGGATGCTGCGTTTTGGTCGTTAAAATTGAGGGTTCGCAAGCAGACCAGAAAAGGATAGCGCACCACAAGAGCACTTCCATTTTTCTAATCCTGAGTACAGGCAAGAAAAATTGGTCGCTCCGGGCCGCTAGGCCAAGTCCTACTATCCTTTTCTGGTCTACTTGCTTCCCCTGTACACCATTTCGCGTTTTCCCTCGGGGATGACGCGCTCGATGACAAATATTCCGTTTTTAAATGAAGCCGCTGTTATTTTGATTCGCTTACCTCCGCCAGTTGGCGGATCAAAAAAATAGGTGCCGATAGTGTCGGCATACGCGCGATATTTGTTCCAGTTCACTTCGGCAGGAGCATCAAGCGAGAGAAGCCCATCTTCTTTCGAGAGTTTCCGCGTGCGCGTGGCGAGGGAAGCATCTTGCGGAATCGGTTGGATACGGCCCGCTATGTATTCGGGGAGGGTATCGGCAAGCAGAGAAGCGCCTATTGCAATGAGTCGTTCGCGTAATTCGCGTGCCGTTTCAAGCGGCGCAATCTCGGTTGCTTTCTGCGCGATGATGTCGCCCGCATCGAGCTCTTTCACCATCTTTTGAATGGTTATGCCTGTTTCCGCATCGCCCGAGAGTAGTGCCGCCTCAAGCGGCGTTGCACCGCGGTATTTCGGCAGAAGCGAATAATGAACATTCAGTACGCCCAAAAGGAATGCGGCTATGAGTTCTTCGGGAAATATCTTGCCGTAGGCAACGACGACAGCATAATCGCATCCAAGCGCGATAATTTCAGCAATCGTTTGTGCGTCCAATTTTTCCGGAGTCATGACGGGAAAGCCGTGCGCAAGTGCGAGCGTTTTCGTTTCAGATGATGTGAGAGTGAGACCCCGACCTTTCGGCGCGTCCGGGGAAGTTACAACGACGGCGGGCACGAACCCGCGCTCAAGGAGGATGGCGAGTGTATCGCTTGCAACATGAGGCGTACCGAAATAGGCAAAGCGATGCGCTGATTGACGCTTGATACGAATGAGATGTTCGGCATGGTCAATAAAGAGAATGCCGTTTAAATGATCCATTTCATGTTCGAATATTTGCGCCATAAGGCCGCTGGCGCCGCGCGTGAGCCATGAGCCATCGGGGCGGCGGGCACGGATGGTAACGCGCTCGTGCCTGTTGGTTGTGCCGTATATGCCGCGGACCGAGAGACATCCCTCATCCGTCTTTGCTCGCTTGCGGGAGGTCTTTACGATTTCAGGATTGACATATATCTCTATCTCCGGTGCTAAAACTTCCGATTCCGCCGGAAGTTCGCTCGACGCGCCGCTTCGCGGCGCGTGTAGGGGAAGTGTCCTGTCTTTTCTCACGATGAATACGCGGTACGACACTCCTATTTGCGGTGCGGCAAGCGCAACGCCCTCAAGTTCTTTATCGAGCGCCTCCTCCATATCTTTGATGAGATGTGCGAGTTCAGGCGTGCCGAAGAGTCCTTCCGGCAGGGGTTTAGCGATCTCGCGCAGAACTGGCACGCCATCTTGCACGATTTCTTTCATCCCGCTCATTACAACATGAAGACGGCTGTATCTGAAGATCTTGACAAAATATCATAAACAGCATATGCTTTCGGCAGAAAAGTTTGCTCTTGGTCCCGGTTCTACAACAAAGGAGGACGGCTATGATTGTACTGATGTGTTTACTTATCGGGACTGTCGCAGCTTTTGTAATGGACGAATTGGACTTGTCGGTGATTTTTGGGCTTTTTTTCCTGTCCGTTGCCTTGGTTATCTGGGCTATGGAGGGCTTTCAGCCGTGCCCCATCTGCAACAGCAGATTGACGACCCAAGGGTACGAAGAGTCGCCCGACACGAGTCATGGTCGGAAGATTATGCACATCTCGGTTATACAGAAATGTTGGAATCCGAGGTGTTGGAGATCCACAGTGTTGCAGGGTTGGGCTGAGAGAGGATGGAAGAATTAATGGTCCGATGGAGAAGCTCCGGCTTCAATGTCGGACCTTCTCTATTTTTATTTTCAGCGCGACGCGTGCTTTGTCGGGTCCAATTCCCACCAGAATTTTTTGCCGAAATTCTTCGCCTGGCTGCACACGCTCTTGAGGTAGTAGAGATCTTGCGTCGGTATTTTTTCAAGGACGGTGCCCAAGTGCGCCATAGTCATGGGTGCGAGGCCATCGTGCGTGCGGGAATGATTCAGATGCCGGAGAAAGAAACGCATCAGTTCTCCGCGTTCCGTCTGCCGTTTCCTTCCTTTCGGTGCCGCCGCCGCTTTTTTCTTGATATCGGGGAGAATATCGCGGATGGATTTCATACTCTTAGCCCATATGCACCTTGATGGAGGCGCCGAGGTGTGTGAGACGGGTCACGATATCTTCGTAGCCGCGGTTGATGCTGTAGACATTACGAAGCATGGAACGACCTTTTGCTGCTAGCATTGCGACGAGGATGATGGTCGCCGGCCGTAATGCAGGCGGGCAAATGACTTCTGCGGCCTTGAGATGCACCGGACCCTCAATTGAGATACGGTGTGGATCATGCAGAATGGTCGTGGCGCCGAGGCGATCGAGTTCGGTATAGTAAATCGCTCGTTTCTCATATACCCAATCATGGATAAGTGTGGTGCCTTTCGCCTGTGTTGCAATAACGGCGAAGAAGGGGAGATTGTCGATATTAAGGCCCGGGTAGGGCCGCGCATGAATTTTTTCAGGGAATGCGATGAGCTCGGAAGGTTCAATTTTGATATCGACGAGCTTCGTCACACCATTTTCGGAGACGCGTTTGTTTGAGAGCGCAAATGAGAGATGCATTTTCTCAAGAAGAAATAATTCAACCTCGAGAAACTCTATTGGCGCAGCCGCAATAGTAATGGCGGAACCGGTCACGGCTGCGGCTGCAATAAAAAACATTGCATCAGTCGGGTCCTCCGCTACACTATAGGAGACATTTTTATTGATGTCGGAAACACCCTTCACCCGCAGCGTCGTTGTACTCACACCTTCCACAACAACCCCAAGCATTTTTAGAAATCCGCATACTTCCTGCACCTGATAATTCGCTGAAGCGTATTTGATGACGGACGTGCCAGCAATACACGCGGCCGCGAGAAGCGCATTGATAGTTGCGGTATCACTCGACTCGTACAGAATTACTTCTGCCGGCATAAGAGATGTGTGCGTAATGCGATAACTCTCGGAATGTGTTTCTATCGAGACGCCAAATTTCTCGAGCGCCATGAGATGGGGGCGCACGCTGCGGAGTCCGAGCGTGCAGCCGCCCGACTGTGGCAATTCAAATTTTTTGAAAAAATGGAGCAAGGGGCCGATGAACATCAAGATGCTGCGCGTTTTTGCCGCTGCGGCATGATCAATCGTATCGAGAGAAAATTTCTGCGGTGTCTCTATGACAACACTTGTTCCGTGCCATTCAACTTTCACGCCGATCGAGCGGAGCACTTCAATAAGGCGATTCACTTCTTCAATTTTCGGCACATGCTCCAAGGTCGTCCGGCCGCGATTCAGAAGCGAAGTGGCCAAGAGGGCAACCGCACCATTCTTGGAACGACTTGTCTCGACTTTGCCGGAAAGCTTCCGTCCACCCTCAACAATGAAATTCATTTCTCCTTGCATGCGAAGTATCTTAGCATTTGATACTATGCAAACAATGTCCCCGTACCAAAACCCTTACACTCGTCTTGGTTGGAAAGCGTTTGTGGAGTCCCGTGGGGTTTGCTACGGGGTATGACTTTTTTTTCTCCAAAACTCGGCATCGACCTCGGGACTACCAACGTGCTCGTTTTCGTGCCCGGTAAGGGAGTCGTTCTGAACGAGCCATCGGTCGTCGCCGTAGGCAAAACACACAGCAAACGAGGCGGTAACTCTATCCTCGCTATCGGTACCGAAGCGAAGCAGATGATCGGTCGCACACCGGACGACATCATCGCGTATCGCCCGATGAAAGACGGTGTTATCGCGAATTATCGCGTGACCGAAGCGATGTTGCGTTATTTCATGAAAAAGGCGCTCGGTAGAAATCCGTTCAAGCCGACCGTGCTTGTCTCGGTTCCTGCGGGAGTGACATCCACCGAGAAGCGCGCGGTTATTGAGGCGGCACTGAAGGCCGGTGCAAAGAACGCGTACGTGGTGAAGGAACCGATACTCGCGGCCATTGGCGCAGGCATTCCCATTCACGAACCGATGGGGCGCATGGTGGTGGATATCGGTGGCGGCACGATAGACGTTGCGGTGATATCGCTTGGTGGCATTGTTGCCTCCACGAGCGTGAAGTGCGCGGGCGATCGCCTTGATAGGGCGGTCATTGACTATGTGAAGAAACAGCATAATCTCGCGATCGGCGACAAGACCGCGGAAGAAGTGAAGATAAAGATAGGAGCGGCGGTACCGATGAATGAAGAACTCTCTTTGTCGGTCAAAGGCCGCGATCTCATGAACGGCCTGCCGCGTACCATTGAACTTTCGACTAATGATCTGGTGCAGGCGATGGCGAGGGAATTGCGCGAGATGACGCAAGCGATACGCAAAGTGCTTCAAGAGACACCGCCCGAGCTCGCGGCCGACATTATTGATAACGGCATTATTCTGACGGGCGGTTCCTCGCAATTGCGACAAATGTCGGAGCTCGTGTATCGCCGCACCGGCGTGATAGCGAAGCTCGCATCGGACCCGTACTATTGTGTCGCGCGCGGCACGGGCATCGCGCTCAAGCATCTGGATACCTATCAGAAAAGCATCTTGGCGAAGCAATAAGCCCTCAGAGCAGGGCTTGCTCCCTTCGCTCGTTCGGAAAAGAGAAATCAGAATCTCTCTTTCAACTCTCTCGCTCGGTAGTAAAAAAGAAGAGGACCCCCAGCATTTCCGCCAGGAGCCCTCAGAAACCATTCTTCACTTCACGACAAAGAACATCGTGTTTCCGAATAAGCTGGACGGGTATTCGACCACGGAAACCTTGACCTTAGAGCTGGGCGGAATTTCTCGGATTGGCACAACCAGCATGGAGAATAAATCATGACTACCGTTACGGTTGGTGCGTTGGACGATTACGCGTCCAATCTCGAGCCCATCCATTTTCTCGACCATTGTTACGGTCACGAAGGTTGAGTCGGTCAAGTCAGTGATGGTCACCTTGGTGTGAATCCTTGCATCCCGTTCCGTCTTTTCATTGCAGCCAATCAAAAAACCACCCAACAGAACCGAACAAGCAAACGTCAAGATTAATTTCCCCACACTCATTATGTCCCTCCTTTGTTGAGATCAGCTGTCTCATTTATACACACTCTTTTTCTGTGGCTAGCGTAGCATACCAATATGAATCTGTCAATATCGCTTGAGGTACATTCAACATTGAAGTGCAACACCCTGATTAAATACTTCTAACGGCGTTC
>CAZJZB010000019.1:0-12652 GCA_964550425.1 uncultured Candidatus Saccharibacteria bacterium | reverse complement strand
TCTTCTGACCGTGGGAGTGGGTTCCCAAAGTGTCCACTAAATGGGGTACGCATCACATCTCAAAAGTTTAAATCTCAATTCACCTCATCATTAATGGGCGAGGGCGAGCGGAATTATGTGTTCGGCGCCAGCTTTCTTTAGAGCATCAATGGCGGCTTGGAGTGTGGCGCCGGTGGTGATGACATCGTCTACAACTATATAGGTGTATGAGGGGTCGGCGCGGCGCGTTGCTTTGAACGCGCCGCGCATGTTTTCTTCGCGAGCGCGGCGGGGAAGCGAGATCTGCGAAGCCGTCTCGCGCGTGCGCTTGAGGAAGTCGGTTTCAAGAGTGAGTACGCACGAACTTCCCCCGCTCAATTCTCCAAGGGCTCGGCGCACAATCTCTTCGGTCTGATTAAATCCGCGCTCCTTGTATCGTTCTTTGCCGAGCGGCACCGGCACGATGAAAGACCTCTGAGGTCTTTCATCGGCATCGCGCAGATAGTCGGCGAGCGTGGCAGCGAGAAGACCAAATGCCTTTTCGCTGCCATGATACTTCGCCTCGTGAATAGCCGAGCGTACGGAAGCGTTGGAGAAAGGAAGCAAAACCACTGTTTCCGGTCCAGTAGCCGGTACGAGCTGTGGAGCAGCGAGTGCGAGAAAATCATCAATCGAAACATTTCGTAACACTATTTCATCCGCGCGCGGAGGGAAAAGGATGTCAAGCCACCGTATCATGGTACTATTCTTGCATGTCGTTTCTCGATACTCTATTTCCTAAAAAGGAGAAGAGCGTTCTCGGCCTTGATATCGGCTCTTCATCATTGAAGGTCGTGCAGCTGCGCAAGGAGCACGGACAGGCGGTGCTTGAGACCTATGGCGAACTCGCGCTCGGCCCCTACGGCGGAGTTGGTGTTGGGCAAGCGACGAATCTTTCTGCCGAGCAAATTACAGAATCCCTGAAAGATTTGTTGCGCGAAGCGAAGGTGACGACCACTAATTGCGGTGTCTCGATACCATTTGCGCGTTCCTTGCTTACCTTGGTTGATCTGCCCTACCGTTCTGATCAAGAGGAGCAACGAACCGTTATTGAGCTTGAGGCGCGCAAGTATATCCCCGTTCCCGTGAGTGAGGTGCAGCTCGATTGGTTCATCGTGCCCGAAGCGGACCCCACGCAGTTTGTCGAAGAAGACACTTCACGAAATGTCTCTCCCCAAGGCAGAAAAATCCAAACACTGCTTGTTGCAGTCCATAACGATGAACTCTCATTGCTCCAGAGCGTCGTCGCCGGCGCCGGACTCACCGCAAGCTTTTATGAGATTGAGATTTTCAGCACCATTCGTGCGGTGGTTGAGGAGCCAATCAAACCGGTCATGGTGATTGATGTTGGCGCATCTTCGACAAAAACGTATGTCATTGAACATGGGATTGTGGCGCTTTCGCACGCTATAAGCACCGGAAGTCAGGACATTACGCGCGCCATCGCGATCTCTGGCGGCGTCTCTATCGCCGCCGCCGAAGCGCTGAAGAAGAAAGGGGGTCTTGGAGACGGTGGCGCATTCAGCTCGCCCGAGCTCGTCTTCTCACGTATTTTCTCTGAGGTGCGGCGCGTCCTTATGCAGTATGAGACGGCGCACAAAAAATCAATCACCTCTATTATATTCACCGGCGGCGGCGGCGTCACCAAAGAATTGGGCACATACGCAAAAAATACTTTCTCAATTGACGTGCGTGTCGCAGATCCCTTTATAAAGACCGAAGCGCCGGCTTTCATGCGCCCAGTTCTTGAAGAGATCGGTCCCGAGTTTGCGGTCGCAGTCGGTCTTGCGCTGCGCAAACTTGAAGAGACATGATCCTGCGTTTTGCACAGATGTCCCGCGTGATGCTTGTGTAAATAGCGTATACTGGAAATGAAATGCTTCCCCCAACGATACCAACTTCGTTCGTCCCCCATTCATCCGGCGCTGTAGCACGCCGATTCAGCACCAATTTAAACAGCGCGTTCGGTTTTTTCGCCTATACAATCCTCGGTATCATTTTTGTGCTCGCGCTCGGGATCTCTTTCTATGGTCGTATTCTCGCGAATAACAAAGCGTCTAAGGACGCTATGCTCGCTAGGGCCGAGGCGGCAATTGATCTTGCAACAGTCAATAGCTTTGTACGACTGCGCAATCGTCTTGACTCCGGAGCAACACTCCTCACGAACCACGTTGCATTTTCAGGTTTCTTTGCGTTGGTCGAGAGTTTGGTGCCCACCACTGTTCGTTTCACCTCACTTCATCTCGCGCTCGACGATATGAAGACGGTAAAGCTCGAAGGGACGGGTGTTGCCAAGAGTTTCAACGCGCTTGCGGCCGCCTCCGCGGCATTCGCTACCGATGGCAACATCAAAGAAGCCATTTTTTCGAACATTGTCGTTACGAAAGACAATTCCGTCTCTTTTGCGCTTTCCGCCACCATTGACCCGAAGCTCGTCGCCTTCTCGCCATGAACAGTCACATTCTTCCATTCTTCGCACTCATGCTCTCCGCGGGTATATTCTTTGCGTATGTGAATCCGACATGGAACGATTCTATACTCGCGACAAAGGCAAAAATAGCAGAAGCCGATCAAACGCTTGCCGCGGCAACCAAGTACACCGCGCAACAGAAAGAACTCACTGATGCGCGCAATGCAATCGATCCAGCACATCTCGCACGACTCACCACCTTCCTGCCCGATTCGGTCAATAATGTCGGACTCGTCCTTGACCTTAATGCGCTTGCGGCGCGTTCGGGACTCTCGCTCGCAAACATTGATGTCGTCGCAAACAACGTAAGCGCATCGGCGCAAGGAGCGCTCTCGGTCGCGAGTGCCAACTCGACGGGTTCAGTCAACTTATCACTCTCCGCAGTCGGCACATACCCGGCGCTCAAAACGTTCCTTATCGGGATAGAAAAGAGCGCGCGCATTCTCGATGTTCAAGATATTGTCGTGCGGGGTTCTGATACCGGCGTCTACAATTACCAGATGAAAATACGTCTCTACTGGCTTCGCTAATGGCGCAGCATCATATCTCTCAATTATGAAACCTAACTCCAACACACTGCTCCTCATCATCGTTACGCTCGTCGTCGCGGCAGTCGCCTATTGGTACTTCTTCACCGACACCGGAAACAAACCGCCCTTGACCGCGAGTGCCGCAAAGAATCTTTCCCAAACACAATTCCAGACACTGGTGAACGAGCTCTCAATCTCATTCAACACCGGTATTTTTTCTGATGCGCGTTTCAACGCACTCGTCGATATCACGACACAAATCTCTCCGGAATCCGCCGGTCGTCTTGATCCCTTCGCTTCCGTTTCTTCCGTCTCTCCCGCCCAGGAGGCCACGCCCGCGAATGAGTAATGAATTTTCTTGGATTACTTGTTGATAAAGGCCTTCTTTCTGTAAGCGACCGCGCGACGGTTGAAGCCGAGACCGCCAAGAAGCGCCCGCTCGCCGACGCGCTCGCCGATCGAGGCATTTCGCTCCCCAATGCGCTCGCCGATGTGGGTAAGACATATGGAATTCCCACCCGAATACTCGGCGAACCGCCCGCCTCGCATGAGGTATTTGCCTACATCCCCATTGACTCAGCCCGCCATTATGGATTCGTGCCGCTCGCTATCGTGAATGATGCGCTTGAGATAGGCGTTACCGACCCCGATAACATCGAGGCGCTCGACGCACTACAATTCATTTCGGCGAAAATCGGCATACCGTACAAAATCTTTCTTATTACGATGGAAGATTTCAATCGCGTGATTGATGCATACCAAAATCTATCGGGCGAGGTTGGCAAAGCGCTTTCCGAATATGAGACGTCCTCGTTCGCTAGAGGCGGATCCGTCTCCGGCGGAAAGCCGCCCGCCGCATCGGCATCCGCAGACACACCCGAGTCGCTCGAAGAAACGTTGGCGCTCAGCAGGAAATCGCCTAACGCAGCAGGTCCCCACGAGATCCTCAAAGAGGATGCGCCCGTAACGAAAATTGTTTCGACAATACTGCGATACGCCATTGACGGACATTCCTCCGACATCCACATTGAACCATCGTCCGTAAAGACACGGGTTCGTTTTCGCATGGATGGCGACCTCCATACCTCTCTGGAACTGCCGGCGAAGGTGCATGAGGCGGTTGTCGCACGCGTTAAGATACTTGCGAAACTGCGTCTCGATGAGAAGAGAAAGCCGCAGGACGGACGTTTCTCGGCAACTGTTGAAAAACGCCGTATTGATTTCCGTGTCTCCACCTTTCCGACGGAATTCGGCGAGAAGGTCGTGATGCGTATTCTCGATCGCTCCGATGTGACGGCAACCTTGGAGTCGATCGGGCTGACGAGTACCCAGCTTGCCGAGATTCGCGACATGATGAAAGTTCCCTACGGCATCATTCTTATTGCGGGGCCAACCGGCTCTGGCAAATCAACGACCCTCTTTGCGATGCTCTCCGAGCTTGATCGCGAGACGGAGAATGTTGTCTCGCTTGAGGACCCGATTGAGTATGAGATTCCCGGTGTTGCGCAGAGCCAGGTGCGGCCCGAGATCGATTATACGTTTGCCAATGGGCTCCGTTCCATTTTGCGCCAAGACCCGGATGTTATTATGGTCGGCGAGATTCGCGACAAGGAGACCGCTGTGCTCGCGGTCCAGGCGGCGCTGACGGGACATCTGGTCTTCTCTACCATACACACCAATACCGCCGTTGGCGCCATTCCGCGCCTCATTGATATGGGTGTCGATCCGTTCCTTATTGCGCCGACGCTGGTCGCGGTTGTCGGACAGCGATTAGTCCGAAAGCTCTGCGAAGGCGCAGGCAAGGCATTTCCGATTACGGAAAGCCTCAAGGCATTTCTTGACCGGGAATTCGCCGACATGCCGGAGAAGTATCGCCGCACACTGCCGCCATTTAAGGAGTTCTATCATGCAAGCCCGACGGCCGAGTGCTTAAATGGCACGCGCGGACGTACGGCCGTTTTTGAAATACTGCGCATGAATAAAGAACTTGAGCAGGTTGTGTTGAAAGAGCCGGTTCATGAAAATATTTACGCCGCCGCACGCGCAGGTGGCATGTTCACGATGCGCGAAGATGCCATTATGAAGGCGCTTGCAGGCGAGATACCCTTTGAAGAAATCAATATACTCGGAGGAGAACTTTTCCTCCAAGAGGAAACGGCTTGACGCGAGAACGTAGTATACTGTTCAGCAATGGCCTATCGTATCTTTATTGTTGACGACGACAGATTTCTTACCGACCTCTACGCAATCAAGTTTAGGAACGCCGGTCACGACGTGAATGTGTTTGGCAGCGGCGAGGATCTCCTGACCGCACTTCGAAAGGAGAATGTCGCACTGCCGGACGCTATCTTGCTCGACATCATTATGCCGGGCATAGGCGGTTTCGGAGCACTCGAGACGATACGAAAGGAGCATCTCGCGAAAGGCACCAAAATTATCATCCTCTCAAACCAAGGCCAGGATTCCGATCTTGAGAAGGCACAACATCTTGCGGTCGATAGCTACATCATAAAAGCATCTGTCATTCCTTCCGAAGTGTTTGCCGAGACCTTGCGCACTATCGAGATGGGGAAATCTCGCTAATATTATGACTATCGACAATCGTCTTGCAGAGCTTCTGGACATCGTCATTAAAGAGGGCGGTTCGGATCTCCATCTTTTCGCCGGCGGGTCGCCGGTGCTCCGTATCTCGGGCGCACTCATTCCGCTCACCAAATATCCGGCGCTCACGGCTAAAGAGACCGAAGCGATGTTGCAGAGCATCGTACCCGAAAATCGCTTGAACTCGTTTCGAGAGAGTCAGACCATCGATCTTTCCTATGCGCACAGGGCGGATGCGCGCTTCCGCATCAATGGATACTTCGTGCAGGGCGCGACCGCGCTTGCGCTCCGGCTCGTTCCACACACGATACATACTTTTACCGAACTCAATCTCCCTCCCATACTTGAAGTATTCACCCAGCGCGAGCAAGGCCTCTTTCTTGTTGTGGGGCCGGTGGGGCAGGGCAAGTCGAACACGCTTGCCGCTATGGTTGACCGCATCAACGATACCCGCACGGAACACATTCTCACCATCGAAGATCCGGTCGAATATCTCTTCACGCCGAAGAAATCGCTTATTCACCAGCGCGAGGTTCATATTGATACGCCCGATTTCCGCACGGCGCTGCAAAGCGCTTTTCGCGAAGATGTGGACGTTATTATGGTCGGCGAAATGCGCGATTACGAAACCATCTCATCGGTGGTAACGGCCGCCGAGACAGGCCATCTCGTCTTCTCCACGCTCCATACCAACAACGCCCCGCAAACCATCGACCGCATTATTGACATGTTTCCTCCAGAGCAGCAGGGCCAAGTGCGCGTACAGTTAGCCAGCTCCATGGTCGGCATTTTTTCCCAACGGCTCATTCCACGGATCTCGGGAGGGCTCATTCCGGTCTTTGAACTTCTCATTAACAACAACGCCGTCAGCACGCTTATTCGCGATGCGCGGACTCACGAAATAAGCTCGGTGATAGAGACATCATCGCAGGAAGGTATGATTGACATGGATCGTTCGCTTGCCGATCTTGTGCACCAAGGGGAAGTGACGGTCGAGCACGCCTACGAACACGCCATGGATCCAAAGACCTTCGAGCGCTATCTGTAAGGTATGCTTTTTACCTACCACGCGATTGATCAAGACGGACACGAGCGAGAGGGCTCCATTGAAGCCCCTTCGCAGGAGATTGCCGTTTCCGCGCTGCAGCGGCGCAATCTCATCATCTCGGTAATCGAGTCCACTGAAAAACGTACGCCGTTCAGTTTTGCTCTGTCGTTTTTCAACACCGTATCCACGCGGGATGTCGTTATTTTCTCGCGTCAGATAGCGACATTGTTTGAGGCGCAGGTATCCGCACTCCGCATCTTCCGCCTTCTCGCCACCGAGGTTGAAAATAAACAACTCGCGATCGCCCTCTCCGCAGTCGGAGACGATATTCAAGGCGGAAGTTCCATCAGCAAGGCGCTCTCGCGCCACCCGAGGATCTTCTCCGCATTTTACGTGAACATGGTCCGCGCGGGCGAAGAATCCGGCAAATTGTCGGGAACATTCGTGTATCTCGCCGATTATCTCGATCGCTCCTACGAAATCGTCAGCAAGACCGAGAATGCACTCATATACCCGATTTTTGTCATCGCGGTTTTCTTCGGCGTGATGTCGCTCATGCTGACGCTCGTCATCCCGAAGATTAGCGCCGTTCTGATTGATTCCGGCCAGGCAATACCGCTCTACACTCGTATTGTCGTTGATTTCTCAAACTTTCTCGTCCAATACGGTATTTTCATACTTATTGCGCTTGTCGGATTTTGTTTCTACACATGGCAGCTATGGAAGACAGAGCGCGGCAAACTCGTTCTTGATGGATTACGACTCTCAATACCCTACATCGGCGGTCTTTATAAAAAACTGTATCTTACGCGCATCGCGGACAACTTTTCCACCATGCTTCTCTCCGGCGTTTCGGTTGTCGAAGCGATTGATATTACCGGCTCGGTCGTGGGCAGCCCTACCTATGCGCGAGTGCTTGCAGAGGTCGGCGCTGATGTAAAAGGCGGATCCTCCATATCCGACGCTTTCGGAAAACATCCGGAGATGCCGAGTATCATCGTGGAAATGACAAGAGTCGGCGAAGAGACCGGCGAGCTCGGCAAGATCCTCACGACACTCGCGAAGTTCTATAACCGCGAGGTGTCGACTGCAGTCGATACCTTCGTCGGCTTAATTGAGCCGATTATGATCGTGCTCCTGGGTCTCGGCGTCGGGATACTCTTGGCCGCAGTCCTTCTTCCGATCTATAATCTGGCAGGGTCTATATAAAGCGCTATCCACACCCCAATTGCTGTAAAAATCCACATGATGTACAATCTAGCTACTAAAGTATATGCAATCCGCCATGTATAAGAATCGTTCTCGGGGGTTCACCCCGTTAGAGAAGTCAGTACGGGATGCTTCTAACCCCTCAAATATTTTTTTGGCAAAGTCGAAGAATTCTCTAACGGGGTTCACGCTTATTGAGCTCCTCATCGTTATCGCCATTATCGGGATTCTCTCGTCGGTCGTGCTCGCGTCCCTGAACACCGCTCGTTTCAGGGGCAATGATGCTGCCATCCAGGGCGATCTCTTTGGTATCAAGGCGGAAGCGGAGATTTACTATGGCGGTACCATAGGCAATAATTCCTATGGTCCTCCCACGGCGACTGGTTCCTGCGACGTCGCCGGCTCCATGTTCGTCGTTGACACGACCATAAAGAAAGCGCTTGACGGCGCCAACAACGCAAATGGTGATGGCGTTATTGTCTGTAATTCAAGCGCCACCGCATACGCCGTCGCCGCAACACTGTCTTCCGATCCACTGCGCCAGTGGTGCGTTGACTCGACCGGCAGTTCTTCAAAGAGCACAACGCCACTCGGCACGTCCACCGTGTGTCCGGCTGCCAATTAATCATAATTATTATCTATCATGAAATCAAAATCACATTCATCACGCGGTTTTACCCTCATCGAATTGCTCGTCGTTATCGCCATTATTGGCGTTCTCTCGTCGGTTGTGCTCGCGTCTCTTAACACCGCTCGTTTTAAGGGGGACAATGCGGCGGTTCAATTAAATATGGGCGGTATTCAAAAACAGGCCGCACTCTACTTCAATGAAAACAATAACTACGGCACCAATCCGCTTCTTGAGAGCAGTTGCGCTGCGACTGACAATGTCTTCAACGATGCGACGGTCAAGAATCAGATAGCGGGAATTCTGAAAGTGAATAATGGAGGTTCAATTGTCTGCAATGTTGCCGCTGGAGGCATGGCTTATGCGGTATCGGCGGCGCTCATCTCGACACCAGCCACCTACTTCTGTGTCGATAGCGCCGGCATGGGAACGACGACAACAACAGCACTTGGTTCCGGTACGAACTGCTAGTCACAAAGTGTTTGGAACGCAACAATCCCGCCACGGCGGGATTGTTGCGTTATAATCATATATCTATGGCGCTCATACCGATTATCATTTTGTTTATACTCGGTGCAATCATCGCGAGTTTTGTCGGGGTGCTTGTCGCACGCTTTAACACCGGCCAGAGTTTTCTCACCGGCCGTTCCCGCTGCGACGCTTGTACCGCCCCGCTCTCACCCCGCTCGCTCGTGCCGATTATCTCGTACCTTATCTCGGGAGGAAGGGCGCGCTGTTGCGGTACCCGCCTTTCGCTCCACGCTCCGCTTACGGAACTTCTGCTCGGTGGATTATTTGCACTTGCCTATGTCGTACTCGGTCTCACCGGCGCGCTTCTCTGGATGTTTGTCGCGCTTTCAGCGCTTCTCGCTCTCGTCCTCTATGATCTATCCCATCAGATACTGCCGCTCCCGCTGCTCGCAGCATTTGTTGCAGCGAGCGCCATAACCGGATTTCTTCTCGCACCATCTCTCGCTGCATTTGTATCCACTCTCCTCACCGCCTTACTCATTGCCATCGGTCTTGCGCTCATTCATTTCTTCTCACGCGGCCGCGCTATGGGTCTCGCGGATGCGCCACTTGCCTTTGGTCTCGCCATTCTTGTCGGTCCCGCCGCGCTTCCGGGATTCCTCTTTTCATTCTGGATAGGCGCTGCTATTGGAATAGTGTTGTTGGCGCGGAGGCCGCGTGGCTCTAGAATGGGAATTGAGGTGCCGTTCGCGCCGTATCTGGCCGCCGGTTTCCTTCTCGCATACTTTACCCAATGGAATCCTTTCGTCTACATCGCGGTTTTACGTTGACCGAGCTCATGGTTGTGTTGGCGATTATTGCCACCATCACCATGGTCACACTGACCAGCCAGAGCTCATTCAATAAGACGCTTGTCCTCGCGAATACCGCGTATGACATTGCGCTCGCGCTTCGGACCGCCGAGACGTACGGCGTCGGGAATCGCGCGAGTAGTGTAGCGAATGCCGGATACGGCCTTCATTTTGAGAGAGCGACGCCCGAGGCATTCACTCTTTTTGCAGATAGCCAGCCAATTCCAAACGAAAACAACTGTCATGGTCTGCCGATCGGCGGCGTGGCCGCGCCCGATGCGAAACCGGGTAATTGCGTCTACGACGGCCCAAATTCAGGAGAGAAGGTGATTACCTACACGCTTGAAAACAATATTATTGTGAGCGATTTTTGCGTCTACACGCTCGGCAGCTGGTCGTGCGCAAGCGGGAATTTGCTCGCGCTTGACATTGTTTTCGCGCGGCCAAACCCCGACCCATTCATAAATATACAAGGAACGAAAGCATGTCTCGCCATCTCCTCGTCTCAAGGCGGTTCTCGTTTCGTTTCGGTCTCGGCATCGGGAGCCATAACCGTGTATGCTTCTTCATGCCCGCTATGAGAATACCAACCGCCAACCGCCAACCGCCAACTCGGGGGTACACGCTCATAGAACTCATTGTTGCAATCGGACTTTTTGCGCTCGTCATGCTGCTCGCCTCAAGCTCTTATCTTCTGATGATCGGAATCAATCGACAGGCCCAGGGCATTGCGACCGGTATCAACAATCTCTCATTTGCGCTTTCGACCATGACACGCAACATCCGCACGGGTACCGCATACAATTGCGCCTCCTCGGGCGATTGTGTTTTGGGCGGCAACTTCTTCACTTTCGTTGACGAGAATGGCGTGAGCGTTACATACGCACGCGGTACGCAACAGGGATCGAGCGGCTCGGTAGGCACCATCACCAAGAATGGCGAGACCCTCACCGACCCGGGGGTGAATGTGAAATCTCTAATCTTTTATGCCTTTGGCACAACGCCGGGTGATACCAATCAGCCCCGCGTTATAATCATTGCTTCAGGAGAGGTCTCGTATGCGGCAGGGAAGACCGAGACCTTCACTGTTGAAACGGGAGCAACAATGCGCGGTTCCGATCTATGAATATGAAAGGATTCACGCTTATTGAGACCATGATTGCCGTGACTATTCTCACGTTCGCCGTCGCGGGACCGCTATTTACCGCAAGCCGCGCCATTGTCGCCGCACAAATTGCTCGCGACCAGCTCATCGCCTCATATCTTGCGCAGGAGGGTATTGAATATGTGCGGGCGATGCGGGATAACGAGTATCTTATCGCGCATCAGGCGGGCGGCGCGAATGTTTCAAACATCGCGTGGAATAATTTTCTTACCAATGAGTCCCCGGACGCTTCAGCCATTACCGGGTGCCGTTCTCCGAAGATCTGCACGCTCGATCCTGTGCAGAGCAACTCTTTGCCGCTCACTCCATGCCAGGACAATACTTGTACGGCACCGCTTTACTTGGCAAATAATGGTACGACCAACATCTATACTCAGCAGAGCAATATTGGGGGTACGATGACGGCCTTTACGCGCACGATCCAAGCGATTGATGTTTCGCCAACCGACGAACGCATTGTCTCTACGGTGTCATGGACCTTCCATAACGCCCTCTATTCAGTAACGGTCACCGACCACCTCACACCATGGCAATGAAAAAAACACAGCGGGGATTCGCGCTTCTCATCGCCGTGATCTTCATGTCGGTGATGCTTACCTTCGGTCTCGCGCTTGGCTCTCTCGGCTATAAGCAGCAACTGCTCGCTTCTTCTGCCACCGCATCGCAATACGCGTTTTATGTCGCCGATGCTGCGCTTGAATGTGCCTTATATGCCGATCAACAGCAAAATGCATTCGCATACAATGAGGATATTGGTCTCCCTATCCCTTCTTTTCTTTGCGATAACAGCGCCCCGCACCTATCTCCGACGAGAACATATACGAACATTGGCGGCATTCCCATCGAGATTTTTGGGTACCGTCTCCCGCTCGATTCAGGGAAGCATTGCGCGGATGTGACGATTTATAAATACAGCGCGGCGCAGCCGCCGAACGACCTTACCACGTATATTTTCTCGCAGGGCTACGATGTCTCTTGTGAGACGGTGGCGAATCCGGATGGGGCGCGTTTTGCGTCGCGCGGCCTCAGTGCTTACTATTAGCCACCAGAATTCGCTATACTGCGTGCATGAAGGCCACTAAAGCGGTACGCGAACGAGTGAAACGCTTGCAGGGTGCGATAACGAAATACCGCATCCTGCAGCACGAAAAAGACCTCTCTCCGCTATCGCCCGAAGCGCTTGATTCGCTCAAATACGAGCTCGCGGAACTTGAAGGGAAGTATCCCGAACTCATCGTTCCGAGTTCGCCGACGCAGGTCGTCGCGGGAGCTCCACTGCCATTCCTCAAGAAAGTGCGGCATACGATTCCGCAATGGTCGTTCAATGATGCGTTCACCGAAGAGGATATTCGCGCATTTGACGAACGGGTGCGCAAAGTCAGTGGAGCGATACCTTCCTACGACCTCGAACTCAAAATAGACGGACTCAAAATCGTTCTTACCTATACAAAGGGTGTGCTTACGACCGCGGCAACTCGCGGCGACGGTGTTGTCGGAGAAGATGTGACGCATAACATCCGCACTATCCGCGAGATACCCGAGCGTTTGTCGCGTCCCATCGATCTCGTCGCCGAGGGCGAGATATATCTCACACGTTCCGGATTTACAAAGTTGAATGCATTGCGCCAGAAAAAGGACGAACCGTTGTTTGCCAACCCTCG
>CAZJZB010000018.1:0-13120 GCA_964550425.1 uncultured Candidatus Saccharibacteria bacterium | reverse complement strand
GGTGTGTGGCTGGACTGTGTAAGCCCCGGTGAATGTCGGCGATAACTATAATCGTTAACCGCAAGGTTGGGCGATTGTAAAATCCGACCATATGCTGGAACCGCTGTCCCCGCCAAAAGGGGTGAAGTATCCGACGCTACCGAGTAGGTAACAATGCGTTCGGTGCAGCCAATCAGCAGGAAAGACCGATGTTCGTCTCAATTAATAAAATAACTATGAGATTGAACAACTCGGCTGATGTCATGAGCTACTTTCGTGGCAAACGACATCAGCGCAACTACTATGTCGCTGGATTTGTAGATGGGGAAGGAAGCTTTTCGGTATCAATTATCAAACATCCGACTCAAAAATTCGGATGGATGATAAATCCTTGTTTCCAAGTGTACCAACATGAGAAGCACCGCGAGGTGCTGGAGCTCATGAAGGAAACTTTTGGGACAGGAACGATATACCGAAAATCCGGAACTCATCCCGTCCTCAATTTCAGCATAGATTCAAGACGCTCAATCATGGAGCGGGTCATACCGTTTTTCGAACGGTATCCACTCCTAGTAAAAGCCGAAACATTCGTAATTTTCAAAGAAATTATGAATGCGATGGAGAAAAAAGAGCATTGGACAAAAGACGGATTTGTGAGAATCGCGACACTTGCGTACTCAATGAATCAGCAAGGGAAGGGTCGCAAATATACTCTCAAAGAGATGCTCGCGACTCTTCCTGATTAGTAATTGAACATCGGTATCCTCAGAGACTTTACGTCGGACTCGCTTGAGATGCGAGATGATAAAGTCCAGCCCTCCAGGCGACCGGAGGGGTAGAAATGCCTAAGGTTCCGCATTCGACTTTGTCGAATACGGAAGGACTAGGACGGTTATCGTGTGTAAACAGAAAACATCAAGTTACCTGATTACGGAGCAATCTGTAATTTGTCAAACATGACTCAAATGAGAGGCCATACGTCATAGTCCCGCTTCGGCGGGAACAAGATATGGTCCTTCGCGTGCTAAAAGGAATCGAAGAGCGTAATTCCTTGTCGGGTAAGTTCCGACGTGCACGAATGGTGTAATGACTGGGGAACTGTCTCGAGGACTCGCTCGGTGAAAATGCACTTCCGGTGAAGATGCCGGATACCTGTAGTTAGACGAAAAGACCCCAGGAGCTTTACTACAGCTTCGTATTGGCATTGCGTGCTGCATGCGTAGCATAGATGGGAGACTTTGAAGCATTCCTTTCGGGGGGTGTGGAGTCGTCAGTGAAATACCATTCTTGTTGTGTGCAATGTCTAACCTTGTTGGGATCCAACAGGGGACCGTGCGTGGCGGGTAGTTTTGGTGGGGCGCTATCCTCGACTTAGCGCCCATTCGACCAATAATAGAAAACAGGAAAATACAAATAGGGGGACTGTGCGGAGAAATCCGCACAAGCAATCTGGCTAAATGCTGGAACATCCGAGAATCTCCAGGTACTCGTTCGCCGTATGGCGAGCAGTAAAAATCCTGAAGTGCGGACAATCAGCAGGGAAGACTCGGCACCACTTTGTCCTCAACCAAGGAAAGGAGAAGTGGTAATGCAAACCGCAAAAAATGATGATGTGCTTTTAGACAAGTACATCAACGCCATCACTGTCAGTCGGAACGAAAGAAAGATGAAAGTTTCGTTTTCCGATGGCTCAGAATCTACGTTTGAGCCCGCCGATATCGACCGTCTCTACGGAGAAGGGAAGATTAGCGAGCACAATTGTCGATGGCTCACGACGCCAATGACAGTATTGAGATAGCGTTTGTCCTTTAGTTTCAACGTCTCTGGAGATGTTGAGGCTAAAGTGGTGTCGAGAACCCTCAGAGACTACATGCCAGACTCCAGCCCCAGTTTGCAAAAACCGGAGCTGGATGAAGATATAGTCCGATCTGCATGGCGACATGCAGGCGCAATAATCCGTGATTGCGCAGAAAGTTAGGACATCGGATGTCCTAACTTGAACATAGAGCCTAAAAAGTAACGGAGGAGTCTATTAAGGTTCTCTAGCCGCGAATGGAAACCGTGGCGATAGTGTAATGGCATAAGAGAGCTTAACTGTAAGAGGTACATCTCGAGCAGATGCGAAAGCAGAGCATAGTGAACCGATGGTACGCCTTAGATGCGGCCAGAGATTAACGGATATAAGTTACCCTGGGGATAACAGGCTAGTTCCGCCCAAGCGTCCATAGCGACGGCGGAGTTCGGCACCTTAACAAATCGGGGTGCCATGCGAGTAATCGCATGAGTCTGGCTGGTAATTTGGCTCTCGCGCCAGATGCCAGTGTGCAAAACATGGCTTATAACGGTGAAATCCATTGTAAGATGGACAATACCGTGGGAAGTCTGACTCAAACCCAGCGATCAATAATCATTGGGACACTTCTTGGAGACGGATATCTCCGAATTGTTCCGGGTAGAAAAATGCATTTCTTGAAATCAATCACGCGTTTTCTCAAAAAGAATACGTAGATTGGAAATACGAAATGCTCAACTCCGTATGTAAAAGTGGTCCAACTTCTCGAAAAGGGAATGGCACACGGACTGCATATCGATTTACTACTCGGCAACATACGGAATTAACCGAATTACAAACATCATTTTATGTGAATGGTGTGAAGCGAGTGCCGCGGAATGTGGCACTGAATCCAATGATGCTAGCTGTATGGTTTATGGACGATGGAAGTAGATGTAGAGCAAATGACGTGTATCTTAATACACAACAATTTGTTCGCGAGGATCAGGAATACTGCCTCGCATTACTTACCTCGCTTGGAATTGATGCATCTCTCAATCGAGATAAGGAATACTGGAGGATACGAATTAAGAAAGATTCGCTACCTCAGTTCTTTACGACGATACGAAAACATATTATTCCATCTATGACCTACAAATTGAATCATGACCCCGTAGAGACTTGTTCTTAACTGAACGGAGTCGCCAATTGGCGGCTAACACGCCATCTCCTTTCGATCATATGATGAAAGGATGAAGATATAGTCCGATCCTTCCAGTAATGGAAGAGTAATGTCCGATAGCGATGTCGGCTCAACATAGCGCGGGGGTGGAGAAGCTCCCAAGCGTATGGCTGTTCGCCATTTAAAATGTTACGCGAGCTGGGTTCAAACCGTGCAGCACATCATAGCAAGGCCTCGCCTTGCTATGGTAGATTGCACGGTTTGAACCCACGAGGAATTGTTAGGTGCATCGGAGATGCATTGAAGTTAGACATAATCACGGCGGTCTCGTGTAGGAATACATGAGATCCATATCAACTAATATCGGTGGAACCCACACTCGTTGTGTACGAGCGGGCAATACCGACGGAAAGGTTCAATTTGAATTTGCCGCTAGAGACTGAATGTTGATTATCCAGAACGGATAAAGTTACAGTCCGATCCTCCGAGTAATCGGAGCAAACGTAGATGCGTGAGACAGGTTGGTCTCCTATCTACTACAGGCGTTGATTCTTGAGGAGGGTCGTCCCTAGTAAAGAATTGCTACTTCAGAGAGAGATCTCTGATGACAATGCGGCTTATAACGGTGAAGCCTTCATATGTTTTGATTGAGAATTTGTAATGCGCCGGTCCGCGCGTGCAAGTTTGTTGAAAATCAGAACCTCTTTAAGGTAATACCGTGGGAAGTTTTACGGAAGTTGGAAGAAGGATGTTCTTTATGTGGGTTGGTAGCTCAAAAAGAGCGGCAGGATGACCTCCTGTATATACTGGTTTGAATCCAGTCCAACCCATCAAATTTTTGCGCAACATCGATCGTTATTATTGAAAATAATGACTATGTTGCCTCCTTCTTCCAACTTCTGTAGTAACCCCGTAACGACTTGCGTTGAAAGACACGCAGACTCATGTGTTGAGGAATCGTTCCCTCGAGAACGACAGCTCGCATGGGTAAGATGCCGCCGTCCTAATCCCGCCGATGGCGGGGAAGGATGAAGATATAGTCTGAGCTCCTAGAAATAGGGGGAGTATCGACGAGAGGACCGGGATGAACTGACCTCTGGTCTACCAGCTGTCCTGCCAAGGGCACCGCTGGGTAGCTATGTCGGGTCGCGATAACCGCTGAAAGCATATAAGCGGGAAACGTGCTCCAAGATTAGGAATCGTTATGAGGCCCCTCGGAGATGACGAGGTTGATAGGTCTTAGGTGGAAGCGCCGCAAGGCGTTGAGCCGAGAGATACTAATATGCCCAGTCTCTCGTGCGGAAATCTGTATATCACACCCGCTCACACGTCCGCGTGTATCGGGGCACGATTAATTATTTGCACTGTATAATTGCCTATGCGCTCGCCTGCGAAGCAGGACGAGTCCTGAGCCGGAACGGCGAAGGATATTTGTATTTCGAGTGTTCAGTTCTGGTGGTTTGGCGGGAGGGTTATACCCGATCTCATTCCGAACTCGGCAGTCAAGCCTCCTAGCGGCGATGGTACTCATCGTTACAGATGGGGAGAGTAGCTAGCCGCCAGAACTGAACACTCGATTTTAATTGTTCTTTTGGAGTGGGAGTGTAGCTCAGTCTGCGAGAGCGCGGAGATGGCATCTCCGAGGTCGTTGGTTCAAATCCAACCACTTCCACCAAAATTGTTCTTTTCGGGGTGTAGCTTAATTAGAGCGCCAAGAAATCCCGAGAGTCCGGCGGATTAGACACCCGCGCGAGAAAAGTCCTTGGAACTTGTTGGTTCGAGTCCAATCGCCCCGATCATCCATCTGCCGGTACCTCAGTGTCCGACAGTTTTGTTATACTGTTCGTATGTCCTGGGCAGCACGGAGGAGATTTTTTATCCTACTTATTATAGGCGCGGTCGTTGTGGCGTTCCTGACGGTTGTCGGTATTGCGACTTTTTATAAAGCACCGTCGTGTACCGATGGCGCTGCCAATGGGGACGAAACGGGTATCGATTGCGGCGGCTCTTGTTCGTATCTCTGCACAGCGGAGTTGCAACCCCCGACAATCCTATTCACTAAAACGCTTGAAAACAGTGTCGGACGTACTGATGTCATCGCTTCAGTAGAAAATAAAAATGCCAATGCCGCCGCGAAGAATGTTCCGTACCGTATCATATTCTATGGCGCTAATCAGTCGATTATCCAGGAGGTGACCGGCACTCTTGATCTGCCATCCGGCGCGACGGAGCCGGTCTTCGTGCCTGGCGTAGCATCGGGGAAGCAGAAGGTTGTGAATGCATTTCTTGATATAGATCCCTCTTTGCCTCGTTGGTTTACTATGACCGCTGACTCGCGTATCGTACCGGTAGTATCGAATACGACGCAAGGCGGTACGCCGGACGCACCGCGTATCGAAGCGATTCTCGCGAACCCGAGTGTCACCACCTTAACCAACGTACAAGCAATCGTCCTTGTTCGTGGCGCACAGGGAGATATTATTGCCGCCTCGAAGACCGTTGTGGCCACTATCCCCGCGCAAGGGCAGGCGATAGCGACATTCACCTGGAACAGAGCGTTCGCACAGATTCCCGCTTCGATAGAGGTTGTACCGATTATTCCGCTTCCGTGAGCGTGTTGAGGAAATTATCTAGAATCTTTTTTTCCGCCGGAGGCGGATCCGCCTCCGGCGGAGATTGGACGCTACTTCTTCCGGCGCTCTCGCTCTCACTCATCGGTATTCTCACTATGAGCACTTTTGGACAAGGAGTGTCGCTCGCCCCGCGACAGCTTTTATGGCTCCTGATTGCATTTTGCGTGTACCTCACTCTTTCAACACTTGACATGCGTTTCATTCGCCGGATGCCGGTCGTGATGACATTGTATGCGCTCTCGTTTCTGCTCCTCACACTTCTACTTCTCTTTGCAGATCCGATTCTCGGTGCACGCGCATGGTTCTCTTTCGGATCCGTTTCTTTCCAACCGGCAGATCTTGCGAAGTTTGCGCTTTTAGCGCTTCTTGCGAAATATCTCTCGCGGAGGCATGTCGAGATTGGCGATTTCCGCCACATCATCGTTTCAGGCGCTTATGCGTTCACGCTCGCCCTCTTGATTCTTTTCGAACCGGATATGGGGAACGCCATTATATTTGGCACACTCTGGCTCGGTATGATGCTCGTTTCCGGTATATCAAAAAAACATCTCGCAGTGCTCGGACTGATTGGTCTCATTGCGGCCTCCGCACTCTGGTTCGGAGGGTTGAAACCATACCAGCGCACCCGCATCATTTCTTTCGTGAATCCCGCGAGTGATATTCGCGGGTCGGGTTATAATGCCTATCAAGCAAAGATTGCTATCGGTTCCGGCGAGATATTCGGCAAGGGTGTCGGCTACGGTACGCAATCAAAGTTGCGTTTCCTGCCCGAGTATCAGACCGATTTCATCTTCGCCGCGTTTGCGGAAGAGTGGGGCTTCGTTGGTGTCGCACTCCTTCTCTCTTTGTACGCACTCCTTTTCGCTCGACTTGCACAGATTGCGCGCGCCGCCGCAACCAATTTTGATGCGTTCTTCACGCTCGGAGTGTTGTTTCTTTTTGCTACGCATGTTGCACTCCATACCGGCATCAGTTTGGGACTGTTGCCGGTAACCGGCACCACGATACCTTTCATGAGTTCCGGCGGCTCGCATCTCGTGCTTGAGTTTGCCACGCTTGGCATCGTTACATCCCTCGCACGCTACGGTCGGGGCGCTTCGCGCGATATAAGCGCGAACGAATATGTGGGCGGGTAGATCACCTGAAGCGACTACACTTGGATTTTCTAAGGCGGAGTACCACCACAAGAGTACTTCTTGTTTACTAATTCACTTCGTTCATAAGTAAACAATGTTGCGCTAAGAAAATCTCGGCGCTAGGAACGGTAGAGCGCACTCGTTTTTTCTACCATCCGCTCAAGCGAGAAATCACTCATATCCGTAGCGTCTAAAATCTCACCAACACCTCCCACACGATTGGCAACGATTGGGAGACCAGCCGCTTTTGCCTCAAGCAAAACATAGGGTAAACCCTCTTTGAGAGAGGGGAGTGCGAATACATCAAAACCGCGTAGCACTTCGTTTGCGGGCATAAATCCGAACAATTTCACTCGACTCGCAAGTCCATATTCTCCTATTTTCTTCATCAAATATTGGCGATCCTCGCCGTCGCCAACGATAGCGACATACATATCGGGGTTATTCTTTGCTTCTTCAATAAGAGCGATCTGATTTTTGTTACGAGTAAGTTCTCCTACGGTGCCAGTGATGCGCGCATTTTTTGGAAAGGAGTGACGAACGACATCCGCCGAGCCGAGAAGGAAGTGAAAATCAATACCATTATAGATGCGGATGGTTTTATGCTCGATACCAGGCATGTTCTTGGCAACTGAGAGGTCGTAGTTGGAGACGACAATCACTTTGTGCGAGAGAATCGCCGTAGTCCAAGATCCAAGGAAGGCAAATGCGCGCCACGCAAGATTCCTTTTTTCTTCAAACGGCCATCCATGGACGGTGAAAATAATGCGCGGTACGCCCGCTAAACGCGCCGCGAGCGCCCCTACCCCCGCCGCCTTTGAAGAATTCAAATGCACAATGTCAATTTTTTTTGTTCGGAATAAATGCAACAATTCAAAAAAACTTTTTACATCCGCAATGACTGAAACGTCACGCTGAAGATCTGACAGTGGATATGTGATAATTCCGGCCTCCTCTAATTTCTTGGCAAGTAGGCCTGGCTGTCCGAACGCTACTTGTACGTCAAATTCGTTCTTTGGTAGTGCTGTCGCGAGATCATAGACATACCGCTGGGCGCCGCCCCAATTGGATTTGGTGATGATAAAAAGTATTTTCTTTTTTGGAAGAGTGTTCATATCTTGTAAGGCAACTGTACAATATATTTTCACGTTATAGTATCCATGCGTATGGCATTTGACCGCCGCGAGACGGCGACTCTTCTTATAGGAGATTTCCTCATATTAGTCGCGTCCCTTTGGACCGCTCTTCTTCTACGGAACCTCGCAGTACCTTCCTTTGGTTACTTTGAGGCCAACCTCGTGCCGTTTGTGCCGATGTTCCTCCTATCTCTGGCGGTTTTCTACATCGCCGGTCTCTATGAAAAACAGACGAGACCCATTAGGAGCGTAATGGGCATACGTATCGCGGGCGCACAGGCCGCGACCGTAGCAATTGCCGCTATTCTCTTCTTCATACTCCCACTCTCTATTGCCCCCAAGACCATTCTAGTGCTCTATCTCGTTATTTCGGTGGTAGCCGAGAGCGTCTGGCGTTTTCATCGGATGAATCGAGAAATAAAAGAAAGGAAACGCGAATCGGCGTTACTGATCGGATCCGGTCCCACCGTACTTGAGTTGTATGAGGAAGTGAACGGAAATGACAGATACCTTATTCGATTTATCGCTCGTCAAGAAACAAAAGATCTTAAGAAAGGAGAAATAACAGAATCAATTTATTCTGCTATCAAAAAGGGTATTCGTGTTGTCGTTGTTGATAGGGCTGATCCGATTGTTGCAAGCGATGTACCAAAACTGGACGGCCGTATGAAGAAAAATATTGTGTTCCTCGATCCCGCTTCTTTGTATGAAGAGATTTTTGACCGTGTGCCGCTCGAACATCTTGATGCGGTACAACTGCTTGAATCCCTTCCGAAACATCGTGCGCTCTATGATGCCGCAAAACGCATCTTTGATATCGTGCTTGCACTTACCGGAGCCGTCATCGCTATTCCATTTGTAGGTGTTGCCGCACTTGCTCTCTCTATCGAGAGCGGCATGCCATTTTTTCGTCATGAACGCATTGGCAAAGACGGCCGCGCATTCTTCATTATAAAATTACGTTCCATGCTTCTCAATGATCACGGCGATCCGGAATTGCAGAAAAAAAATCGCGTGACGGTGCTTGGCCATATGCTTCGAAAAACACGCATTGACGAATTGCCGCAACTGTGGAATGTGCTTATGGGCGACCTATCCTTCATCGGACCGCGACCGGAACTCCCCAACATTGCAGCGGTCTATGAACGGGAGATTCCGGAGTATCATATGCGTCACTTGATAGCTCCCGGTCTCTCGGGTTGGGCGCAAATCCACGATTACGACGCACCGCGCGGACCGGCGGATGTGGTGCGGACGAAACGGAAAGTATCCTACGATCTGTATTATCTGAAACATCGTTCGTTTGGGCTCGATTTGGCCATCGCGATCAAAACACTTCGCACGTTACTCGCTTTTTCCGGAACATGATCATAGACGGACACGTAATCGCAAGAGATATACTCACGCGCACAAGGGCACGCGCGGAAACATTGCCGCATCCACCCCGCGTGCTCGCGATTGTCGTGAGCGAGACGCCGGCAACACTCTCCTATTTGAAAATTAAGGGAATGCGGGCAGCAGATGCGGGTTGTGTGCTTGAGATAGCGCGTTTTCCTCTTGAGGTCTCCGCGGCGGAGCTCTGCTCCGCCGCATCTTCTGCAGCTACCGATGCGATTATCGTACAGCTCCCGCTTCCCGCCGGTATCGATACGCAAGAAGTGTGTGGCGCCATTTCTCTTTCAAAGGATGTTGATGTGCTTTCGTCTGCCGCGCGCGAAAAATTTGAAAAGGCGGAGATGGGTGCACTGTTACCGCCTGTGGTTGGAGCGGTCCGTGAAGTATGTATGCGCAATCATGTTGATCCGAAAGGGAAGAAAGTGGTCGTCATCGGCAACGGGTGGCTCGTCGGGAATCCCTGCGCTATCTGGTTCAAACAGCAAGGCGCCGCGGTCTCCGTCCTGACCTCCGAATCGGGGGATTTGCGCGAAGCGCTTGGAGAAGCAGATATCATCATTTCGGGCGCGGGCGTCCCCGGTCTTATCAAGCCAGATTTTCTCAAACCCGGCGTTGTGCTCATTGATGCCGCCACGAGCGAATCAAACGGTATTATCGCAGGCGATGCCGATCCTGTGTGTGCCACGAAATGTTCGCTCTTCACGCCCGTCCCAGGCGGCATCGGCCCGATCGCGGTCGCCTGTCTCTTTGAGAACGTCATTACGCTCGCGGAAAGGGCAATGAATACTTAAGAAAGGCAAGACCTTCGCTTTTTCTTTATTTCGTTTATACTCTCCCCATGATTCGTTTTAGAGTGTTTGCGGTTGTTGCCCTTGTCATAGGGCTTTTGCTTGCGTATTTCGTCTGGGTAACCGAGGCGAATCCTACGAGCGAGTACCGCTTCAAGCTCGGTCTCGACCTTGCCGGCGGCACCGAGCTCGTCTACAAAGCCGATATGAGCCAGACGGCTGTCGGCGAGCGCGCCGATGCGCTCTCGGCGCTTCAGGGTGTCATCGAGCGTCGTGTGAATCTCTTCGGCGTCGCAGAGCCCTTGGTCCAAACGGAGCGGGCGGGTACGCTTTCTGGTATTACCGAGGACCGTCTCATTATTGACTTGCCGGGAGTGACTGACATCAAAGCCGCCGTCGCCGCGCTCGGAGAGACACCGACACTCGAATTTCGATTGGCGACAACCACTCTAATCGGTACGACGACCCAAACCGCTTTTATCTCGACCGGTCTCACCGGCCGATACCTCGCAAGCGCCACTCTCGGGTTTGGGTCGGGCGCGACTGCGGGTCTCTCCGCGCCCCAGGTAATTCTCAATTTTGATAGCGACGGCGCAGAGCTTTTTGAAAAAATTACGAGTGAAAATGTCGGTCAGACACTTGCCATCTTCCTCGACGGGCAACCAATCTCCACTCCCACTATTCAGGAGGCGATTCCGGGCGGACAGGCGACCATCACCGGCCAATTTACTGCGACCGAGGCCCGCGACCTTGTGCGCAATCTCAACTTCGGTGCGCTCCCCGTACCCATATCTCTTGAGAGCAGTTCTGCGGTCGGCCCGACCTTGGGCGCCGCCGCCATATCAGCGGGTGTTACCGCCGGACTCATCGGTTTTGCCATTGTTGCGCTTTTTATGTTTGGCTGGTATCGCTTGCCGGGTCTTATCGCCGCCGTAGCGCTTGCCGAATATGTCGTTTTCATGCTCTCAGTCATAAAGGTTATTCCGATTACCCTCACGGCCTCAGGCATTGCAGGACTTATCATTACAGTCGGTATGGCGGTAGATGCGAACGTACTCATATTCGAACGCACCAAAGAAGAGTTGCGCGAAGGCAAGTCCCCGCGCGAGGCGGTGCATATCGGGTTCCAGCGGGCGTGGCCGGCCATTCGCGACGGCCACCTCACGATGATAATCTCCGGTGTCATCCTCTTCTGGCTCGGGACGAGCATCGTACAGGGCTTCGCGCTCGTCTTCGTGCTCGGTGTTCTCGCATCTTTTATTTCTGCCGTTTCGCTCTCACGCGTTTTCCTGCTCGCTCTGGTGCCAGAAGAGGGGAGTGGAAAGTGGAATTTCTTGCTTGGTAGCGGCATCAAAAACGTATGACCATCACTCTGTATCGAAAACTGTTCTTTTGGGTTACCGGCCTCGTCCTCGCGGCGGCACTCGGTGCCATACTCGTCTACGGTCTGCCGCTCGGGATCGATTTCACCGGCGGTTCGATGATGCAGGTGAATTATCAAAACGGTCGTCCGGAACTCTCAAGCATTCAGAATGAAATAGCAAGCGTTCCTTTAGGCGCGGTATCTGTCCGTGAGATAGGAGCCAACGCCGTTACTATTCGTACACGCACTCAAACGCCGGCAGAACATGATGCTGTGCTCGCTGCACTGTCCCGCAGCGCTCCTGTAACTGAGCTTGCGTATACTTCGGTCGGCCCCGCACTCGGTGCGCAATTCGCGCATAAAGCGCTCTGGGCTATTCTTGCCGTTGCGCTCACTATCATTCTGTATATCACTTTCGCGTTTCGTAAGGTATCGCGGCCAGTTCCGAGTTGGGGCTACGGACTCACGGTTGTCATAATTCTCCTCCACGACCTCATCATCCCTACAGGTTTCTTCGCAATTCTCGCGCACGTTACGGGCGCCGAGGTAGATGCTCTTTTTATCACCGCGCTCTTGGCGCTTCTCGGCTACTCAGTGAACGATACTATTGTCATTTTCGACCGTGTGCGCGAGCATCTCGTTCGCAATGAGAAGACAAACACAAAGGAACCCTTTGAGATAACGGTTGGGAAGAGTATTAGTGAGACCATGACTCGTTCCATCAACACCTCACTCACTGTCGTTCTTGCGCTTGGGGCGATTGTTCTTCTTGGTGCGCCCGCGACTCAAAATTTCGCACTCGTGATGCTGGTGGGCATCATCGCAGGCACCTACTCTTCCATCTTGCTCGCCGCTCCGCTTCTTATCCCGCTCGCGAATTGGTTCGCTAAAAAATGATTATTGGTATCACCGGCACGAACGGTTCTGGGAAGGGTACTGTTGTCGAGTATCTCAAAAAAACTGGATTCAGACATTATTCCGCAAGCGGTTTTATCGCCGAGGAAGTAAAAAGACGCGGTCTCCCTATTAATCGCGATACTCTGAATGAGGTCGGAACTGATTTGCGGCGCACGCATCACCCCACCTACATCATACAGACGCTCTATGAGCGTGCGTATGCGGATGGCAGAGATGCGATTATCGAAGCGGTTCGAGGCGTTGCTGGGGCACAGATGCTTAAAGAACGGGGCGCCATTCTGCTTGCGGTTGATGCCGACAGAAGAGTTCGTTATGAAAAAGTTGTGAAGCGAGGTAGCGAGAAAGATCACGTGTCATTCGAACGTTTTTGCGAGCAAGAGGACAGAGAATTGGAACAGAATGAAGAGTTTGCAATGAACATAAATGGCGTTATGAAAATAGCGGACTATACGTTCCAGAACAACGGCACGCTTCAAGGACTTCACGCGCAGATAGACAAGGTCTTCTCAGAGATTAAGAAATAACCGTTCCGACGAAGGATTTGCCGTCCAAATAGTTTGAAAATTCGTCGAGCTTCGCGCCGTTCATGATGGCGACTTCCAGGCCGATGGATTCCGCTTCTTTCGCGGCGACAGGATCAAACGGAGAAGAAAGTCCCGGGTCCCATTCTACAGGAATGAGTTTCCTGAAATCAGTCCAACTTATCTTCTCTATCTTCTTTGCGCCTGCATTCTTGCGCGGGTCGCTGTCGTACACATAATCGATATTTGAAAGATTCACGAGATAGGTGGCGCCGATGTTCTTCGCCATCATGACGG
>CAZJZB010000017.1:0-13334 GCA_964550425.1 uncultured Candidatus Saccharibacteria bacterium | reverse complement strand
ACGCGAGCTTGCGGAGTTCGTAATCGAGGTTCGATTCCTCGCGGGGGCACCAGAAAGGAAAAATCAAGCAGTAGGGCTTTGCCAGCTATTCTTTATTTCTTGAGAAAATCCTTGAGGGCGTCGCGGAGACCCTGCTTCCCTGCGGGTACCAGTGGGTGCGGAAGATGATCGTGTTGAAGATGGTTTTGTTTTTCTGGCGGCTTTGTATAAGAAAACTTCTGTTTCGGGAGCTGCTGCCTTTGCTGCTGTGGGGCTCGGCTATTTCCACCCCCTGGCACCGGCGCAAACTCAATGCCAAGAGCAGAGAGTGCCGAAGCGGATGCGGTGAGATTGTTTTGCGATACCCGCGCTGAAAATACAGGTTTTAATTCCCCCTTTCCGATCTTTCCGTAACATTCCGGGCAATACACCGGACGCCCCGGTATTGGCTCAAATGGCACCTTCGCCTCTTTGCCGCAAAGAGTGCACTTGATATCATATGATTGTTTTCCCGCCTCGCCGAACCCTCTCGATGCTGAAGTCCCTGCGCGCGGAACATTCCCCTGTCCCCCGCTTTCGTTCGCCTCTCCGATTGGTTGGTTTGAACTCCATGCCCGCACTTCCGCATCAACATCCTCAAGATTGCGCGAATAGTTTTTCCGCGAAATAGCAATCACCTCTTCCTCGGTCAGCACTTCATCGCGCAAATTGAATGGCGGGAGTGTTTTTGCAGAAAAGGGACGCGAGGTGACGCCGTTTACCATGAGTTTCAGGTAGATATTGTAGTTCGGCAGATTGACCATGTCCTGAATAGTGAATTCCGGTTCAAGCTCATTCTCAAGAAATTCAGCGTCTGCGGCACCCACGCGAAATACGACCATCGTTCCCACGTTGCCAAACACCGCATCGCGTACTTTGGTGGAAACATCCGTCACCAATTGACCGATATATTGATGCGCTATGGTAAGATCTAATCGATATTTGCGCGCTTCAGAAAGAACGCTTGCAAACGAATCTGTTGCGAAGTTCTGAAACTCGTCCACATACAGATAGAAGTCCTTGCGCTTCTCTTCCGGAATACGGACCCGCTCCATCGCGGAGAGCTGGATTTTAGTAATGAGCATGGCTCCCAGGAGTGCGGCATTATCCTCGCCGATACGTCCCTTGGAAACGTTTATGAGAAAAATCTTCCTTTGGTTCATGATTTCAAAAATATCAATCGTGCTTTTTGATTGCCCGACGACATTTCTGATGATCGCGGTAGAGAGGAATTGCCCAACCTTATTTTGAATCGGCGCGATAGCTTCGTTGCGGAATTTGTCCTGCCATTCCTCATATTCATTCAACCAAAATGCTTTGACGACAGGGTCGTTCACGTTTGCAATAATTCGCTGACGATACTCTTTGTCCACAAGAAGGCGCGGGATGCCAAGCAGGGTCGTGTTGGGCGTATCAAGGAGCGCCAAAATGGCATTGTTTAAAATATATTCCATACGCGCCGACCATACCCCGGCCCAGATCTTTGTAAAAATACCCATGAGGCCGGATGCCACAAGGTGTTTGTATTTCGGATTCGGCAAATCAAGAATATTGAACCCTATGGGATACTCCGTGTCCGCGGGATTAAAATAGATAATATCTTGCGCGCGGGACTTCGGAATTTTACGAATGACGCTCTCGACAAGCTCGCCGTGCGGGTCTACCACGCAGAGGCCTTCGCCGTTCGTGATATCTTGCACGATAAGATTGTGGATGAATGCTGATTTGCCGGTGCCGGTCTTCCCGACCACATACATATGCTGGCGGCGATCTTTTCGCTTAATGCCAAATAGCCGATCCTGGTTTCTGAAATCAGTTTTTGCAAAATATACAACGTCTTTTTCGTTTTCATTCTCTGGCATCGTATTGGATGCACTATACCATAATTTCTCTTCTGCGGGTCATACCACCTCGTTTTGATAACACTGCTCGCAATAGACGATTTCGGGACGGTCGGGGGCGTAGGGGGTCTTGAATTCATTGGGACAATGATTTTCGCCATGGAAATGAGGGGCGGTATTTTCATAGGTATGTGTTTCTGATTTTCTGCCAGCACACTGACAGGAACGATGCCAGAGTTTGAGGGGATTCCGCTTCGCAATACGCTCATAGTGGCGGCAGTTTGAACAAAGGCGCGGAAACGCAAAATTCATTTCGCGATAAAATTGGAGTTCTTGAGGGATGATTTTGAAGGCGGTGGTGCATTGATGATGGCATGCGCCCTGATGAGCGCAACCGATCACTTCATTCAATATCGCATCTGGAATATCCTTGATATGGTCCGGCAACTCCGCCGCCTTTTTGGTAATGTTGTAATTTTTCTTTTCTTCCGTCTTCCAGCGATATCCGCGGCTTTCAGCAATTTCACGCGTGATGGGAAAATATTCCTGCGCGATGGATTCGTTATACGAGAACGGAGAAATCTCAAGTGGAAAAAACTCTCCGTAGCGATATACCCTCCCTTTCTGCCCGACATAGGGCGCCTCGTTCATATGCGCAATAATTCGCGGCAGAAGCTCTTCGTACTCTCTTTTTGTATATTGCTTATTCAAAATACAGTACTCTTTATTGCGTAAACCGACGCACCCAAAAAGATGGGATGAATTACGGCAACAATAGGTATACGAAACATCCCGACAGGTATGCGTAAACACACTAAACGAGTTTCGTGATGCGTTCAGGCCATTATCCACCCCCTCATACATGAGTTCGGCCCCGATGCCAAACCCATACCCATCATATCCGTCTTTCAAATCCATCCCATGAATAACATATTTTGAATCTTCAAGATTCCCATACACATCAAAACAGGATTGTACGTTTTTGGAATTCATAATATTATCTCCCGTTGCATTCTTTGATTTCAAAATTGAGGCGTAGCGCCGCGGATACTGTAAAACAAACTCCGCAAACTTCTTTTTGTATTCGGAAAGAACGCGGTAACTGCCCAAATCAATTTCTGCAAGCTTTGCCTCGTACTGTTCTTTCGTATACGGCTGGTTAAAAAAGTGATTTGTTTTATTCCGTAAATTGACGCACCCAAACGACTCATTGACATCAAGACAGGAGTGTAGAAACCGCGAGCCGAAACTGTTGTCCGAATCCTGTGTAAACGCAATATTATAGAGGCCTGCTGCGATAATATTTTCATACCCTTTCTCAACATTCAACGTAAGATACAGATCATATGAGTCCTTGCAATCAACGGGGCCGCTTGCATAAGAAACATTTTCGTTACGACTTGATCCAAATATGAGATAGCAATTTTTACAATCGTGGCTATGATTTATATACTCGCTATTTATCACATTACTGTTCGCAAGATTGGGAAGCGGCTGACGCTCTAACAGCTCGCGAAATTGCGCAAAAAACGGTTTAGAGAAATCGTATTCGCGTCCCGACGCCATTTGATCCCACGCATCAGACCACCAATAATCACGCGCGTACACCCGAAACGGCTCTTTCGGGTCAAACATTGAAATAATGTCTTCTCCTGTAGCATCACACTTTCGCTTGTAAAGCGTTCGCTCGTTGCGCCATGTCATCCTCCGCACCATCCGGCACGCCGGACACCACGTCGGCGGCGGAACCTTAATTTTCTCGTAGAACGCGAAGTCCTCCGGTTCAATCGTGAACTCTTGTTTGCAATTCTGGCAGGTTTTGATTTCTTCTCGCATGGAATTGTGTCATGTTACCACATTGCAACCTTGACGCTTGGCGGTTCCGCCTTCACGTGAACCGCTATGAAAATATTCTTATCTTTGCCGACCGTCACAAATAAGAATATGTGGTTTTTGTTGGCGGGTTATGCAACTTCATTTTGATAACACTGCTCGCAGTAGACGATCTCCGGTCGGTCGGGGGCGTAGGAGGTTTCAAATTCAGTGGTGCAGGGTTTTGTACCATGAGCGTGTGTGGCGGTGTTTTGATAGATGCTGTTTCCTGATTGCGCGCCGGCGCATTGGCAAGTGCGGTGATAAAGACGCGGAGAATTTACCGTTAGAAAACGCTCGTGATGTCGGCATTCAAAACATCGGCGAGGTAGGACGATACCGAATTGTCGCAAGCGAGTGAGTTCGTCCTCAAGAATCCTAAAAGCTCGCTTGCATATTTCGCATTCGATTATTTCTTTCAAGATTGAGTCGTTAACATCCTCAATTGAGTCCGGTAAATCAGATGCATGTTTTGTAACAGCGTATTGAGATTGTTGTATTGGTTTAAAATTCCAACCATTCTTCTCTATCTCTGTTTGTGAGAGTGGAAAGTAATCTTGAGCGATGGTTTCGTCATAAGCGAACGGTGAAAGCTTAATGGGGAAATATTCTCCGAAACCATGGGTGCGACCTTTTGAATCAACATATGGCATGGCATTCATATGTTCTATGATCCGAGGAAGGATCCTCTCGTATTCTTCTTTTGAATATTGTTTGTTGAAAATACAATATGATTTTTTCCTCACCCCAATACATCCAAAACAATCATGGGAACTGTGACAATTGTAGGAATACCACATATCATGACTTCCCCACACGGTCGCCGTGAAAAAACACCTAGCCCCTCCATCTCCGGTATCAATCATCTCAAGCCCTGTTGTCAGAGACGCAATGCCGTGTCCATCATACGCATCCTCAACTCGATCAATCACATTTGTAAGATACCGGCAGTCTTTTATGCCGTTTGCAACATCAAAACAGTACCGAAGATTTGTGGCGTTGGTAATATTGTCCCCGGTAACATTCTGCGCATTCACAATTACTGCATATCGGCGCAGAGCATTGTCTTTAACTCTTGCAAACACAGTTTTTGCCTTCTCTAGACCGGACCATGTTCGAATATCATATTCGGTGATCCTTTTCTTATATTCCTCCTTTGATAGTTGTTCGTTCATAAAGCAGTATTGCCTGTTTCGCAAATTGGCCGAGAGGAAACAATCGGAACATCCTTTACAATCATATAAAAATGCGGAACTTGAACAAGCAACTGCATGCTCCGAGAAATGAACATTGTTGCATTTAATACACGAAGTATCTCCGTAGCAGAATTCACATTCAACGGTCGCAAACATGTCGAGCGAGTTTTTGCAGGCATTACACCGAGCGGCATACATAATGTTTTCACCAATCCACGAAGCAGATACGAGATACGAATCCTTAAATTCTCCAATGTGATTGCCGTACTTGGTATTGATACACTTTCCGATGAAGAGTGCTGGCATTGGGGTCTCCTCCATAAGTTTTCGGAATTGTTCAAAAAAACTGTTTTGAAAATCATAGTCGCGCCCGCTTGCGAGAGGGTCCCAGCTATCACCCCACCAGAGATCGCGGTCAATTATGTTAAATGGCGCATCGGGCGCAAAACAAGAAATGATATCTTTGCCCGTTATGGCACACTTTCTACGGTGCAGCGTCCTCTCGTTGCGATAGGCAAAACGGCGTTGCATTCTGCATTCGCGACAAAATGTCGGCGGGGGTACTTTGATTTTGTCGTAGAACACGAAGTCCTCCGGTTCAATCGTGAACTCTTGTTTGCAATTCTGGCAGATTTTTGCCTGCCCTGAGTTTGTCGAATGGGTTTGCGGTTCCATGTTTTCTTTGCTAACACCTAATGCCTAGCGCCTCATCTACTACTCTATCCCTCCCATCTCTTTAAGAAACGCTTCGTAGGCGGCGATGACGACCTTTGCTTCCCTGCTTGTAACGGTAGCGCTCGGTGAATGAACAAGAATGTTGCGCAAGCGGTGCGCGTTCCACACATCATTCAAACTTTTGATATGCGCCGCGCTTAGCTTGGAAAGCCGATCCGCCATATGCTCGCCTTCGTAACCTACATAACGCAAAAATTCATCAACAAGCGCATCCGCTTCAATAATTGCCAGCCGGAAATGGTCGGGAGTGTCCTCCGTCATCCTCATGCGAATCTTCGTCCATTGCTCGGTAAACATGGGCGCGTGCTTTTTCGCATGATCTCCTTTCTGTGCGTGCATGCGCCGTAGGCGCACATGCGGCTGAATTTGCCATATTTCTATAATCGTATAGATCATGAGACCGATGAGAAGCGCGTCAAGGATTATGCCGGTGGTGCGCACCGGGCCGCGCCAGATCTCAAAAAATGTTGCCGCCGTATTTTGACCGAGCAACACCAGCAAAGGAAGAAGCGGAAACGAGACGATCATGATACCTGCGAGTGCGACAATCGCAAAATCATTAAAACTACCTCCGGTATCGTTACTTTCCTTTTTTTTGCCTTTCCATTTTTTCTCAGCCATAATGATTAGGTGAATTTATCTATTGCCGATACGTCGCCAAAAATAGAAAGTCCCGCTGGCGGTCCCGCCTTCTTGCTCTCCACGCGATGGATATGCGGAGCTGTAAGCACCACATGTGTCGGCGGGTGAAAGAGTGTTGCCACTTCGGCAATGTCAAGTTGATTCGTGTGTGATAAAGAATTCCAGTTGAGCGGATGGGAGCTTAACAACCTTCCCATCCATTCATGTTCCGGCATTTCACGATGGATAAACCAATGCCAATATCTTTTTTGGCGAAGCTTTTTGCGCAACCCGGGGAACATATACGGCCAGTCCCACAACTGGGTACGAGTACTCGCCGGATAGTTCCATTTGAAAGCGTTCATGTCTCCCGTTGCATATTGATTCAACGCACCGACAAGACCGCGGCGCGGCACCGTATCAGAATATACCGCTTTCGGGCATACATAGACAATTCTTAACATCGTGTCAAATGCTTGCCGTCCCAGTTTTTCCTCAACCGCCGTCAATACTCTCGTCTGTCCCGGTGTGCGGAAAGAAAATTGAGATCCTTCGTTTCCCGATGCGGCCTTACTTCCCGTGTCCTTTAGTTTCTTAAGACCGTCTTGCCATGCGTGCGCCCACTCATGAGCGGCGGGAGCGATATTTATCTGCACAACCACGAATTCGTCTTTTGACAATTTGCTTAAAATCTCCAACACGTTTGATATCGGGTCGATGAGTTGGACATCCTCATTCGGCACTTCAAACTCCAGATAGGTTCGCAACGGATACATATCAGGTCTTGCCAGCTCCAACTCGCCGCCGAAGAAATCAAGTTCTTGATCCCATAACTCTTCGGCCGACTTGGGGAGCGATTCGGCATAATCGGGCACTTCCACCAACTCCACGTCTTGATATGAGGATACGAACGCCGCTTCTATAAGCTGACGACGCGACTTCAAGCAGCGAATATAAAAATGTGTTTCGCCGCCGCGCCCGACGATTTCAAGCGAGACCCAGGTCGTCACTTCGCCGTCCCAATAAATTTCGCGGAGGTTGTTTGGCGCATTGCGCATCGAGTGCATTGAACGGAGCACCTGTTCCATCGCGCGCGGATTTTTCATAATCTCGCGCGGAACGCGCATCTCGAGCAGCGTATATTTCATGCTGTGTTGAAAAATGAGTTGGCGCCAGTAGATCCATGTTGAGCGCGCAACCGGCAGAAGAATCAGTAAAAGAAAAAACCACCATGTCTCCCCCAAAAATATGAAAAGATACCCCAACAAGAATTGTGATAAAGAGACAATGGTATCGGTGATTGGCGGGGGCATAAAACGATCCTACACACAGTGTATTATACCGAGTACGGAGATACAACACCAATAATCTGTTATCAGACCCACATAGCTCTCGTCGTTCAACGGACAGGATAGCCCCCTCCGAAGGGGCTGATGCCGGTTCGATTCCGGCCGAGAGCACTGAGATTACGACCGCGCCCTTTTTATAGCCCCTGCGAGACGGGATTTCTTGCGGTCGGCGGTATTGCCTTTGATGATACCGCGCTTTTTCGCCTTATCAATGGCTGCATAGGCCGTGGGAAGAAGTTTCTCGGCTCCAGCGATGTCTTTGGAAGCGAGTTTTTTCATGAACGTCTTAGTCGTATCATGCAGCGCGTCCTTGCGGCGCAGATTGAAAACATGCTTCTTCGCCGAAGAGCGTATCGCCTTTTTCGCGGAACTGGTAATTGCCATGTGTCTTTATATATACGCTATCTCCCGCTTGCTGGCAAATGGTTGTACGATAGAAGCATGATCCGACAGATTCGCGGGCAAGTACTCCACGTAGGGTTAGTAAGCGCTGTTGTTGAAGTCGCGGGCTTCGGAATTGAGGTGCGCATGAGTATGCCGCAAACGCTTAAGGTGGGGAGCGAAGCACAGATGGCAACGCATCTCGCGCTCAAACAGGACGGCTTGGAACTCTACGGATTCCCTGACACTGCCGAGCGCGATTTCTTTGAACTCATACTCTCGGTTCCGGGCGTGGGCCCGAAGACGGCGCTTTCGGTGCTGCGCCGCGCGACGCGCGAGGCGCTTGAGGGCGCTATCGGAACGCGTGATCTCGAATATCTCACCAAGGTCGTCGGGCTTGGCAAGAAAAGTGCCGAAAAGATGCTCGTGGAACTCGCCGACAAGGTCGGCCCGCAGTCGCATTCGCGCGAGGATGGAGAGGTGTTTGATACGCTCGTCGCGCTCGGCTACACCGAGCGCGAGGCGCGCAAAGCACTCCAAGCAATCCCGGATAGTGCAGTGGGTAAAGAAGTGCGGCTTAAGGCGGCGCTCTCACAAAGCCACTAAATTATCATTCTTTCTTTTACATGTACGAATTAGTTAATCGTGTCGTTCGCTTGCTGAAAAAAATAGTGCCTGAATCTGTGGTGCAGCCACTGCGGCCCTTGTATCACGGGATACTATCTTTTTTTATGGCGCTGTCGTATGGCTTCCCCGCGCGGAAACTCGTCGTCATCGGCATTACGGGGACAAAGGGAAAATCCACGACCGCAGAGATGCTTTTTTCAATACTGCGCGCGGCGGGCCACACAACGGCGCTCATTTCCACCATCCGGTTCGCAATAGAGAACGATTCGGAACCGAATCGCTACAAGATGACACTGCAGGGACGCGGCTTCGCGCAGGCATTCATGCGTCGGGCGCTTCAGGCCGGATGCACGCATCTGGTCATAGAAGTAACGTCCGAGAGCGTCCTACAATATCGGCATTGGTTCCTTGACCTCGATGGTCTCGTTGTGACTAATATTCAGCGCGAACATATAGAAAGCCACGGATCGTTCGAGAAGTATGTCGCGGCCAAACGTGCCATTGTTGAGACGCTTATTCGCTCACCCAAACGCAATAAAATACTCGTAGCCAATGACGATATTCCGGAGAGCCGCGCCTTCCTTTCGGCGCACGTTCAGAAAACGATAGGATTCAACCTGCATGAACTCAGATATTTGGTTGGGGATGAGCGGAGTATTAGTTTTGAATACGCGGGAGTGCGTTTTTCCCTTCCCTTGCCGGGAACCTTCAATGCGATGAATGCGCTCGCCGCACTGAAGTTCTGCGAAGCGCTCGGTATTCCACTCTTGACCGCGATGCAGGCACTTGCAGTGCTCCCAGTCGTACGCGGGCGCGTCGAGCACGTCGAGGCGGGACAGGACTTTCTCGTTGTTGTTGATTATGCTCACACGCCGGATTCGCTCCGCGCTCTGTACAGCGCCTTTCCGAAACAAAGAAAAATTTGCGTTCTCGGCAACACCGGCGGCGGGCGCGACTCGTGGAAGCGTCCCCTGATGGGTAGCATTGCGGAGGAAGCGTGTGAAAAGGTCATTCTTACGAATGAAGACCCATACGATGAAAACCCGCGCGCAATTATTGACGCAATGACGCGCGATATGAAGCGCGCGCCCGAGATTATTATTGACCGACGCGAGGCAATCCGGCGCGCGCTACACATCGCGCGCCCGGGCGATGCTGTGCTTATTAGCGGCAAAGGCACCGACCCTTTCATTATGGAAGCTGGGGGAACTAAAACTCCATGGAGCGACGAGCGTGTTGTCCGTGAAGAACTCGCGAAACTAGGATTTAGGATCTAGACCTTAGGATAGCTAAATCCTAGCGCCTGTCTGAGTGCATAGTTCTTGCTAGCGCCTAGTGCCTAGCGCCTGTATCATCCACCTCATGGGACATGATGCGTGGTTTTTCATAGGTGTCTTCGTTTTTATATTTCTCATTTGGATTGCGGCCAGCGGCCCGCTACATTCGACTACTCCAACTGGTTCGAGAATTGCACAACCCGGCATCCTCGGCGGCGGGACGTATCTGCGGCTCCCGCGAGCGCCCTTTGCCATCGGCGATTCAAACGCATCCTTGTCTGATTCGTCTAACGGTGGAGGTGTTTCTGGTAATTCAGGAAGTGCCGGACCAATCCCTTCATTTGTAGGAGGTGGTGTCTTCGGAACACCATCGCCCTATCGCGGTATCGTCAGAATGAACCATTATGTCTCCAGTGCGGGATCATCGGACCCCGGGGAGGAATATGTTGAAATATCCGTTGCGCAAAATGCCGGAATGCCGATCAATCTCTCTGGATGGACGCTGAAGAGTGATGCGAGCGGCTCTTCCGTCAGTATCCCGAAAGGAACCGAAGTGCCGACCTCCGGTGTTGTGAACGAAGCGGAAGATATTGTACTCTCCCCGGGTACTCGGGCGATGATCATATCCGGGCAGTCGCCTATCGGCGCATCCTTCCGCGAAAACAAATGTATCGGTTATTTCAGCACCTTCCAAAAATTCTCCCCGTCTCTGCCACGAAACTGTCCTGTGCCCTCCGACGAACTCGCTTCCTTCTACGGTCCTGATTACATCCGCGATGCTTCATGCATCGATTATGTGGACAAACTTTCGCGATGCCAAGTTACCCTCACGCCGCCGGTAAACGCATCCGGTGCATGTAAGAATTTCTTGGTGCAATACTTGCATTATAACGGCTGTGTTACCGCACACCGAAACGATACTGATTTTCAGGGTGATGCGTGGCGCATCTACCTCGGCCGTACAAGCTCAATGTGGCGTACCAAGAATGAACTCGTGAAACTGTTGGACGTAAACGGCAAAACGGTTGACGCATTCACCTACTAGCTTTTGAAAGATTTTATAGCGCGAGTAAGCAGCTCCCTTTTCTCTATATGCCTCTTCCACCTGCTGTTTGCACGATTTCCATTTATATACACACCCAGTGAGAAATTTATAGTTCTTGCGAATCTTTGTAGATTTTCTTTTCCAGTAATCACTATCTCATTTGGTTTTACTACGCGAGATTCAATGCCGAAGTCACCCAGAAGATTGCTTATAATCTTTAGAATCATTACATCTTTCTGATAGCCGCGTATTTTACGACGATTAGATTGTGGTCGATAATCCATACATCCCTCGTCATCAAAAAACGCGCGCAGAAACTCGAGCTTCAAATCATGGGGCATTTTCCTTACATCTCTAATAAGCTCTTTTCTTTTTTCTTTTAGAAATGTGGCGAACTCAACGTTAAAATAACTGATTCTCGACACTCCTGTCAAAACGTTTTTGTATCGTGTAGGATGGAAATCATAAATACCCCGCATACAAACCTCCACCTGCCTAATGAGCGCCTCGCTTCTGTTATTGTAAATTGCGCCGTTTCTTATTTCTCCATCAAAAATTAAATGCGCCACGAGGAGTACCGTGTCCGTCGTCCATTTTTCAAATCTTTTAAATAGTCGTGTGCTCTTCCCCTTTCTTGCTATAGCGTATTGTCTGATTCGAATACCAGACGCCTTTCGTATTGCACGAATCTTCTCGGCATCGAGCGGAATATCCTGTATATGAAAGAATATCGACGTTTTCGATCTCCCTAACATCTGCATAATCTCAGTCAGAGTGTGTCCCTGTTTGCGGAGTAGTATGCACTGATCTTTGAATGCATTCATGTGCGCCCGGCAGGGAACGATCCTGCGACCTTCTCGTTAAAAGCGAGCTGCTCTACCAACTGAGCTACGGGCGCGTAGTGAGGAAACAAGGAACGTCCTCGGATTCTTGTTTTCCGAACGAGCGCTCGTATCGAATCCGAGAAGATACGGGCGCATGTATATTTTCTAACCGCACAGTATCATCCTCAACACATTTCGACGACTCCCTTTATATAATACCACACGCTAGTTCGAATCCATGTGGGCGCACCAAGGTAGAATGATGTAATGGAACCGGCGGAATTCGAGCGAGCCGTTCGGGAAGGTTTTGAACGGCTTCCCGCACGAGTGCGCAAAAAGATACAAAATGTCGCCCTTCTCATTGAGGACGAGCCGTCAACGCTCGTTCGCATGCAAGAGAAGCTGCGACTGGGCGAAACCCTTCTTGGTCTCTATCAAGGAATCCCTCTCTCCGCGCGCGGAGATACCTATGGTATCGGCATGACCGTGCCGGACACGATAACGCTTTATCGTAAGTCGATTGAAGAAGCGGCGCATGAAGACGGTACGGATGTGCGCGACGTAATCGCCGACACTCTCTGGCACGAATTCGCGCACCACTTCGGCATGGACGAACATGAGGTCCGGAAAAAGGAACAAAAGAAAAGAATGGTCTTGGCAAAACGAGTGCTGTGAATGCGAGGTTACATACGCGCGTTTGCCGCAGAGGACTGAAGTGGATATCCACTATTTCCCGCTATAGCATGAAGTTATGGATTCTGAACTTCATTATATATCGATAAGGAGAGGCGCGTGATCAGAAACCTCATCCGGCAAGACCTTAAAATCTTTTACGTGTAGCCCTTTGGTTACGAAAATGTAATCGGCGTATTTTTCTGGCTTTGTGTAGAACGAAGTACGTGTAGAGGATATCTCGTATTCCTTTATTAAATTTCTTAAACCTTCCTTCTCAAAAAGTTTGATGCTTTCGGTATGGGGTAATAAATTGAAATCACCGCATAAGATATGTTCTCCATTGAGCTTCGAAATAAATTCAAGAATGTTTTTTGATTGCTGAATTCTATCTTCCGTATCTGTCTTACCTTTACCATTCCACAGACCGTGAAAATTTATAACGATAATCGGACCAGTCATGCTTTCTACCGTTACGTATTGAATATTGCGAGCATGATTCCCCGCATCTCCTTTGGCAACGTACCCTTTTTCTTTATAGACGAATACTTCTCCTTCCTCCATAATTGCGAGGTTTTTATTTACCAACATAAGAAGGCCGTAATTGTCACCATGATGGGGACGGAAAAATGCGACATGATTCGGCAATACTTCGGATATCTCTTTCAATCCACGGGTCATGATTTGGCTATTATTTATCTTCACGCCACCAGCGAGATGACCATCTAAATGATCATCGGATGCAGACCATACTTCTTGCAGACAAAAGATATCTGTCGTATCTGCGTGCGTTTTGAAAAATGTCAGAAGATTGTCTTTTCCCGGTTAAAGAAACTTTTGGGTTGCTGATTTTGTGATACGGTGGCGTACATACAA
>CAZJZB010000016.1:0-13809 GCA_964550425.1 uncultured Candidatus Saccharibacteria bacterium | reverse complement strand
GTCCGGGCAGGAAGAGGACGTTTGAGACGCAACCGCCAGACGCACAAGGATCGGGCGGAACTGGTTTTGGGACAGGCACGGTCAAACTCGTAGTAGCGGTGTTCCCCGCTTCGTCGTATACAGAAATATCAATCTTGAAAAAAGAAGATGCTCCAATATCCCCCGGTATACCGCCTTCATTGAGTTGGAAGGGTACATTGGTGAACGTGCCATCGGTTGATGAGGCGGCGGCATTGATAAGCGTCTTCTGAGAATACACAGCCCTATGGTGAGGCCATGGACCGCGTTCATTTTTATCGGCATTAAGCAATGTCTCTAGGATGCTTCCCGATATTATCTTGGTTCCCGTTCCATTCATTGAACCGGAAAGATACATATAATCGCCTGTGCGTGGCGAGGTGGTGGAAAAAGTGATGCTCGAGAGCGAGACCGTCGGTGGAGCATTGTCGACCAGAATACTCGTGGTCGCTATCGTCGTATTTCCTGCGGTATTGGTTGCGGTGATGGAGATAATGTGCGCGCCGTCTGATGTGTCGGTGCTGATCGAGAGCGGACCGAAGTTATAAAAATAGGCCGGATAATATAATGCTCCGTACCCGAGCCATTTGCCGCTTGTCGTAGCCGAATCAGAAAGCCCGAAATCTGAGAGGTCGGCTGAAACGGACGGCACATCCTGCTTGCTATGTACATATATCTGAAGCGTCGGCGTATCACCGGCCCGAACCGCCGTCTGGAACGTGCCGTACGGCGCTCCAACGATAGTCGGCATCCCGGTAAGATGCGGATTGTAGATGAACGGATCGGGTGGAGCGGCGTGCCCGACGAGCGGCATACTTATTATGAGCGACAGCAGTACTGTCTTGAATGAGCGAGTGCGCATTATGTTTTCACCATAGCATTAACTGCATACAAAGAAGGTATACTTATGCACAGTGGGCAATTTAAAAATATGCCGGTGAATCGGATTTTGAAATGCGTTTGCTTTTTCTCTCTCACTGGTAAACTTAATCATCATCCACAAGCCCGAGCCGGTAAATGTCAAAAGAGTTATCGCCCTCGAACATATCGGATGGATTCGGCAAATAGATGCGCGGCCGAGAGATTTCCTCGGTCGCGTCACTGATAAGTCGATGGAAGACCGCAAAATCGTCCTTGCGCTCGCGGAAGTCAATGATGTATCGGCGCATCTGCGATGAGCCGTCGGCATTTCTCGACTTCTTACACTCATACACAATGAAGCGCCGTACTGTCTTATCAAACAGTTTCTTGACCGTGTAATAATTGAAGATCGCCTGGATGACGAAGATTGTTTTTGTGGCACCCCCCTTGCTAAACGAAGCGACGAATTTATGATCCACGATGTCGACCGCACCCCTCTCTATGCTCGACGCGACGACAAGATCCGAAACGGCCTTAATCGGGAGCGGGAGTCCGGGAACTTCCACCACACCCTTCACTTCCACCCCCAAAACGCGGTGCCGCGGCGGTCGCAGAAGATAATATGAAATGGCTCGCAAGTACTCCTGCTCCATCGTGCGACGTTTCTTTTTTCTAGCGCGCGCTCCACCAGCTGGCGGATTCGCCCTGCCGAAATCGATCTCGAAGTCCGCAACATTGCGCAGGTATTCGAAACCTTTCTGTATAGCAAGTTCTTTCGACGCACCCTTGTAAAAATGCTCCAGTGCGAAATGCCCCGCGCTGCCGACGACCGCCGCCGGCGTTGTCGGCGTATCATAAATCTCCTCAACATACCGTTTGTACCAGGCCAGCGGATTCCGCAGGAATGCCATCAGCGATGAGTGGCTCCAATGCTTGATAGGCAGCCGCTTCTCCGCTTTTTTTACCGCTCTCTTCTTCCGCTTCATGGGGGCAGTATATCCGACAATCCAGAACCGCACCTTAATTCCCTATCATCCACAACTTGTCGCTATAGCGACAAGTTGTGGATAGTACGATTTATAGAGGTTTTTATAGATGATTGCTTAAATTTCTCTAAACTTTGGAGGTCCTGATAATACTTTCGCGGTTAGCGGTACATCGACCATTCTTGTAACGCCCGCTGCGATTCCGGTAACACGGACAACGTATGCCGTGGTCGGATCAAGTGTTGCGTTTCCGGCAAAGTGAAGTATGGGGACGGTGCCTATCGCGTATTCAAGAGGAGAAAAAGTGTTTTTCCCAAGGGTTACGGTAACTCCCTCGACCGCGGGGATGAGCTCCGTTGAAAGTGCAATGGTTGTAGCGAAGCCGCCTTGTGCTATCCCCCACACCCGCACATTCTTGGGAACCGCGGATGTCACTGCGCCAGATCGAGACACTTCAAAAACCCCTTCGGAGCGCAGGAGATAATTCGATTCTATGACCGATACGGTAACTGATTTCTGCGCGACACCGGTTTCATTTGAACAACTTAATGTATATGTGGTTGTTTTTTGCAAATTCGCAATCGTTTCGGTGAAGGTGCCGTTTGCGCTTTTCGCTCCTGTCCACCCGCCGGAGGCAAGACATTCGGTTGCGTTCCCTGAAGTCCAGGAAAGCGTTGTGGACTCGCCCTGATTCACTGATGTGGGATTTGCAGAAAGCGCGATAGTCGGTATGCCGACGCCGCAAGTGCCCGGAGCGGTGCGGACACCATACGAAGAGCCGTCGGCTGCGGTACCGCTCATACTAATCGGGCCTACGGCATCAGAGCCCCATGCGTAGCCAGTCCACGCACAGGTAGAATTTTGTACGATGCCGTAGGAGGACCCGTCTGCGGCGGTGCCAGAAAGATTAATCCAGCCGTCCCACCCACCGCTATTTGAATCAGGCGTACCGCTGCATGCGTTTTTGTCTATAAATGCCGAGCATGCGCGCACCCAACCGGAGATCTTTTTTGTGCTCATACTTGTACTCATATCGATACTCGGCGCCGGATGCGTTGCGTCTGACGCATCAAAACTAATCCAACCGAGATGAGAGGACCATGCATGGCCGGAAAATGTCCCGGTTGTTACATCTTCGAACACGCCATATCCAATCCCATTGAAACTAATCCAGCCCATGTGCGGAGACCATGCCCAGCCGGTAACGATTGCTGATTTGCCGCTCGCGGAAAGAACTTTCACCTTTACAGTATTTGAATCAACAGAACCGCCGGAACCGACACAGCTGATTTGATAGTTTTTAGTGGAAGGAAGCGCTCCCGTTGAAACGCTGCCTGAGGTGGCGCCGCCCGTGGAGAAGCCGCCCGTGGAGGTGCAAGAGGTTGCGTTCGTAGAACTCCAAATCAATGTTGATGACTGGTCTTTGTCAATAGTACTCGGATTTGCAAGAAGTGTGACAGTGGGCGCACACGCTTGCGTATTGCAACTCTGGATTGTCGAGCCGCTGCACAAATTCCCTCCGTTTGCGGGAGAAGGATTCGTACAACTTCTTGTTTGGGTGCCTCCTCCGCAGATTGCCGAGCATGTTGAGAAATTCGACCAGCCGCCGTCTACGGGAGCGCAGGCAACTGGATTCACACTAACAACGCCGTATGAAGAGCCGTCGGCTGCGGTACCGCCAAAACTAATTATACCTATGGCATCAGAACCCCATGCGTAACCGGTCCACTTTGTGCATGAAGCATTCTGCACAACGCCATAAGAAGAACCGTCCTGTGCGGTGCCAGAAAGATTGATCCAACCGTCCCACCCACCGCTATTTGAATCAGATGTGCCGTTGCAGGCATTTTTGTCGGTGAATGCCGAGCATGCGCGCAACCAGCCCGTAACCTTCCCGGTGCTCATGTTGACGCTTGGCGCAGGATGTGTCTCATTTGACGCATCGAAACTGATACGACCGAGATTAGAAGACCATGCGTAGCCGGAGAGCGCACCCGTTGTTGTGTCTTCAAACACGCCATATCCGGTCCCCCTGAAACTAATCCAGCCAATATAGGAAGACCATGCCGAGCCGGCAATAGACATGGGACCGGCAGCTGCCGCTCTGTATGGCGCTATAAAAATCCCCAACATACATGCGGCCGCGAGCACCGCAACAAGTAGCGATGTGCGGGACAGGCGAACGATGGGTGCAGATGGCATGATTAGATTATAGAGTGTACAAATCGGGTACCGAAGAAGATTTTGTAGGCGCTGTGAACGAATCAAGCACGCTTTGCGGGATATCACTTTCTGTGGAGTCGGCAGGAGCTGTAAACGAATCAAGCACGCTTTGCGGTATCTGTTGCGTTGTATCTTCTTCTGCGGTTATACCCTGCGACAAGAAGGGAGACCAGCCATAGAACCAACTGATCCAGAGCCATAGGGCGGCGAGGGCGGCTACCAGAATAAGCAACAAGCGTATGTTCCCGTTCTGTTCCGATTTTTCCTCATAACTCATGTTCTTCTTGTAGTCCGCCCTAATTCAGCGTACCCCATCCGAGTTCTTGTGTTGGCCAACCGCACGAATATATTTTGCAGTCGCCGTACAAGGAAATATCGCCGTAGTAGACGCCGCCAGTGCATTTATCATTGCAAGAACTTGTGCCGGGGACGTATACCGTAACGTTTCCGCAGAATTGCAGAGATCCGTCAACCGATCTGAGCGTGCCGGTATTCGCCGCGGTACATGCGGAGCCGTCATTCCCTATCTTCACGCCCGAGGCGAAATTGACTGAACCCGATACATCCAGTTTTGCAGTGGGAGTCAATGTCCCGATACCGACATTTCCGAACTCCACAACGAGACCGTTTGCTGCGCCACTCGTGTTAAGAATGATGCCTCCGGTTTTTTTCTGCACGGTCGGACCGGTGTTGAGCGGCGCGAACACGTCGGAGTTTGGCGGAGAGGTGGTTGGCTCTGTGAAGGCAACCGTTTGAAGACCTATTGAGAATAGGACAGCCCCTATGACCAGAGTGGCTTGCGAGAAAATGCGGCGGAGGTTCATATTGGTTGGCTGTTGATTATTAACTATTTTACTGTTGTTATGGCTGCAAGTATATCAGCTGTCCGGTGGTAGCCGAAGTAACGCGATGCTGTGGGGTGGATAAGCATGTTTTTGTTTCGTGTATGGAAATACGTGAGTGGTGGAGTTCGCGATTATACAAAATCTAATAGACCCTTTCTACAATATCAAACCATCTGTAGTCAGATTCTATGAACACGTAGCCATAATTATCAATAGTAATACGATTCTGACAGAACTGAATGGAATCGTTGTGCAATCTGAGTGTTCCGACTTTTGCTTCGGTGCATACGGAGGTGTCGTCGCCTATCTGTACTCCGCCGGCGACCGACAGTTTTGCGCTTGGACTCGTCGTCCCGATGCCGACATTGCCTGAAATAATCATTCCGTTGTCCGGAGCCGCCATAGCGTTATACATTCCGGCAGAAATCCCACCATTCACGCTTAGTGCGGACCCGGGAACTGCCGTCCCGATGCCGACACTGCCTGAAATAATCATTCCGCTATCAGGGGCCGCCACGGCGTTGTACATTCCGGCAGAAATCCCACCATTCACGCTTAGTGCGGACCCGGGAACCGACGTTCCGATGCCGACATTGCCGAACTGCACGATGAGGCCGTTAAGTGCGCTACTCATGTTGAGAATGAGACCTCCACTCTTTGCTTGTCCGACCGGACTGGCGGTAATAGGCGCGAACATGCCAACACCCGATGTGGAAGTTATTGGCTCGGATGCTGCAAATGTCTGGAGACCGACAGAGAAGAGGAGGGCTCCGGTGATCAAAGCGATTTGCGAGAGGGTGCGGCGAGGATTCATATCAAATATATCACTTGCAGCATAGCATCAATAGGGTCCAATTTTTATATCAGACCATCTGTAATCATGTCCAACAGAGATAGTTTCAGTGTATCTGCACATAAGATCCATTTTTACATATGGCGAGCAACCGTGGCATGGAAGGCAGTAGAGCCGTGTACCGCCTTTTGGACATCCTGTGTCGCAAGCACTCGAAACCTTCACATTCGTCGTAACAACTGTTGTAGTAGCAGCATTTTGACAGAACTGAAGAGAATCATTGTGAAATCTGAGCGTTCCGAATTTTGCCGCGGTGCATGCGGAGGTGTCGTCGCCTATTTGCACGCCGCCAGCGACCGACAATGTGGCGGTTGGACTCTTCGTGCCGATGCCGACGTTGCCTGAAATAATCATTCCGTCCTCGTGAAGCACATTTTCTCTCACTCCCTTACTCGGAGCCGCCGTGTCGCTGTACTTCCCTACGGAAATCCCGCCGTTCACGCTTAGTGCGGACCCTGGAACTGCCGTCCCGATGCCGACATTGCCTGAAATAATCATTCCGTTATCAGGGGCCGCTTTATCGTGGTACTTCCCCGCTGAAATCCCGCCGTTCACGCTTAGTGCGGACCCGGGAACTGCCGTCCCGATGCCGACATTGCCGTCTTGCACGATAAGGCCGTTCGCGGCTCCGCCCGTGTTGAGAACGAGACCGCCTTCCTTTGCTTGTCCGGCAGAGACGGTGGTAATGGGCGCGAACGCGCCGGCGTCCGACGTAGAAGTGACTGGCTCGGTGAATGCGGCAAATGTCTGGAGGCCGGCTGAGAACAGGAGCACTCCGGCGACGAGAGCGGTTTGCGAGAGAATACGGCGGGAACTCATATTGACAATTATACGCGATACCGAAGAATGAGCGAGAAGTGTATTCGTATGCGCGGGGGATAACTTGTTTTCTCCCACTATGCTAAATATCGTTTTGTGCGCCAGGACCACCCTGAGACGGAGGGGTTGGTGTGGGACCCTGATAAATAATATTAGCGTCACCCTTACTCCGAGTGATATAATCCCAACGGTATCCGGAAACAGTATTCCGACAGAGCTGAAGAGAATCAGGTTTCTGATCCGAGCTCGGAATATCCTTTCTTTCCAAATGGAATCTGAGCGTTCCGGCTTTTGCTTCGGTGCATGCGGAGGTGTCGTCACCTATTTGCACGCCGCCAGCGACCGACAACATAGCTGCCGGACTCTTCGTGCCGATGCCGACATCGCCTGGGATAATCATTCCGTTATCCGGAGCCGCCGTGTCGCTGTACTTCCCGGCAGAAATCCCGCCATTCACGCTTAATACTGCATCTAAGACAGCATTTTTATCAAAGGGCGCCACAGCTTTGCTGAGCGAAACGGAGATGATTCTTGCGGTGGAATTCACCGTGAAGTAGTCCTCTTTGCCGTCGCCGTTGAGGTCGTCGATTTGAGTGGGTGGTTCACCAAAATCTGTCGTGTATTTAACCCCTGCAGCGAAAGTACCATCTCCTTTGTTGATGAATATGGAATTGTCCTCGGAATGCGATACAACCAAGTCCGTTTTGCCGTCGCCGTTGAAGTCGCCGATAAGGAAGGATCGTGGTCCGGGACCTGTCGTGTAGTCAACCTTGGGGGCAAAGGCGCCATTTCCTTTATTGAGAATGACGGAGATGGTGTTACCCTCCCCAACTTCTCCATAGTTCGCAACAACCAAGTCCGTTTTGCTGTCGCCGTTGAAATCGCCGGTGGAAAGGGTTCTTGCGTAAGGATTTATCTTGCCATAGTCAACCCGTGGGGCGGAGACGCCATTTCCCTTATTAATATCGAAGACGGAAAGGTAGTAAGGGGGTGGGTCACTGATGCCGTATTTTATCCACACTACAGCCAAGTCCGTTTTGCCGTCGCCATTGAAGTCACCGGTGGAGTGGGATATTACGGAAGAGTAATAAGTAGGGCCAAAATCAATACCGCCCCCACCGGCAAAAGTACCGTCTCCGTTACTGATAGAGGTATAGAAATATCGTCCGGTGAACGATAATAAATCCGTTTTTCCATCGCCGTTGAAGTCGCCGGAGCTGTAAGTTTTTGCACCGATGTTAGAGTAAACAGCGCCTTTGGTGGTGAAGGTGCCGCCCCCCTTGTTGAATAAAACGGATACATAAACTGTGGTTGGGTTTTGTTCTCCGTTGTCGCTCCCCACAAGCAAGTCCGTTTTGCCATCGCCGTTGAAATCGCCAGTGGAGATGGAACGCGGGTGTTTATCCATACCATATTCAACCTTTGGAGCGAAGGCGCTCTCTTCCTCCCTCACTCCCCTAAGCGGGTTCATGGTTCCTATGCCGACGTTGCCTGAAATAATCATCCCATTATTAGGAGCCGCCGTGTCGTGATACTTCCCTACGGAAATCCCGCCGTTCACGCTTAGTGCAGACCCGGGAACTGCTGTCCTGATGCCGACATTGCCGTTCTGCACAATAAGGCCGTTCGCGGCTCCGCTTGTGTTGAGAACGAGGCCGCCCTTCTTTGCTTGCCCAATCGGGCCGGTGGTAATAGGTGCGAACGCTCCAGCGTCCGACGTAGAGGTTGGTGGCTGTGTAAAAGCAAGCGTCTGAAGACCGATAGAGAACAGGAGGGCTCCGACGACGAGAACGATTTGCGAGAAGATACGGCGGGAGTTCATATAAGCAATGTGGTGTGGAACGGATTTAATAACCGCTTATGCTACAGTGTACCACCCTTCCGCGAGGGCCGATGGGCGTATTATATAGTGCTGTGTGTAACACAGGTACCGTATCATTTACTTATTTAGGCAGAACTTCCGGAGGAGGGAGAACGCTGATAGTTTTCGGAGTGAAAGCGGTTTGAGTGTTTATATCAACCTGACTTTCAAAAAGTGCCGAGACGAAATCTCCGACTTTGATATCAGTTTTTTGAATCGCGATTTGCTTTGGCGGGCCGCCAGCAGATGGAAAAGATGACTCAAAATATTCCGTGCTTTCATTGATAGAGAGGGTGACTGTTTTTTTTGAGTCGACAGTCCCATATGCTTCCAGCAAAATACTGCTATCTTTTATTTCGGTTACTTGACCGACAATGGCACCAATCGGTTTAGATTGAGTATCCTGCCGTTGTCCCAGAGTTTGTGCGGTTTCAGTTGGTCCGAAGGCAGTTGTGTGCGGAGACGTAAAGACAAAACTCGGTTTTGAAGCAAGTATCACTTGATACTTCATCATCACAAAAAGAGCTCCCAAAATAAAAACGGCGTTTATAATGACGCTGAGACGGAAATACATTGTACGCTGGTCTTGTGGCATATAAATTTTATAGACGAGTTTAATAACTATACACACAGTGTACTCCATGTGTTAACGAAATGCGCACTGCGTTATCCACAACTTTTCATTGGGAATTATCAGCTTGCAATTCACTCTCAATGGTGTAAATGAGTAGGGCCCGCATCGCCACGAGGGCAATGCGGACCCGATCTTAAGCTTCACTTCTTTTCTTCCTTTTTTCCTCCTTTCTCCTGTTTTTCTCCTTGATCTTGATCCGTACTGGGACTCTTGCTTTTCTTAAGTCCGCAGGATGGATCTAGAGTAAAGATCCCGCATACCACCCCCGCAGCCATGAGCGGAAAATAAAGTACCACCATTGCTGAGTAAACGAAGAGATGTTTCGAAAAGGATTCGAAGGATCCCATTTCTTTTTTCTCCTCCTTCTTAGAACCACCTTCTACCGAATTGCGGTCTTTGGCTTCCCCAACCGCCACGTTCTGACTCGTTTCTGCAGGCGGGCAGAAACTTGACCGGCACGTTCCTTTTGGTGCCGCAGCGCCGCCACACCCCGCGACATTTAGAAACAGAATTGCCGAGAGGAAGAGACAGATTGCACGACTGAATATGGTGAACATGATAGGCCCCCCTTGTTGTCTATATGTTAGATTTCAAGAATGTCTCCACTTCCGCGGTTAATTAAAGCACACTTCACTTAAAAAAGCAAATGATATTGGTCATACTCTCATCGGTGCTGGAAATACTAGCGAATCCGCCATTTTCTCTCTATTTCCTCTCTTTTGTCTTCCTCGTCCCGTTTTTTATTTTCCTGCTGAAAGAAGAAAGATTTTGGCGGCTTTTGCGGGGAACGCTTCTCTGGAAATTGATTTTCTTGCTCGGCTCCCTGTATTACGGCTTCGATTTCCTCCTTACCTTTTTAAAACTTCTCCCATTTCTCGGATTCCCCATCTTCGTTTTCATCGTTAAAAGATACATTGATAAAAATAATACGGTCGCACATCTCTTGCTCATTGGCGCCGGGCTTTTGATTTTTGATTATGCTTTCAATCATGCATGGCTCTCTTTCCTCGCCGCAAATATCGGGACATCCCTTGCGAGCAGCACATTCCTTGGGCTCGCGTCTTTTGGAGGGCTGTGGGGATTAAGCATTTTTACCGTCATCATCAACTGCATTATCGCTTATGCCTATCTCCGTTATGAAGCGCATAAAAATGTAAAAGAGGTTGCCTATGCGGCAGGTATACTAGTGATAATCCTGATAACAGCCGCAGCGGTTTCGCAAATTGTACTGAAGAAAAATAAAGAGAACTATGAATCAAGAAAAAATACTCTGACATTTACGAGCATTTCGTCGGACAAAAACTTTGATGAGGTGCTTAAAAATATTCCTACTGTCGTCAATGAAAAAGATGTAAATTTTGTAGAACAATTTATCCATCAACGCTTTGCAATTATTAAACGCAATCTTGTCGGAAGAAATACTGACCTTATTATTTTCCCCGAGGATATGATTATAGCGGAAACATGGAACTATGCCGATACCGAAGCAAGAGAAAAGTTCGGGATCACAAGCTCAAAATTTCTCATAGAAGCGTTTCGCGACGTGGCGAAAACACAAAATGCCCACGTCCTCACCAACCTCACGCTGATGAAAAACGGCGGGAGATACAATACCGAGCTTTTATTCAACCCGGCAGGCGAAATTGTTGATTTATACGATAAAAATAATTTAGTCATTGGGGGGGAAACATGGCCCTTTGGCAACTGGCATCCGTTTTACTTTGATTTGGTAGGCAAGTATAACCCAGCATCGCCACGGAACACTCTGAAGCCGATTTTTTATCCCGAGTATCGTTATACTCCCGGAGAAGATGGACATATTCTTACCGTCGGAAAAGTAAATATAGGAACGCTTATTTGCGCAGAAATCCTCTATCCGGAGCGAGCGAAGGATTATGCGGAGCGCGGGGCTGATATTCTCCTCCACTCCGCAAGCAATAACTGGGTCTCCGTCGGGTTGGATGCGTATCGGGCGTATATTCTGAATCTCCACAAAATAGAGGCGGTGTGGCTCTCAAAGCCCATTATTCTCACCGGCATCAACGACTATGCCGGACTCACTCTGCCCGACGGGACTTTTGAAGGTGTTGATTATAGATCCTCAAATGAAGGTTTCGTGATTTACACTGGGGTTGTCCACTTCTAACCCTTTCAAAAATAGGAGGGTGGGGGTAGGATAGAGATGTATATATTAATAATTTTCTCCATTGTATGGAAATCGAGAAGACACGTGCGCCCAAAGAGCCGATGATACTTTCATCAAGAAAGAAGTGGTTTTGGATTGGAATTGTCATCACGATCATGAATCAAACGGCGGGTGTCATATATGGCGTCGCCCTTCTTCTTGAACCGCCCTACAAGCGGGAAGGTAGGATAATTCTTGTATGGAACGTCGTTTATTGGTTATTAAAAATAATCATTCTTTACTGGTTGATTAAAAACGGTCTTATCTCCGACTCTCCAATATACCTTCCGTACAGCACACTGCTTCCGATGCAATAATTTCTCTAAAATGGTAAAAATCCAAAAAAAGATTCTTGCCGTTCTTCTTGTTTTTGCCATTTCATTTTCATTTCTTGCGGTGCCGCAGCCCGTGTATGCTGGAGGAGGAGGAAGCGGGAATATTTTTAATAACATTGTAGGCGCCATTTTGTTTGTGGGGGCAATTATTCCGGGTCCATGGTCACCATTTGTAGCTGTTGCATCATTTGTAAGGACAAGCATAATTTCAATCGTAAATAACGATTGGGTTGGTTTGGGAATTGCTCTGGGAACTGCCGCTTTGGGATTTGACGGAAGTGATGTAATTAGCAGCGTCACTGAAAGTATAACTGATTTCATAGGAATAGGGTTCAAGTATCTTACCGATGCTATGGAACTAACGAGGAGCATTGACCCCCTTGTAACTAGTTTTGGCTACAATTCCATGATCCTTGGTAGAGGGGTAGCAACCGGATTAACCATAAGTAAAGTCGCTTCTCTCTTTGTACCCTCAAACTCTAATCCGGATGTTTCAAATGTCCCCAATCCGGATATTCAAAATATTCAGTCCCCCACTAGTCCGGACGTTCCAAATATTCAATCATCTGCAACCACGACTCAACAGTCCGTCACATTCGATCCGGAATCCGTCGGCATTGGAATTATGGGTAGTTGCCCTGAAGGATACTACAATTCTAAAAATAAAATTTGCGTCCCTGTGGGGCAGCAATCCTGCCTTGATATCGGCATCAGCGGGTCGTGTCCCGCGAATTCTACCTGTTCGACGGCATACGGCGGGTCTTGCACGCGAGGGAGAGATGCTCAGCCGGGCGTAATAATGGATTTTTCAATAAATAACCCTGAACCGTCAATCGATAAGGATGCGATATTAGCATGGGACTCAACTGGGGCGACAAGTTGCGTTATGAATCAACGTCTTGGAGGACTGTACGCGAAAGGATATGTGCCGATTAGATTTTCCAAACCGGGAACGTGGGACTTCGTCATCCGCTGCGCGGGAGAAGGCGGCGAGGTTAAGAAAAATATCGTCGTTTATATCCCCGAGGTGGTGGCGCGCATCAACGCTTTTTGGACAGTTGCTGCGATCAACAAACCGATCAGAATTAACTGGACATCGTCAAATGCGCAGAATTGCGGAAGTTCCTTGTACGGCTCGAGACGGATATCATTTGATACTGTCGGCAACAAGACCGTCACCCTTGCCTGCACCGGACGCGGAGGAACAGCAACCTCGTCCGTAAATATCAAAGTCGTCAGTGAGCAGGAATACCTTGATGCTCTGACGCAAATCACGACCTCGCGAAATATAGTCCAGACCAACGATGTAACATTAGACCGATTAACAGCCCCGAAAAATCCTGTAAATATACCTCAGTCAATCCTTGATTCGCTTACGACGCCCTAATCTGCGTTAATAGCTATCCTCAACTTGTCTCTATAGGTACATCTTTGGGATACCTCATTTCATTCGGAAGGAAGGTCGAAATGTTCACGCAGATGCTTATCACGCTCTAGACGCTCGACAATCATATACAGTACGTCTGCGCCGACACAGAAATTCGCTTTCGCAAGCGCGATAAGGTCTTCGCAATCATAGGGATAAATCCACACACTGTCTTGAAGCCGAACGAATCCGTATTCCTGCATAAAACGACGGAGGCGCACGCGCATGTTTCTGCGTCGTTCGGGAATATCAAATATAACGACGCGCCAGCGTCGGTCCCATTTTCTCTTTTTCGAAATCGCCGCACGCTCCGTTTCCATTTGAAGCATGCGCTCGCCTTTCTCAGTTATGCGCGCGTAACGCTTACCGTCTTCTTCAATAAAAACGACACATCCTTTCTCCGCAAGACGCCCAAGCGCTGACTTTGCTTTATAGTTAAATCTTGCACCTTTCTTATATCCCGGAAAATATTTGAGAAGACGCGCGGCATTCGGTATCGTTGCCGCAATAAGTACGACACCTCCAACTACGACAGCGGCAAGCATCGCTTGTTGGAATGCTCCCCATCGTCGCTCTCGTCTCGCACTGTGTTCCATCACTCCCATCCGCGTATTCTACCGCATCACTATCCCTGACTTGTACCTATAGGTACATCTTTGGGATACCTCTTATCCTGGGATGCTCCTTACCTGCCGACCTGCGCTATTTTAGGTTTAAAGAAAGAAACGGGTTGCTGAATTAAGCGCCATCCCTGAGCAATTTT
>CAZJZB010000015.1:0-14587 GCA_964550425.1 uncultured Candidatus Saccharibacteria bacterium | reverse complement strand
CCGAGTGCGTTGTGGAGTACGGCTTCGACGACTAAGAAGTATTGGGTGGATTTGAGGGATTACAACAAGCCTGTTTTTGGAGCTAATCGTGATCATGCAGACATTCTCGAAGTCCTCTCGCTACGCACTCTCATCCAAAATATTCTCACCAATTCCACCTCAACGGTCCCACTAGCATTTATTACCACAACCCAACCTGCCACTGATGCAGTGACCGACAAACGCCTCCGCTTCGTCCTCCACTCACCCCTCAACCTCTCCGCCACCGACAATCTCGGCAACATCGTAAACTCCGCCACCTCCACCATCCCCAGCAGCCGCTTTAAGCGCTACGGCGAGGTCCAGGTGCTCACGGTGCCCAAGAATACCCCTCTCACTCTCAATCTCGCCGGCTATGCCACGGGTTCCTTCACGCTCGATATGCAAGAGATAGACGGAAGCAATACCGTTACCGCTTCAAGCACCCTCTCCGCTGTTCCGTCCGCGACCAGCACCAAGGCAACCATGGCATTTATTGACGGCACCATCCAAAACGCCTCACCCCTCCTCCTCGACTACGACGGCAACGGCGCCACCGATTTCTCGCTTAAGTCGAAGATCGGCGAAGAGGTTGTTTTTGACATTACCCCTCCCGAAGCCATCCTGACTTTCAATCCGATATCGAAGAAACTCAAGATTATCGGCATCGACAATCTCTCGAACACAACTGTCCTAACTACATCCACCAGTACCACCATTGCTGACGAAGCAGGCAACACCCTGCACATCATCTTCAAGAAATTCAAACAAGAAAAGAAAGAACTCAAACTGGAGCTGCAAGAACTCCGCTACAACGACGTGCCAACAAGAATCCCCCAAACCGCACTCCACTACGAATGGTCTATCAATGGGACGGGCAGGTTCAAGGAATTTGAAGAAAAAGCGGTGGTAGGAATGTTGCAAGTCAAGGGACATTATGAAGGTGCCAAGAAGAATGTGACGAGGATTGAGGAAAAGGTGAAGGGCAGGGAAGATAAAGATGAGAAAGAGAGCAAAAAGATCTTGCCGGGGCTGGTGATTGTCGGTCTCACAACTGATGGAGGGAAGATAAGTGCAAATTATTAATTTTTGAGATTATGAATACAAAAAAAAATGTTTTGTGGATGGGGTTTGGGGCGCTAGGGCTCATTGTTTTAATCTCAGTTATTCAGGATAAATTTTCTTATGGGACCTGTGTGTATTTTGGGGAGGAAATCTTGAATGAGTATGGTGCTACTCGCGCATACACAATAAAATATTGTGAACTCCTCGCATTCTCTCTCTCTCCGCTCCTTCTTTTTATACCTCTCTCCCTCATCACCTACCGCATGAAAGATGAGGTATTTCAGGCGTGGTGGCGGTTTGCACGGTGGTTTGTGCCGGTCATCATCGCGGTTACGCTCTTTGTGCAAAACGCGGGCGGCGGCGGAGGGTGGGGGATGAACGGAGGAGCATTTGACGCCTTCTTCATCGGCATCTTCTACGTCATCTTCATCATCACTTCCTTGGTCAAAATATTCAACGCGTATCTGAAGACAAAAGGAAACTAGGGCATCCGATGCTCTTCGGCGTTTTATGCTACAGTGTCCTTACAATTTTTCTACTCTATGCAATCTGAGACTCCAAAATTTGACGCGCTCCTCGATCCCATTCTTGCAGACCTTGTGCCGCATATGCGTACGTGCATATGGAAAGGAAAACATCAGTACTGCGAGGGCGATTTTGCGATTGAGGACGGGGACATTGAATTTCTTCGAATGCTTCGTGTGCCACCTCCAAATTTTTGTCCAACATGCAGAAGGATACGCAGGCTCCCCCATATGGGAATGACGCAGCTTTTTAAACGATCTTGTAACGCTCCGGGTCACCGTGAAATGATGATCTCCATATTTCCTTCGAATTGCCCATTTCCAGTATACGATTACAAGTATTTTATTGGAGACGAATTTGACCCACTTACTTTCGGGATTGATTATGTTTCGACTGATGATCATCTCAAGGTGCTCTGGTCGCTACGACAGCGTTTCCCGGTACCTTCATTTTTGAATCGGGATCCGGCGAGTGTAAATAGCGATTATTCAAATGGGGGAAGAAATACTAAAAACGCTTATTATGCCGGGGGATGTTTCGACTGTGAAGATATCTGGTATTCCAACTTTGTAGTAAGAAGTAACATGGTGATGGATTCACGCACCATCAGAGATTCAGATCATGTCTACGAAAGTGTCTATGGTGATCATCTCTACAAATGCTCTTTCACATACTTCTCAAGAAATTCCTCCGACAGCATGTTTCTTTTTGATTGTCATAATTGTACAGACTGTTTTGGTTGCGTGAATCTTCGTAACAAGAAACACTGTATCTGGAATGAGCAACATACCAAAGAAGAATACGAAATATTTATGCAATCTCTCCGGCCACTTTCTCGTACTAAGATTAAAGAGTGCAAGGAAAAATTCTGGGACATGGTGAAAGAACTGCCCATGAATGCCTCACATAATGTGAGTGTTGAGAACGTCTCCGGAGTCACGCTGGTGAATTCTCGAAATCTTTATGATGTCGTTGATGCCCAAAATGCTGAAAATGTCCGCCACGCAGACAGTTCGCTTGGTCATCACGACTCAATGGACATCCTTTTTTCTGGGAAATCCGATCATCTTTATGGTACAACGAACATTGGTTCAAGTTCCAGCTGGGTGAAATTTTCTGTTTCTTCTAAATATTGTACCAACTCAGAATTTATTTTTAATTCAAAAAATCTCAACTGTTGTTTTATGTGTTTTGGTTTACAAAACAAATCCTACTGTATTTTGAACCGACAGTATGAACCTGAGGAATACTTTCGTATTATCGATGCAATAAAAGTGAGTCTCCTTGAAAAGGGGGAGTATGGAGATGGAATTGGCATTGAATACTCAGCGCAGGCATACAACATTTCTCTTGCCCACACCGCGTATCCGCTTACTGCTGAAGAAATATGTGCACTTGGCGGTTATGTTGCAAGTGAACCAGAGACAAATATTGGCACCACCGAGGCACTTTCTACAGATGAGGTTCCAGAAATCATCGATGCAGTGAATGATTCCATACTGGATAAAGCAATAAACTGCGAAACAGTCGGCAGGCCATTTCGTATTGTGCCAACCGAGCTCGCTTTCTATCGGGAAATGAAACTTCCGCTCCCAATCGATCATCCCCAAATACGAATGAAAGAAAATTTGTCCATGGTGCCTACGGGGAAAATGTTTAAAGCCGTATGCGCAAAGTGCAAGAAAAATATTTTTTCGATATTTGATTCCAATAAGGGATACAACCTCTATTGCGAGAGTTGTTATCAGAAAGAAGTACTCTAAGTTATGTACAAAAATTGATTTTTTCTTTAACAACAGCTTCATTAATGGTGACATTTTCGCGACATTAATTTTCCTTGCAATTCCTCTCTTTCTCCTCTCCCTCATCACCTACCGCATGAAAGATGAGGTCTTTCAGGCATGGTGGAGGTTCGCGCGGTGGTTTGTGCCGGTCATCATCGCGGTTACGCTCTTTGTGCAAAACGCGGGCGGCGGCGGAGGGTGGGGGATGAACGGAGGAGCATTTGACGCCTTCTTCATCGGCATTTTCTACGTCATTTTCATCATCACCTCCTTGGTCAAAATCATGAACGCATATCTCAAGACAAAAGGAAACCGAGACAATTGAAACTGATGAACGCGGCATTATTATAAAATTCTTCCCCATCATTCCTCTTTTCCCTCATAACCTACAAAATGCGTGATGAAGTGTACCGTGCGTGGCTTCGTTTCTCATATGTCTGGATACCGCTCTCGATGCTTCTTATCTTCCTCGCGCCCGAGTACACCAGCAACCGGATGTTCCCAGTCGTTAAAGGCACCGTCGCCTTTTTCTCCTCGCTTCTCTTCGTTATCATCTCCCCCATCCTCATCGCCTGGAAATGGTTCTCCTCCCACCGCAACCAAGTTTAATCAGATTCTTCTATTTTCACTTTCGTGACCGTAGCATCAGCTAAAATTTCGTCGCCGATATCACCGCAATTTCGCTTACGCGCATCCTCAAGCGCGTCATTCACTTGATCGCTCGCTTTTTCTTGCGTTTCCGCATCTATCATCACATTTGATTGCACCGAAACGATGTATTTCATGCTTTTAAATGCTTACTACCAATTCAACCAATTTTGTCGTTTATTATGCTCTCAACTTATCGTCCTAGACTAAGCATAACATCTGGTGTAAGGTTTGTTGGAACCTTCTCTTTCGATAATTATGTCGCAAACGCAACGAGAAAAAATAATCAGTAAAGCACTAGAGATATTGGAGAAATATCCAAATGGTGTTCGTTATACTGAATTAACCAGATTAATAAAAGTAGATCTATTCGATATTCCTGAAAATACTATACAAAGCAACATTTGGAACTTGGATGAAAAGGTAAACGAAATTTCGAAACCGGAACGAGGAATTTTCTTCCTAACAAAATATTTATCACCAGGGAAACAAGTAGAATCGTTGCAAGATAAAGATTCAGATGAAATTTCTAAGAAAGGTACAAAGATTATTGAAAAGGCGATAACTCCATCTGAAGAATCCTTTTATCAGCCCTTTGCAGATTATTTACTAAGTGATTTGGAGGAGTGTACAAAAGCTATTCCACTAGGTGGAAACAAATTTGGAGATAGATGGGGTACGCCTGATGTGTTTGGAATATATAAGTTTTCTGATACTGATGCAATAAGACCTCAGGTTGAGATTGTGAGTGCGGAGATAAAAACTGATACTAACCAGCTTATTACTGCCTTTGGTCAAGCTTCCGCGTACAAACTTTTTAGTCACAAGGTTTATTTAGTGATTCCAAAAGATGCAGAAGGAGAAATTAGTCGCATCGAATCTCTTTGTTTGCGATATGGTCTTGGACTCATTTTGTTTGATAGGAATAACCCTAAGAGTCCTAATTTCGAAATTAGGACAAGAGCAATAAAAAATGAACCCGATTATTTCTATCTCAACTTATATTTGAAACGTCTAGGTGAAAGAATCAACGAATTATTTTAAGCATTGCTGAAATCCTTGGTCTGTCTTGTATAAACCATGACGACTAGATACTGCAAAGCGTCATTGTACGGTAACATATACGATATTGTGGGCAAATACGGCGCGGTCTGGGTTTCGCATTCCTCTATGGGGGATTTTCTCAAGTGTCCGCGCGCGTACTATCTGCATAATGTCTATAAAAATCCGGATACCGGACGGAAGATAACAATCGTGAATCCAGCGCTCTCGCTCGGCTCGGCGGTGCATGCGACGCTCGAGGCGCTCAAAACACTGTCGGTCGAGGAGCGATTGCGCCACGACCTTATTGCTGATTTTGAAAAAGAGTGGGAAAGCGTTTCCGGTAAAAAAGGCGGCTTCACAAGTGTCGCTGAAGAGGTGGAGGCAAAAGCGCGCGGACGCGCCATGATCGATAGAGTAATCAAGAATCCCGGACCGATTGCGAAGAAGACGATTCGCCTCAAAGAATCCGACAACAATATGCCCCCGAACTTTTATCTTTCCGAAGAGGACAATATCATTCTCTGCGGGCTTATTGATTGGCTTGAGTATGTCGAAGCAGATGACAGCGTCAGAGTGATTGATTTCAAAACGGGAAAGAATGAGGAGAATGAGGACTCGCTCCAGTTGCCGATATACCTCCTCCTGTTGAATGAACTTCAAAAGCGCCGCGTGAGCGGCGCGGCGTATTGGTACTTGGAGAAGAGCGATGTGCCGATTGAGGTGGCTCTGCCGGATGCGGCCCTTGCGCGGGAGAGAGTGCTCGCGCTCGCGCGGCGGGTGAAAGTCGCTCGCGAACAACGCGCGTATGAGTGCCCGCGCGCCGCTATGGGCTGCTTCGCGTGCCAGCCGTACGAAGCAATACTAAAAGGAGAGGCAGAATATCTCGGTGTCGCCGGCTATGGGCAAGACGCGTATGTGGTCTAGGATATACATCCGTTTTTACCTATCCAAACTATAGTGCGGTCGCATTGTATTGTGGATAGTGGTTCGGCGGGTTATGCACCAGTCATCATTGCGCTCAATTGAGAAGAGGTATCATTAATCGTATTAGCCGAATAACATAATCGTTATGAATCATTACATTGATCCCGCCAAAACCGCGCTTGCCGTCGGTGCGTTCGTGGGCGGCTGGCATCTCATCTGGTCAATTCTCGTCGCGCTCGGATGGGCTCAGGCGCTCGTCAATTTCAGCATGTGGGCGCATATGGTCAGCGCGCAGGTTGTCATCAAGGAGTTTGACCTCTCTGCGGCCTTCACTGTCATCGTCGTTGCGGCGATTATTGGATGCGTTGTCGGATACGTCTTCGCGCACATCTGGAATCGAATGCATCGCGATTAGCAACGTGTGGCGGCTGAACCGCCCACTTCAAATTCATTTCATTGGGCTAAGAGGACAAGACCGAGCGTGATCAAAATAAAGGACATCACCTTAATCCATAGTTTCTTCTCGCGGAAATAGACGTGCCCTGAGAGCATGGCGAAGAGAATATTAAGCGCACGCTTCGCGGAGGTTATGACCGACGCCGTCCCAAAGTAGTATGCGAAGCCCATGACGGAGCCGCCAGCGCCCATGAGAAATGACTGCGTGAAGAAGACGGGACACATGAGCAACCTGAAAGGATTTTGATTTGTTTTGGCGAGCGCCATGACGAAGAAGAAGATAACGAGCACGAGATTAACAATCCCTTGCTCAGCCTCAACCGAATTGAAGTGAGTAACATCGTATTTAAAGAGTGAGATTGTGGCGACTGCGTTTACCGCGCAAAAGACGACGAGCCATGCGCCTCTGCGCTTGATGCCGTGATTAATGAAGATGAGAACCAAGCTCACGATAATAAGCGACATACCGGCGATTTGAGGCATGCCGACAGAATAAGAAAGCGCGATATCCACCACCAGAAGGAGTGGGATGGTAATGATATGCAGAAAGCCGACGGTGCTCCTGTCCGCTATGACGAGAGCGTAGGCGCCCGCAAGTGCCTGTAGTATCTCAAGACCAACACGCGGAAGGAACGTCGGCAGAGAAGCCATATTGAAAACAAATCCGCCGGGGAATCCTGAAGCGAAAAAATCCTTTGGAATAAGAAACGCGAACACGAACAGAAATATCGTCGCCCAAAAATAACTAAGAAATCCAAACGAAAAAACGTTCTCCTTCCCGTGCGCGGTCTCCCACTTGCCGATAGATGCACTCACTTCTTCAACGAACGCGCTACCGGCAGTTAACAGTATGCCAAGCATACATACAGTATCGCACATCAATCTGGTATCATCACCAGATGACCCAAGGCGAGGCGCTCACAATATTGAAGACAGGTGCGAACGTATTTCTGACCGGCGAGCCGGGGAGCGGTAAGACCCATACGGTAAATGCGTTTGTTGAATGGTTGCGCGCATCAGGCATTGAGCCCTCGGTGACTGCAGCAACCGGCATTGCAGCGACGCATGTTGCCGGTATGACACTTCACTCCTGGAGCGGTATCGGTATCGCAGAATCGCTTTCGCGCTCAGATGTGGACCGCATCGCAAGTAAAGAGCACATTGCGCGGCGGATACAGAAAGCAAAAGTGCTTATCATAGAAGAAATTTCAATGCTTTCGGCAGCGACCTTTGAAATGGCGGATGCAGTGTGTCGCGAGGTGCGGCGCGTTGATAAGCCATTTGGCGGGCTCACCGTCATTCTTGTGGGCGACTTCTTTCAGTTGCCGCCGGTCTCGCGTTTCTCGACTAAATTCGGGACAGGCGCCCACGAAATAGCATTCGCCTATATATCGGCTGTGTGGCGCGATTTAAACCTATTCACTTGTTACCTCACTGAGCAATATCGACAGGACGATACTGAATTTCTCGATGTGCTCTCCGCGATACGCGCGGGGCGCGTTGAACAACTTCATCACGAACACCTCGTCTCGAGACAAGTATCTTCGTCGCAGATACCGAGCGTAAACGAGGCACCGAAACTCTTCTCGCACAACGCAGACGTGGACCGCATCAATGCCGCAGAGCTCGCAAAGCTCCCAGGCGTAGCGAAGAAGTTCAAGATGAGTTCAAAAGGGAAGGATTCGCTGGTCGAAGGACTCAAACGCGGATGCCTTTCCCCCGAGACCTTGGAGTTAAAGGAGGGTGCGGCAGTAATGTTCACCAAGAATTCGCCGCAAGGAAGATTTGTCAATGGCACGTTAGGGGTGGTGAGCGGTTGGGGAGCGGATGGGATGCCTATTATTAAAACGAAGGACGGCTTGAGGATAACTACCGAGCCGATGGAATGGCAACTGGAGGAGCAGGGTAAGGTGCGCGCGAGCGTGTCTCAAATACCGCTCCGGCTTGCCTATGCGATGACGGTGCATAAGAGCCAGGGGATGAGTATGGATGCTGCGATTATCGATCTCTCAAAAGCGTTTGAATACGGACAAGGGTACGTCGCGCTCTCGCGGGTGCGGCGGCTCTCTGGTGTGTATCTCGCCGGTTTGAACGAGCGCGCGCTCCAAGTGCATCCGGAGATTTTAAAAAAGGATAGGGATTTTCGCGCCGCGTCAGACGCGGCGCGTGAAGCATTTGCGGCGTTGCCCGCAACGGAAGCGACAGAGATGCAAAAGAAGTTTGTAAAGGCGATGGGCGGGGCGTGGCCCAGTGAGATAGCCGCAGACGACATCTCACGGGCCAAGGATGGAGGGAAGAAAAGGAAGATCAGTGGATTACCGGGGAGATTGGCCGAGACACTCCAGGCCGCGCGCGATGGAAAGACGCTTCATGAGGTCGCCAAGGCGCGCGCGCTCGCAATCTCGACCATTGTGAAGCATCTGGAAGAACTCTCGGAGATAGGAAAGCTTGTCCGCGCCGATTTCGCACACCTGCTTCCGATCGGTACAACCGATGAGATTCATGAGGCGTTTGCGGCTACAAGCGACGATCGTCTCTCGCCCGTCTTCCATGCGCTTGGCGGCCGTCACTCTTTTGAAACGATTCGCCTCGTGCGGCTCATGCGATCCAATTGAAATTAGAATTCAATCCAGTGTGATCGATGATATAATCAGTCGATCATGAATGAAAGGAATATTGGTGTAGGAAAGAAGAAGTCGTCCTTGCGGCTCATGGGTAGGATTACCGCACCTGTGATTCAAAAGCCCTGGGGTTTCATGCAGACCTTCCGCACCGAGAAGAACTGGTGGGTTAAGACCATCACGATTTTACCGGGACAGCGAACCAGTCTCCAGAGCCACACAAAGCGAGACGAGCTATGGATCGTTGTGGAGGGAGAAATATATGGAGAGGTGGGGAATAAGGCATTTCGAGCCGTCCCCTTTCGTGCAATCCCCGTAAAAAAAAGAGAAGTTCACCGCATCTCGAACAGAGGGAAAGGGAACCTTATCCTTGTCGAGGTCGCGTGCGGTCCAGCTTTTGAGAATGACATCATGCGCTACGAAGATGACTACGGACGCACAAAAAAAGTCACCGGGAAGTGATAGCAATAGCTTGGAATAAGGTCTTTTATGTTTATGTAGTCGCGAGGAGCGCTTCAATGAGTTGTATTGTCTCAGCTGGACCGTTGACGCTCTTTGTCGACACGCCTGTTTTATACACGGCTTCATCATTACCGCCCGATTCCAGCTCGTCACCGACATAGAGCGAGTCAGTTTCATTAACACCAAGTCGCTCGCAGAGTTTCTTTATGCCATAGGCCTTGTCTATACCATGCTTGGTGACATCAATCGAAGTCGCGCCGCCGATGCTGACAGAAAATTCCGGCAGCCGTGCCGCGATATTCGCCCGAAGCATATGGCGCTTCGTGTGGTCGGGGTCCCACTCTTTTTTTAGGGCAAGCGGTGCCTGTTGCCCAAGCGCGGATACGGTTACTTGACCGCCGCGATATTCAATGCGTTCTTCCCACGCCGGTTTCAAGAAATCAATGATAGTGGTCTCTTGTGCTGCTGAGCGTATCGCCGCTTCGATGGCGTGTGCTTCTTTCGCTGACAAGCGTTCTTCGTAGAGCTTTTCCCATTTGTCGTTCCGATACTCATAGAACGCGGCGCCGGAAGTGGGAAGGATGAACAGATTTGCGAGGTTCGCCCCGCTTGGAAGCTGTGTGACGACCTGTTTCAAGAATTGTGGGAAGGCGCCGCCGGAAATGATCGCGACTTTTGCGGTAACGAGAAGTCGCGCAAACAACACCGCCATCCTGTTCGTGAGCGGTTGCTTGCTTTCCGCAAGTGTGCCGTCCAGATCGAAGATAATGAGCTTAAACATTATGAAAGAGCGTCGAGAATGTGCGCAAGCGAAGCGGTTGCGACGCCGATGACCTTGTCGGCGCCGCCGTAATAGAGAAACAAAGTGTCGCCGCGCACAACGGTGCCACAGGAGAATACGACGTTCGCGACCTCCCCTTCTTTTTCATATTTCTCCAGCGGTTCAAAGATGGGGTCGGCGGTGCGGGCAAGGAGTGTCGTGCCGTCGGCGCCGAGGAGCGCGGCACCGAGACTATATGTCGCGTGACGCGAGATGCCATGATAGATCATCAACCATTTATCGCCGACCTTTATTGGCGGCGCCGCGCTGCCGACTTTTGCTCCATCCCACATCCCGCGTCTGGGAGCCATAATCTCGATACAGCGGCTGACTCGCTTGCCAGAAGCGAGGTCAGGCAAGAGATCGGCGCAGATTTGATTATTGATGCGGTGATAGAGCAGATAGTTCCCATCAATTTTTTCGGGTAGCAGTGAGAGATCCTTGTCGTCCACGCCTTCGGGCGTAAGAAGGAACGGCTTGCTCCAGCGATCGAATCTCCGCGCGAGGAAGTCATCGACGCTTATCGATGAAACTGCACCGGATGGCGCACGGACGCCATCGTATGCGGTATAGGTCATATAGAGTGTATCATTGATGCGCACGATGCGCGGATCTTCGCATCCAGAGTTGCCTGTCGAGCTTCCTCGTTTCGCCTCAAAATCTTCTCGCGGTATGTAGATAGGTTCCGGCAGACGCTCATCGATAGCGACTCCGTCTTTTGAGATGGCGAGGCCGATGGTAGAGGTATTCGCAGCATCCATCGCGCGATAGAGGATGTAGACAGAGCCGTTAATATCGATTGTCGCCGCATTAAAGACAGCACGACTCTCGAATCCTCTTCCTTGAAGAGTAAGGATGGGATTATGTTCTGAGCGAATGAACGTACGTGCAGGTCGTTTCGGGTCGAGTGCTCGGAGTAAATCGGGTAACGGCACGCTGGCTTTGGCGCATACTGTGTCTGCCGCTCCGTACCAGATCTCAAGTTGGTCATGGTCACCGATCGTTGCGCTTGTCGGAAAGACGATATGCGGCACGAGACCGTATTCCTCGTAGATTTCCTGCGGAATAAGAATGGATTCAGTACGAGAGATAAGTTTTTGCGGATCATCAAGCTCGAGAAGAGCGGCTTCGATCGAGAAGATACGATTATGCTCGTTGTAGTATTCTTGGATATAGGAGTAAATGAGCAGCCATCCATGTTCGGTTTTCAGGGGTGCGGCTCCGACCTCGATATGGTCTCCGTCATCCCGACGCAATTCAGGAAGCGCGTGGTCAGCGAGATTTTCATGCCAGCGATGCCAGTATTCGGGATCGAAAAAGTCCTCGATCCGTTGCGCGCGTGCGAGTGCGATCGTCGGTCGCGGATGTTCCGCGGTCCAGTCGGTATGTACGGTAAGGAGAAGCACGATATCGCCGTCAATGCGTTCGGGGAAAAGTGTCGCAGCTTTTGCATTAAACGGCGTGATGAGATGTCGCTCAGTAAAAATGTCCGGGGTATCTCCAATAGCGACTGCAACCTTGATGTTGTCCGGGCCGAAAGGGTAGCCGCCAAGTGCGGTGTAGAAACAGTACCAGCGGCCCTCAAAGAAAGTCGCCCGCGGGTCCTCGCAGCCGAAGGCATCCCATGATTCCTTCGGAGAGATGACTTGCTGCCGTGAATGGAAGTTGACGCCATCTTCCGAAAAGGCGGAACCAATAGTTGAAAGTCCCGCCATCGATGTCTGGAGGGTATCCGTGTTTCCAAGCGCCCGATAAAAGAGATGTACGCCGTCCTTCGTTCGAATAGCCGAAGGATTAAAGGTGGCGCGCGCCTCCCACGGACGCTCGCGTTGCGGTGCGAGAATGGGATTATGCGGTTCTCGGCGGATGACAAACATAAGTTAGGGGAGCAATGCTCGAATACCTTCAGCATACAGTGTGTATGCTCGAACAAATGAATCATCGACATGTGCATAGAGAATTCCTTCACCAGGATTTGTCTCCACGAATTGGCTCGCAAACGTAATCGTCTTTGCCTCGGAGTCCTGTATAAAGGGCTTGGGTGAGACCCAGTCTATTTTTCCATTTTCATAATCATAGATGAAGAGTCCAACCGAGAACATCCCGTATTTTATGTTATCGCCAATTTTTTTATTTGCTTCTCGACCATTGATGACTCCGAGCAGTCTCCCTGCGCCAACGTCAATAAAGTCTTTCGAAAAAAGAGGTCCGGGGGATGCATGGCCACCGATCCAGGAAAGATTGTGTTCGGCCGGATGAAAGACTACGTCTCCATACTTCCAGGGTCTGTCCATATCTTCCGCTATGGCGATGCGTACAATTGAGTGATGACCCTCTGGCTCTCTGTCCCGTGATTCAATCAGGTTATAGCGAACACCTTTTGAGTTGATTGGTGCGATGGAGACCTCCTTTGCGCTTGCCACTGCCGTTTGGTCATCTAGAAGGACAGGCACGGTCATTTCTAGGGAACGCAAATCTTTTCCGACAGCATGACCAAGGTGGATACGAATTTTTTCTTTCGACTTTGGCGGTTTGATAGGAATGGTGAAGTAAACATGGGTGAGTCCTGTCTTCGTATCAATCCAGATATCGGGATCTTCAAGCCCAATGCATTCCCAGTCTGCTGGGGTGAGTTCATCAAGTATTTCTTTTTCATTTTTTATCTGAAGTCGTTCATCAACCGTAAAGTGTTCGAGGGAGTCGCCAGAGACGGTGAATAACTGGCTACGGTCAACGTATCCTCGTATTTCAACATTGCCCTCACGACTTGTGATGCAGCGAATAATCCCTTCCTTGTACCCAGATTTCGGATCAAGCGTTATTGCCATCATGTGACTGAAACGCTCGTCTTCTGCAGCTTTGTTTGGATGCTCGAAATATGCTTGGCGGTTCATATATCAGGCGGTTTGCGCGGGCATTATTTCTGTAAGGACCGGCTGGTTGCCTGCAATGAGCGCATCAAGAAAAGTATTGAGCGGTGTTGTTGCGACGCATACGACTTTGTCGGCCCCTCCGTAGTATACGAATAGTTCGCCATCGCGAACGACGGCACCTGCGGCGTACACGATGCCCGGCTTCCCATGATTCTCATAGTGTTCGTCGGGGGAGAGTACTGGCGCCGCCGCGCGTGCGAGTACTTTCGTCGGGTCAGTAAGATCGAGTAGCATCGCGCCAAGTTTGTAGAGGTTCGGCTCCTTTGGGTCCATCGCATGATAGAAGACGAGCCAGCCGCGAGGAGTCTTCAGTGGCGGCGGGCCGGCGCTGCGCATTCGATAATGCCACATGATCTGATTATCCGGCATCTGATGCGGATCAGGGCTTTCAAATTTTCTCTGCGCGAGAGTCGCAAGGTCGTCGGTATATTCGATGCGCACATGTGCGTCATCTTCGCCGAACAGGCTATGAAGGACTGCGAATTGCCCGTTGATTTTCTCAGGGAACAGCACCCAATTTTTATCTCTCATACCGTGTGAAAGTATGACTGGGCCGCTCCATCTGTCAAAACGCTCCCTCAAAAAATCTTCTTCGCTCATCGATATGACCGCAACGCGCAACATCCAGTTCTCAAACATGTTGAATGTAACGTATACGCGCCCATCTATCACGACCATGCGCGGATCTTCACAGCCGCCCCAGCTACCGCCAGAGGGGTACATGACCGGCGAATAGTGTCGTTGGTGCGGAGCGGGCTGATGCGGACTTCGTGCGACGTACGCCGGTGTCGGTAGTCGTTTATCAAATACGAGCCCATCTGGACTGCTTGCATAGCCCAGACGTGAGATGCCATCCATGCCTATAGCACGATAGATGAGATGTGTGCGGCCGTCGAGAACGACGGCCGCCGGATTCAGTACCGCCTCGGCTGTCCAAGGACTGGTCCCCGGATTAAGGATTGGATTGTGGGGTGATCGAACGAGCGCAAGAGATTTTTGATGAAGGAGTGCTGTGAGCCGAGTGCGAAAAATTTTTGAAAATAGCGCGCCCAAAAGCGCTCCGGCGACGAAGAAAGAAAAGAGAGCCACGATTATGTGCACTAAAAGAATAAAGATCATTGAGGGTTTACCTTTTCACAATACCATTCGCACAGCGTATGCGATCGTGTTATATCTGCCACATGTTAGTAAAACAAGCCGCTCGTCCCATTGAACCAACACCGCGGGCTACCTCTTAGTTCAATAAGTAAGTGCAACACTTCAGCTAATCTGAAGTGGTATGACATA
>CAZJZB010000014.1:0-18295 GCA_964550425.1 uncultured Candidatus Saccharibacteria bacterium | reverse complement strand
TTGTATGTACGCCACCGTATCACAAAATCAGCAACCCAAAAGTTTCTTTAACCGGCATCTTCATTTGCATACGCAACACGGACAATCAATACGGTCGCTCCCGCGCCCGCAATAGTGATGAGCAGCATGGCTATATAAGCGTTTATTCTTTCTTTCATACTTAATCTAATTATAGCCGGAATAGCGTGTATGCGGCATTTCGTATGTGGAGAGCGTCGAGCTCGTAGTGTTTAAGGAGTTCCTCCGGTTCCCCCGATTGGCCGAATAAATCCTCTATGCCAAGCAGACGCATCGGCACAGGATGCTGCTGCGCAAGCAGTTCCGCGACAGCGCTCCCGAACCCGCCCGCCCTCTGATGTTCTTCAACGGTTATAACGCGGCTCGCTTTGCGCGCTGCGGCAAGTATCGTTTCTGTATCGAGCGGCTTCACAGTGGGCGCATGAATAACGATAGACCCGATATGTTCCTCTGAAAGCGCGCGGGCCGCGGTAAGAGCGGTATGACTCAATGAGCCGGTTGAGAGGATGGCGACTTTCGGCTGCTCCGATTCCCAGAGTGTAAGCGCTTTCCCTATATGAAAAGGCGTGAGAGATGTCGTGAATACGGGCGTCGCCGCGCGACCGAACCGGAGATACACGGGTCCGTCCATCTGTGCCGCCGCGACGACGGCCTTGCGGGCTTCTTCCGCATCGCCAGGCGCGATGACCGTCATGTAGGGGAGCATACGCATCATGCCGATGTCTTCGAGCATCTGATGCGTTGCGCCATCGGGACCGACTGAGACGCCCGCATGCATGCCGCATATCTTCACATTCGCTTTATTAAGCGCGACAGTCGTGCGAATTTGCTCGTAATTGCGACCGGGAGAAAATACCGCGTAACTCGCGATAAAGGGGATCTTCCCTGCATGCGCCATGCCGCTCGCGACCGTTGCCATGTTCTGCTCGGCAACGCCCATTTCAACGAAGCGCTCGGGAAATTCTTTTTGGAACCACTCAGCGCGGGTGCTCTCCGCGAGATCGGCACAGAGCACGACGATACGCTGGTCCGCCCTTCCCGCCTCCACTGTTCCCTTGCCGAAACCGTCGCGCGTCGGCTTCTGATCAATATCGTCCGCGAACACTTTGGCGGACAGCTGTGCGTCAATGTTTAACATAACGAGGAGTAGCGGTTATTTTCAGATTGAGAGCATCAGATAATTTCTGGACGAAAGCAAAAGTCGGATTGGAGCGTCCCGACTCGAAACGCGCAATGGCGGATTGCTTCGTCCCGATTTTCTTCGCAAGCTTCTCTTGAGTCATACCGCGCTTCGCGCGAGCATCGATGAGTGCGCGAAGAAGCGTGAATTCGAAATCGAGATCATCATATGCCTTTTTGAAACCGGGCCGACGCATAAGACGCGCATGCATTTCTTTGTGAGATATGAATTTAATCTTTTTCATGCCGGCAGTATATCATATACGTTATATTCTTGCAACAAATCTCTTCAGCGCAAATGCTTGCTCTATTTCATGATGTCCGAGCGTGCGGCGCTTCTTGATAAATCCATGGGCAAGAAAAACTTTGTTTTCATAAAAAAAGTAGAGGATGCGCAGATGGACCGCTCCGACAATCCGTAATTCGAAAAGTCCCCGCCCAAGCGGTTTTGAATAGGGCATCCGGAGCATTGATCCGCGTTCCTCAAGAAGCAGAATCATTTGATCGAGACGCGATGCAAGATCGTCGGACAAATCGTCGGTAAACTTCGACACTTGCGGCGAATAGAATATCTCCATAAAAATTTTACGTCCTGATTAAGCTTCGTTGGGGACCTTGCCGCTCATCGCGCGGATCTCTTTGAGGAACCGCTTTCCTTCATCTCTGGTGGGCGGCTTGCCGTGCCAGCGGTAGTCAAACTCGATCTCGGGTACGCCTTTGCCAGGGATGGTATACGCGATGATGAGCGTCGGTTTTTCATAGATGCTTTTCGCCTCGTTGACAGCAGCGACGAAAGCGGCAATGTCATTTCCATTCACTTCAAGCACATGCCAATTAAACGCACGGTATTTGTCCGCAAGCGGCTCAAGCGGCATTACGTCTTCCGTCACGCCATCTATTTGGATGTTATTGCGGTCAATGACCGCCGTGAGATTGTGGAGCTTATGCTTCCCTGCGAACATCGCCGCTTCCCATGTATTTCCCTCCTGCTGTTCGCCGTCGCTCATGAGACAATAAACGCGTTGTTTTTTATTATCCCCTGTCCCGAGCGAAGTCGAGGGAATACGAAAGGCATATGCCATGCCGACGGCTTGCGAGAGGCCTTCGCCAAGCGGGCCGGAGGTTGTCTCAAGCCCGGGAAGACGTGTTCTTTCCGGATGACCTTGCAGCCGGCTGCCAAACTTCCGCAGCGTAAGACATTCCTCAACGGGAAAATAGCCCGCATGCGCCATCGCCGCGTAGAGCACCGGACAAATGTGACCGTTAGAGAGTATGAGACGATCTCTCTCTTCCCAATCCGGCTCTTTCGGGCGGTGGTTAAGAATATGAAAATAAAATGCGGTGAAAATATCCGCCATGCCCAAGGGGCCCGCCGTGTGTCCGCTCCCCGCAGCGACAAGCGAATTAATAATTGTCTCGCGAATTAACTCGGCTTGTCTCTCAAGCGCGCGCACCTGTTCGTCAATGAGTGCCATTCCTTGCATTATACACCGTAAGAACTCCGAAGCGCTTCAAATTCAGCGAATGCTCTTGCTGGGTTGCGTGCGTGTACGAGTGCGGAACCGACGACAAGGTTGGAGACGCCGAGCGCCAATAGTTTCTTGGCATTTTGCAATGACACACCGCCATCGACCTGTATCGGCAGAGTAGGATACATGGTGCGGAATGTTTCTATCTTTTTAAAAACGCGTTCGTCGAATGGTTCGCCCTGCCGACCTATCTTTGCGATACCCATACACTGCACGTATTTTATCTCTCCGATACAGGACCTCACGAGCGCAAAACTGCTTTCTATATTGAGTGCGAGACCATAGGAGATGAGACCGGCAGCGAAACCTGCGCCGGAGCCGTAACGTTTCCGCACGGATGCCAGGAATTGCGCGAGATCGACGGCGCTCTCCGTATGAAACGTGAGACGAGAAGCGCCCATGGTGAGCCATGGTTCAGCCGCAAGAAGAGCGTCGAAGCACATGAGGTCAATTTCGTACTCGATGCGGTCGGGCGAAGGGAGCATTGTGCCGTGCGCAGCCATTTCCTCCAATTCCCCCGGAACGGTATACGGCCAGGAGGCGGGTGTTGCGAAGCGGCCGTCAACGACATCGATCTGTATCCGTGAGACCGATGGAATCCGAGCGAGCAACGCAAGCTTCTCCTCGAGCTCTTGTCGCGAAGATGGAAGCACAGCCGGAACGACGATGCTCATGCTCTAAGTATATCCGATTAAAACTTCGCGAGACGGCGTGTGTGGCGCGGCGAATCTGAAAAAGGCGTTTCAAGAAATAGGCGCACCGCTTCGTCGGTTTCGTCTCCAGAAACGAAACGCGCGCCGATAGAAAGTATGTTCGCGTTGTTATGGCGGCGAGGAAGCCGCACTGCGTCATATCCGTCTTCGGAGCGGCCGCCGGCGATATCGAGCGCTGCCGTCACGCGCATGGGCCCGTAAAACACCGCGGCGCGGATGCCCGGAACGCGATTCGCACACATCGCCTCTCCTTGCCCGCTGCCACCGACGATAATGCCGCGCGCGGCGTCTGCGCCGCGCGCATTTTCTTCTGCAACTCGTTTCGCGAGCGGTATCATGAAGTCCGGATAATCATCGTCCGGGCTTTGTGTATGTGCCCCCATATCTTCCACCTCATACCCAAGTATGCGGACGTGCTCAATGAGCGCGTTCTTGAGCGCGAATCCGGCGTGGTCGGCGGCAAAATAGACCTTAGGCATCTTGTGGTGAGCCAGTCGAAGCCATGGCAGCGGCTATTACATGCCTCAGAAGCGATTCTGTGTAGCCCATTTCGTTATCATACCAAGCGAGCACCTTCACAAGATTTCCATCAACCACACGCGTCATAGAAAGGTCGGCGATTGAAGCGTATTGCTCGCCGACGATATCGCTTGAGACAAGTTCTTCGTCGGTCGCCCGAAAAATACCTTCCCAGCGCGGCTTCGAGGCGGCGTCGCGCAGTATCGCATTCACCTCTTCTCTGGTCGTCGGGCGTTTCGCGATAAACGTAATGTCCGCTATGGAGCCAGCTGATACCGGCACGCGAAGCGAGATGCCGTCGAATTTCCCAATGAGCGGTCCATACGCCTGCGCGACAGCGATCGCGGCGCCAGTTGATGTCGGCACGATATTCTGCGCCGCCGCCCTACCCTCCCGCACATCCTTTCTTGATGGGCTGTCAACGATGGACTGGCTCGCCGTATAGGCATGCGTCGTGGAGAGCACCGCTTTTTCAATACCTATGGCTTCATCAAGGATGGCTATGATCGGGCTTGCTGCGTTGGTCGTGCAGGAAGCGTTCGAACTTATCTGACAGATCGCTAATTTTTCTTCATTCACGCCCATGAGCACCGTCACACCAAGAGGAGATTCTCCTTTTACCGGCGCGGTGATGACGACACGTTTCGCACCCGCCTCAATGTGCGCCTGTGCCTTTTCATAATCAGTAAATAATCCCGTTGACTCAACGACGACATCAACAGCCAACTCTTTCCACGGCAGCTTCGTCGGATCCTTTTCGGATAAAAATTTTACTTCCTTGCCGTCGATGACAAGCGCATTGCCTTTTGTCTCAACTGAAAATGGCGCTCGCCCGTACACAGTATCGTATGTGAGAAGATACGCTATGTTTTCAAGCGAACCGAGATCGTTCACGGCGACTATCTCAACTTGTGGTGAGCCCATCGAATCCATACCACGACCTTGTGAGAGACGCGCAAATGCACGGCCGATGCGACCAAAACCATTAATAGCGACGCGAATAGCCATAGAAGAAATAATTATGATTTACTCCACCATTATACCCTATGCGGAACCCCGACGGGACCCCGAATTGTGCGGGATCTGATTTCGATTTCTGGTGGTGATGATGTCAGAAAGTTTAAACAGGCCTACTCATTTTCCAAATCTTTGAGAAACTTATGGTCATAAGTTTTATTTTAATACCGACTGGTAGTTCTTGAGCAGGAAGACGACCTCTTTTCGCAGATGTATTTTGACCCACGCCTTTTCCTTTTCTCCCGGCAGAAGCTCGGCCAGTCCTCGCAAGATTTCATTGTCTTTGACCGCTTCAACTACAGGGATGCAATCAGCCATGTATTCTTTGATGGTCTTGCCGGTGCGAGCTTTGATCACTTCGGCATTTATATCCCAGTGATTTGTTCCAAAGAACCAGACATCGTAAATATCACGCATCGCTGTTTCGCTTCTTGTGGTCAGAGCCGCGAGCTTGCTGGCAAAGAGATAATCCTTCTTACCGGCGAGCATAGAAATGCCAAGATATTCTTTGACTTCGTAGTGCTCTTTGATATTCGGCATGAGTATTCTCACATTCACTTCGACTTTAACATTATGATCTGCGTCGCCGTAGGAGAGTAGGAAAAAGATGGTGTTTCGTTTTATGTAGTTGTCCTTGATGTCTCCATATTTTCCTAACATGCCGTAGATTTTTTCATGCACCAGTTTTTGCGTTGCTTCATCGGTAGAGAAAAGATCAAAGTCGAGGTCTACGGAAAATCTGGTTAGGCCATAGAAAAAATACGCACAGGTGCCGCCTTTGAATCCGATGAGGGAAGATATCGAGGTGTCCGAGTAGATGTCTCGGAGAATCTGTCCCATGATGAGTTGGTGTTTTTCTTTATTGAGCATAGTTTTTTTGATATTGAGTAACCCGTTTTATTAATTGCTTGTTGTCGTATATTTTGGCCAGCTCGAAGCATGTCTCCCAGTTAATTGAACGGAGGTTATCGAAATAAAATTTAGGAGATAAATATATAGTGTCGAGGAATGCTCGCTCTGGAGTGGCTATGCTGTAATTTTTTTCATTCTTTACACCAGCAGAATTGAAGAGCACACTTTCTTTTAGTTTTCTGAATGTGATTGTTTTGTCACCAATCTTTTTTACGATCGGATAGGGACCGGCGACAAATATCGAGTCATGGTGTTGGAAAATAATTCCGGCTTCTCGAAGCACTGTTTCAAAACTTATGTAGGAAGGAGTATATAAACTGGTTGCCAATTCTTTGACTTCGTACTCTTTATTTTTTGCAAAAACGCCGCGAGTCAGACGAATGAGTGATCCTTCTTTGGCGTAGTATTTAATCTTTGAGGTAAGGTTGACGGTGTTAGTTTCCTCCCAAATTAAAGCTATATCCTTTGTGGTTAGGATTGTCTTTGGGGATTCGTATAATTTGGCAATAAGGTTATCGGTAGCCATGTATCAATATGTTTAATGGAAAGGCGATATTTCCACCTCTCCATTGTATATTATTAAATAAAGGCAGTCAAATGGGTCAAAACACCCTTTATTTTATGGGGATTATTTCAATAATTCGTCCACCGAAACACCAAGAGCTTTTGCTATTCTCTCAATAGTTGAAAGTGTCGGATTTTGTTTTCCCGACTCTATGGTGCTTATGTAAGCACGATCAACGCCAAGCTCTCGGCATATGTCGCCTTGCGACATATACTTTCGTGTTCTGATTTTCTTCATATTCAAAGCTAGTTTTTTTGATGAATCTGACATAATTATTATCTTGAGTATAGACAATGTTGTGTCTTGACACAATGGTGTGATAAAATACAATATAGTTATGAATGCGGCGAAGCAAAACAAAAAAATTTCCTTTCCATTTTTGTCGGCCTCCTCACCCGCGCCTTCGGCGCGGGCTTCTTCCCACCTTTCGGATTCGCTATCTATTGCGGCACCTCATGAATACATTCGGCATCCTGCAAAAACAAGAAGCGTAGCGACTATGTTTTTGCGGAGGCGGAGAGATTCGAACTCTCGAGACCGTTTCCGGTCTGCCGCCTTTCCAAGGCGGTGCACTAGACCGCTATGCGACGCCTCCGTATCGCTCTGTTATAACAGACAAACTTTTTATTTTCCAAGTAGCTCTTTGATGCGATCAGAGATGGGTGGGTGCGTAGAGAACATCCGTCCGATCCATCCGCCGATGCCGCTCGGCTTCGCTCCGAAAGGATCGCCAATGAAAAGGTGCGCGGTCGCCGTATTGGCGCTCTTCATGGGCGCCGTATAGCCGCCAATCTTCCCGAGCGCGGACGCGAGACCTTCAGGATACCGCGTGAGTAGGGCGCCCGAAGCATCTGCAAGATATTCGCGGCGGCGCGAGACGGCGAGCTGGATAAGCTTCGCGGCCACAGGCGCAAGCACGATGCCGACAACAGCGAGGATCATGAAAAGTGCGTTCGCATTTTTATTGTCGCTGTTGTGCCCTCCGCCAAAAAGAGACATGCGCAAAAATATATCCGCAATAATAGCGACGAACCCCGCAAGCACCACGGCGATGGTCATGAGCAATATATCGCGATTCTTGATATGCGAGAGTTCGTGGCCGATGATGCCTTCAAGCTCAGGCCGCGTCATTATGGAAAGAAGTCCCGTTGTCGCACAGACGACTGCGTGATTCTCGTCGCGACCGGTCGCGAATGCGTTGGGCGCCGGATCGTCTATCACATAGAGCTTCGGTGTCGGCAGACCAGCCGTAATCGCGAGATTCTCCGTAACGGTATAGAGATCAAAGAATTCTTCTCGCGTGGCCCTTCGCGCATGATTCAAAGAAAGCACGAGTGTGTCCGATGCCCAGTACGCATAGAAATTCGTCGCCACCGCGATAATGATCGCGATATAGAGAATCGCCGGATTGCCGTAATACGCGGAGACAGCATACCCGACTGCAATAACAACTATTAAGAACCCGAGCACGAGCGCCCAGGTTCGGCGGATGTTGCTCGAGCGCTGGGCATAGAGGTTCATCGTGTATTCAAACGCTCATCTACGAGCGCTATTTCATGATCGATGCCTTGGATGAGTTCGTACTTCCCGACTTCTGCGGCTGTGATCCATGCGTACTCGGTCGCGTCTTCATCAAGCATCACCTCTCCGCCCACATAATGACAATATAAGCTCAAGACCAAGCACGGGACGTTATCGGGTCGGACGAATGCGACATCAGTCAAATACTCGATGCGATCAACCTCGACACCAACCTCCTCTTTAATCTCACGAAGAAGTGTTTTCTCTATGGCGTTATACCATTGCGGACTCTCGCTGTTCTGATACGTGGCTTCGGTACTCATATAATCCGTGGCCTCCAACCCTCCGCCGGGAACCGTCCATTTGCCGGGCCACGCCTTTTTATGCGGCGCACGTTTCGTGATGAGATAACGTCGCGTGCCATCCTCACCTTCTTTCCAGATAATGCCAGTGACGGCTATGCGATGGAGTTCGTTATTGTTCGGTGTCGGCATCACCATGACTAGAATTGTACTTTCACCGGCTCGGCTGCTGCAGCGTCGCTCGCCGCAAGCTCAAAGAGATCCATTGGCTTGAATCCAAATGAGGCAGCAATGAGATTTCCGGGAAATGCCTGCTCCGCAGTGTTGAGCGCCATGACAGTAGAATTGTAAAAGCGGCGAGATGCCTGAATTTTATCCTCGGTGTCGGCAAGTTCCTGCTGGAGGCGCAGGAAGTTCTGATTCGCTTTCAGGTCTGGGTAGGCCTCGGAGACGGCGAAGAGTGTCTTCAGGGTGCCTGAGAGATAGTTTTCGGCCTGCGCCTGCGAAGAGTGGTTTTGGCTGGAGGCGCCCATCGCTGCGGCGCGCGCTTTGGTGACATTCTCAAAGGCACCGGATTCATGCGCGGCGTAGCCCTTCACGGTTTCGACGAGATTCGGGATGAGATCATACCGGCGTTTGAGTTGCACACTGATGTCGGCCCATGCCTCCTTCGCCTGATTAACGAGCGTCACAAGACGGTTATACGCAAAAACAACCCAGAACACGACGAGTGCGATACCTATAAGAATGATTGTTGTTGTAGACATATGCATAGTATATCCTACATGTGTTAGGATTCAAGTAAGTTAGATTAATTAATAATTTGTAATATGAACGGAAATTCTATTTGGGTCATTATTGTTCTTATTATCGTTATTGCCGGCGGCTGGTTTCTGCTCTCGCCGACTCCAGCAGACATACCATCAGCAGTAACGACGGAACAGACACCGGTAACCACTAGTGCGACAGTAGATGTTCCCCCTACACCATCGACAGCGACAGTAACGAGCGTAACCGTATTGTATAACGATCAGGGATTCTCGCCTTCAAACATTACCGTCGCTCCCGGCACGACTGTAACATTCGTCAATCAGAGCTCAGAGGGTATGTGGGTTGCTTCCGCTATGCATCCGACGCATACCGCTTACAGCGGCACTAGTTTGAGCCAGCATTGTCCGGATACGGATAATTCGACCTTTGACGGATGTAAGGCGGAGGCGCCCGGGAGTTCATTTTCCTTCACATTCAATAAAGAAGGCGTGTGGAAATACCATGACCACATGAACGCATCTCGATTTGGTTCTGTCATGGTAACCGCTGCTGCATCCGCGGGCGCGCCAATCTAAAGAAAAAATAACCTCTTCCTACTGCCCTAGCGCACCGCTCGCGCAACTGCTTTGACCACGCGCTGATCAAGAAGATCGGGAATTATTTTTGCTGCAGTCGGTCGGCTAACAAGCGCCGCGAGCGCGCGAGCGGCGCGTATCTTTGTTTCCTGAGTTATTTGCTTAATGCCTTTGTCGAGCGCGCCGCGGAAGATGCCCGGGAACACAAGCGCGTTGTTTATTTGGTTGGGATAATCGGATCGGCCGGTCGCGATGACTGCCGCTCCCGCCTTTCTTGCAGCATCCGGCAGGATTTCCGGATCGGGATTCGCCATGGCGAAGACGATTCCGCGCGGCGCCATCATCCCGACATGCTCGGCTTTAAGAAGGCCTTTACCGGAAACGCCGATAAAGACATCCGCGCCTCGCATTGCCTCATCGAGACCTCCCACAACCTTTCGCGGATTCGTGAGTTCGGCCAGTTCGGCTTTGTGCGCATTCAATGCGGGACGCTTTTTATAAATTGTACCTGCGCGGTCAAGAAGAATGATGTCGGTGACGCCCGCGGCGATTAGAAGTTTGGCTACTGCCGTGCCCGCCGCTCCGGCACCGCTGATAACGACCCGTATCTTTCTAATATTCTTTTTTACGACCTTCACAGCGTTTAACAGCCCAGCAAGCACAACGATAGCCGTCCCGTGCTGATCATCGTGCATGACGGGAATATCCAATGCTTCAATGAGTCGACGTTCAATATCAAAACATTTTGGCGCGGCAATATCTTCAAGATTGATGCCGCCGAAGGCCGGCGCAATGGCCTTCACGATTCTCACTATCTCATCCGGGTCTTGTGTGTCGAGTACGAGAGGCCACGCATCGATATCCGCCTTCTCTTTAAAAATGAGTGCTTTCCCTTCCATCACCGGTAGGGCGCCATAGGGGCCGATATTTCCAAGACCAAGCACTGCGGAACCATCAGAAACAACTGCGGCACTATTTCTCTTTACCGACATCATTCGAACGTCCGCAGGATGTTTTGCGAGATGGAGAGATGCGGCGCCGACGCCCGGCGTGTACCAGAGTGAAAAATCTTTCTTCCCCGCGAGCTTCACGCGAGCTTTTGTCCCTATCCGAGCGCCTTGCTTCTTGTATGCCGCAAGTATCTTTTTTGACTTTATATTCATATTATTTTCGTTTTTTATAAACCTTACTTCGATGGTCAATATATTCAATGCGGATGATCTGTGTCTCGTAATTTATTTTGTAAATAATGCGGTAATCGTTTATGCGAAACTTATAAAAACCATTCCATTCACCATGCAAAGGCAGAGGAGATACTGAGTTGAAATTTTTCCCAAGCCACGCAACACGTTCAAGTATTTGAAGTCGCGCCGATTTCGCAAACACGGAAAGATCTCGTGCTGCATTTGGAGAAAATTCCGCGCTCCACACCATATTTAAGAATACCGCTTGAGGAGTGCGGTGAGTGGGATGCCTTTTGCAGAGCTATTCTGCGCCTTTTTAAGCCGACGTTTCGCTGTGGCGGATAACTCAAGGCCGAAGTCAGGGTCATCAAGTACTTCCCGCACGGATTCGGCTATATACGCCCTCAGACGCGGTTCGACACTTTTTGATTTTATGGAGACAAGATTCATATGCGTTGCCGTGTCATTATAGCATGAATGTATCCCTATGACCCGATTGAGAAGCATTTTACGCGCCTGAAAAACGAGCAGAAACGGGCGTTACACAAACTCGGAATACGGACTGTTCGCGACCTGCTCTACCATTTTCCCTCGCGTTATGAACGCTCGGGACCTTCGGCCCATATCGCTGGTGTTACGGTGGGCGCTGAGGTAACACTCTATGGCACAGTGAGAAAGCCCGATATCAGGAAGACGTGGAAAAGTCGCCGACCGATAGCCGAGGCGTATCTCGAAGATGCGTCGGGGAAAATAAAAATGATGTGGTTCTCCCAACCATACATCGCGAAGACATTACATGATGGCATGATCGTGAAAGTCAGCGGGAGGGTGGCCGGCGAAGGCGCGAAAATATATCTCGCGAATCCGGCTATTGATAAGTCGCCAATTGCTATTGACGCCGTGCACGATTCTTTATTTGCAAAAGGAATTGAGCAGGAAGAAGAACCGCTGTATCCCATCTATCCGGAGAGTCAAGGTATCTCGTCGTTGTGGTTGTTGCATGCGGTCAGAAAGGTTTTTGAAACGAGGATGCATGAACGCATGGAAGATCCCATTCCGCGAGACATCCTTGCGCGCTACAAGCTCCCACTACTCTCTTCGGCCATTGTATTCATACACTCACCGCGGCGGCTCGCGGACAGCGCGGCGGCACGCAAGCGGTTCGCTTTTGAAGAAGTATTTGCGCTCCAAATTGTGATGCAACAGCGTCGCCGCGCCCTCGCGGCACAAAACGCGCTTTCAGTATCGGTCGATAGACAGGCGCTTGCGGACTTTGTCGCATCCTTCCCTTTCCCCGCGACCGCCGCGCAGATGCGCGCGATAGAAGCCATTGTTGCCGACTTCGAAAAAGTACATCCGATGCTTCGCCTCCTGGAGGGTGATGTGGGGAGCGGCAAGACCGCAGTGGCAGCGGCGACCGCATATCTCGTCGCAACATCGCTCCCAAAGGGCCGAATAGCGGGCACACTCCAAGTCGCCTATCTCTGCCCCACCGAGATACTCGCCAAACAGCATTTCTCCACATTCGTTTCCTATTTTAAGGACCATCCCATCCCGATCGGCCTTATCACCGGCAGCGAATGCCGGAAGTTCCCTTCCAAAGTTAGATATGAAGAATCCGCAAAACTGTCAAAGGCAGCATTTAAGAAAATGGTGGCGAACGGCGAAATTCCCATCATTATCGGCACGCATGCGCTTATTGAGAAATCGCTCTCGTTCAAATATTTCGCGTACGCCATCATTGATGAGCAGCACCGTTTCGGCACTGCGCATCGGCAGAAACTCGCGACAAAAGGTGAGACAATGCCGCATCTCCTGTCCATGACGGCAACGCCTATTCCGCGCACGCTCGCGCTCACTCTGTACGGCGATCTTGACCTTACTCTACTCGATGAAATGCCCGTGGGCAGAAAACCGGTTGTGACTCAAGTGCTGGGGCCGAAGGAACGGGAGATTGCGTACGAGCGCGTGCGTAAGGAATTGGCGGCCAGTCATCAAGCATATGTCATTTGTCCGCGCATCGACGAACCAGATCCGGCAAAAGAACTTGCGCTCCAAGCCAAATCGGTTAAAGCGGAAGCAACACGGCTAAAGCGTGAGGTATTCAAAAACGCGACGATAGACATCTTGCACAGCAAGATGCGCCCGATAGAAAAAGAAGAGACGATGAAGAAATTTGAGAATGGAAAAATTGATATTCTCGTCGCAACGTCCGTCGTTGAAGTGGGTGTCAATGTCCCGAACGCAACGGTTATCCTGATAGAAGGCGCTGAACGCTTCGGGCTCGCGCAACTGCACCAGTTGCGCGGGCGCGTGCTCCGCTCAACGCACCAGTCATATTGTTTCGTCCTTCCGGAGACGTCAGGATCTTCGACCCGGGACCGGATGAGAGCGCTCATGCAGGCAAGGAACGGATTTGAACTCGCCGAGTACGACCTCGCGCTTCGAGGTGCAGGCGAACTTGCGGGCGGCAAGCAGTGGGGTGTCTCAGACATCGCCATGGAAGCGCTGAAAAATATAAAGTTAGTAGAGGCGGCGCGCACGGAGGCGGCGCGACTTGTCGCCCTCGATCCTGCATTAAAAAACTATCCCGCGCTTTCTCTGCGCGCCCTCACCGCAGACCGCGAAATGCATTTAGAGTGATGTATTGATGAATGAAACTTCGAAATAAAGAGTTATTTTTCCGCGACCATAATAAAGTACGGCGGGAAATTGCGGACTTCAAGCGAGAGGTCTATTTTTTTCTTAAAATATCTTTTGAGATACGGGAACATGAGCGGAGAGACCTGATAGAGAATGAATCGGCCGTGCTCGGAGAGCTTACTGAATGTTTGTTTCGCGATGATGTGCCGCGCGCTTGAATTAAAAAATGAGAATGGGATCCCGGAAATGACCGCGTCAATGCGCGGGAGTTTCAGTTCGGAGAGATCCTTGCAGATATTCAACACGTCTCCCTGTATGATACGAAGTCGTGGATCATGGATTTTCTTGAGCAGCGCCACGAAATGAGGATTTGTCTCGATGGCGATCAGCTTCCCGTCACGAGGCATGTGTTCCAGAAGCGCTTTTGTAATGATGCCGTCTCCCGCCCCATATTCGACGATGCACGCGCGCGAGTGGTGAGGGAGTTTTCTTATGATCCGTTTGACGACAAAGCTTGAGCTCGGCATAACGGCTCCCACTTCGTAATTCCGGAGTGCGGTCTTTAAGAAATTGAGTTTCGACATTATTTCGATATGCTCATAGTAGCGGTGCACGCGCCAGGGCTCGAACCTGGGACCGGGCGTGTATAAGACGCCTGCTCTACCAACTGAGCTACGCGTGCCCATTTATATTACAACAAAGAGGAACTTATACGATATCGCCTGCCTGCGACAGACCTGAACCGAGTGGGGCGATGACAATTCCCTCTTCCTCGCGCTTCTTCGGCGTAATGCCGTTGGCGATGAGTATCTTTTCAAACTCGCCGCGTTCAATGGTCTCCTTCTCAATGAGCTCCTTCGCGATAGCATCGAGCGCTTCGTGATGCTCACTGATGACCGTCTTGGCGCGCGCCTTTGCCTCATCAATAATACGCGCAACCTCGGCATCTATCTCGGCTGCAACACGCTCGGAGTACGGCTCGTTCCCGAGCTGCCGTTCGCCGAAAGCGATCGGTCCCATTTTCTCGCTCATGCCGTAGCGAGAGACCATGTCGCGCGCGAGCGCCGTGATGACCATGAGATCATTTGATGGCCCTGTCGTCACATCATCAAACAGCATTTCCTCCGCGACGTAGCCGCCAAGTGTTGCTGCGATATCGTCAAGAAACTGTTTTTTCGACTGCATCTTTCTGTCCTCAAACGGGAGCTTGAGCGTGTAGCCGGCGGCTCTTCCACGACTGATAATGGAAATTTTATGCACCGGGTCGGCGTTCGGGAGCACTGAAGAAACGAGTGCGTGTCCGGCCTCATGATAGGACGTAAGTTCTTTTTCCTTCTTTGAAAGCAAATGGCTTTTGCGTTCCGGGCCGAGCATCACTTTTTCTATTGAACGGATAAGATCGTACTGTGTCACTTCTGTTCTGTTCTCCCGCGCCGCAAGAATAGCCCCTTCATTCATAAGCGAGTAGAGCTCGGCGCCGGAGAATCCGGGCGTACGCTCGGCGATGACTGCAAGCGCCACATCCGGGCCGAGCGGCTTTTTGCGTGCATGTATTTGTAGGATCTCCTCGCGATCCTTCCTGTCCGGAAGGTCAATGGTAACGCGCCTGTCAAAACGCCCAGGGCGCAGCAACGCCGGATCAAGGACGTCAGGCCTATTGGTCGCCGCCATGACTACAACCTTTTCGGTGGGCTCAAAACCGTCCATTTCAACAAGTATCTGATTGAGCGTCTGCTCGCGCTCGTCATTGCCGCCGCCCACGCCTGCGCCGCGCACGCGCCCGACCGCATCGATTTCGTCCACGAATATGATGGCGGGCGCGGCTTTCTTAGCCATTTGAAAAAGATCGCGCACCCGTGAAGCCCCGACACCGACAAACATTTCCACGAACTCTGAACCAGAAATGGAGAAGAACGGCACGCCGGCCTCACCTGCCACAGCACGAGCAAGTAGTGTCTTACCGGTGCCCGGCGCGCCCATGAGGATAATGCCCTTTGGAATCCGTGCGCCTATATCGAGAAACTTCTTTGGGCTCTTAAGGAAATCCACGATCTCCAAGAGTTCTTCCTTCGCTTCGCGCGCGCCCGCAACATCCGCGAAAGTAACTCGCTGCGATGAATCGGCGGGATCAATGACGCGCGCCTTTGACTGCCCGAAACTGAAGGCCTGCATACCGGCCCCTTTTACTTGTCGCGAAAGGAACCAGAATAAGAATGCGATAAAAAGAAGCGGCAGAAGAACTGGGGCAAGCGTGAGGAACCAGAACTGGAATCCCGATTGTCCCTGTATCGTAATCGACACTTTAGCAAGTTGTTCGGGCGTGATGCCGTAGGTCGCGAGCGTCTCCGTGAGACCGGTTGAAGGGTCCTTGCGCGAGGTTTTGACGGACTCGTCGGTATAGACGAGATCAAGCGAATCGCCATTCACCTTAATCGTGTTTATCTTTCCCGCTGCAACATCAGCCGCAACAACCGATAATGGAATTTCGTTGCTTGGTTTGATGAAACCTGCGACAAGCGAATACGCACTCATAAGGAGGAGGAATATGAGAACCGTGGTTGTGAGATTGCCGAAAAATGAGGGGCCGCCGAGGAGGGAGCGCCAGCCACGCGCTCTGCCTCCCTTCGGAAGTCCCGATGCCGGAGGTATTGGCGGCGCGACCTTTTTATTTTTCGGCTTCTTCGCCGGTGCGGGAGACATGAAAGGTACTATACCCTAGCGCTCACTTTTTTGTAAGTAAATTTTCTCTTTGAAATTTTTGCAAAAAGAAAAGGGTTCGCTACCTTGCGATAGCGAACCCAGAGAACCCGTTGCGGATTCATACTTGCTTGCGCGCGAGGAACTCGCGCCCCTTGCCGACATCCGTGTTGACCGGAACGTCCCGCTCGCAGAGCGGACAAGTTGTCTCGTCCCATGCATCGAGTTTTACGTTCACGAGTGATGTGAGCTTCGGAACATCGGCCACATCTTGCGGCGTGATCCCTCCGCGGTTGCAGAGAACACCGAGACCGACGACGTTGCCGCCGATGGCTCGCGTGGCTTCGACTACTTTCTTGGCGGAGCCGCCGGTAGTGAGAACGTCTTCCACTACCAGAACGTTCTTGCCAGCGATAATCTTGTCGTAGCCACGCTTGATTACGAAATGCTCCATTGGCGCACGGCCAAGTTGTGGAATACGCTTCCACAACAGTCGTAAGCCAAAGCAAATATACCAGAGCGCCGATCCATATCGCTCGAACTTCTCGGCGTAGACACTGAGCACTTCGCGGCCGTTCATCACAGTAAGATGGTGAGCTGTCCACTGCGAGAGGATTACGCCGCCAATTGCCGGAGCGATGACCACTTGCACCTTGTCGTTCGCGAACCGTTCCGCGATTGCGCGGCAGAGGCGAGCCGTTTCCGCAGTATGAGGATAGATCGCATCCTTGTTAACGTACGCCGTGCCATGCTTTCCAGACGTGTAAACGATATGACTGTCGGTGATAGCCGCTCTGACTGAACCAAGGATTTGTAGAACTTTTTGCTCGTTCATGGCCTCTCCTTTCTATCGGTAGTGGTTGATGAGATTGCGGAGCTTCTCCGTCTCGCGACGAGCCGCTTCCGCGAAGTCCGCGCCTTTCGAGGCGAAGATGCTGCCACGCGAAGAGTTGATGATCATGCCATATCCGCGACTATCTTTTCCTGCAGAGACAACCTGTTGCACCTGCCTGTCCAGAGGGACATCTTTCTGCTGAACGCCAATTCCCGGAATGAGAATAGACATGTTACCAACAACTTTACGAATTTCGCGAAGCTCCTCGGGATAAGTTGCGCCGACTACAAGTGAGCAGTTGCCATTCTTATTCCAGTGGCGCGACACATCCAACGCGAGATACTGATATATCGGAACACGATAACCCCCAGTCGGATAATTCCAGCCCATTTCCGCGCTCAAATCATTGGCTTGATTGTGATCGCCAACGAGCTCAACAAGCTCTTCAAAATTGAGCGCGATTTTCCGATCCTGAAGTCTACCGGCGCCCGGATTGGAAGTCCGACAGAGTACGATGATGCCCTTCTCCGCTCGCGCGAGGAATGGCTGAAGTGCTTCTGCTCCAAGATACGGATGAACCGTGATAGCGTCCGCTTGAAGAAAGCCGAACGCCGCATCCACATAGCCCGCGTTGGTATTGCCGATGTCTGCACGCTTGGCATCGAGAATCACAGGAACATCCGGCGCGATGGCGTGGATGTCCGTAATGGTTCGTTGCAAAGCACCGATGCCCTCGTCGCCGTGCGCCTCATAAAACGCGGCGTTCGGCTTGTAAGCACACACGAGGTCTTTCGTTGCTTCCACGATTGCGCGATTGAACGCGACGATGGTGTTGGCGACGCTCACGTCGCACTCGTTTCCGTTTCTGCGCGCGGACTCGGGAATCTTACCAAACTCACTGTCGAGTCCGACGCAGACGAAGTTGCCACGAGACCACTGGGCCTCAAGCATTTCACGGAAGTTTCGTTTACCCATTTTTGAACTCCTTTCAGTTGAGGAACATTAAATTACATCCGGGAATCCGGCTAATTACAGAAACCACACTACGTAAAAATGACGGAGAAGTCAATAAACGCAAAATCTGCTCGGCTGAGCAGATTGTACGTACTGTTGTGGAGCCCCTCGCGAGTACGCTCGGGATTCTCACAAAATATAGTCGTCCTCGGAAGGATTCGTTATTTTGTGGAAGTGTCGGGAATCGAACCCGAGTCCGAATCCGTCTATGAAAGAGAATCTACGACGCGTAGTCAGCGTTATCTTTAAGGCAGGATGCGAGGAACGCAGACGAAACCATTCCTGCCCGATCCCTTATTTA
>CAZJZB010000013.1:0-18824 GCA_964550425.1 uncultured Candidatus Saccharibacteria bacterium | reverse complement strand
GAACGCGAGGGACGATTCTACAGATAATTCCGCCCATCCCTCCTGCTGTAGAACCCAGGGAAAGATGAACGTCGCGCTAGGCGATGGCTTCAGGCGTTAGCCGCGAGCCGTCGCGTAGGCGAACGCGATATCGCCGACCTTACCGAAGTAAGGCGACTTCATCGCGCTTGCAAGAGTGTTCTTGGCAAGTTTGGTTTCCCGGTCAGATTAAAGTGTTGTACGGGAGTGCACTGCGTCGCACGTCTTTCAAAGTACAGACCGTCAAAGCCGGTCACCCCCAGAAAATACATGATACCATCGTGTATTTTCTGCGACTGATCTGCCGTGCCCTTCACCGGCAATTCAAAAAAGAGTGCGCTCCGGGCCGCTAGGCCAAGTCCTACCCTCTTTTTGCGAATTGCCGGTTCCGAGCTAACGATTTTTCAACACGCGTCCCGTCTCGCGCAGCGCATCGCGCTTCTTCAAGTCCTCGCGGCGATCACCTTTCCCTTTGCCGCGAACAATCGCGATGCGCACCTTCACGAATCTACCGGCAGTATATACCTCAAGTGGGATGATTGTCAATCCTTTCTTCGATTCTGCGGCGTAGAGATAAGCGATTTCCTTCTTTGTGAGCAGCAGTCGCCGCGCTCGTTCGCTATCGTAACTCTTGGGCGCATTCGCTGACTGATACGGAGGGATTGTCATACCGACTACAAACGCCTCGCCGCCGCGCACCACTACGCGAGACCCGTCCATGGAACCAAGCTTATTGCGCAACGCCTTTACCTCAAGACCGGTAAGCTCAAGACCGGCCGCAAAACTTTCCAGCGGAGCGTATTTTAAAAATGCTTTTTTATACTCAATGAGGGTCATGGGCCGGAGTATACATCACCTTGACTAATACTATCTAAAAGAATATGTTCGGACCCAGATAGCACACCCTTTCACAAGGAGGAGGTTTAGTATGGCAAGAATACGTCAGGTACGCAGGGTTCTATCGGAATCCTTATTCGATGTCATACAGGTAAGCACGGAAAGTTTACCTGGTGTCGATGTCATATTATATGAAAAGGTAACACGGCTTGCTGCGGAGAAATACGACAAGGTTCTCCGGCGCATAACACCGAAGATCATGAAGGAGAGCGTGGCAAAATTTGCCGGAATCTCATTCGTAAGCCGGAAACCGTTCGAAGCCAGAGTGCTTATTGTGGATGTTAAAGGCAGGATAGTCACTTTTTGGTTCGTCTTCGACCTCTACGGACCGACTGGCGAAATTGGATTGTTTTTCCACCATCTTTTCAAAGGGCTTCCCGCTCGTTCGGGAATATGGGTAGAGAACGAGATTTTCGCCGGCGAAGTTGAACTACCCAGAGGACCCACCCAAGTAACGATCCTTAAAACTCGCCGAGTCACGTATTTTCTTAGCGATAAGGAGCAGAGTCCGGAACATCTGCCAGTCGCGACGAAAATTGCTCCCGCCGCCCGCTAGCCCCCGACATCGTTCGGGGGCTGCACATTTTTATTCCGCCTTATTGACTTCCCCATCATTTTTACATAGTGTGACCGCGGAACAGCCGAATTCATCGGTTGTCGCTCATTACAAATCAGCATGGACATCACTGAATGAAAAGGAGGCAGTATGTTGAAAAACGCCACCCCTGCTCAGGAATTCATCAAATATGCGCTCCTGGTCGGAGCGATACAATTCATTCCGAGAGAGTTGAGTAACGGACGCATCTCACCCTATTTCTTCAATTCTGGAAAGTTCGATTCTGGCAAGAAAGTAGCGGAGCTAACTGCCGCATACGCCAGAGTTATCTGTGAAAATCTCCGCGGAGGATTCGCTTTTGACCTTATGTACGGAATACCGGAAAGGAGGGAGAGTGTTGTTTCGCCTATCGCCATTATGCTGGACACTCTTGGCATCGGCGACGTTTCATTCTGCACAAGCCGCAAGGAACCCAAAGAGCATGGCGAAGGCGATGTTCTTATCGGGGCGCCGATTGCGCCCGAACACGGCGTTCTCATCATCGGTGATGACATCACCGATGGAGAGGCGGAACGGGAAGCCGTGGAATTCATTCGCGAACGTGGCGGCAAACCGATCGGTTTAGTTATTGCGTTTGACCGACAGGAACGCGACGGGATGATGGGCGGCCTTTCAGCCACCCAAAGATTCGAACAAAAATACGGAGTCCGTGTGCGCTCCATCGCCACATTCACCGATCTGATTGACGTGCTTGAAGATCGGTTGGGGGATGGGCTGCATGATCGCTTCGGATATGCGACGGTGCTCAAAAAGCTCCTCGCATACAGAAAGGAGTATGGGGTGACATAAAGCCCCGACGATGAAAGGGTACCGTGATGCGCGCAACCGCGCGCATCACATGGGCCCTTTTTATATTTCTTGGCGGCACGAATGCATTTTCTTTTATGAGTGAGTAGCGCCTGCGAGTGGTGCTACAATACCGAGACGATATGAGCCCAGAAACCCATTCGATAAACTCGGGGCAAGCAAAAATATGCCAGAATTGCAAACAAGAGTTCATCATTGAGCCGGAGGACTTCGTGTTTTACGACAAAATCAAAGTCCCGCCGCCGACGTTTTGTCCGGAGTGCCGGATGAAACATCGTATGATGTTCCGCGGAGGGTGGCAGCTATATAAGCGAAAAGTGGTTGGCACAGAAAAAGAAGTGTATTCACGTTATTCTCCTGATAGTCCTTATATAATCTATGAAAAATCCTACTATGAATCCGACGCATGGAATCCGCTATCCTATGGGAAGGAATATGATTTTTCACGGCCATTTTTTGAGCAACTTCTTGAGCTTTTTCGAGTGGTCCCAAAACCCCACCAAGGAACACTTGCGACCATAAACAGCGATTACTGCGACGATGCGGGAGAAATAAAAAATTGTTACCTTGTTTTTAATGCCGGAATGTCGGAAGACGTGTCGTACGCCTATGACATTTCAAAAGTTAAAAATTCTCTTGATCTTCTTCGTGTTCTCAATGCAGAGCTGGGGTATGAACTTTTTCTCTGCGACCACATCTTCAAAACATTCTTTTCTCAAGAATGTAATAATTGCAGTGATGTCTGGTTTTCAAAAAATCTCACCAATTGTCAAAATTGCTTTGGGTGTGTAAATCTTCAACATAAACAGCATTGCATTTTTAACCGGCAGTATTCAAAAGAAGAGTACTTCAAGATTTTTGAGAGTTTCGAGGTCGGGTCATATGTATTTGTTGAGGAGATGAAAAAGAAGTTGGTACAAACAGCACAAAAATTCCCGGTGAAATATATGCATGGCTACGGAAATATAAACGTGAGCGGGGACTACATTTTCAATTCAAAAAATGTCCGCAATTCATTCAATGTTGAATGTCTTGAAAACGGGGCTTATAATCACTCGGTTATTTACGGGAAACATGCCGACCTTATGGATGTTCTCGTTGGTGGCGGTCAGTTGTGCTATGAGCTTATCGTTGGCGGGGGAACAGGAGTTAAATTCTCATGGAATATTTTCCCAAAAAGTTTAAAAGATATATCAACAAATGCCTATGATATAGAATACAGTATTTATGCGAGCTCCGGACACGATTTGTTCGGGTGCGTCGGTTTATCAAAAGAAAATTATTGCATTTTAAACAAACGGTATTCAAAGAAAGAATATCTCCAACTTGTTCCAAAAATAAAGAGGCACATGGACGAGATGCCTTATATGGACGAGAAGGAAATGGTCTATGTCTACGGATCTCAATTTCCTCTTGAGTTTTCTCCATTTGCCTACAACGAAACTATTGCGCAGGAGTATTTTCCACTGACAAAAAAAGAGGTTATAGAAAAAGGATATCGGTGGATTGATGGAGTGCATCCAGAATATAAGGTTACTATCCAGGCAGAAGACCTTCCTGATTCCATTGATGAAGTAACGGACGAATTTCTTAAAGAAACAATCTCTTGTCTTCATAAAGAGCAAGGAAGATGTATTGGTGCATTTCGTCTTTTGCCTTCCGAGCTTAAGTTTTACAAAGAAATGCAACTTCCACTCCCGCGCCTTTGTCCCAAATGTCGGCATGTTGAAAGAATAAAAATGCGGAATCCCCTGAAACTCTGGCACCGCACCTGCCAGTGCGCGGGCGCAAAGTCAGCGAACGACGTATATACAAATACCGCCCTCCACTCCCACGGCGTCACGCCCTGTCCCGCAGAATTCGAGACCTCCTACGCCCCCGACCGACCGGAGATCGTGTATTGCGAGCAGTGCTATCAGGCGGAGGTGGTGTGAGCCGATTCGTGGATGGTCTCTATATTTTTTAACTAACGACGGGCCTTTGAACGGTCGTTTTCAGTGAGATATTGTTTGCGCAGACGGACGCTCTTGGGAGTGATCTCCAAATATTCGTCGTCTGACATTATTTCCATTCCGCGCTCAATCGATAGGTCAAATATCGGCACGAGCGTCAAGGCCTCGTCCATACCCGAAGAGCGAACGTTTGATTGATTCTTACCCTTCGTCGGGTTCGCCAACATCTCTTCACCCTTTGACGTATTGCCGATGACCATGCCTTCGTACACCTCGGTCGCCGGCTTGATATAGAGCTGGCCGCGATCTTGAAGAGACCAGAGCGAATAACCGAGCGCTTTGCCGGCCGCCATAGAGATCATTGAGCCGACTTGCCGTTTCTTTATCTCTCCCGCGTACGGCTTGAAGCCGAGCACGCGCGATGAGAGAATGCCCTCGCCTTTCGTATCAATGATGAACATGTTTTTATAGCCGAGCAGGCCGCGTGTCGGACCCTCAAGCGTGAGTCGTACGATGTTGCCATGCTGGGTAAGATTCTGTAATACGAAAGCGCGTGTACCAAGCTTCTCGATAATGGCACCCTGAAATTCAGATGGTGTATCGATAATGACCTCTTCGAACGGTTCCAACTTCATGCCGTTCTCTTCGCGAATGATGACCTGCGGCTGGGAGACCTGGAGTTCGTAGCCCTCGCGACGCATGTTCTCGAGCAAGACCGCGATATGGAGCTCACCGCGGCCAGACACACGGAACGCATCCGCGCTCCCGAAATCTATCTTGAGACCGACGTTGACCTCGAGCTCTTTCATGAGCCGGTCGCGGATCTGGCGGCTCGTCACATACTTCCCTTCCTTTCCGGCGAACGGCGAATTATTGACGAGAAAGTTGAGCACAATTGTTGGTTCATCCACCGCAATCGCCGGCAGGGGTGCCGCTGACTCATCGGTCGTCACGGTCTCGCCGATATAGATGTCAGGAAGACCCGCAATAAGTGCAATATCTCCCGCCGATGCTTCAGCCGCTTCAACGCGTTCAAGCCCTTTGAAGGTAAAGACCTTTGTGGTGCGGCCGGTGCGCACTTCGCCGTCTGGCTTTTTTATAAAAACATTCTGATTGGGACGAACGACGCCAGCGTAGATGCGACCGACCGCGAGCCGACCCATGAAGTTGTCGTATGCGAGATTGAATGGCTGCAACATGAGTGGCACAGTACCCTCCGTAGCTTCGAGCGAAGGTGGGTTTGCCGGCGGCACTTTTTCAAGGATCAAATCGAGAAGCGGCGCAAGGTCCTTATTGGCTTCTGTACCACCCATCAAAAGATCATCGGGAGTAAGTGATGCTCTGCCATCACGCCCAATCGCGTACACAACAGGAAAATCGGACTGTTCATCAGACGCACCGAGCTCAAGGAAAAGTTCGAGTACCTGATCGTGGGAGCGGGCCGGATTGGCCGCCGGCTTGTCGATTTTATTGAGCACGACGATTGGTTTGAGGCCGAGTTCCAATGACTTTTTCAGTACGAAACGGGTCTGCGGCATCGGACCTTCCTGCGCATCCACAACCAGAAGTACCGAGTCAATGGAGCGCAGTACGCGCTCCACTTCGCTGCCGAAGTCCGCGTGCCCGGGCGTGTCGACGATGTTGATCTTCGTACCCCTGTACTCGACCGCCGCATTCTTGGCGTAAATGGTAATTCCGCGCTCAAGCTCGAGCGCATTAGAGTCCATCGTCGTACCCTCCGGTGACGCACCTGTCTGCTTGAGAATAGCGTCAGTGAGCGCGGTCTTCCCGTGGTCGACGTGCGCGATGATGGCGATATTGCGGATTTCCATAGAAATAAAAAGACGGCGTGTGCCGTTGACTTCAACATACCATTGAAAAGTAATCTGCGCAAAGTTTTCGCGACATCCTATGATCGCATTAAAATGCGATACACTATAAGGAATGGCGATGGAAAAGCCGAATGGAAATGAAAATCATATCCTGCAGGATGCCGCCCTGATCGTATTCAGCGTGCTGATCGCGGTGTTGCTAGTGCGCACGAACGTGCTCGCGGATATTCTCGTCTCGGCTGGGGAGATGGGGATCTGGAGCGCTTTTGTCGCGGGTGTGTTCTTCACATCAATTTTCACGACAGCGCCCGCCATCGCGGCTCTCGGGGGGATATCGTTCCTGCAAGGTGTTTTCAATACAGCGCTCTTCGGAGCAGTGGGGGGGGTCGTAGGGGATCTCATCATTTTTCGATTTATCCGCGACCGCTTCTCTGATCATGTGTCGGAAATCATGATGCATCAGAGTGTCTGGCGACGCTTTCATCTGCTGTTCAAGCGTCGTTTCTTCCGATGGATAACATTTCTCGTAGGCGGGATCATACTCGCTTCGCCGCTTCCAGACGAGCTCGGGATTGCCGTCCTCGGCTTTTCAAAAATGCGCGTGAGATATTTCATTGCATTCTCGTTCGTCTTCAACTTCCTCGGCATCGCGGCAATCGGGTTGGTCGCCCAATTGCTCGCTGTATAAATACCCATTAGTCCTTAATAGCTGCGACGAACGAAATCCGTCTCGCTCATTTTTCCAAATCAAGGATTTCGTCAATGCGTATCTGCGCAACGAACTCCGGCACGTGAGAGACGAGAATCATCGCACCCGCATACGCATCAAGCGCTTTCGCGATGATGGGCAGATGGCGGAAGTTGATATGATTCGTCGGTTCGTCGAGAATGAGAAGTCCCGGTCGTTCTAACACGAGCGAAGCGAAGGCGACGAGACCTTTCTGCCCTTCAGAAAGATTCCCTATTTTTGTGTGCATGACATCCGCAGCGAGCAGAAACCCGGCGGCGGTCGCACGCAGCCGCTCTTCATCCGGTTTTCCCATCGCGGTCTCCAGTGCCTTATACACGGTCTGTTCAAAATTGAGGGTGGAGAAATCTTGGCGATAGTAGCCAACTTTCACTCCGGGTGCGATGATCGATCCTTCCGCAGTAGCATGGGCAATGTGCTCGAGCAGCGTACTTTTCCCGATGCCGTTCGGTCCCTTGAGTAAAAGATGTTGATTCTTCCGAAGCGCGATGTTCGCGTTCCTTTTCATTGTCTTCTTGCCCTTCAGTGCCGTATACGACAAAAGCGAGAGAACGACACCGCTTAACTGCTCTTGTGCGGGAATGGTAAATGGTCGAATGGTCCTGTCTTCTTTGCGCACGTCTACCTTCGCTTCTTCCATTTCTTCCACTTCGGTACGCATCTTCTTCGCCACGAGCCGCATCTTCCCGCCCTTCTGCGCAAAAAAGTTTGCCTTGTCTTTATTGTCTTGAATCTGTTTCTCGAGTTGCGCGTTCTTCCGGTTCTCCCGATCAATGCGCGCCGAGATATCGCGGAGAACGTCGCGATAATTCCCGGGATATTGCTCGACCTTGCGCGTGAAGACGTCCAGATAGAGAACGCCGGTGGTGAATGCGTTTAGAAATTCCGCATCATGTGAAATGACGACGACCGTCTTCGGATACTCAACGAGGAACTTCGTGAGATGCTCGATGCCGGCCGTATCTAGATTATTCGTCGGTTCATCAAGGAGAAGCAGATCGGGGTTCCGGATGAGCGCCGAGGCCAGGAGGAGCCGCGCCTGCTGTCCGCCAGAAAAGCTCTTCACAATGCGATCATGCAACTTTTGATGGTGCTCCAGATTCACCACTTCAAGTACCTTGTCTATCCGGGGATCTATGTCATACACCGGCTCCGAGAAGCACTTCTGAAAGAAGGCGCGGACCGTAAGCTCCATTTGATCGCGCGGAATGACCTGTGGCGCCGTCGCTATCGTCATGCCGCGCGACACATGAATCTCGCCTGATTCCGGGGCGAGTGTTCCCGACATAAGCGCAAAGAGTGTGGACTTCCCTGCGCCGTTCTGACCCATGACCGCCATTTTCATCCCGCGGCGTATGGGGAAATCCACCTCATCGAGGATCGGTTTGTTATGCCCGTATTGGAATGATACTTTTTCAAAGCGAATAACGCTTTCTTCTCGAGCCATACACGCACCATATCGCACTTCGCATTAAAATGGAAAAAATCGTATAGTGCCTCTATGCTGAAGACCGCGCCGCATGCTGCAGATGCCTACCCGATGCGCATCAATAAATACCTCGCGAAGGAGGGTGTCGCTACGCGCCGAGGAGCGGATGAGCTCGTAGCCAAAGGGAAGGTGCTTATTAACGGCCGCGTCGCCCTTTTAGGCGAGAAGGTCAATAAAGGCGAGAAGGTCGAGCTCCGCGGCAGAACGACTCAAAAAAAGTATTTCTATTATGCGTACAACAAGCCGGTTGGTGTCATAACCCATTCGCCGCAGCTCGGCGAGAAGGATATCAAGCAGAGCGTTCCTCTGGACGTGTTCCCCGTGGGCCGCCTGGATAAGGATTCAAGCGGGCTTATCATCCTCACGAACGACGGCCGTGTGACCGATCGGCTGCTAAACCCGCTCTACAACCATGAAAAGGAATATCAAGTACGCACCTCTGAACCGCTCCGCGAGGCCTTCAAGAAAACGATGGAGGCGGGCGTTGATATTGAGGGCTACGTGACGAAGCACTGTGTGGTGCGTAAGACCGGCCCGAAGAGTTTTAACATCACGCTCACCGAGGGCAAGAAGCATCAGATACGCCGGATGGTCGCGGCACTCCACAACACCATCATCGACTTGGAGCGCACGCGTATATTGAATGTGCGGCTTGATAATCTGAAATCGGGGGCGTGGCGCCCTATTGAAGGCAAAGAACTTGACACATTCCTCTCGGAAGTTGGATTGAATAAACACGCCCGATAACGTATCGTCTAGGGAGCACGGAACTCTGTGCCGTGCTATTGCCAGATCGTCTAATGTTGACGAGCGGAGGCGAGGAAATACTGAGGCCAGCAACTGAGCGTGAGCGAAGGCGTACTGAACCCAGCAGGGCGAACGTGCAGGCCGAATGTAGTAGGATAAATATAAATATATTGCCAGATCGTCTAATGGTAGGACCTCAGACTCTGAATCTGAGTATCTTGGTTCGAATCCAAGTCTGGCAGCACGTAGATTTTCTTAACGGCCCTGAGCCGTTTTAGAAAATCACGTGTCCCGAGCGAGCCCGTCTGAGGGCGACGAGGGGCATGATACAAGTAAAGACGAGGAGGTACTGAGGCCAGCAACTGAGCGAGAGCTAAGGCGTACTGAGGCCAGTGGGGCGAACGTGCAGAGCGAAGTACTGTATTCTTGATATATGTATTTCCTATATATAATGGAGTGTAAGGATGGCTCCCTCTATACCGGCATAACGACGAACATAAAGCGCCGCTTTGCAGAACATAAGAGTGGAATTGGTGGTCACTACACAAGATCGAAAGAGGTCGCGAAGATCGTATATACGGAACAATATCCCGACAGATCATCGGCCTCAAAAAGAGAATCAGAAATTAAGGGATGGCGTCGCGAAAAGAAATTGGCTCTGATTAACTTGTAAGGTAGAATCAAAAATATGAAAGAGATAAATTATATTTGCTCCTGATATGGGTATCGGTCTGAACAACCCAGCAGCCATGAGAGAGAAATCGGTACCTATGCAAGTACCCGATGATGTAAAACACGGTCTAGGATTGGCTTAAAATAGATGCGCGCACCGAGAAGTTCAGCGAGTGTATGGTGGTCTCGGAACAAGATGTCGTTGTCGGTCGTGATGGTGGTGAGGCGTTTGGAGATTGTGCGAAAAAAATAATCAACTCCCCTATCAAGCATGTTGTCTACGCAATGCCTGACATGCACTATTCTTCAAAAGTTAATGACAGATTTGTAGCGGCAGGGATTACAGCCAACATAGTCAAAAATGCAGCACTTACGGAAAAGTCGCGAGGAATCTTTAATGGAACTATGCTGGACATGAAGTACATCAAGCAAAAAGGAAATAGGGCATTTTTGTAATTCTTGTTCCGACTTCGTTCCAGACGGTTCGCGAAAACTTCAATTTACCTTAGCATCGCCTATAGGTCACAGTAAGGTACTGAATCTCTTGCATCTAGTTATATAGATATGCTAATATGTGCATATGTCTAATTTGTGCAAAGAAATAACAAAAATGGGGAGGGGTATTGGGAATGAAAATCGCTACCGAATTTTAGAAATTCTTATGGGTACCCCAAAAACAGTAGGTGAGATCGCCAAAAAAATTGGTCTTACTCAACCTGCGGTTTCTCAAAATCTGAAAGTGCTTAAGACATCGAACCTTGTTCGGAACGAACGCAGCGGACAAGAGGTGCATTACTCGATCAATGTTGCGTACATGGCAAGCTTGTTGCACAAATTGGCGAAGGATGTCAATAAGAGTAAAAGCAAAAGTTAAGTCGATATCAATTAATTTCTAAAAATGTATGCCGTACGAATTAATACCGGATTCAAAAGTTATCAATGAAACCGCTGATGCATTGCGAGAGCGCGGAGTCGAGGTATTTATAGTAAGTAATCGCAATGAAGCTCTCAATAAGATTAAGGAAATCATTCCGAAAGGGGCAAGCGTTAACAATGGATCATCTCGTACGCTTGAGGAAATAGGATTTATTGATTATCTAAAATCTGATACGCATGGATGGAATAACTTGCATGCCGCAGTCGTCGCAGAGAAAGATCCTGCGCAGCAAGGGGAGTTGCGCAACAAAGCCCTTTTTGCGGAATACTACTTAGGAAGCGTTCATGCCATATCTGAAACGGGCGAGATGATTATCGCTTCCGCTTCCGGTAGTCAATTACCGCATATTGCGTTCACTTCTCTTAATCTCATCTTTGTGGCAGGAGTGCAGAAAATAGCGCCGACATACGATGGTGCGATGAAACGCTTGCGAGAATATGTTATACCACTTGAAGATAAGCGTATGAAAGACGCGGGTATGGGCGGAACAATGCTCTCCAAAATATTTACATTTGAGCGCGAACCCGTATTTATGGGGCGCAAGGTGCGCATGATTCTTGTTAAGGAAAAACTGGGATTTTAATTAATGTGGTGAACCTATTGAGCAGATCGTTCAGACAGAAAAGTCGTGCAAAATCTTCGAATACATCAAGCAAAAAGGAAATAGGGCATTTTTGTAATTCTTGTTCCGACTTCGTTCCAGACGGTTCGCGAAAACTTCAATTTACCTTAGCATCGCCTATAGGTCACAGTAAGGTAAACTAAGTGTCTACGGATTTAGGATATCCGCACGATAAGTTAGGACATCCGATGTCCTAACTTTTTACATGGCCATCCATTATTTCCTGCTATAGCAGTATATAGTCGACAGTGCAGTTCTGTGAAGGTTTAACCCCTTCAAATATCAAATGAGGTCGTCTCGGTTATCAAATGCGACTTCCAATTATCATGTGTTTTATTTCCTTCTTTTACGGGAAATTGCGGCGCGGAGGAATTCGGTAAATAAAGGGTGCGGAGCGAGGGGGCGCGCATGGAACTCGGGATGGAATTGCGTGCCGAGCATAAAGGGATGCACCGAGCGCGGGAGTTCTGCTATCTCCATCAGTACGCCGTCGGGACTCGTGCCTGAGAAAATGAGGCCAGCGGCCTCAAGCGGCTTCACATAGGCGGGATTAATCTCGTAGCGATGGCGATGACGCTCCTCGACGAGTTCCTTCTTATACGCAGCGCGCGCCATCGTGCCCTTTTTAAGATAGCAGGGGTAGACGCCGAGACGCATCGTGCCGCCGTATTTATTATCGGCGAGATGCTTCTTCTGTTCCAACATCACGTCAACTACCGGATCGGCGGCGCTTTTCTTGATTTCGGTCGTATTCGCATCCTTAAGCCCGAGCACATGGCGGGCGTATTCAATGACCATGAGCTGCATGCCGTAGCAGAGGCCGAAATATGGGATTTTCTTTTCGCGCGCAAATTGTATCGCCCGTATTTTCCCCTCAATGCCGGTCTCGCCGAAGCCGCCGGGAACAATGATGCCGCTAAACTTCGCAAGCTTGGCAGCGGCTTTGGCGCCATCGCGTTCCAGATCCTTTGAATTGACCCAGGCAATGTTTGCCCGACGTCCGAGCTTGGCGGCGGAGAATTTGATGGCCTCGATAACCGAGAGATACGCATCGGAAAGTACGAAATCGCCCGTATCGAAATATTTGCCGACAATGGCGATATTAATCTCCGGTGCCTTCGTATTCGTCGCCGCGAGCGAGAACTTCTTCCACGCGGCAAGTGATGCTCTTCGTTTCTCGGGCAGACGCAGTGCGCTCAAGAGCGCGTCGCCGAGCTTGTCTTTCTCAAAATTGAGCGGCGCTTCATAAATACTATCGATGTTCGGTGCGGCGATGATGCGGTCCTTGCGCACATTGCACCAGATGGCGAGTTTTTCTTTGCGTTTCTCATCAACGGGCTCTTTGGAGCGCGCGATGATGAAGTCCGGCTGTACGCCGTAGGAATTCAAATCGCGCACTGCCGTCTGCGTGGGCTTCGTTTTCATCTCGCCGATAGTGCCGGGTGTCGGCAGATACGACACCATGACGAAGAGCACGTCCTCCGGACGCTCCATCTTAAGCACGCGAGCCGCTTCAATAAAAAGCGCGTTCTGAAAGTCGCCTATCGTGCCGCCGATCTCAATAACCGAGATGCGGCTGCCGTTGTATGCGGTCGCGGCCTCGATACGCCGAAGGATCTCGTCGCGCACATGCGGAATGGCCTCCACACACGTACCGCCGTACCCAAGCGCGCGCTCGCGCGCGATGACCGACTGATATACCATGCCGCTCGTCATGTAGTCCTCAGGCGTGAGGTCGCGCCCCAGAAAACGTTCATAATTTCCCATATCCTGGTCGGTCTCGAGCCCGCTTCGCAGCACGAACACTTCGCCATGTTCGGTCGGGTTCATCGTACCCGCATCCACATTCAGGTACGGATCGACCTTTACTAAATTCATGGAATACCCTTTCTGCTGCAAAAGAAGGCCGATGGAACTCGTGACAACGCCTTTGCCGACGCCGCTCATCACCCCGCCCAACACGAATATATACTTATGACCTTCCTTTGCCATATTAAAATTCGTGCGAATTTATTTTCATACCTTCAGATATCTACGAATAGCGAGTACGGACGCGACCGCGCCGAGCGCAATGCCAGAGGACATGAGTATGGAGAAGATGAGAGCGAAGTGACTGCTGTAATAATGAGCGACATTGAAACCGCCGAACCACCCCGTCGTTTTAATTCCCGCGTACCACATCGCAGGCCATAATAAAAACAGGACAAGAACTGCTGCGATAACGCCGGTAATAATACCTGTCACGACGAAGGGTCCTTGAATATACGCATTGCTCGCACCCACGAGCCGCATGACCGCGATCTCGTCCTTGGCGGTATAAATCGCAAGACGGATTGTTGCAAGCGCGATGAGAATGGAAGCGATCGCAAAGAGAACGACTATCGCGAAACCAATCTCGCGTGTTGCCTGTATCGCAAGAGCGAGGCGGTCTATCACTTCTTTGTTCTGTGCATAATTGATGCGGTCGATGAGGGACGTACCGCCGGCAGAGAGTGTCGGCGAGGCCTCGAGAAAGTTCACGATACTCTCATATTCGGAAGGATTCTTCGCTCGCACGGAGAGCGAGGCGTCCAGAGGATTGCCGCCGAGCTCGTCAAGCGCTTGGAGCGTAAGTTGATCATTCGCATGTCGATCGCGGAACGTTACGAGCGCATCAGCAGCCGACGTGTAGTTAACACTCTCCACCTGCGGCAACTTCTCGATTTGATCCTTTACGGCGAGGATTTCCCGCTCATTCGCCGTGGTAACGAAGTAGACCGAGACATTCACTTTGTCCTTGATGGCATCCAGTGTGAAGGAGAGAAGCGCCGAGATAAAAATCAAAGAAGCAATAATCGCGAGCGTTACGGTCATGATAAGCACGGTCGCGACAGCGACCGCCCCGCCGCGTGTAAAGTTCTTACCGCCACTCACGAGCACGCGCTTAATAACCATCCATGTCATAGGTCCATTATACCAGTCGCCTCAATCGTCATTTTCATAAGATATACTTCCCGCCCGCATCGTCGCGCACCATCTTCCCGCGATCAATGGTGATAACGCGCTTGCCGATGGCATTGACAACTTCCTTATTGTGCGTTGTAATGATAATGGTCGTGCCGAGTTCATTGATTTTCTTAAGTATTTCAACAACCTCATAAGCATTGATCGGATCGAGATTGCCAGTCGGCTCATCCGCAACGATGAGTTCCGGCTGATTGATGATCGCGCGGCCGATAGCGATGCGCTGCTTCTCGCCCCCCGAGAGCTGATCGGGAAAATGCGTTGCTTTATCGGCGAGATTCACCAGTTCAAGAATGTGCGGCACATCGGTCGCAATCTCGTCGTCCGAGCGGCCCGCGGCCTCCATCGCAAAAGCGATGTTTTCATACGCGGTTTTGTTGGGGATGAGACGAAAGTCCTGAAAGACCATGCCGATTTTCCGACGGTAATAATGCAGCGCCGAGCTCGGCAGATCGTTCACATCAATCGATTCAAAAAAAACGGCGCCGTCGGTCGGCTTTTCTTCAACAAGAAGGAGTTTCAAAAGTGTCGTCTTACCCGCGCCCGAGTGGCCGACGACGGAGACGAATTCCTTTGGCGCGACGGAGAGAGTGATTCCCTCAAGCGCTACCATGTCTCCATATCGCTTCGTCACCTTGTCGAAATAAATCATGCGTTCCGTCTATTGTACCTTATTCGCTCGTAACCAGTAAAGATGAGTCGAGTGTGGCCGCGGCGTCTATAAAGTCGTCCAGATCGCCCTCGAGGACCTTATCCGGATTGGAGGATTCGTGGCCAGTACGATGGTCTTTGACCATTTTATAGGGGTGGAGGACATAGGAGCGCATCTGGCTCCCCCACTCGTTGGCAGTCGTCGCGGCGATGGAACGGCCTTTTGCTTCACTCTGACGCTGTGCCTCTTCCTTTGTGAATATTTTTGCCTTCAAAAGCTCGAGTGCCCGCTCACGATTTGCCAACTGGCTACGCTCGCTTGAGACATGCACTGAAAGATTGGTTGGGATGTGGAGGATGCGCACAGCCGTCTCGCGTTTATTCACGTTTTGGCCGCCGGCACCGCCCGAGCGTGCGAACTGTATCTCAATATCGTCCGGCTTGAGGTCTACTTTGTCGGTCGCAACCAGGGTCGGCAACACTTCCACGAGCGCAAAACTCGTCTGACGCTTCGCATTCGCATTGAAGGGCGATTGGCGCACCAAGCGATGCACCCCCGCTTCGTGTTTTAAACGTCCATAGGCACTAGCACCAGTTATTTCAAGCATGACGTTGCGATAGCCGCCCTGATCGTTCTCATTCGCGTGCAGTTCGCGTACGCGCCAACCCTTCCGCGCCGCATATCCTTCATACATGCGGCGAAGCATGCGTGCGAAATCCTCGGCATCATCCCCGCCTGCACCTGCGAGGATGGCAAGCGTTGCGTTACCGGCATCATGCGGATCGCCGCTACCACCCTCCTTTAGATTCTGATATTCCTGCACGAGCTTCTGCGCCTCTACTTTGTCCGACCAGAAATCAGGCGATGCCATCATCGCTTCAAGTTCCGCTAATCGCTTTTCGCGCTTCATGAGCCGCCTCCCAGGATTGAACTGGGGACCTACAGTTTACGATACTGTCGCTCTACCAGCTGAGCTAAGGCGGCGTGCTCCATTTTTAACACAGAAACTCGTTTTGAAAAAGTGAGTGCCTGGTAAAGACCGCTAGTCCGCTTTTAGATTTCATGCCTTCGACCGGGGAGGAGTTCGTCCAAGCGCATGGACGCTCCTAGCGGAAACAGCCCGAGGCTGAATGCAAATGCTTGCCCCGAGTGCCGCGAGGACGCGGCATTCCTCCCACCCGTGCGCGCATACGCCGCCGCAAAGCGGCGGGCTCCCTAGTCAAGCAAGGTAAATCTGTACAAGGAGTCCAATAAGCATCAAAACGGTTAGTGTAACGATTGCCCATGTAAGTGCGATGAGTTTCTTTGAGTACTGTTCCTGTTGAACGCTAGCCCAGCCAATGACGGAAACAAGATCTGCAATGGCTAAAATTATTTTGCTATTCCCGATTTGATAGTTGTCTTTGAGATTCTGTGAGAAATCTTCAAGTCGTTTCTTAATTTCAGAGAGATTTGGTGCCTCCATATTTATTACCGATTTTTATTGAATTCGTAGGATTGCCGTATGAGTTCCATCGCGTACGGTATTTCTTTCTCGTCTCGAATATCAAACCGCCGAAGATTCTTGGCCCAGCCATAAGATTCCGGTACCGCTTTTGCTATGTCGCGAGGGTCGCTAAGCTTGTCCATTTCGATCAAGATGTACAGTTCCAGTTTTTCTTTATAGAAGTGGATCGAGACAAAGTTTATTTTTTTATCCGGTATTCGGTAGGCAACATACAATTGCAAATACTTCTCTGTAATCTCGCCAAGGTCGAGTATGCGTTCTTGTAGATTCCTAAAGAGGCCTCGGGTCTTGTCCGAGCCTTTCTTTAAATGCATTTCAAGGTCATATGTTTTTACCGCCTTCGAAACTTCTTTTATAAATTTACTGCCGGTAACCGTCTCGATTTTTTCTGATGTTTCGAGTGGTTCTATCTGTTTGTACTCAATAAGATCGTTGCTATAAAACCTGATTTCCCAGAGTTCTATTGGAAGGTTCTTGAAGTTAATCGCGGCTTTTTGGTGTGGAGTGAAAAATGGAGAAACAAAAATCACTCTTGATTGCTCCCAGTTTATATCCTCGCGCTTGAGCGGCTTGTTGGTTTTTTCGTTATATTCAATCAAAAATTCTGCCTTATTGTTGAGCATCAAAGCGAGATAGGAAAATCCTTGGTCAATTACGCTAAAACTTCGGTCTTTTTTGTACTCAATGATAACAAATGCCTTATTTTCCGGGTCATAACAGAGCGTATCTATACGAAGATTGTTATGAGCAAACTCGGTTGAAACAAACTGTAGGTTAAAAATTTCCTGAAGATTCGCTTCGGTAAGTTGCTGAATCTCGCGCTCAATCGGCCCCGACTTCTCGGAGATCGTATTGAGCTTGTTTTTCTGGCGAGAGAATAGAGCCATAATATTTTATTGGCTGATTTGAAACTTGCCGGATTTAACGAGTCGAATGCTGTTGTAGTTTTTGGGATCGGTGAATTCAAATTCCCAGATTGAATAAACGTCTGTGGCCGTTTTCTCAAAGAACAAGGTGTAAACCTTCTTCTTTGTGTGTTCCTGCCATTGTCGATACGGATAATACAGTTGTCTAATAATGACATTTTTGTTACTGCCGTTTTTTGCTTCAACCAGAACAACCTTTTCTTTGCCTTCATATCCTGCATCTACCTCGGTCTGCACACCTTTCGTTTGTATCAGTTGTCGACCAACATAGAACTCAAAGATTGGTGTATATTTTCTGCCCCGTATAGTTAAAACAAGTGTTGAATCTTCTGTAAAGGTTCGAATCAAACTCGAAGCATATGCAAAATCTAAGTGTTGCATTTCTGAGTTGCCAATTTTTGAAGTCTCAAGCTCAAAATCTAACTTCGTGGAATAAACTGTTACATCGCCTTTTACTTCGGGTATATCGACATAACCCTCGCCCTTTATTATTAAGAAATGCCCGTTGTTGGATGGCAAAAGAAAAAGTCCATTATCCTGAAATACTTTTGGACGATCTTCTCTTGTGTCTTGTTTACATAATATTCGAACTTCCTTCTCGCCAGTAGTTTTAAATTTCTGAACTGACTTCTTTATTTGAGCAGCAGATATTGGGAATGGCTCGCGCGAAAAATCATGTTCAAGTATCCGATAGTCGTCAAATATTTTCTTCCAAGAGTTGCTATTGGCTATATTTTAAGTCGCTGAATCTTTTAATCGAGAGATCGAGGTATTTCTTCTCCATATCTATGCCAATAAACTTTCTATTGTTCATAGCCGCCGCAATGCCGGTCGTTGAACTCCCAGTAAAAGGATCGAGTATCACATCACCCTTATTCGTACTCGCGAGTACAACGTGTTTGAGTAATTCAAGTGGCTTTTGTGTAGGATGTTTGCCATACTTTTTTTCTTCAGATTTAGGCGTTCCTATCGCCCAAACAGATCTCATTTGTTTCCCGGGGTTGTGCAGAGTTTCGGTGTAAAATATCTCCTTTGAAATTGGCGAGGTTACTTCTTTTTTATGATTTTCCTTCCAATCAACCATCGTTTTGTAATTAAAAGTGTGTTTTGCTTTTTTATCTTTGCGCGCCCAAATTATCGTCTCGTGGCTTGCTGTGAAAAAACGACAACTTAGATTTGGCGAGGCATTCGGCTTGAACCAAGAAATATCATTGAGAATGTGGTAGCCCAGCGATTGAAGCGCGTGACCGCATTGGTAAATTGAGTGGTAGGTGCCGCTTACCCACAATGTGCCCTGCGGTTTCAAAACTCGCCTGCACGCTTCGAGCCAACGATAATGAAAAGCGGTTTAAAGAAAGAAACGGGTTGCTGAATTAAGCGCCATCCCTGAGCAATTTTG
>CAZJZB010000012.1:0-20553 GCA_964550425.1 uncultured Candidatus Saccharibacteria bacterium | reverse complement strand
GAACGCCGTTAGAAGTATTTAATCAGGGTGTTGCACTTCAATGTTGAATGTACCAAGCAGATACTTTCCTTTTTATTCAGTGCATGGTAACGTATTTCCTATGTCAATTCGCATGCGTCATACAAGGGGTCACACTGGCAATCGTCGGTCGCATCATGCGCTCGAGGGTGTCAAAGCGATCAAAGATAAGGAAAGCGGCAATCTCCGCCTCCCGCATCGCCTTGATGAAGCGACGGGCATGTACCGCGGCAAGCAGATCGCGTCACCCCGCATAGCCCATACGCACAGAACAAAGGTGAAAGGTCCTTCGACCGAGACCCCAGCTGAACATTCGCATGAACACGCGCATGCGGAACATACGAACGCCGAAGCAAAAAGTTCAAAAGGGATTTCCGGTAAAGTTTCGACCGGGGGACGCCCGAAGGCGCGAAGCGGTTTTGGGGGTGGCTCATGAGTACATGACCCACAGCGTCTAATTTTCCAATTTTTAGATACACACAGTTGTTACGGCCGCGCTCTTGCGCGGTCGTTTTCGTCTGCTACGCTATTAATTAAGTTCTTTCCATGGCAAACCGACACCTAGCGCGTTCCGTTGTTCTCCAGACACTCTTCGAGTGGGATACTAACCATATAAAAGAGAAGGACGCTCTGAATATTCTCGCACGCAATGTCGCGGAGTTTGGCGGCGACGATGCCGATCAACCATTTATGGAGCGCCTTCTCACTGGCGTTCTTGCGAAACAAAGCGATATCGATTTCATTATCGGGAAGGCGGCTCCGGAATGGCCTTTGGAACGTATTGCGCCCATCGACCGAAATGTCCTGCGCCTCGGACTCTATGAACTGCTCTTCTCCGATCGCACCCAAGTGCCGGCGAAGGTCGCTATCAATGAGGCCATTGAACTTGCCAAGACATTCGGAGGCGATTCCTCCGGCCGCTTTGTGAATGGGGTTTTGGGCGCTATTTATAAGGAGCTTGGCGAGCCGGGCAAAGATGAACAGGGGGGAAAGAGGGTGAATCGCGCGGAACTCCCTGTAGAGAAAATGGGCGGCGCGATTGTTTATACCAAGCATGACGGGCAATATTACCTCGCATTGGTGCATGATGTTTTCGGCAGATGGACGCTCTCAAAAGGCCATATTGAAGAAGACGCGACCCCGGAGATAGGCGTAGCGCGGGTCATTAAAGAAGAATTCGGTCTTGTTGCAAAAGTAGGAATTCAAATCGGTGAGAACGAGTATATCGCTTCGCATCCGGAGAAAGGGAAGGTGCGTAAGCACGTTCGGTTCTTTCTTGCTTCAGCCGAATTCGAGCCACTCGTGCTGAAGAAGAGCGGCGGGCTTGACGATGCAAAGTGGTTCCGCCTGCAGGACATTATTGACCTCAACTTCTACGATGATATGCTCCCCATCGTTACCGCCGCCGTCCAAAAACTTCTTGACCATGCCTGATTTTTCTATTATTGCAAAACGACTCGGTCTTTCATTTAACGACATCAACCTCCTGATCGAGGCGCTGACCCATCGCTCCTATCTAAATGAACATCGCGACTATACTGGTTCTCACAACGAACGGCTTGAGTTCCTCGGCGATGCGGTCCTTGAGCTCGCGACGACCGATTTTCTCTTTAAGAAATTTCCCGCCAAGCCCGAGGGCGAACTCACGAGCTATCGCGCCGCACTCGTCAACACCGTATCGCTTGCGGAGAGCGCACAGGCGCTTGGCATCAATGAGTTTCTGTTGCTTTCCAAAGGCGAAGCGAAGGATACTGGCCGCGCGCGTGATGTGATACTCGCGGATGCTCTGGAGGCCATCATCGGCGCCATCTATCTTGATTCTGGGTACGACAGCGCCGATGCGTTCATCGCGAAGCATCTGTACGGGAAGATAGATGAGATAATCGCGAAGCGTTCCTACCAGGACGCCAAGAGCCGTTTCCAGGAGGTCGCGCAGGAGAAACGCGGCACGACGCCCGCGTACGAGACACTCTCCGAGATTGGTCCCGACCACAATAAGCGCTTTACCATCGGTGTCTTCATCGGCGCGAAAGAAATAGCTCGCGGAGAGGGGCAGAGTAAGCAAGAGGCGGAACAATCCGCCGCAGAAGCCGCTCTGAAGGCGATGCAGTGGTCCTAGCGTTTCATTTGATACACTAACAGCAATGCTCAAGCGATTGGAGATCGTCGGATTTAAATCGTTCGCCAAGAAGACGATCTTGGATTTTTCAAATTCCACCACGGCGATTGTCGGGCCGAACGGCTCAGGGAAGAGTAACGTTGCCGAAGCATTCCGCTTCGCGCTCGGGGAGCAGTCCATGAAGAGCATGCGCGGCAAGCGCGCTGAGGACCTTATCTTCAACGGTTCGCATTCGGTGCCGCGCGCTTCGCGCGCGGCGGTCGCCATTGTATTTGATAATTCCCGCCGCGTTTTCAAGATTGATTTTGACGAGGTCGTACTTGAGCGTGCCGTCTTCCGAGACGGCACGAGCGAGTATTCCCTTAACGGCTCAAAGGTGCGTTTGCGCGACATTGAGGAGGTGCTTGCCGGCGCAAACATCGGCGAGACAGGCCACCACATCATCTCCCAAGGCGAGGCGGATCGCATACTGCTCGCCTCTCCTCGCGACCGCCGCGCGATGCTCGAGGACGCGCTCGGGCTTAAGACCTACGAATTCAAAAAGCAGGAAGCGACGAGGAAACTCGAGAAGACCGAGGAGAATATCGCGCAGGTCAATTCCCTGAGAAGGGAATTGACGCCGCACCTGCGTTTTTTAGAGAGCCAAGTTAAGAAACTTGAGAGAGCTGACACGCTCCGCACCGAGCTCATCGGCCTTGCACAGACGTATTTTTCCATTGAGGATACGTATCTTGCGCAAGAAAAGGTGAGGATTTCCGCAGAGAAGGAAAATGCTAAGACGCGCCTCGCTGTCGCAAGCGCCGAACTAGACCGTATCGCTGACCCGAAGTCGGCAGACCACGAGACAGTCAAGCGCACTGAAGCGCTGCGAAAAGCGGAGCGCGAAGTTGCCGAGCTCTCTGGCTCTCGCGCGACACTCTCGCGCGATATGGGTCGAGTGGAGGGCGTGCTCGCCGAAGTGAAGCGTCGCGCGACCGCTGTCGCGCGCGAGCCGTACGCGAAAGTGTCGCGCGATGAGCTTGAAGTGCTGCATACCGAGGTCGAGCGGCAAGTCGCAGGTGCTGGCGGAAGCATTGAATCCCTGCGCGCCGCACTCGACTCCATCAGAAGAGTGGTACAGTCCTTCTTTTCGCGACACGGCGCACCGAGCGACGATAAATTTTCTGAAGAAGAAAACACTGCATTTAATCTTGAAATTGAGCGCGCCGCGCTTACCGAACAATATACGAAGACCTCTGCCGATCTTGAGAACGCCGAAGCGGCGCGTGTGCGCGCGCGTGAAGCCATGGTGGTGCTTGAAGAAACCGGTCGCGATATCCGGCGCCGCATTCTTGATTTTGCACAGGCGAAAGCGCATGAAGAAGAAGGAGTGGCAAAGGCCGAAGCGCGAGAATACGAACTCTCGCTTTTGTCCGAAGTCCTTGAGCGCGATAAAACAGAGGTATTGGCGATAGGCGGTACGGCAACTCTCTCATATGAGCCGCTTCTACAACTGCCGAACGAGGACCGCAAAACACAAGAAGATCGCAGGCGTCAATTGGAGCGTACCAAGATTCGTCTTGAGGAAGCGGGCGGGACGGGCGAAGATATCAGGCATGAGTATAAAGAGGTCTCGGAGCGTGAGGCATTTCTTGCGGTTGAGCTCGATGATCTTGCGAAGTCGGCAGCGGGGCTCCGCGCGCTTATTGACGATTTGGATACAGAGCTCGCCACACATTTCTCCGACGGGCTCGCGAAGGTCAATGCATCGTTCAGCGAATACTTCGCACTTATGTTTGGCGGCGGCGGCGCGCGCCTCACGCTTGAAGTCGAGGACGACGTAGAGGAGTCCGAAGATCCCGAGGAGTCATACGACGAGGGAATGGTGATAGAAAAACAAAGGCCCGGCATAGAAATCGCCGTCAATCTGCCGAAAAAGAAAGTGCGCTCGCTAATGCAGCTCTCGGGCGGCGAGCGAGCGCTCACCTCCATCGCGCTCATATTCGCGATGAGTCAGGTGAACCCGCCGCCATTTTTGATACTGGACGAGACCGACGCTGCGCTTGATGAGGCGAACAGCCGCCGCTACGGCGACATGATAGAGAATCTCGCGAAGAAGTCGCAACTTATCGTCATCACGCACAACCGCGAGACGATGAGCCGCACGAACATTCTCTACGGCGTCACGATGGGCGGCGACGGCGTATCGAAGCTGTTGTCAGTGAAATTTGACGAAGCCGTAGCAGTAGCGAAATAACTACTTATGAAAAATAACCCACTGAATGAATTGGTAGAGGCGGCTCTGGAATCTGGGTGGTTTTACTTTTTCCTCGGTGTACTCGTAGGAGCAATGCTCAATAATCTTCCGTTAGGATAATTTGAGCATTTATACGGGCACAAAATCCAATTCTTTCTCGGCGATGCGGGTTAGGTGGCGGCGATTGACATGCGTGGTATACTTCCGCTATGACCAAGAAGATCCTGACGGGGGGAATAGATTTGAGGCGTGTCCTGAAAAAGGAGATGGAGAACAAGTGGGTGGCGCTCTCTGCTGATTATAAGAAGGTCTTCGATTTCTCTGATGATTTGGCGCTTCTTACAAAGAAAATCGGCACGGAGAAGGTCGTGTACATGAAAGTTTTGCCTTCCGATGTCTCGTTCGCTTTTCTAGATAGATGAAAAGGTGGAAAGAGTTTGATTACGCTGGTCAATGGGATGGCGGTACTGGACTTGCCTACAGACCAATCGTTAATGTAAAACTTTCATTGGGATTAAAATCCATTCCAGTTGTTGCACTTATCGACTCTGGCTGTGACTGCGTAATGATCAATAGAGATATTGCAGATGCAATTAACTTGACCTCAAATCCTTTGAAGAGAATAAGAGTGGGTGGCATCACTGGGACAAGGGATGACGGGTTCAAATTTGATGTAGCAATTAAAATAGCAGAGCTCGACGAATTCAAGACAGAGGCAACATTTGTCCCGAACCTACCATTTGCATGTTTGCTCGGGCAAAAAGGACTTTTCGATTCTTTTAATGTTCGTTTTGAAAAAGAGAAGCGAAAGTTTTACCTTCAACCAATCTAATAATCTGCCGCCGTCAGTAATTTTATACCGGAACGAAATCCAATTCTTTCTCGGCTCCGCCGGCTGGCGGAGCGGGCCACCACACCAATACATTGGTGTGGTGGTGGGTAGCGTTAGACAGGAACAAAATCGAGCTCTTTCTCTGCCACGCGCGCCGCTGCCAGCTTTACTTTAATGGGGTCGCCCAATTGAAATGCTTTGTGCGTGCGCTTGCCCACGAGGCGATAGTGTTTCTCGTCATATTCAAAATAATCGTCGCCAACGTCCTTGATGCGTATCATACCGTCGGCATGGGTTTCTTTCTCCTCCACATAGAGCCCGCGTTCGGTGACACCCGAAATGACCGCATCGAATTCTTGACCGACTTTGTCAGCCAAGAATTCGACCTGCTTCATCTTAATGGAGTCGCGCTCGGCATCGGAGGCGCCGACTTCTCGTTCTGAAGCGTGGAGCGCGAGCTTGTCAAATTCCTGCATTTCGGTGGACGTGATGGGGTCGCCGCCCGCGTGCGATTTAATAAGCCGGTGAATGATGAGGTCTGGGTAGCGCCGTATCGGCGAAGTGAAGTGAGTATAGAAATCGAATGCGAGCCCGAAATGGCCGATGTTGCGGGTGGCGTAGACGGCTTTGCTCATTGATCGCAGCGTCGCCATCTTCACGAGATATTCCTCGGGTTTGCCCTTGACCGCTTCAAGGAGTTTGTTCAATTCCGCACCGGTGACCGCGCCGCTTCCCGATACTTTCAAGTGATAGCCCATGATGCGCAGGAGGTTTGCAAGATTCTCAATGCGGTCGGCATCCGGCGCATCATGGATGCGGTAGAGAGAGTAGAAATGCGCGCCGCCGTTGGCGGTCAGTTCGGAAAGATGCTTGGCGACCGCTTCATTAGCAAGAAGCATGAAGTCCTCTATAAGGAGATTAGTCGCCTTGCGCTCTTTCAGGTGAATAGCGATTGGTTTACCGCTCTCGTCGAGCTCAACTTTGACTTCGGCGGTATCAAATTCTATGGCCCCTCGCTTCGCTCGGGACGCGCGAATCTTCTTGGAAAGAGCGAGAAGGAGTGACAACTCTTCGTGCATGGTGCCTTCACCAGCATCAAGAACTTCCTGAGCATTTTCATAGGTGAAGCGCTTGCCGGAATGGATGACCGTCTCGCCGAACCATGTGTTTAGGATATTCGCCTCGCTATCAAGCGTGAAGACGGCGGAGACCGCGAGACGGTCTTCATCCGGTTTGAGCGAGCACAGATCAGTGGAGAGGATCTCGGGGAGCATTGGGATGGTGCGGTCTACTAGATACACGCTTGTCGCACGTTCAACGGCCTCTGTATCAAGCGCGGTACCGGGCTTCACGAAGAAAGACACGTCGGCGATATGCACGCCCACCTCTATGTTTCCGTCATCAAGTTTGCGCACCGAGAGCGCATCGTCGAAGTCCTTTGCGTCAACAGGATCAATGGTGCATGTGCTGACTTTTCTAAAGTCAGCACGCGGGCCGCCTCTGGCGGCCCGCGCCTCCGCCTCTTTTGCCAATATTGTTTTACCGTTTTTCTCAAGTTCCTCTGCATCAGCGACGACGCCGGGAGGGAAGTCGCTTGAGAATCCCTGCCCGAGCGCCAGCGCGCGCATCTCGGTCTCATGCACGCCCGCCTTGCCGATGACTTCCTCTATGGTGCCGAGAGGATATTCTTTGTCCACATCCCAACTCACGAGGCGCACGAGCACTTTGTAGCCGATTGGCGTTTCGCCAATCGCCCCGAGCGAATGCGGGGGGCTTATCACAATTGGCACATACATTTTTTTATAATCAGGCACCAAAATCACCAATCCATTTTCCTCTATGAGCGTCCCGACAAATGTCTCGCGCGCGCGGGAGATTATCTCGACGACCTTTCCGGCCGCGCGCGGCGGCATCCTTCCGGAAGGATCCTGATAACTCCCCGCCGCCGCGACTTTCACGATATCGCCCGAGAGGGCATGGCCGGTCCATTCGTTCGGAATGAGCAGATCCTCCGTATCTTCGCTTACGGAGAAAAAACCGAAACCTTTTCGGGTCATCGTTATCGGACCTTCATACAGAGCATCTGTCGACATTTCTTGCACTCTAGCCCCGTTACAAATCAAAGTAAATAGCTCTTACCACCCGGCATAATCTTGCGCACCATTCTCAATTGTACGAAATTTGTAACGGGGCTAGCAATATAACAATCCTTCTGCTATAGTCGCCTTCATGTTGATGATTCGCTTTCAGCGCATCGGCCGGACCAATGATCCGGCATTTCGTATTGTGCTTCTAGAAAAAGAGCGCGCGGCAAAGGCCGGCAATATCACCGAACTTTTGGGTACCTACAACCCTCGGAGCAAAGCGCTCACGCTCGATGAGGCAAAAGTGAAAGCATGGATAGCCAAGGGCGCCCAGCCGACCGATTCCATTCGCAATCTCCTTATCAATAAGGGCGTCATACAGGGAAAGAAAGTAAACGTTCTTCCTAAGAAGACATCGCAAAAGAAAGAAGTCGAAGCCGGCGCGGCAGCCGCGCCGGTAGCTGAAGCTGTAGCGCCGACAGAGGATGAAGTTGTTGCAGAGGCAGAACCAGCTCCGGAGATTGTATCTGTAATAGAAGAAACACCGGCGGCATAATGGTTCGACCCGACTCACCATAAATGGAACCAGACCAGGCATTTCTTGAATACGCTGTGAAGGCACTTGCCGACCATCCGGAATTGGTCGAAACGACGCGCACCATTGACCAGATGGGCGTACTGCTCACACTTACGGTCCACCCCGAAGACATGGGCAAAATTATCGGCAAGAGCGGCAAAACCGCCGAGGCGCTGCGTATCCTCCTGCGCGTGGTCGGCATGAAAGGGAATGCGCGCGTGAACCTCAAGATAAACGAGCCGGTCGGCGGCAAGCGCCTCCCGACGCAGGAAGGCGAGCAGGGAATGAAGACTATCGACCAGGTCGTCGGGGAGTTGTAGTTGCCCGGCGTATGCGAATTCGGAGTACGCGTTGTTTCGCCCAGCGGCGAAACACGCTCACTCTCGCCGGCGCAAATTGCAGCGCAGCTGCTCTACGGCGCTGCAATTACCATGCTGCGCCGGCTCCGAGAGCCTCCGAATTCGCATACCGCCCACTTTCATGAAATTCCATCTCATCACATTGTTTCAAGAAGCATGCGACGCGTATCTTTCGGCATCGATAATCGGGCGTGCGCGGAAAGAAAAAAAGATTATGGTCAGATATCAGAACCCGCGCGATTTCGTAGATAACAAGTGGGGCAAGGTAGACGAGCGTCCGTATGGCGGCGGCCCCGGGATGGTTATGTCAGCGCTGCCTGTTGTCCGAGCAACCCAACGGGCGCTACGGATCCCGAGGAGTCCTCGACGAGGGATAAGGAAATCAAAACCGGTCATCATCTGGTTCTCGCCGAGCGGCAAGCAATTTACCAATAAAGACGCCGATGCGCTCGCAAAATATGACAGCGTTGTTCTTGTGTGCGGGCGCTACGAAGGTATTGATGAGCGCGCGAAGAAAATCTTGAAGACGCTCGCGCCAGTAAAAGAGTTCGCTGTCGGCGAAGCAGTGTACACCGGCGGCGAGGTTCCGGCGCTCGCTATCGTAGATGCCGTCACGCGCCGTCTCCCAGGTGTTCTTGGTAAAGATGCATCCGTGGAAGAGCGCCGCATCGCCTCAAGCGCGGTCTACACCCGCCCCGAAAGCATTTTGTATAAAAAGAAGCGGTATAAGGTTCCCGCAGTGTTGCGCACGGGACACCACGCTCATATCGACGAATGGCGAGGAAAGCAATAGAGTACAATAAACGGATGGAAATTCTTGTTGTTCATAAACCGATAGACCCTCAGACGCTTGATAGCTTGGCAAAAGAGTGGCATGCAGCGTTGGTAAAAGGCGTTGCCGATACCGAGACCGGTCAGGTCGCGCTCGGCGGCGAGTGGCATATGGATGCGAATAACCGCCTGATCGAAGAGGGCTCGCAGCAGAAAAATCTTTGGGGCTTCAACATATATCCAAAAGAAAAAGGAGATGCGGCGATTGAATACAATTCACTTATTAATATTCGGCCTCTGCAAGGGAATCGCAGTATGGAAATTACGAGTGAGGAAACTCGCGCAGCAATACGCAAAGCGGCGGCTCAGGCGATTCCATTTCTTGATCTATGACACACGACGCCGCATTCTACTTCGCAAATCTCGGTGCCGATGTTTCTCGGTGCATACATGCGGCGAGGCAAGGGAATGAAGCTCGTTATGAAGATTCTTTGTCGCGTGCGTACCGCACGCTCGAGGAATTGCATAAAGCCGCCCGCCCCGAGGCATACGAGGAGGGACTCCTCATGCTTCGCGGTCTCGCTCTCTCTCGCGCGACGCCCGAGGCGCTCGCCTCTTTTCAATCAGCACTCGACTCGCTTATCGGCGTATTTTCAACACGTCTTGTCGCCTAAATTTTCAGTGCGGGTCGTAAAGGGGTTGTCTCAATTTTTATCCTATAGGATAAAAATTGAGATATTAGAAGATTCTCCAGACCAGATATCATGTTAAGATTAACGGATGGCGGAAGAAGGCACAATGCTTTATGCGTGAAGTAGAAATAAAACTGAGAGTAGAGAATCCAAAAGCGATTGAGAAAAAACTTATTAAAATGGGGTGCGTTCTTTCTGCATCAATGCGTCAGCACGATACGAACTATACAAGAGGGGGAAGTACGGAAGAATGGGAAGAATCCAAGGAAGGACACGTGATAATTCGAATTCGTCGAACGGACACGGGTGCTGAATTCAATCTTAAACAACAGCGATCCAGCGAATCGGATAATCTTGAATACGAGACGAAGGTTGAAGATCCTGAGGCGCTTCACAATATCCTTGTGACTTTAGGTTATACGCCCGAGATACAGGTGAAGAAAATTCGACGAAAAGGAAAGATCGGAGAGTATGAAATCTGCCTCGATCAGGTTGAAGAGCTCGGTGATTTTATGGAAATAGAGAAGCTGACCGATGATAACGCTGATCCGAATATGGTTCGAAAGGAACTTTTTAGAATCATAGAACCGTTAGGATTAACTCAAGAGGACGAAGAGAAAAGAGGGTACGATACGCAGATCTTTCTTCTCCATCATAGGCAATAATTCGTTTATCCCCAGACCATCCGCTTGCGCGAATAGAGGCCCTCTGATACATTGGGGGTACAAGATACGAGTGAGTGATGGAGGGCCGGGCGAGATTCATACGGGAACTGAAGAAACGCATAAGCGCAAGCGGATTTATTTCCGTGCGTTCGCATTTACATATTTTCTTATTAACACTTCACGCCACGACTCATGCAAAAGAAAATCGTCCAAAAGACCTTCGGTGCGTATCGGGCATCAGGAGTACCGTTTCCGGACCTTGTGGGGCATCAGCGCAGTTCCTTCGACTGGCTCTTGAGGGATGGCTTTACCGAGCTCTTTAAGGAATTTTCACCTATCACCGATTACTCGGGAAAGAAATTCGAGCTCAGATTCGAGAGTTTTGAGATCGGTGAACCAAAATATGACGAGGAGTTCGCACGCGAGAACATACGTACCTACGAGGCGGGGATACGGGTTACTGTCAAACTCATCAACAAAACGTTCGGCTCGGAGAAGTCGCAAGAAATTTTCCTCACCGACATGCCGATGATGACGCCCCACGGTTCTTTCATCGTATCGGGCGTGGAGCGCGCCATCGTGCCGCAGCTCGCCCGCTCCTTCGGGGCATTTTTCGTGTCAGAGTTTTTACGCGGCAAGCCCTTCTTCGGCGCCAAGATCATTCCGCTACGCGGCGTGTGGATTGAGATTGATTCGGAGGCGGATGGCGCGATTTTTGTAAAGATAGACCGCAAGCGCAAGTTTCCGATTACCGAACTCCTCACGGTCTTCGGCGGCGGGGTTGGCAAGGATACTCTGAGACACTTCGCGAAAGATCCGCTCGCGAAAGCGGCGATAGAAGCCACGCTTGTGCATGACGAAGCGAAGTCCATAGAAGAGGCATATATTGAAATCCATCGCCGCATGCGCGACGGCGATCTCGCGACGCCCGAGAACGCAAAGAACTTCGTCCAATCGCTCTTCTCGGCAGAGCGCTACGATGTCGGGCGAGTCGGCCGCCACCGCTTAAACACGCGTTTCGGCCTCCCCGTCACCGAGAAGGCGCTTGAGAAGCACACGCTTGCGCTCGCCGACTTCATCCGCATTATTTCGGAAATCACAAAACTAAACGCCGATCCTGCGGCGCGCCCCGACGATATTGACCATCTCGGCTTTCGCCGCGTGCGCTTTGTCGGCGAACTTCTGCAGGCACGCATGCGTGTCGGCATGAGCCGCATGAAGCGCAATATCCAGGACCGCATGTCCACCACGCCGACCGAGACCACGCTTCCGATGGCGCTCGTGAACCCGCGTCCTTTCCATGCATCAGTGCACGAGTTCTTCACTGCCAATCAACTTTCGCAGTTCATGGATCAGCAAAATATTCTTGCCGAACTTGAGAACATGCGTACACTCTCTGCACTCGGCCCGGGGGGACTCACACGCGAGCGCGCCGGCTTCGAAGTGCGCGACGTACATCCTTCCCATTACGGACGCCTTTGTCCCATTCATACACCGGAAGGCCAGAACATCGGGCTCATCTTGCACATGTCAATTCACGCACGCACTAATGATTTTGGTGTTATCGAGACACCATACATCCGCGTTTCGAAGGGGAAGGTTACGGACGAGGTTGTGTACCTAAATGCGCTTGATGAGGAAACAGAGGTCATAGCGCATGGGGCGACCAAGCTTGATTCGGATAATCGTATCAGCACCAACTTCGTCGAAGCGCGACATAGGGGCGATCCGATTATTGTCGCCCGCGAGGACATTACCCTCATAGACGTCTCGACGTATCAGATGTTCTCCATCGCGACATCAATGATTCCTTTCGTTGATCACGACGACGCGAACCGCGCGCTCATGGGTTCAAACATGCAGAAACAGGCAACACCGGTTCTTATTCCCGAGGCGCCGCTCGTCGCCACCGGCATCGAGGCCCACGCCGCTATGAGCACCGGCCGCCTCGTGGTAGCTGCGGAATCCGGTGAAGTGACGCACGTCGACGCGCGAAGGATCGTTGTAAAGAATAAGGAAGGAAAGTCGAAGGAATACCGTCTCCAACAGCTTACCCAAACGAACCAGAACTCGGCGTTCATGCAGCGCCCCTCGGTGAGGATGGGCGACACGGTGAAGAAGGGTGACGTACTTGCGGACAATTCTTCGACCGACAAGGGTCAACTCGCTCTCGGGCAGAACGTGCGCATCGCGTTCATGAGTTGGAACGGTGCGAATTATGAGGATGCCATCATCATCTCCGAGCGTTTGGTAGAGGAGGCGAAGTTCACGACTGTTCATATCGAAGATTTCGATTGTGTGGTACGCGACACGAAGCTTGGTCCCGAAACAACGACACATGATATTCCGAACGTCGGCGAGATGCGTCTCAAGAATCTCGACGAAGAGGGTATTATTCGTATCGGTGCGGAAGTGCGCCCTGGCGACATTCTCGTGGGCAAAGTGACACCCAAAGGCGAAACACAGCTCACGCCGGAAGAGCGTCTCTTGCGGAGCATTTTTGGCGACAAGGCCAAGGACGTGAAGGACACATCGCTTCGGATGGAAGGAGGCAAGCGCGGACGCGTCATCGGCGTTCGTATATTCTCGCGGGAGAAAGGCGACGAACTTGAAAGCGGCATCATCAAGAAAATCGTCGTTACGGTTGCACAGGTTCGAAATGTCTCTGTGGGCGATAAGCTCTCTGGCCGTCACGGCAACAAGGGCGTCATCAGCCGCGTGCTACCAGTTGCCGATATGCCGTTTGATAAGGACGGCAATCCGGTGGACCTCATTCTCACGCCGCTCGGCGTGCCCTCCCGCATGAACCTCGGACAGATACTTGAAATGCATCTGGGGCTTGCGGCGCACACGCTCGGCTATCAGGCCGTCGTTCCGCCTTTCTCGGGCGCGACCGCAGACGAAATTCGGACCGAGCTCACGGCAGCCGGTTTTTCAGCAGATGGGAAGATGCAGCTCTACGATGGTCGTACCGGCGACGCGTTCGCGCAGACCATCGCAGTTGGTTACATGTACATTCTCAAACTGCATCACATGGTGGAAGATAAGATCCATATGCGCTCGATTGGTCCATACTCGCTCATCACGCAGCAGCCCTTGGGCGGCAAGGCGCAAAACGGCGGCCAGCGCTTCGGGGAAATGGAGGTCTGGGCGCTCTTGGGCTACGGAGCCGCGTATACGCTACGTGAAATGCTTACCATCAAGTCGGACGACATTCAGGGCCGTTCTGCCGCTTTCGATGCGATCGTGAAGAGTGAACCGATTAGTCACACGGGTACACCCGCATCCTTTGCAGTCCTTACGAATCAGATCCGCGGCCTCGCGCTCGATATCGAGCCCTTGAATCTGCCGCCGGAGCCGGAGGCATAATTTTATTAATTTTTTTTCGCAACCTGTATGGCATTCACTTCCCGCAAGATCTTTCCGCCGCGCGACACCTGGAATGGGTTGCGTCTCGCACTCGCATCCCCCGAGCGTATCCTCGCATGGTCCTCCGGCGAAGTGACCAAGCCAGAGACCATCAATTACCGCACACAGAGAAGCGAGAAGCACGGTCTTTTCGACGAGAAGATTTTTGGTCCGGAAAAGGATTACGAGTGCTATTGCGGCAAATACAAAGGCATTCGCTACAAGGGAATCGTCTGCGACAAATGCGGCGTGGAAATCACGCGTTCTATCGTGCGCCGCGAGCGCATGGGCCACATCGAACTCTGCACCCCGGTCGCGCATATCTGGTTCCTGCGCTCCGTGCCTTCCCGCATGGCACTTCTTCTGGGCGCTTCCGCAACGGACATCGAGAAAGTCATTTACTTCGCGGGCTATATCGTTTCTAAAGTTTCGGAGGATGAGAAGAAGCGTCTCCTCACCGAACTTGAAGGCGAATATAAATCAAAATACAAATCCCTAGGGAGCGACAAAGAACGTGACGCGCTCAAGGAAAAGATGACCATCACCAAAGTCGAGATAGAGGGGGTAGTCGTGGGAAAGGTTCTTGACGAGCTTGAATACCACCGCTTTTCGGTGAAATACGGAGGCCTTTTTGAGGCCCGCATCGGCGCCGAGGCCATTTACGATATTTTCCGCGCGCTCGATCTGAAAGAACTCGAGAAAACGCTTTCCGCGCGTTATGAGAAAGCCGGAGCCGCCGAGCGCGAGAAACTCGCGAAGCGTCTCTCGCTTATCGCCGGACTTATCGCTTCAGGCACGCGTCCCGAGTGGCTGTTCCTTATCCGTATCCCCGTCATTCCACCGGCGCTGCGCCCGATGGTCGCGCTTGAGGGCGGTCGCCATGCGACCTCGGACGTCAACGACCTCTATCGCCGCGTCATCAACCGCAATAATCGCCTCAAGAAACTCATCGACATCCATGCGCCGGAAGTTATTTTGCGCAACGAAAAACGCATTCTTCAGGAGGCGGTTGACACGCTTCTCGACAATTCTATTAGAAAGAGCGGCGCCGCCGCCGGCGCGATGACGGTCTCGCAGCGTCGTCCGCTCAAGTCACTTGCCGATTATTTGAAGGGCAAGCAGGGCTATTTCCGCCAGAACCTACTCGGTAAACGCGTCGATTATTCCGGTCGTTCGGTGATCGTCGTCGGTCCAGATCTCGAACTCGACGAGTGCGGTCTTCCGAAGCATATGGCGCTTGAGCTCTTCCGCCCATTTGTCATCGCAGGACTTCTTGAGCGCGAACTCGCGTTCAATATTCGCGGTGCCGGCCGCCTTATCGAGGACGGCGTCGCGGAAGTGTGGGAGCTTCTTGAAGAAGCTATCAAAGGCAAGTACGTACTCCTCAATCGCGCCCCGACCCTGCACCGCCAGGGTATTCAAGCATTCCGCCCGCGTCTTATCGAGGGTGACGCCATCCAGCTCCACCCGCTCGTCTGCAGCGCCTTCAACGCGGACTTCGACGGCGACCAGATGGCTGTGCACGTGCCACTCTCTGAAGAGGCGCAATGGGAAGCAGCAAACATCATGAGCGCAAATGCGAATATCCTGAAGCCGGGCTCGGGAGACGTGACGGTGCTTATCGGTAAGCCGATGGATATCATCCTTGGCGTGTACTGGCTTACCAAGATGATAGAAAAGGCGAAAGGCGATGGTGAACATTTCTCGTCTCCAAACTCCGCCATTCTCGCGTCCGAATATGGCGCTATCGATGTGCGCGCGAAGATAAAGGTGATGCCGGTAACCGGTAAGGAGAAGTATGCGCAATTCGACGGACATCCGTTTGAGACGACGGTCGGCCACCTCCTCTTCAACACTGTTCTTCCTGCTGATTACCCATTCGTGAACGAGACCATCACAAAGAAGGTGCTCGCACGCATCGTGAACGACTGCATTGTGCGCTATGGACTCACGGCGATTCCAGGCATCGTAAACAAGGTGAAGCGTTTCGGTTTTGATTACGCGACACGTTCCGGTATCTCCTGGGCGATTGATGACGCATCGGTACCGAAGGAAAAATCGCGCATCATCGATGAAGCGGCCGCGAAGATTGCCACTCTCGAAAAGGACTTTCAGAACGGCTTACTCTCTGGAGAAGAGAAGCGGCGTATGGCAATTGAAATATGGCAGGGTGCGAAGCAGGCCGTGGAAGAGCAAGTCGCGAAAGAACTCGATCCGATGGGTTCCGTTGCCGACATGGTGAAGTCGGGCGCGCGCGGCACACTCGGCAACCTGACCCAGATGGCAGGCATGAAAGGTCTCATTCAAAACACTGCAGGCGTGACTATCGAAGTGCCGATTATCTCCTCAATGATAGAAGGGTTAAATCCAATTGAATATTTCATGTCAACGCACGGCGCGCGCAAAGGTCTCACCGACACGGCGCTCGGCACGGCGAAGGCGGGTTATCTGACGCGCCGTCTCTTTGACGTCGCGCAAGATTCAATAGTTACCGAGATAGATTGTGGTACGAAACGCGGTGTGAAGATTAATCGTGTGAGCGCTTCGGGTATCCAGATACATTACGCAGAAGCGCTCAAGGGGCGCGTGCTCTCTGGAGACGCAAAGGACCAGGACAATACTGTGTTGTTTAAAAAGGGCCACTATCTCTCGACAAAAGACGCAGAAGCGATCGCGTCATCTACGATTGCAACAATCGTATCTCGCTCGCCAATGTCCTGCGAGACGCGCTACGGCATCTGTCAAACCTGTTACGGTATGGATCTCACAACGCAAGAATTGGTAGATCTTGGTGAAGCGGTCGGTACGGTCGCAGCGCAGGCCATTGGCGAACCGGGCACTCAGCTCACGATGCGTACCTTCCATGCGGGCGGTGTGGCGTCCATTGGTGGCGATATCACCAGCGGTCTTCCTCGTGTTGAAGAGGTGTTTGAGAAGCGTTCGCCGAAAAATCCGGCAGTCATCTCAAAGACAGAGGGTCTCGTTTCGGAAATCAAGGATGCGGGCCGTGAGAAGGTCATTGTCGTTGTGCCTGCGGCTGGGCAGGGAAAGAAAGACGATTCAGCATACGAATACCTGGCGCCCTATCCGCGCGTGCCGCTTGTGAAAGAAGGCGATACCGTAGCAAAGGGGCAGATACTCACCGACGGCTCCGCCGATCTTGATGAATTGTTCAAGTATGCCGACAGGGAAGCGGTGCAGGAATATATCATTACCGAAGCGTCCAAGATCTACGAAATGCAGGGCGCGCCAGTGTCGCGCAAACACTTGGAGGTTGTGGTGAAGCAGATGTTCTCACGGGTGAAAATTACAGATGCTGGCGATACAGAGTATTCGGTCGGCGATGTGGTGGAGGACTGGGAATTCACAAAAGCGGTGGCGGAAATGGAAGCGGAGAATAAAATGGCTCCGAAAGCATCCGACATCGTGCTCGGCATCAAAGAAAGCGCTCTTTCCCGCCGCTCCTTCCTCTCGGCCGCATCGTTCGAGCAGACGACGAAAATCCTCATCAATGCCGCGCTTCGCGGCAGCGTGGACCGCTTGCGCGGTCTCAAAGAGAACGTCATCCTCGGCCGCCTCATCCCTGCGGGTACCGGCTTCGCCGGCAGCAAGAAACACGCATTCATTACGAAACTTCAGTCCGATAGGGCACTGTCAGCGCCAGCAACCTCATCGCGTACGACAAGTTTCGCTCCGCGCACCCCAAGGGCGCTTTAGGATTCCCGGTCCATAACGCGGTAGAATCGGGATATGACCGACACCGTCCAGGAGATTAAGGAACATTTGAGCATCCAGGATATCGTCGCTCCGTACGTGAAGATGGCGCGCGCGGGGAAGTCGCTGCGCGGACTATGTCCTTTTCACAAAGAAAAAACACCTTCTTTCCATGTGAGTCCGGAGCGCGGAACATGGCACTGTTTCGGTTGCGGAGAGGGCGGAGACGGATTCTCTTTTATAGAAAAGGTAGAGGGTGTTGATTTCAAAGGCGCGTTGAAGATTCTTGCGGAGAAGGCGGGCGTAACTCTGGAGTACAGAAGCCGGTCGTCGGAGGACGGAGAAAAGAAAGACAGATTGCGCGCGCTCATGAGCCGCGCGAGCGAGTGGTATGCTGCGAAACTCCCGAAAAGCCCGGCCGAAGAATATGCGAAACAGCGCGGTTTTACGGAAGAAACCGTTCGCACATGGCGTCTCGGCTTCGCACCGGACGCGTGGAGGACGCTTCTTGAAGCACTGACGACCGAGGGATTTACAACTTCCGAGCTTCTTGCCGCGGGATTGATAAAGGAGGCGGATGGAAAACCGTGTACGTATTACGATCGCTTTCGCAATCGGCTCATGTTCCCGATACGCGATACCGTCGGCCACGTGGTGGCGTTTACCGGCCGCACTCTGGAGTCCGGAGATCCGGATGCCGGGGTCCAGAGTGCGAAGTATCTCAATAGCCCGGAAACGGATCTCTATCATAAATCCGAGATACTTTTCGGCATTGACTTCGCCAAAGATGCAATACGAGCGCGCAAATTCACAATGTTAATGGAAGGGCAGATAGATGTTATTTTGGCGCATCAGGCGGGCTTCCAAAATGCCGTTGCGCTCTCGGGCACAGCGCTCTCTGAAAAACATTTGGCACTAATGAAGCGCTATAGTGAAAATCTTATGCTCATGCTTGATGCCGATGCCGCCGGCCTCAAGGCGACGGCGCGCTCGGCTGCACTCGCCCTTCAACATGGCCTCAGAGTGAAAGCGGCTCGGCTCCCCGAAGGTAAAGATCCAGCTGATCTTATCAGAGAAGATCAAAAGGAATTTGCGCATCGCGTCGCTTCCGCGAAGCCGATCGTGGAGTTCTTTCTTGCCGAGCTTGCGGAGAAAGAGCGTGATCAGAACCGGTTCCAGCACCTTGTTCAAGGAATCGTATATCCGCTTCTCGCCGCCATACCATCTCTGACGGAGCGCGGTTATTTCATAGAGAGAACGGCCAGATATCTTCCAGAAATTCCCATCAAAGATATTCGCGAGTCGCTTAAGCGTCTGCCCGCAAGTCCTGATTTTATAAAAAACGTTCCTAACCCATCTGCTTCACGAGTGATTCGCTCGCCTGTGGAGATACGCTCTGAACAGCTCTTTGCTGTTATACACGCTTATCCCGACACCCCCCTTGCGAAGCGCGTAGAATCAGAGTATTGTCGAATTACTGAAGCTCAAGAACTTCCGCCAGTAACGTCTTCCGAATCAGCACTGTTCTATGTGGAACAGGCGTTTGGCGAAGAGACCTTGGAGACGGCAGCAGACGAGCTTCTCCACGCCTTTGAAGAAGCGGTTATCCGCGAGGCGTATCAGTCAGCAGTGATGAATTTACGTAGAGCCGAAGCCAGTGGAGATACTACTCTTGTGCACAGCGCACAGGCGCTCTGTGCGAAGCTTTCTTCCCGCCTCGCGACTCTTGGCGGATAATTCGTCATATATTTTACCATGGCAAAAAAATCTATTACAAAGAAGCAAAAGCACGTAAAAAAATCCCTGCCTGCCGGCAGGCAGGCGCCGAAGAAGCGGACGTCTAAACGCTCGCCTACCAAAAAGAAAGCAGCGAAGTCAGGCCACAGCAAATCCGTGCATGCAAAAAAAAGAATCATCCGTCGCGCTGCGAGGAACGCCAAGGCCAAAGCGACTTCACAGAAAGCATTCTCGGCCGAACAGCTTATTGAAAAAGGGAAAGAGCGCGGCTATGTCACTTATAGCGAGATTTTGAAGTCGTTCCCGCATGTTGAGGACGATGTCAGTTTCCTCGAGTCGCTCTACGAGCGTTTCGCTATCGCAGGCGTCGATGTGCTTGAAGGCGGGATGCTCGAGGATACGACCGATCAGTATCTTGCGACGCGCAACATTAAAGATCGTCATTCCACCGGCTACGACTCCATCCAGATTTATCTCCGCGAAATAGGCCAATATCCGCTGCTTACTGCCGCCGAAGAATGCGAACTCGCAAAGCGTATTGAGAAGAGCGATGCGGAAGCGCGCAATATCCTCGCGCGCAGCAACCTGCGTCTCGTGGTCTCCATCGCTAAGAAATACGTCGGTCGGAGTCCCGACCTCACGCTTTTGGACCTTATTCAAGAAGGGAATCTCGGTCTCTTCCGCGCGGTGGACAAGTTTGATTGGAAGAAAGGATTCAAATTTTCAACGTATGCTACCTGGTGGATCCGCCAGGCGATCACCCGCGCGCTCGCCGATCAGTCGCGCACCATCCGCATCCCCGTCCACATGGTAGAAACCATCGCCAAATACAAGCAGGTCTCGCGCCGGCTCGCGCAGGCCCTGGGCCGCGATCCGCAAGCGGAGGAGATTGCGGTAGAAATGGGCATCGAGCCGGAAAAAATTTATCAGATAGAAAAGATTAATCAAGACACACTCTCGCTGGAGAATCCGGTCGGGTCGGACGATGACGACAAGTCAACGCTCGGCGACTTCATCCCCGATGACAAAATTCCTTCGCCGACACAGGACTCTTCCGAGCGCATTCTGGCGGAGCAGGTGCGCGCTATTCTTGGCGACCTCTTGCCGAAAGAGCGTAAAATTCTTGAATTGCGTCATGGCCTCATGGACGGCATTTATCATACGCTTGAAGAAGTAGGTCGCGAATTCGGCGTCACGCGCGAACGCATCCGCCAGATAGAAGCGAAAGCCCTGGAGAAAATCCGCACGCACGACAAAGCTCGACATTTGAAATCGTACTAAAATAGCGGTTAAAGAAACTTTTGGGTTGCTGATTTTGTGATACGGTGGCGTACATACAAG
>CAZJZB010000011.1:0-21096 GCA_964550425.1 uncultured Candidatus Saccharibacteria bacterium | reverse complement strand
ATTGCCTTAGCAAGTGGACGAACAACCAGGCGGAGAAAACGGATCAGAGACCGCTAAAGGGATTTGGATTGGAACGGCTCATTTCTTCCCATGTGAGCCGTTAGGCTGGGAAGATGAGCCGTTCCCCCTCGCCCTGCCGCTTCATGCATTCACCCCCCCCGCGAATCCGCCGGAAGGCAAAAGAGAAATGCGCGGACAGGGCTCGGGGCCGCCGTCCGCGGCGGCGAGCCCGCGAGTCTGCGAGCGGGCGAGAGAGTTAGGGATGTTGGGCGAAATAGGTTCGAGCTTGGTAGTATAGAGTCACAGATTTTGGCGCAGCAAAAAGCTGTGGCCCTAAGCAACGTTTGGGAAACGTTGCGGCCGGGAATCGAAAGGCGGAACAAGCTGAGCCAGCAGTCGAAGCAGTGAGCCGGGGTCGAGAAAATTCGTGAGCGACGGCGAGCGAATTATTCGTGACCGAAACTGTAATCAGGGTTCCCGGTAGGGTCACAAATTAAAACTTGGTCGGAAGTGAGCGCAACGGAAAACGAAAAGCCCCTTGAAGTCATCGCAGGGCTCATCATCACATTCATACAGTAGTCATTGATTGGCAGTCTGCCGAAGTGCTTCAATCGGCATCGAACCCCAACCCGAACGTTGCGCGAGAGATTGTCTGTCAACTTCGACTTTCTCTCGAACTGTCTCGGGCATACCAGCTTTAAAAGGATAAATTTTATCAAGCATCTGTTCGATCAGCTGGCCTCTTTCGTCAAACTCTGATTGATCAATAGGACGCTCCTGTGCCATACATTTCTCCTTTCATTCTTGAAAAGTGTTGCATTGTGAACTCATTTTCTGTCGACACTATCGCACAAATCGATATAAAAAGGAAGTTCTAGTAAATGCTTTTTGAAAATTACACTTTCTGTTTCCACGCTTTTTCTTGTCGGACGAGTCGTGCCGTGTCTGCCGGATTGGCAAGCAATGCCTCTACGATACGCTCGGTACGAATCGCTTGAGAACCCTTCACAAGAACGACATCGCCCGCATGAATGAATTCGGAAAGTGCGGCCACGGCCGCGCGAGCAGTATCAAACGATATGACCTCGACCCCAGCACTAACCACTCCAAATGCGCGGGCGCGAATACCGACCGTAGCGATAACATCGGCCGAATCGTTTGCAAGCGCACTGATACGTTCATGTTCCATCGCCGAATAGCGACCGAGCTCAAGCATATCGCCGAGAACGGCAATGCGGCGTCCGTCAACTGGCGGACGCATGGGGAATGCTTTCAGAGTCGCAAGCGCCTCTTCGACTGCTGCAGGCGAAGCATTATATGAATCGTCTATAATAATGGACTCGTTCTTACCGGCGAAGAGACGGCCGCGGGCGGGCGGCGTTTCGTAATTCACGAGCGCTTCGTGTGCTTCGGAGAACGGTATGAGGAACGCGTGCGCCACTGCAAGCGCGGCCGCAATGGGGAGAAGTTGGGTCTTCCCAACCGAGCCGCGCACTATGAAATTCTTATGTTCACCGCCTACATGCATCGTGGCTTGCATACCAGCGACCTTTCCATCCTCTTCATAGAAATCCACGTTGCTCATGCGCACACTGGCATTCTCTGTACTGCCGTACGAGAGGACGCGCGCCGGCGTACGCATCGCCATATCGAGTACAAACAGATCGTCGGCGGGCACGATCAAGGGCGCGGCGGCGGCAAGTGCATATGCGGGAGAAAACTCCTCTTCCCGCACCGCTTCAGGTGAGACATACGCTTCAACATGCACGGATATCTCCGGCAGCCGCGTTACTACGACTGCGTCTGGTGTTGCGATTCGCAATATCCGAGCAAGGTCGCCGGGCCGATCCGCCCCCACTTCAAGCACGAGCATCGTGGGATAGTGGTTGGGCAGCAGAAGAAGTGCGAGCGCGTTTTTGGCGAGAAAGAACCATTCAAGAGGGTCGTACCAGGGATTCTTTACTCCGAGGATGGTAAAAGGGACGCCGAATTCGCTATTGAAACTTTTTTCGCTTGCGCGCACGAAGAAACGCGCGGCGAGTATTGCAGCGACAGCATCTTTCGTGGAGGTCTTCCCTACCGAACCCGTCACCATCACGACACGCGGAGCGTACCGGTGCACCACTATGCGCGCGACAAGCGCGAGCATAAAAGCGACGATGGATTTCAGTATTTTTTTCATGGTGTTGCTTGCGATGAGTTTGTCGAACTCGTGGTGGCGACACCCCTGTCAGGCGGCACGGCGTAATAGTTAATGAGGAAATGGGTGAGGTCCATAAAAGTCGCAGTTAAGGTCTCGGAGGCATATTCAACTCCTTGCGGATCATTGGTATAAAGTAGAATGATAAACCGCGGCGCATACGAAGGGAAGTAACCGAAAAATGAATGGAAGTAACGATCATCGTAATACCCGCCCTTCCCATTCGTCAATTGCGCTGTGCCGGTCTTCGCGGCAAATGTCATATTGGGCATCCGATTAGTGCCATTACCGAGCGCGTAGTCCGCGACATTCGTCAGCATCGTGCTCACTTCCTGCGTTGCGCGCGGATTAAAGACCTGCACTCGTCCGCCCCAATCGAGCGGCCGCAGTACGCTCGTATTAAGCTGTATCGCTCGCACGATATGCGGTTCGACCATCACACCGCCGTTGGCGAGCGTGCCGAGCGCTCGGATCATTTGTATCGGCGAAAGTGCGATGCCCTGCCCGAACGCAGACGTATTGTAGTAAATCTGTTGTGTTTGTGAGAGATTTTTTAGAAGCGCTCCGCTTTCGTTCGGTAGATCTATGCCCGTTTTTTCTCCAAACAAATTCATAAAATAAGTGCGGAAATTATCCTGTCCGAGCTGTGTCGCAATCCATGAGGCGCCGAGATTGAGCGATTGGGAGAGTACCTGCTGCATCGTTGTCACGCCGCGCGCTTTACGATCAAAATTGCAGATATGTGCTTTATTTACCGTAATGCAACCCGTATCGTCATAGGTTGTCTCCGGAGTGATAGTGCCCGAGTCGAGTCCGGCAGCCATAGTGAGCGGCTTCATAATAGAGCCGAACTCGTAGACATGCTCCACGAGCGGATTCCCGAGTATGGTTGGGTTGATATTCTGCAGATTATTCCCATCATACGTCGGGTAACTTGCAATTGCGAGAATTGCTCCCGTGGCGGGATCCATGATGATTCCGCCCGACTCTTTACTTCCGTAACGCCGATTCAGTTTCGCGATATCTTCGGCGAGTCGTATCTCAACTTCGGGCTCAATCGTCGTTACGACATCGCCCTCGAGCGCATCCTTTGCGGAGACGAGCAAGTTGCCGACATTTGAGAAAAGCTCCGCGAAGAAATTTTTATAAAGAGCGTCGCCCGAGCGCACAAGCGTACCATCGTAGGCCGCTTCAATACCGGTCTGGCCGATACGCGCGTTGCCTGATCCATACGAGACGATGCCTATCGACTGCGCAGCGAGCGAAGCGCCCGGATATTGGCGCCAGCGCTCGCGCAACACTTGTACGCCGGGAATGTTTCGAGCGGCAAGCGTCTGCCCGCTCTCATCCGAGAGGCGGTGTGCGACCTCAATGTAGACCCGCGCCTTCTTCGCGGCAGCGATAAGAAATGCGTCGTGAGAAAGCATGGGGGGAGCGACAGCAGATATCGCACCGTACGCGGCTTCAGGGTCGATGAGCATTTGCGGATTTATCGCGACAAGGAAACCGGTGGCCAGAGTCGCCGCTGAGATAAGGGTGCCGTCTTTGCGGGTGAAATAAATAGAACCGCGATCAAAGAGTCCGCTCCCGCCCGAAGCGAACTGTCGGTCAGCCTTTTCTGCATATTCATCGCCATACACAATTTGAACAAAATAGAGACGTGTGAGGATGAGAAGCGCGGCACAAACAATGATGACAAGAACGAAACGGATGCGTGAGCGGAACTGTGCGCGCATAATCCTCTACACTAACGCACGACGACTACATTCTTCGCCGGCACAAACATTTCAGCGAGCGGCTTCGTATAGCCCTTCGCGAGGTAATCCGTATTCGCGACACGCGTCATGGTGATGAGGTACTGTTTTTCAAGTACGGCGATTGTTGCTTCGTTGTTTCTGACCGATTGCGAGAATTCAACGGTAAGCGCCGCATAACTCATGACGACCGCAATGAGTCCGATATAAACGACCGCAAGAACGGCGACTGTACCGGAACAAAATGACAGGAGAGAGAATGGAAAACGAGAATGGAAATTATACATAGAAGAGGACTGGGGTGATGGAACCGGCGTGCTCTGTGCAAGTAACGGCAGACCGTTCGAACACTCGCAACTTCGCGCTTCGCGCACGGCGATTCAAAAGTATTTCCGCGCGCGTCGGTACGATACTTTTCTTCGGCAAAAGCGACCCCGACCCCGAGAGCGCCGCGTCGCGCAGTACGTTCTTCACGACACGGTCCTCAATGCTATGGAAGGAGATGACAGCGAGCCGGCCAAGCGGTGCGAGCGCATCAATCGCTGCGGCGAGACCCTCTCGCAGAGCGCCAATTTCATCATTGACCGCGATACGAAGCGCCTGAAATGTCTTGGTCGCCGGATGAATCTTCCGTTTCTGATACCACGAAGGAGTCCCGGCAAGAACTGCGGCCACGAGCGCTCCTGTTGTGAGAATGCGCTCACGAGACCGCGTCGCGACGATTGAGCGGGCGATACTGCGCGCGAAACGTTCTTCGCCATACGTAAATATAAGATCGGCAAGATCTTCCTCGGAGGAACTGTTGACGATATCGGCCGCCGTCTCGCCTGTCCCGATTCCGACCGAGGGGCCGCTCTCGCCATAGGTCATAAGGAGCGGCTCATCGTTTTGAAATGAAAAACCGCGTGGCGCGGCGATCTGGTATCCGCTCCAGCCGAGATCGAAAAATACTTTATCAACCTTGCCGATGTCGAGTCGTTCAAGTATGCGCGAAAGATTGCGGAAATTGTCGTTTACCAGATGTGCAACGGGGCGCTCGGGTCGACGATCGAGCGCGTATACTTCGCGTCCTCGTTCAACCGCCGCCCGGTCGGCGTCAATGCCGACAATAACGCCGCCTTCGCCAAGGGCGGCGAGAAACGCCGCAAAATGCCCCGCCCCGCCGACAGTCGCGTCAACAACCGTATCGCCCGGCATAAGAGCAAGCGCCTCCAGTACTTCCCGCATAAGCACGCTGTCGTGGCGGGCCTCCATATCAATTTTTGTTGCCGAAGCCGGTATCAAGCGTTTCGGCAAACACATTGGCATCACGTTCAATATTGGCTGTATATTTCTTCCACGCACCTTCCTCCCAAATTTCGACCCGGTCGGCGACACCGGCGATAACCGCCCTCTCCTTAATCGACGCAAAGGACTTTAAATGATCGGGGATGAGCACACGACCCGATCGATCAACCTCGACCTCTGAAGATCCGGCAAGAAAGAGACGCGCGAGACCGCGGCGCGCAGCGCTTCCATTTACCTCAGAGGCGTACGTCCGCGCCTCCTTCTCCCACGCTTTGCGAGAATAGAGATATAAACAATTATCGAGACCGCGCGTTACCACGACGACACGGCCCAAATCCTTCCGGAATTTCGATGGAACCGAAATCCTGTTTTTAGAATCAAATAGGTGAATGTATTCTCCGAGGAACATGGCGAAAGACGGTTACGCGACTGGAAAGTAGGCCACCACTCCCGCTTCCCACTTCACTAACCACTAGTGGAGTATATCCCACTCTTCCCCACTATCCTATCGAAAGTTATCCACACCTCAAAAAAACTTTCACTGTCAGGAACGCCTCTATGAAATCGCTAAGATATTGCTTCGTTAAGGCGCGTGATGACAAAGTCGCGCGGGAGACCCGCCAAGAACCAACCGGCTTTGGGGCCTGAATCGCGATTCAAAAAAATCCGGTAAATCGCTTGAAAAAGCTCTTTGGGCTGTATGGGGATTTCGGTTTTGAGTTCGTGGAGGCGCAAGTGAAGATCTTCGCCGGTCCGGTCTCCGGACTGGAGGAAGTCGTGAAGAGCGCCGAGCGCTTTCTTTTGAGCATCAGAAAGTTTCACCTGCGGCATATCTTCTTGGAGTTCATATTTAAATTCTTCGGGCGCGTACGCGGTGAGCCAGAACTTCGCATACCGTGCGCGCTCTGCGAGCGCACACGCTTCATCTTCGGTCAAAACGCTTCCTTTCGCTCGTGCCGCTTCTTCCCCAAGAGACAGATGTGCCATCTGCACAATGACAGCCACCTCGCGAAAACGCATGTGCCAAGGGGCGGTGAGTGCCGCACGTTTCTCGGGGAGTTCGCAAAGTGCGAAGAGACGCGAGTAGTCGTCTGCTTTCCCCTCGCGCACACCTTCTCCAAGTTCGTCATACCAGTCGTAGAGGCGCGGCACCGATTCGCCGGAAGGGTCCATATCGATTTGTTCGCGAATATCCTTCCCAATAAGCGCAAGACGAAAGACCTCCGGAGGGAACAGATCGCACATGTCTTTGGCGCTGCTGCCGCGGCCTTTAGAGGAAGACATTTTCTTCCCGCCGACGAGGAAAAATTCATATGGTATGTCGAAGGGCGGTTCCTGGCAGAACAGTTCGCGGCAGATATGATTTGCGACATCGCGTGAGCCGCCTTTTGTAGAATGGTCCTTGCCGCCACCTTCAATGTCCACGCCTTGTGCAACCCACTTCGCAGCCCAATCGACTTTCCAAAAAAGTTTCGCGGTTCCCTTCCATGGTGCGACACGCCCGACATGCCCACAAGGCACGCAATCGTCAGGCGACCGGTCGCACGCATACGCGACTGTGCCGCCTGTCCCGAGCGAAGTCGAGGGATCGTAGTCGTACGCGCGTGTCGTCATCATCTTCCCGCACTTCTCGCACACGACAGAAATCGGGAGCCACGATGCGTCTTTCTCGGATCCCGACACTTCCTTTAAGATACGACGGACATCACCCGCTCGTTCAAGCGCAGTCTTGATATGCGCGTCCATTTTCCCGGACTGATAAAGTTCGGTCGCCCGATAGTAGCTCGGCGTGAATCCGGCCCTTTTATGCACCTCCATGAATTCAGCGCCGAAATATTCCGCGTAATTTTTGAAGCCCGACTCTGGGCTCGGAACCGTGTACAATGGCTTCCCCAGATGCTCCCTGAACATCTCCGCATCAAGATAACCCGGTATCGAATCAAACGGATCAAAGTCGTTACGTTCGAATCGAAATTCATTTGCAATACCATACTCCGCAAGGACTTCAGAGATCAGGCCGTGGATGGCAACGCCGCGCATAGAGCCGACGTGCACGCGGCCGGAAAGCGTCTTTTCGTCCCGAATGATAAAGATCTTCCCGTTTGAGGGCTTACGCGTATCCCGTATCTCGCTAGCTATTCTATCGGCCCACAACATAGGCGTATCGTATCACGCCTTTTTAACACACGTACTTACGCAGATTGCTCCGGAAATGTAACGATGAACGTTGAGCCCTTCCCTGCTCCTTCGGATTCGGCGCGGATAGTCCCGCCGTGCGCTTCCACGATATTCTTCGCGATGTAGAGGCCGTAGCCGGTGGAATGGACATTTATTTTCTGCGAATCCTTGCCGTGACCGCCCTCGGTAAAAAGATTCTTCTTATCTTCATCGCTGATGCCGACGCCGGTATCCGTGATGGTGAAAACGAATTTCGCGTTCTCCTTTTTTAGAGAAGCAGTGATGGTGCCGGAAGGAGTGTAATTGATGGCGTTTTCAATGAGATTTCGGAATACGTTGTCGGCGATTTTTTCCTTATCTCCCTTCAGGGTGTAGGGAGCGTCGGAATCGTCCGCTGAAAATGAGAGGGAAAGATTTTTTCCTTTGGCCATCGGCTGCTCCTTCTCTATGACCTCTGCAATGAGCGCCCCCAGATCAAAGGATTCTTTTGCATACGTTATCGTTCCCTTTTTTTGATTGGCGGCAGTGAGGATATCCGTCACCGAGTGCACGCCGTCGCGCGACTGTACGAGCGCACGCTCAACGAACGGCTTGAGCGTCTCCGGCAGCGCTCCGAAGTCGCCGTCGGAGAGCGAAGCGAAGGCACCTACATCCTTGGTCAAGAACCCCTTCACCTCATGCCCGATGAAGTGAATGAGTCCTTCCTGGCGTTCATTTGTCTGCTCAAGTTCTCTGGCAAGTATCTCAATATGCTCGCGCTGTTCGATTTCTCGCTTAACGCTCCGAATGAGGAAAATACCGCTGATCAGGAAACCAACGAGTGTGACAGCCGACAAGACGGTACCGGCTGTCGTCGTGCTGTAGAACAAGCGCGCACCAATGAGCACAGCGATTCCCGCCACGAGTGCTTGAGTGGCGATGAGTTTTATATTGAAAGCTTGATATTTGACGATTGAATAAGCGATCAAACCAACAAATATCGGCATACCAAAAAGGCCGTACTGACTTATCACCCAGTCGTCAGTAAAGCTGCTGATGATGTTCCCCGAACTGAACGCTAAGAGAAAGATAATGAGACCAAGGCCGAAGAAGAACGCAATGAGACGTTCTTTTCTCATAACGAATCTAGGAATGCGTCTAGCCGCCATGGAGACGATTCCTACCATAAGAATCGCGTGAATAATATATGTGTAGTATTTTGCAAGCGGGCCCTCTATTGCCTCGCATGTTGATAGGGTCAGCGCCTCGAGGTTTACATGCGTTGGCAAAAACACGATTAGCGGTGCGAGTAACAATGCAATGAATACATTGATCCCGAATCCTGGCCACTGCTGATGCAAGAAGTGGTAATAGAGATAAAAAGATGTTGCGTATGTCAGCGGCTCTAGGAGTACCTGAAGCGACCAGAAAAACATCACTACATCAGGTCTGTTTGTCGCCCATAACACGACATCGAGCACTACCCAGATACTAAAAAAAACTGCGAGGAGGAGAAATAAACGCTGGAGAGTCCCTTTAGGATTGCTTGTTAATAGAAATACCCCAATACCGAGAGTTGTAATGATGGCCGTAGCGTGTGAATAGTAAATGAGGATGGGAACATTCGAAGAATAAAAGAGGTAGGATGGTGACTCCCAAGGACAAAAGATCTGTTCCATAATTTTTAGAAAATTACAGCACTTCAGGACTTGTCGTGTCTAGAGAAGCATCCTGTGTATCGTCAATGATTATGAAATTCTGTTGAACCAACGTATTCCGGTATGTCAATACAACACTGGCCAGTACGGAGATTGTCAGCAGTACAAACAGGAATCGCGACCTTGGCTCCAGCATGCGAGTATTATAGCATGCTATTTAGGGCATGCTCGAAACAAGGTTTTTATTACTTTGTGGATTAGTTGCAGTGGGTTATATTGAAGTACATGTCAATCAAAACAGTCCTTCCGGACGCCGAAAAAATCGAAAGTGCAAAAACAGCTGACCCGAAACGGTCGGTTATTTCGTCATACAACGAATGGGACCCTCTCGAAGAAGTGATTGTTGGAGTTGTTGAGGGCGCCACTGTTCCCGTTTGGGACTTCATAACAAAAGCCACTATGCCTGCCCATGCAAGTTGGTTCTTCAAAAAATACGGTGGTAAACATTTTCCCACAAAACTGGTAGAAAAAGCCTCAGTAGAATTAGATGGGTTGGTAATTCTCTTGAAAAAACTCGATATCACAGTTCGAAGACCTGAAAAAGTTGATTTCTCCATGGAATACCAGACACCGTGGTGGAAAAGCACTGGTCTCTATGCCGCAATGCCAAGAGATGTTCTTTTGGTCGTCGGAGACATAATTATAGAAGCGCCTATGGCGTGGCGATCTCGCTATTTCGAGATTCATGCGTACAGGAAACTCTTAAACGAATATTTCAAAAATGGAGCACGGTGGTTAGCGGCTCCGAAGCCCTCCATGGCCAATGGATTCTACGATGCAAACTACCGACCCCGACATCATACGATACGGGGGAAAAGACAGTATGCTATCACAAATTCAGAAGTAGCATTCGACGCCGCTGATTTCGTCCGCTGCGGAAGAGATATTTTTGTACAAAAAAGCCAGGTAACGAACGATATGGGTATTGAGTGGGTGAGACGCCATATTGGCACGGAATACAAAGTTCATATTGTCGAGTTCGGGGATCCGCACCCTATGCACATAGACACGACCATCGTGCCACTCGCACCCGGGAAACTACTCATCAATCCTGCATGGGTCACAAAGATTCCACCAATGTTCAAATCGTGGGACATTCTCGTTGCACCTCCACCTGCAAAACCGTTTGATTCTGCAATGTATTTTTCAAGCGACTGGCTTACGATGAATTTCCTAAGCATTGATGAAAAGAGAATCATCGTTGAAGAACAAGAGGAGCCGCTGATTCGTGCGTTACAAAAATGGGGGTTTGAGCCAATTCCCATTCCATTTAGGAACTTCTACCCGTTTGGAGGATCTATTCATTGTGCAACAGCTGATATACGCCGGCGCGGGGCGTTGCGGTCATATTTTTAGTCGGGTGTAAGGTCACAAAAAGAAAACCAGCGGCAATGTGTGCATCGCCGCTGGCATTAGAACAGTTTCGCAACTAGGTCATATCCGAGCCAGTAAAAAACGCTCCAGATAAAGGCCTGAATGGCGGTTAGAATGATCAGGACGGCGACAACTCGACGAATCGTCCCTATTTCCTTGCGGAAAAAGGTGATGATTTTCTCCGGCCCCATCCACACAATCGCAAGGATGATGATCCACAGCATTGCTACATAGCCAGCGAGCCGAGATCTTCCATTTATCGTGTCCGTCGCCCTTCGAAGGTCCTCTCCAAGCGATAGGTCTTTCCCCGTCACCTCATAGATGACGATAAAGAAACCTGCCGCTATAAAATCGAAAACCCACAGTGTAGCGAACATTTCGATCAGAGAAAAACCAAGAGCTTTCGTCGTAACCCCGATCGTTAAGGACAGAACCGTGAGTCCGTGATCCGCGCCAAAGTACATGGCGCGCCGAACGACAAAATCAGCGGTCTTAATACCCTTCACTTGAAGCTCGTCCTCTTCCTTTAGGTTCAAGAAAGATCCTGACACTTCCGCAATGAAGTAAACTGTCGCCCTAATCCAAGCATCAACCCGCGCCATCCAGCGGGTTGTTTTCCGCTGTTTGGGCTCCATTTGGGAACCTCCTTTCTATTCCGGAATGTTAAGAACACAGCATTCGGAAAACTCTCCGAATCCCCATCCTCCTTACACTATAGCACATCTCTACAAAATACGCAAATATTCGCGGCTGGAAAAAAGAATAGCCGCCGGTAATGCGTGTGCATATGAAGATTATCTTTTAGAACCCTGTAGAAGTGAGGTAGTAGAATCAAGGTATGGGTATTGATGTCTTAGAGTGGGAAAAATATCAGAAAAATACAGCGACCGGGCAACCGCGTCCACTTCTTGTTGAAGCAATATCGTATGTATCGCAAAAGAATGTAGCTATGGATTTTGGCGCAGGAGCATTAAACGATACTCAATTTTTCTTAGAAAGTGGTTTTAAAGAGGTTATCGCGCTTGATATTACTCCGCAATTTAAGGAAATTGTAGTTCCGAACGGAACTAATTTTGTGTATGTAGAAAAAGCATTTGACCAGTACGAATTCGCTCCTACTTATTTTGATATCATTTCAGCACAGTATTCTCTCCCATTTATGTCCGACAGTGTTTTCTTGAAAGTGTGGGACCGTCTACGCATAGGTCTCAAAAATGGAGGAATCTTCACAGGTCAGTTGTTTGGTCTACGAGATGACTGGGCACAGAGAGAGGGTATGACTTTTTATGGAGAAGATGATATTAAAAAACTTATCAATGGTCTCGAAGTTATTGTATGTAAAGAACAGGAATTTACAGAAGAAATCGCGCGCAAAAAACATTGGCATTATTTTGACCTTATAGTAAGAAAACCTCATTAAAATAAAAAGTCCTGTGCCATCTCTGACACAGGACTTTCAACGGAGATAGCACTGTACCGTATGAATTGACAAAATATAATAATTTAGTATCATTACGTGTGGGTAGGTGTTTGATTTCAACTGACTAAATCATATCGGCTCACTGCGAGCCGCACCGAAAAAAAGGAGGTGGTGCGCATGACACGAATGTTGAGTGCATTTGTCATTGTGGCGAGTGTCGCGATGCTCAGCGGATGCTCTACGATGCCAGGGACTTTCAATGGACTTGGCGAGGATCCGATGAGTATGCTTGTCGTATACCGCACCGACAAGAAACCGATCACCAAAGAACAGTACGTATCGGTTGTCGCGGTTGCGCAAGAAGCAAGCAATCAAGTCGGGCTACAACTTTCTTCATCACTTGAAGCGGCAATTTCTTCCGGTTTTCCATTCGGAATTGCTGGAGCTGGTGGAGGAGCTCTGGAGGGCGGACTTGCCGCGGGTGCCGCCGGCACGGCAGGTTTTCTTGGTGGTGTCGTCAGCGGACTTCAGAACGCTTCTTATGCAAACGTCTGGTTGGTCGCGGATATAACGGAAGTTACGCTTCGCGACAGAGAAGCATCTGGTGAAAAGATGCTGAAGGGGTTGCATGTATCAGCGGCGTTCATCCGAACTGGCAATACCGTTGCCGAACCTGCACGAGGAGTGCTCGGACGTTCGCAAAAATAGCACTTTGGGTTCAAAGATCGCGTGGCTCACCTATGTGGGGTCACGCGATTTTTTTGTACAGGCGTTACGCCACCTTTTCAATAGTATAGGTCTGTTTGCCGGAAGGAGTATCGAAACTAAAAACATCACCTTTCTTCTTCCCCATCAAAGCGGCACCGAGTGGCGAAACATGTGAGAGCTTCTTCACACGCATATCGGCCTCTTCACTGCCGACGATAGTGTATTCGTGGAGATCCGGATTCCCGTCTTTTTTGATTGAGACCTTGGAGCCGAAACTAACTTCATTCTTCTTTTTACCATCAGTGATAATTTTCGTGTACTTGACGAGCTCTTCAAGTTTCTTGATGCGTTCTTCGGTGGCTGCTTGCAAGTCGCGTGCCTCTTGATACTCTGCATTTTCCGAAAGGTCGCCGAGCGAACGAGCGTACTCGAGATTTTTGGCAATCTCGGTGCGACGCACTGTCTTCAAGTGCTCGAGCTCTTTTATCATCTCGTCGAATTTCTCCTGCGAGACGAGAGTATCTTGTGCATCAGGCATACGTAGTGTGTGTATTGTACGTGAGTGCTATGGGAGTGCAAGCCGCCACACCAACATGGTTGGTGTGGCGGCAAGCTCAAGAACATTTCTGTTTTCCGAAAAGGTTATCCACTATTTCTTACTATAGCAGTATATAATGGATAATTCATATCTCCTTAAATATTCTTATTATGTCCGGTCGTCAATAATAAGAACATTTGAAAAGTTGGTGCTGGAGCGTGAGCGCCACAGGAGCGCAAGCGAACATACTAATCAGTATAAGGAGAATGTTCAGCGTGAAGCGCTTCAAAAAGTTCTTGCATGACGTTCACCGCCTGACTGCCCGAACCTTCGGGACCGCGTTCAAGCACGACTGCAAAAGCATACTGCGGCTGATTGTATGGGAAAAAACCAACTACCCACGAATTGTCATATTGATTGCGCACGCCTGTCTGCGCCGTGCCGGTCTTCGCCGCTACGGCCACATAAGGAAGATTGATTGCGCTCGCAAGCGCGTTTGTAACGGTCTGTCGCATACCCTCACGCACGACCGAAAACGTAGAGGCGGATACGGGCACAGTTGTATAGGTTGGCGTTTGTCCCGCACGCATGATTGGCATGAAAAGTTTTCCGTCGTTCGCTACCGCGGCGATCGCCCTCACCATTTGTATCGGCGTCACCTGCACCGAGTACTGCCCGATAGCCGTGAAGTACGTATCGCCGAGATACCACGGTTCGTTGAAGATTTTCTTTTTCCAGGCGGGAGTCGGGATAAGCCCATTTGCCTCTTCGGGCAAGTCAATACCGGTCGGGCTTCCAAGGCCAAACTGCCGGTACCAATATTCAAGCCGGTCTATACCGAGACCTTTCTGATTTCCAAATCCGCCGCCAACGGTATAAAAAAATATGTCCGAAGACCATGCAATGGCCCTTCTCACATCAACCGCACCGAGCGCTTTCCAACCCTTATAGACGAATGTTTTCCCCGGACGATACGGGTCCGGCAGAGAGAGGAAACCAGGATCATCAATAATAGTATTTTTCGTGATGATGCCATCGGTAAGCGCGCCGGACGCGACGAACGGCTTCACGATAGAACCGGGCGCGTAGACGCCCTGGACGGCATGATCGAGGAATGGGTGGCCGGGATTCGTATTATATTCGGCGATGGTTTTAGATGGACCGCCGCTCGCCATAACATTTGAGTCGTAGCTGGGGTAAGAGACGATAGCTCGCACCTCGCCCGTATGTATGTCCATGATAACGCCTGCGCCGGCGATAAAATGACTATTGCTCGCAACATCCGCAATCGCACGCGCAAAAAGTCGCTGCAGATTTGCGTCGACCGACAGTTGAATTGTTTTTCCTTCCTCCGCAGGAACGATATTTCCTTCGGAGCGAATCCGGCCGAGCACATCTGTTTCAGTGAGCAATTGGCCATTTTTTCCGGCAAGAAAATGATCGTATTCGGCCTCAATACCGGCGAGACCCATCTCGCTCGTATCGTAATATATCCCCTTCGCGTCCTTCTTCGGATACGAAACGTACCCGATAACATGACTCAGAGACGGTATCGGGTAATTGCGTCCTACGCTGCCGTCTGACTTCTGAACATTTTCGGCAAGTACGATGCCGTTGATATCGGTGATGATGCCTCTTGGGGCAAAGAGTGTCGTGATTTCGAGCGAATTATGCGCGCTTTCTGCTGCAAAGACGGCGCCGTTTGTAATCTGAAGATTCCATGCGCGGATGATAAGAATAAGAAACAGAAATGTGAGCACGCCAGCAAGCGAGAAGAATGTTTCGCGCGGAAGCGGCTTCTCGATTCTTCCTTCAAAGCGCGCGTGATTGAAAGCGGGTGTATTTGACGCGTCAAGAAATATCTCATCGGGAGCGATCTCCGGATCCTGTCTTCTCTTTCTGCGCCACCCCATCATTCCCCAATGATACTCGCCCCGTTAGATAACTGGAAGCTACACGAAATCTCCCAGGCGGCCACTTCATTCACAAAATGAACATGTCTCATATAAAAGAAATTATCTAACGGGGCTCGGTCGAAGACGGCTACGCACGAAGAACGCGACGGAAGTGAAAACGGCTCCGTAGAGTGTAAAGAATGGCAGCACATATGAATGCGGCGCGTAATAGAGCGTATCAGCGAATATGCCGACGGCGAGCGGCACCAATGGCTCCGTAAACGAAGCGATAAGCGCAAGGATGGCCGTGAATGGCCACGGGAAAAGCACGGCGGATATGAAAGTAAAATAGGTGAGTATTGCGCGTATCATATATTGCATCTAGTCGCTCGCTTGGTGCGGAGCGCCTGTATCGCGCACAACGACCCATGTAATCGAAAACAGGTTGAGTGTAGGCATGATACGCAGTGTAACCTCGGGCGCTAATGGATCGCTATCAATGCGCGTAATCCTTCCCATCGCAAGCGCCCCCGGGCCGGGCACAAACACCGTATCTCCTTCCACAATACCTGCCGAACGTGCGAGTGATGCGCTCATCACACCAGCGCCGAACCCCTGAATTGTAAGCGGCGTATGTGAGGGTCCGATCCAGCCATGCGTCACGATACCCGGCGCCGAAAAAAGCATTGCGTGAGAAAAGTCATCTGAGACCGATGAAATAAAGCCGATTGGCACTCCGCCGGCGCCGAACACTTCCATGCCTGACGTAACACCCGCTTTCTCTCCTGCGGCGAGCACGAATATATCATACGGACTTTCTGGGGGACGAGCGACGACACCCGCGAGAATTCCCGAGGTGTTGTTTCGTTCCGTCACGTGAGAACCGGGTAGCGCCGTGATACTCGCCGCTTTTTGGAGAAGGGTCCGATTTTCATTTGAGAGGGCGGTGTTTTCATTTACTAATTTTTCATTCTGCAGGGCAAGAGCCGCCGCATCGCCAAAACTGGAAAGGAGCAGATGGCTCTGTGCCGCAAGCGTGTCCGCGATGCGAAATACCGGTGTGACTATATGCCAGAAAAAATTTGGTGCGAGCAAACGCAGAAGAAGCGCTAGAATTGCGAGCGCGAGCGCAGATGCTCCCCACGAGATGCTCGTGGACGACAGGAGTGCGTTACGCTTCACTAAGAATGTCTTCTTCATCGATGAAAAAATCCGTATAAGGAGCCGGATTCTCGGTGACGATACCCGCGCCGCGCACAACGGCCGTCAACGGGTCCGGTGCGACTCTGACCGGCACCCCGAGCATTTTTGCGAGTATCTGCGGCAAGCCGCGCAAGAGTGCGCCGCCGCCGAAAACGGTTACGCCGCGCTCAAGGACATCGGAGAGAAGTTCTGGCGGCGTCGCTTCGATGACTTCTTTCATTACATCCATGAGCACGTCGAGAGAGGGTGTAATCGCTTCGCGAATATGCACATCGGTAAGCACTATTTCGCGGGGCAGCCCCGTCGCATAATCGCGGCCGCGCACACTTCGTGAAAGTGCCTCCGTAAGCGGCACGACCGCGCCGATCGCTATTTTGGCATCCTCGGCGGTGCGCTCGCCGATGCCAAGCTTGAACTCGCTGCGCACAAAGTCAATAATGTTCTCATTGAAACGATCGCCGGCGACGTGCGAGCTTTTGGCGGCGACAACGCCTTTGAGCGCAATGACGGCGATGTCGGTCGTACCGCCGCCGATGTCAAGCACCATTGTGCCGACGGCCTCGCTGACCGGCAGTTTCGCGCCTATCGCGCCCGCAACGGTTTCTTCAAGAATGATTGCTTCGCGGGCACCGGCATTTTTCGCCGCATCGCGCACCGCGCGGCTCTGCACGTTTGTCACGCCGGTCGGCACGCCGATAACGACTCGCGGACCAAACAACCGCACGCTGCCATTCTGCGCTTTGTTGATGAAATACGTGAGCAGCTCTTCCGTCACTTCAAAGTCGGAAATGACGCCATGGGAAAGCGGACGCACAACGCGGATGTGCGCCGGCGTTTTGCCGAGCATGCTCTTCGCTTCCTTCCCCACCGCGACAACCTGATGGGTTTTATCATTGACCGCCACCACCGATGGTTCATTGATAACGATTCCTCTGCCGCACACATAGACGAGCGTATTGGCAGTCCCTAAATCAATCGCGATGTCGCCACTGAAAAGTACGTTTTTTGAAAAAAATGCCATAGCGCTAGGCGAGAAGTTCCGCTCGCGACCTCTTCACAACTGTTCCCGTCGCCCGCTCGATCATTTCAAATACTCCAGTAGCAACCGCGTCTTTACCGACAATGATCCGTTTCGGTATACCAAGCAAATCGCTTTCCGCAAATTTCTCACCAGCACGAACATCACGGTCATCATAGAGGGTGTCAATACCGGCTTGTACCAGATCCGCGTACAAGGCGTCCGCCGTTTTTGCTACGGCATCCCCCGGCTGCCCCAGCGAGACCAGATGTATTGAAAATGGCGCAACTTCTTCCGGCCACACCAGTCCTTTGCTGTCGGAAAGCGTCTCAACGATGATACCCATGAGGCGTGTCGGGCCGATGCCGTAACTGCCCATGACGACCGGCTTGCGGGTGCCCGTCTCGTCCGCATAGAGGAGACCGAGCTGCTCGGAAAAACGTGTGCCGAGATTGAAGATATTTCCCGCTTCAATAGCCCGTTTTTCAACAAGATTTTTTCGTTCCAGTCCGAGTTTTTTAAGCGTTTCGTCGGTGCACACTTCCTTATTAACCGCGACACGCTTGTCTTCATCTATAAAAATCGTATCCTCTCCCGCTTCAGAGACCGTCTGAAACTCCTCCGAGAATTCGCTGAATATCCCTCCGGATGCAAACGTGGCGTAGGTTCGATCGCCCACACCCATGCGCTTAAATACGTTTATATACGCGGCGCGGACTTTGTCATACTGCGCCTTATGTTCCGCATCGTCTTTTGAGAAAGAATAGAGATCTTTCATAAGGAATTCTTTGCCGCGCATGATACCGGACTTCGCGCGCAACTCATTGCGGAATTTATTCTGGAATTGATACGCGTAGACCGGCAGGTCGCGGTAGGAGGAAATGTGCTCGGTCATGATGCGTGTGAGCGGTTCCTCGTGCGTGATGCCAAGTCCCGTCTCGCCTCCGCTTTTGAAGGTTGTCTTAAACCAATTGTCTACTTTGTCATCGTCCCAGCGGTCGGTGCGCGACCACAGCTCTTTGTCCTGAAGCGCGGTCATCACGAGCTCCTGTCCGCCGATGGCATTCATCTCTTCGCGAATAATTCCGACGATCTTATTGAGGGTGCGTAGGCCGAGCGGGAGATATGAATAGACCCCCGCCATCTCTTTGTGAACGTAGCCGGCGCGGACCAGGAGTTGCGCGTTCTTCGCGACTTCGTCGGAGGGCGCTTCCCGCCGCGCCTTGGTAAACAACTTTGATTGCCTCATGCGCCACAGTATACGCCTTCGCTGCACCCTCGGCAAAAAGTCCGTTTGGATTTGACTCACTTTTTTTATGTACCTATAAAGACAATGTATGGATGGCTGAAAGTTAGGACATCGGATGTCCTAACTTTAGCGGACGATCTTGAAGATGTCATGTGCCGTAACGACAACCATGAGGAGGATGAGGAAGACGAAGCTGATTGCATTGACCGCGCGAGTAACGTTCGCGTTAATGGGGCGGCGGATGACGCTTTCAATAATAACGAAGAGGAGCCGACCGCCGTCAAGCGCAGGAATGGGGATGAGATTGATGAGCGCAAGATTGATGGAAATGATTGCCGTAATCGAGAGGAGGTACTCAAATCCTTGTACCGACGCTGAACCGACGACGCCCGCGATGCCGATGGGACCCGCAACCTGTGAGAGGTCTGCCGAAAACGTGAAGATGCCATAGAAGAAATGTAAAAGTCCAATTGCGGTTAGTTGAGTAGCGCTCCAAGTAAGGCGTGCGCCTTCTATGAGAGCCGCACCGAGCGATAGCGGCACAACCCCGATAGTGGCGACTTCAACTCCAAGAGCGTAGCGGGTCGGGTCGGCGCTCGCGACGCCAAGAGCGGGCGTCGCGGTAACAGTGTGTTCATTTCCATCACGCTTTATCTCCAGAACGATTGCTTTCCCGCCACTCTGCGCAACGAATGCAGAAAAACTTTTAGAATCAATGGAGCGCCATTCCTCCGCTGCATCATTGGCACTAAGTATTGAGTCGCCCGGAAGAAGTCCTGCGAGAGCTGCGGGCGAGCCGGGGAGTACGTTCGCCACCGCAAGTTCTGCATTACGGGCGTTCACGAATTCATCCTGCGAAAGCGCTCGTGGCGTGCCCATGATAAGCGCACCGGTAATAAGCACGTACGCAAAGAGGAGATTCATCGCAATACCGGCGACGAGCACGAGCGCCTGGAGGATGCGCGGGCGTGCGGAAAACGAGCGCGGATCCCCCTCGCCGCCATCCTCGCCATAGATCTTCACGAAACCGCCGAAAGGCAACCAGTTTAGTGTGTAAAGCGTCTCTCCTACCTTCGCAATAGTCATCGCCCGCGGCGGGTACCCGAGTCCGAATTCGTCAACGCGCATGCCCGAGAGTTTTGCCACGACGAAATGTCCGAACTCATGCACCACAATAAGTGCAACGATGACGATGATAAAAATCAGAATGCTCATAGAAGGAATTACTGCGCGATCTCCGTCTCTTTCTTCTCAAGTATCTTTGCGAGAGCGTCGTTGCCCGCGTCAATGTATTTCTGCGCTTCGGCTTTCAGACGCATCAGCTCGTCTTTGCCTATGCCACCTTCTTTTTCCAAGGCATCAAGCGCTTTGAGCGCGTCAGTGCGATGCGAGCGCAACGTCACTTTCGCCTGTTCGGTTTTATCGCCCGCAATCTTTAAGAGTTGTTCGCGACGCTCGCTGGTCAATGCTGGAAAAGTGGCGCGCAATCCTTGATCATCGGTCGCAATCCCGATACCGAGATCAGCGTCAGTAATCCCCTTCTCTATCGTCTTCAAAAGCGTCATATCCCACGGAATGATGCGTAGCGTGCGAGCATCTTCAACTGAAACGGACGCGAGCTCCCGAAGCGGCGTGCGCGTGCCATAGGCCTCGGGCTTCACGCCATCAAGCAAAGTCGGCGTCGCGCGACCGGTACGGACTCCCGAGAGCTCGCGAGAGAGCCATTCTTCGGTCTCTTTAATATTCGTTTTCAATTTTGAGAAATCGTATGTCATAGGATAGGTGATAGGTTGTAGGGAGTAGTTTATAGTAAATTCTTTGGTATGACGAGTGAGAGATGTTCCAGGATCATGCGCACCGGCGCGCTGCGGTCATAGAGATAATTCCGCAGAACCATGATGTCCGAAAGAAGCGCGACGGCGGCAGAGCCGCCGCCGCGCTTCATTGCCGTATATGCCGCTACTTCGATGCCATTCAGTATCGCGATCGCTTCGTCGCGATGTTCTCGTCGCTCATCTTCATCCTTTCCACTCGTGAGTTTCTTAATTATCGCGCTGCGTTTCTCCTTATTCGCCTTCAAAAATATCTCCGCGCTTTCCGTAATGAAAGACCTCGGAGGTCTTTCATTTGAATCGAGTACCGCGATGCGCGAACGCAAGGTTGGCAGGAGTCCGCCGAGCGACGGCAGTATGAGAAAAAGGTAGGTCCCCGCGGGCGGCTCTTCAAAAAGTTTCAGCAGCGCGTTCTGCGCCTCGTGATATGCGCGACTCGCACTGATGATGAGCATCTTGTACTCGCCCACAAAAGGCGCCCCCGCGGCGAGTTCAGAGACACGACGCGCGTCTTCAACAGAGAAAAGTCCGTAGCGCAGCACGATGACGTCCGGGTTTCCTTGTATCTTCATCTTGAGCTCGCGCTCGGCCCACGCCTGTGCTACCTCAATTCCCTTCGATGCTTCCGCCTCAATAACGAACGCATGATGCCTCATGCGTTTAATTATAGCCCGCATCTGTTAGTTTCATCTTAGTTCAATAAGTAAGTGCAACACTTCAGCTAATCTGAAGTGGTATGACAT
>CAZJZB010000010.1:0-22697 GCA_964550425.1 uncultured Candidatus Saccharibacteria bacterium | reverse complement strand
AAAGAAAACAATGGACTCTGTGTCCACGTGTCCACTTTTTGGGGTACAGATCATTTGCGGAGAGGGTGGGATTCGAACCCACGGTCCCGTTTCCGGGACTCTGGTTTTCAAGACCAGCGCGTTAGACCGCTCTGCCACCTCTCCCTGTTTTTTACGCCTGCGCTGATGAATCGTGCGCAGGCGTATGCAAAGCGTGGGAGTGGAGAGAAGAGATATTTTGTTTATCCGAGCGGAACCAGATCAGGTACACGATTTCCAAGATGCCGAGCGTGTTGATGACGAGGAGTGCTACGAACCAATTCTTCTGCCCATTGCGCGCCGCATGCCAGAGAGCGTAGCCCTTGATGATAACAGTCCAGAGCATGATGACGATAAAAAGAGGTACTAGCGTGAGCATGAGTGAGGGCGCGTACGGCGAGTAGAGTGGCGAGAAACCCTGCATATATGTATACATGCGCTACGTTATACCATACACTTCGTACATGCGGTACCTCGGTATTGATTATGGAAGTAAGAAAATCGGCCTCGCGCTTTCGGACGAAGCGGGAACTATGGGATTTCCTCATGCCATCATCTTGAATACGCCGCGGCTTATTGATGAACTCCGCATGCTTATTGCAAAGGAACATATCGGCGCAGTAGTCGTGGGAGAATCACGAAATCTTATAGGCGGGGAGAATCCTGTCGCGAAGGACGCCCGCGCGCTCGGGGATTTGCTTACCTTACATACCAAAGTCCCCGTGTTCTTCGAATCGGAAGTGTTCACGAGTGCGCAGGCGCGTCGCGCGCCCGCAAAAGAGCGGAAGACCCGCGCGCCGAAGGCGCGCGTGGATGTCGATGCTTCCGCCGCCGCACTTATTCTTACCAGTTATCTTTCACGTACCGATCATGGACCCCATTAGAAATGCAGACAGTTCTAACGGCGCGAGTAAGGCGCGCATTTCGATAGATGATTTTAGCAAGATAGAAGTGAAGATAGGTACCGTGCGGCTTGCCGAACGTATTCCCGATACCACTAAATTGCTGCGCCTCATGGTTGATTTCAATGAAGAGACGGGTCCGCGTCAGATTGTTTCCGGTATTGCCGCCTATGCGCCCGAACCAGAACAGCTTGTTGGCCGCCAATTGGCGTTCGTGACGAATCTCGAACCGCGTACCATACACGGCTTCGAAAGCAACGGCATGCTTTTTGCGGTCGGGATGGGAGAATCATTTGCTTTCGTTACTCCCGACAGGGAGGTGCCGCCCGGGACGAGTGCACACTAGAGCGCGTTGAAACTGCGTTGACGCGCTATACTCATCTCATGTCTCTTGTTTTCAATGAACGCCTTCGCTCCGCCTTCGCTCCGCCGCGGTATCTCGCGCTCCCATTCTCCGGCATCGATCTCTCGACCAGCGGTGTCAAGGCGGTGCGTCTTACAGAAGGCGCTCAAGGTCTCACCTTGGCGAGTTATGCCGAGGCACGCTTGCCCGCAGGCGCATTTACTGGTGGAGAAATAGTTGACCGTGCGGCGATTGTTGATGCTCTCGCCGCCGCCGCTCTTACAACCGGTATTTCAGCCGCCAACGCAGCGTTACCGGAGTCAAAATCATATCTCTTTGAAACGACAGCCCCCGGTGCCGATAAGACCGAATGGCGTATCGCGGTCGAGCAGCATCTTGATGAACTCATACCTTTGCCGCCAGCAGAGACATCTTTTGATATTGTCGAGATAGGGCGGGGAGAGGACAACACTATGCTTGTCGCGGGTATCAGTTTCGCACGCCGTATCGTCGACAACACGCTTTCCGTGTTCGACCAAGCGGGTATCGGGGTACGAGCGCTCGAGGGTGAGACATTTTCTATGGCACGCGCGCTCCTCCCGCAAGGAGATACTTCTACCGCACTCATCATTGATATTGGCAAAACAACGACGAAGATAGCCATTGTTGCGGGGCGTATACCGCGCTTCGCTACAACGATTGGCATCGGCGGACACGCGCTCACGCTCGCCGTGCAAAAGTATTTCGGCGTTACGGAAGCCGAGGCGCGTACCGTGAAATTCGAACGCGGCATCGTTCCCTCATCTGGAAATGAAGAGTATCTCACCGCGATGCTCTCAACGGTCTCCGCAATTCGTGACGAAATTTCCCGCCGACTGGACTACTGGCAGGAAAAGGAGACACTCAAAAAAGAGCATGAGCCGGTGTCGCATGCTATTCTCACTGGCGGCAATGCTTCGGTACGCGGATTGAGCGAATATCTCGAAGGCGTGCTCCGGATTCCCGTTACTACTGGCGATGTTTTTACCAATCTGGCTTCGCGTGATACCTGGATTCCAAAACTTGATTACACCGAATCGCTTGCGTACGCAACAGCCATTGGTCTCGCGCTCCGTGATCACGTTCAATCTCATGCATAACGAACTCACCAACCTGCTTCCTCTTGAGCGCCAGCAAGCCCTCTCGCGCGACTATTTCTTGCGTCTCGGTGTCGTCATAGCGACACTTCTGACGACACTCGTCATCGCGGCTGCCGTGTTACTTTTATCGACCTACGTCTTTCTGGTAAAGGCCTCCAGTGTGAAAGAAGATCGTCTCGCTATTATTGAATCAACACTTTCCTCCGCCGACGAAAAAGCGCTTTCCGCGCGTCTCGCCACACTCTCGGATAATGTCGCGATCTTGGCCATGCTCGCTGATGCTCCCTCTGCGAGTGTGATTATCCGCTCCGCGCTTGCCATCTCGCATCCGGGCATCACACTTTCCGGTTTCGTGTACACACCTGCTACTGACAAGAAGATTGGCACACTCGCTATTTCCGGATCCTCAACGGCGCGCGATGCACTGCGCGGTTATCAGCTCGCACTCCAGAATGCGCCGTTTGCGCGCTCTGCCGACCTGCCGATCTCCGTGTATGCGAAAGATACTGACATCGCGTTTACCATTACTGTGACCCTCGCGCCATGAATTCTTCTCTCTCCAATCTATTCATCGCAATCGCCGTATGCATCATTGCGTTCATTGGTTATGGGGTGTGGTATGCCGCCATCGCGGCTAAGAGCGCCGCAGTGGCGAATCTGGAGAGCCGTATCACTGAAAAAACAGAAACCGCGAGCCGCATCGCTTCTGCGCGGGCGGCGCTTACCAAAATTGCGGGCGACGAAGATGTCGTGCAGAGTTATTTTGTCTCAAAGACCGGCGTGGTCGCCTTCATTGATGATCTCGAGGCGCGCGGGGAAGCGCAGGGAACCGTTATGGATGTCCTCTCTGTTTCCACAGGCGGTGTGCCAGCGCGGCCAACACTGATACTCACACTCACCATTAAGGGGACCTTTGACGCGGTGATGCGTACCATTGGTAGAATTGAATACGCTCCCTATGATATTTCAATTATGGCGCTCTCGCTCAGACAGTCGGTCTCTGATAATTGGCACGCCGATCTTAAGCTGCGTGTCGGCTCGGTGTCCGCGAATGAGGCAACGAATCCGAACAATCCGAACATTCTAAAGACGATCGCACTATGAATATTTCCAACTCATCCGCATCTTTCTTGAAGCGTCTTCGTGCCAATGCACATCAGGACCCGGCGCGCGATTGGATGACGCTACTTATATTCTCGACGATACTGCTCACCGGCATCATTGTTTGGAATGTGTGGGCCTTCGATACGGTTACGAAAGGCGGCGTTATCGGCTCGACTCCGACCGGCTCCTCCCCGGTCTTCAACCGTTCTTCGCTTGATGCTATTCGCACCCTTTTCGCGAAACGCGCAGTCGAGGAGGCGAAGTATGAGGACGGTACGTATCGCTACGCCGACCCTTCGCAATAATCTTTGACTGAATGTAAGATTAGGAAAGGAAAGCGTTCGCCCCCATATCTTCTCGGATTCGATATGAGGGCTCGTTCGGAGAATGAGAATCCGAGGACGCATTCTCATTTCCTCACTTCGCCCCCATAGCTTAATGGATAAAGTAGCGGACTTCTAAGCCGTTGATGTTGGTTCGATTCCAGCTGGGGGCACAGACACGTTTCTCCTCGTGATTTTATGGTGCTGAGGAAGGGATTTGAACCCTCACGAGGTTGCCCTCACTGCGACCTGAACGCAGCGCGTTTACCAATTACGCCACCTCAGCGTCCTTCGATTATGCGCATAGATTTCATAATCTTCAAATACTTTCGCCGTAAGTGTGGTAATCCATCGCGATAGTACATGCCATGACTAAGTTTGATGGCCTCACGCTTCGAATATCTTAGTTGAAGACAGGAAAATCTCCTACTGTCGTCGATGCATCCTTTTATTCCTAATGTCGCAAACAATTCCGCTTGAAACCATGAGAGAAAACGAGGGCTTGCCGAGGCGAAGGATATGTAAAATCGGAAACTATTTTTGAAAACAGAATCGTAATATGAATATGAACAACCATCTCCATCAAAAACGCCTCGAACAAAATCAATGAAGTATTTATCTGGAACGGCAATCTCACCGAGAATCTTAGTTTTATTTGGCATAAGCCCAATTGAGAGCAGGAAACGATATAAGGTAACATCCCCGACCTGAACTCTGGTGATTGTCTTTCGATACGAACCATTTTTCAGCGTGATACGGATATCGGAACGTTCAATGCAGCGCAGAAAAGTATTGAGCTGCTCCACATCTTTTGAAGTCAACTCTATATGGCGCCCACTTTTGGAAAGGTTCCCGTCAGTCGTAATAAGTCCAATCGCATAAGCAAGTTCTGGCGACCACAGAACCTCTTTTCTTTTCGGTTGCGGACCTCTTTTACCCATACCGATATTGTATAATGCTGAAGCATATAGCGTATACCAGTTATGTGGACATTGGTATGATAAAATCAAAAGAACGCACCCTTAGCTCAGTTGGTAGAGCAACGAGTTTACACCTCGAAGGTCGTAGGTCCGAGTCCTACAGGGTGCACTACTTCGCTAAAGCTACGAAGTGTAAAAACACTTGAAACCAATAACGACGTTGTATACGTTTGCATAGAATATGAGACCTCTAAAAGCAGCAAGCATGCCAACATGCATTGGCATTATTCTCGACGGTAATCGCCGCTGGGCAAAAGAACACGGTTTGCCGCAGCTCGAAGGACATCGTCGCGGATATGAATTGACGATAAAGTCCGCACGCTGGGTGCGAGACCGTGGCATCAAACATTTTGTCGCGTATGCATTTTCTACCGAGAATTGGGATCGTCCGAAAGAGGAGGTGTCGTATCTGATGAATCTCGTGCTCGAGGCGGCGGAGAGTCGTTTGCGAGACCTTGCGAAAGAAAATATTCGCATCCGCTTTATCGGGACGCGCGAGCGGTTGGCACCCGAACTTCTAAAAGCTATGGAGCGCCTAGAGAAGGAGAGCATACAGAATGAATTCACTCTATGGGTGTGTCTTTCGTACGGTGGCCGTACGGAAATCGTTGCGGCGGCCGCAGCAGCCGCCGCTTCAGGCGAGCCGATCACCGAACAATCCCTGCACGCGCATTTCTGGAGCGCCGAGATGCCGGATCCGGACATTATTATCCGCACCGGAGGAGAAAAGCGCCTCTCAAATTTCCTTCTCTGGCAAGCTGCTTATAGCGAACTGTTTTTCATTGACCAAAAATGGCCAGCGTTTACCGAAAAAGCTCTCGATGCAATTCTTGAAGAATTTGCAGGGCGGGAGCGCCGGCGCGGAAAATAAGAAATGTTACTGTGGGGAGATGGAACTTCCGATTCTCTACGAAGACGATGATGTCGTCGCGATCGCCAAGCCCGCGGGGCTCATCACGCATTCTGATGGGCGAACGCAAGAAGAAACAGCCGAGGACTGGTTCAAAAAGAAGTATCCTGAAGGAGCCGCACCTCCTTCGTCAGCACCTTCGGGATATGTGCATCGGCTCGACCGCGACACCTCGGGCGTGCTTGTCTTCGCAAAAAATAGAACGACATACGATTTTCTGCACAAAGCGTTCAATGACAGGAAAGTGGAGAAGATCTATCTTGCGCTCGTATACGGCGTGCCCAAAGAAAAGAAGGGCGTTATTGATTTCGATATCGGGCGTTCGCGCAAGGATTTCCGTCTCCGCAGCGCGCAACCCAAAGCGAAAGGGAAATTGCGCGAAGCACTTACTCGGTATGAGGTGATAGGGGAAGATGGGAAGTACGCTCTTCTGAAAGTAAATCCGGAAACAGGCAGGACGCACCAGATTCGCGCTCATCTGAAAGCCATCCACCACCCGGTTGTCGGCGACTCTTTGTACTCACCAAATCACTCCACAGGACTCGATATCAAGCGCCTCGGTCTCCATGCCTACACACTCAATCTCCCGCTCCCTTCAGGTGCCAAAGTGCTCATCACCGCGCCGATACCGTGTAATCTCATTCCTTCATTTTCGCGTTTTCCCGATGCAAACAAGACATTTGCTCTCGTCTACGACGCGTGACCAGCACCAAATGTCAATTTTGCATTTGGTGCTGGTCGTGCTAATGTGCGCACTACATGCAGAAAGTCATAACACCAGTGAATGTAGAAGGGCGCGCAAAGCTCGGCATCCGTTCGGGTGACACCGTGCGCGTCGTGCAGAATATAGTGGAACTCAAAAAGGGTCGCGGTACCGACAAGAAGGAAAAAACAACAAAAAATACCCGCAAACAGGTCTTTGAGGGCCTCGTTCTTTCGACCAAGCACGGTACCGAAGCTGGGGCGATGTTCACGGTCCGGGCGACCTTCTCGGGCATCGGCGTTGAGAAGACCTTTCCGCTCTATACGCCCTCGATCGACTCTATCGAGATTGTAAAGCGCTCAAAGGTTCGCCGCGCAAAACTCTATTTCATCCGCGAGAAGGCGACCAAAGCGGTACGCCGCCAGCTGCGCAATGCGCGCATGATGCACCTTGTGAGCGACGAGACAGTTGCTTTCAAAGAAGCAATAGAAGAAGCTCCGGCTACAGAAGCGGTTAGTTAGGAAGAACAGATTCTTTTTTTATTTATCCACAATTGGTAAACGCTAAGTACTTGAGGTTTAGTAAAATAAAAGGATGGGAATGAGGGGTCCAAAGCCAAAAGGGAAAGTAAAATTACACTGGTCTTCCGATTTTGCATACGCCATCGGGCTGATGGTTTCTGACGGGAATCTGTCTCCCGACGGGCGGCATATCATTTTCACCTCCAAAGATTTCGAATTAATTCGGCTGTTTCAGAAATCATTGGGAATAAAAGTACACATTGGCAAGAAGGCCAACGGATTTTCTTCAGAGAAGCTATATTTTGTCGCCCAATTCAGCGACGTTCTCTTTTACGAATTTCTTTTAAGTATCGGCTTGATGCCGAATAAATCAAAAATAATCGGTGAAATAAAGATTCCAAAAAAATATTTCTTTGATTTTCTCCGCGGCTCTTTCGATGGAGACGGCTGCACTTATTCCTATTTTGATCCGCGGTGGCGATCAAGTTTCATGTTCTATACATGTTTTGTATCAGCGAGCCCCGCGCATATCGTCTGGCTGAGAGAAGAAATCCGCAAGAGAGTGCATATCCGAGGACATGTGAGCATATCTAACAGCCGCAGCTTACAACAGCTTAAATATGCAAAAGCCGACTCGCTGAAGTTGCTGCGGAAAATATATTACTCCCCCAACATCATTTCTCTTTCTAGAAAAAGGTTGAAAATAGTGAAGATGTTAGCTACAGTGAGGGAGAAGCTCTGAAGCTTCAAATGCCCGGGTGGCGCAATTGGTACCCGCGCAGCCTTGAGGTGGCTGTGGCCGTAAGGCCGTGGAGGTTCAAGTCCTCTCCCGGGCACCAGCAGTAACTTGAAAATGTTACCCCAACACATGCTATGGCATACAAAAACAGTCCCGGATGTTCTTGGGGTGTTCCATTCGCGTGAACGCGGTTTAACACAAGAAGAAGCAATCGATCGTTTCCAGGAATACGGGCGAAATTATCTTCCCGAAGGGAATGTAGACGGTATTTTTATTATCTTTCTGCGGCAATTTCAGAGCCCGCTTATTTATATCCTTCTTACCGCGGCAATCATTGTCTTTGTCATGGGAGAGATTGTTGACGCTTCGATTATCTTTGCCGTACTTTTTTTTAATGCAATCGTAGGAACCATTCAGGAAGGTAAGGCGCAGAACTCACTCCTCGCTTTAAAGAAGTTTGCCGAGACCAGCGCCACGGTACTGCGGGACGGCAAGGAGCGTATAGTCCCGGATACGGAAGTGGTGCCCGGGGACATCATCATATTGCAGGAGGGGGAGAAGGTGCCGGCTGACGCACGAATTATTTTTGCCAACACTCTCAAAGTAGATGAGGCGGGGCTCACGGGAGAGTCGGGGCCGGTCATCAAGACAAGCGCAGTTCTGTCGACCGATACCTTGTCGGCGGCGGATCAGAAAAATATAGTATTCAAAGGCACCTATGTGTTAAGCGGAAGCGGTACGGCAGTCGTTGTCGCCACGGGACTCGCAACTGAAATTGGCAAGATCGCTCAGAAAATTGCCACGATCAATACTGACATTCCTCTAAAAATAAATATCCGTTACCTCTCGCGCTTTGTCATCGTTACGGTAGCCGTCATCAGCGTCTCTTTAATTATTCTGGGCGTGCTTTCCGGAGAATCCATCACTAAGATGTTTACCACCGCGGTCGCGCTCTCGGTCTCCATTATTCCCGAAGGGCTTCCGATTGTGATGACGCTGGTGTTGGCAACGGGCGTTCGGAGAATGTCAAAACGCAATGTGCTCGTGAAGCGGCTGCAGGCGGTGGAGGCGTTGGGACAGACAAAAATTATTGCGGTGGACAAAACCGGAACCTTGACCCGGAACGAGATGTTAATTCAGCGCGTATATGTGGACGGTAAAACTTTTAATATCACCGGCAGCGGATATGAGCTAAAGGGAGAGGCGACCTTTGACGGTAAAATCATTGATCCCTTAAACCACCCCGAACTGCTTTTTAGCGGAAGGATCGCGGCGTTCTGCGCCCACGCGCGGTTTTCATTTTTGAAAGAAACAGATACGTGGAAGATCTCAGGCGACCCGACCGAAGCTGCGATGCTGGTGTTCTCTGAAAAGATAGGATTTCGCCATGATGCGCTCGAACAAGAAACGCCTGAAATTTTTGAACTGCCTTTTAACTATCAAAGAAAGTATCATGCCACCATTCGAGCGGTTGATGGAAAAAACTTCCTTACGGTCGTCGGCGCGCCGGAGGAAGTGATTGGTCTCTGTAAAAAAATATGGCACACAAACGGGGCCGAGGCGCTTACCGAAGAGAAGAAAAAGGGTCTTGAAGTGGTATTTCACAAATATGCCCGAAATGGCTTTCGAGTGGTTGCGTACGCCATCAACCCGGATGCTTCGCGAAGCGTTGATGAGGGGGCGATACCGCCGCTCACGTTCGTCGGTTTTTTTGGCATGCAAGACGCGCTTCGCGGCGAAGTGAAAGAAGCGATGCAAAGGGTGCGGGCGGCAGATATGCGCGTGGTGATGGTTACGGGCGATCACCGTCTCACCGCACAGGCAATCGCGAAAGAGGCGGACATTTGGCGCGAAGGAGACGGCATTCTCACCGGGAAAGAAATAGATGCTATGCGCGACGAGGAGCTTGCCGTGAAGATCGCACACACGACCGTCTTCGCGCGCGTGACTCCTGATCACAAACTCCGCATTATTCAGGCCTATCGTACCCGAGGCGAAATCGTCGCAATGACCGGAGACGGCGTGAATGACGCGCCGTCGCTTGTTGCCGCCGACCTCGGTGTCGCCATGGGGAAAATCGGAACAGAGGTGGCAAAGGAGGCCTCTGACATAGTGCTTCTCGACGACAACTTCGCAAGTATTGTCTCGGCCGCTGAAGAGGGTAGGGGGATTTACAAGACGATCAAAAAAGTCATTCTGTATCTTTTTTCCACAGGCGTGGGCGAAGTGGCGGTCATTGTCGGCGCGCTTGTCTTGGGATACCCGCTGCCCCTTCTTGCCGCTCAAATTATCTGGCTGAACTTTGTCACCGACGGTTTCCTTGATGTGGCTCTCGCCATGGAGCCAAAAGAAAAAGGACTCATGCAAGGAACATTTGAGCGGCCTAAAAAATGGATCGTGGACGGACTTATGGCGAAGAGAATATTTCTTATGGCATTGCCGATGGCCGCCGGAACACTCTATCTTTTCCAAAAGTATCTTTCCGCCGGAGGAGAAGCCAATGTTACAAAAGCGTGGACGATCTCCCTTACGACGCTTGCGGTATTCCAATGGTTCAATGCGTGGAATTGCAGATCAGAAAGCAAGTCAATTTTTCAGACAAATCCGTTTTCCAACAGGTTTCTCGTCGGCGCCACCGCAATCGTTATTGTTCTGCAATTATTTGCAATCTATAATCCGCTTATGCAGACATTTTTGCATACCGCACCGCTCTCGCTTTCAGAATGGCTTATAATCATCCCTATCGCCGCATCGGTCATTCTGGTCGAGGAAATACGCAAGTTCTTTTACCGGAAGAAAAAATAATATGAAACAGCAAAAAACAGAACTCTATTTTTTACTCATCCTCCTCTTGGGAGCGTTCGTCATTACTTTTTTCATTTTTAAGCCCTTTCTCTACGCGCTTATTGTGGCAATAGTTTTTGCAACTGTCTTTGGACCACTGCATACAAAAATGCTTATTATGACGCGAGAGAGAAAAGGATTGGCCGCACTCCTCACCACCATCGCCGTTCTGATCGTCGGCATCGCGCCTCTTTCATTTTTAGGCATACAGATTTTTCAGGAAGCGACGGGGCTCTACTCCTCGCTCGTTGAGAGCGGCAGTGCAACCGATCTGTCCCGCATCGCAGGCGATGCTATACAAAACCTCGCGGGATTTTTTCCCATGCCACTGGAATTCTCCCTTGATATTAATCAGTACGTCAAGCAGGGATTACAGTGGCTGCTTCAACACCTCGGTTCGTTCTTTGCAAATGCCGCACAAATAATAGCGAGTATCTTTGTATTTCTCATCGCCCTGTATTATTTATTTAAAGACGGTCACACACTCAAAGAAAGTATTGTTGCCATAAGTCCCCTGCAAGATATTCATGATGAAACAATTTTTAATAAACTCACCTTAGCGATCAATTCAATCATCAGGGGGAATCTTACGGTGGCACTCGCGCAAGGCGTAGTAACAGCGGTCGGGTTCGTTATGTTCGGAGTTCCCAATGCGGCGCTGTGGGGCGGTGTCGCGGCGCTGGTTGCACTCATTCCCGGCATTGGAACGGCGCTGGTGCTTATCCCGGCGATTCTCTACCTCTACGCGAGCGGAGAAATATTTTCCGCAGCCGGGCTTCTGCTCTGGGGAATGACGGCAGTAGGGCTCATTGACAACTTTTTAGGACCGAAACTTGCCGAACAGGGGATGCGGCTCCACCCATTTCTTATCCTGCTTTCTATCTTGGGCGGCATCGGCTTTTTTGGCCCTCTCGGATTCTTATTGGGACCGCTGGTTTTAAGCATACTCTTCGCCCTCCTCGAGATTTATTCCGCTATCAACAAAGAACACAGGGGGAGTGAATAACTGCATATCGCGCAGTGCCTCTATGCTGTAGCATGTATGGGTAATGAATAAAGATCCAAATGAGGATTATATTGTAAGGCGTGGCGGACATCTGACACGCCTCGTTTCCTTCGGTAAAGGGAAGTACACTCTCTTTCTTGAGGTTGGTAAGAAACATGTGCGGCACCACGCTCAAAAGGTCGTGGAACATTATCCCAAGGCCATTGCACTGGCACTTGTCGTGGCGCTTATATTCTCTGAGACGATATCGGTGCGGCTGACCTCTGCGGCAACGTACACCTTCATGCAAACCAACTGGGGAGGGGGAGCGACGGCGACACAGGCCGACCACACCAATAATCGCACCGGCTGGACCCAGTATGCGTCAAAGGATGCGACGACGACTATCGCAAATGCAGGGGAAGATGTGCAGATCGTCGGTACGGCAGCGTCAGTGACCCATACTATCGATACGGATTTTAATGCGGGAACGAATTCCAACACGACGGTAAGCGGGGGGAATGTGAAACTGACACAGACCGGCACCGCGAATGAGTGGACTACTTTAACAGCGGTGCCGGGGGCAGTTGGCGATGGCGGGGCCATGATCCGCAATGGATCGGATAATGATATATATGTGGTACAAGGCGGCGGCGGTACCTATGTGGCGCCAGACGGCATCGGCGGCGGTTTCTATCGGTATTCTATATCTAGCAACAGCTGGACTACACTATCGACGGTGCCTGGAACGGTTGGCCCTGGCAGCATAATATTCCGCTACGGTGATGTCATATATAAGACAGGAAATGGTAATTACAATTCTCCTCTCTACAAATACACCATATCCAATCCGGGAGCTGGCTGGGTATCGCTTTCCTCGAATTTGTACGGTTCTGGACATAGTATATCGACAGCTAGTGGTGTAATTACCAATGGTACAGATGGTAACGTATATATCGGTCATGGCAATTTCTATAAATACACCGTATCCGGTGGCGGTTCCTGGTCAACACTTAACACCACACCGCATGGGATCAACTACCACGGCATATTACTTCGTAACGGTTCCGACGACTACATATACGCACTAGAGGGTGGGTATTGGAATACCTTCTACAAATACACCATATCCAATCCGGGAGCTGGCTGGACAGCACTCGCCTCAACAATTGGAGCGTATTACCATGGCATGCAAGCAGTCCGGTACGGTTCAGATAACTATATATACGCAACGCCAGGATATGGTCAAACTACCCTTGAGAGATATTCCATATCCGGTAATACATGGGCAACTCTTAATCCAGTACCAGCAGCGCTTGACGACGGAAGCTCAATGATTACTGACGGCACAAATATATTTGCCGTACGAGGCGGTAATACCACCGGTTTCTACAAATACTCAATATCCGGTAATACATGGTCGCCCAATCCCGCTCAACTTCCAGGTGCAGCTGGAAACGGCAGCGCGATGATCCGCAATGGGTCAGATAGTGATATTTATGTGACGCAGGGCGGCGGCGGTACCGGTTTCTACAAATATTCCGTCAACACCACTTATTATACCAGCGGCACCCACACCTCCTCGGTGATAGATATGGCGCAAATATCAGCGCCGTCAACCATTGACTACACCGCCACGACACCTTCAGGCACGTCATTAACAGTAGATGTGCGAGCGGGCAATACCGCGACACCGGATGGAACTTGGACGAGCTATGTGACCGGTGTTGCAAACGGAGGAAGCATCGCAGCGCTTTCCGGCTACCGCTATCTCCAATACAGGGTGAATTTCAGCGGTGATACACTCGCCACCCCGACACTCTCTGATGTCACGCTTAATTTTTCCAATTATAACAACACAAATCTGGTAACACTCACTTCTTCCAAGTACGACACCATGAGTACGGGCAATCTGATTACCAAAGTGACGTGGGGCGGGACGGGCACCTCTGCTACAGAGTTGATCAAAATTCAAGTCAGGTCGGCCGCGACGGTCGGCGGTCTTGATTCCGCGCCATGGTGCGGGTACGCAGACACAGTGACCTGCACGGGCTCAAATTATTTCATTGAGACAAACAATGATGTCGCTCTCCCAACGAGTAACCCGCTTCGCACCGGCAACGACGATCAGTACTTTCAATACAAAGTGATACTCACTTCCGGCGGAACCGCCACACCGTCTCTGAACTCTCTAACTATTCAATATGTCGTAAATGCGTCACCCGACTTTGATCCGACCTACGGCAATAGCGGCGTATCCACATCGGTCTCGAGCACAACCGGCGCTACATGGGGCAAGGTGAGCACCTCCTATAGCGTACGCGACGCCGATACCGCCTCGGGCACAGCGACACCCGGCGTCATCACCCCCTCGTTTGAATACAGTTTAAATGGAGGGAGCTCATGGATAACGATCAGTTCGTCATATCTCGAAGCAACGGACGTGAATAATAAAGCGGTAGGCGAAAGCTCGTATGCCACGTATAGCTCGACGTGGGACGCTGTAGGACAATTGGGGACGAATACGTATGTCACAAACGCCAAGATCAGGGTAACGGCAAATGATAATGAACCGGCTCTGAATATTACGCGCGCCGCGAGCGCGGCGTTTACTCTTGATACGAAACAGCCCGTAGTGTCCGCTTTCACGCTCGATGCTTCGAGCGCCAGCATCGCGGTGAATGTGACGGCGTCTGATGATTCAAATATTAAAGATTACAAACTTTCCAACAATGCCGATCTGAGTGTCGACGGGCTAAACGCTTCTTCGGGAACATGGCAAACCGTTGATTCAACCTCGCTCTCGCTCGGCATTCCGTGGATATTTGCAAACTCCTCTACCACCGCGGTGCATCTGGTCCTCCGTGACATTTACGGCAATACGGCGACAACGTCAGCGACGGCGATTATTGCTCCGACAAATATAGAAATTAAAGATGTATCGAGTCAGACGCTCAATACCTATCGCGAGTTTATCACCTGGACCCCGACCACTAATTATTCCGGCGCGGCATTTTCAAAATATCAGATCTATCGATCAACCGACGGTACGTCGTATTCGCTCCTCAACGAAATAACATCAAGCGCAACGAACTATTACACCGATGCAACGGTCGCTTCTTCTACGACGTACTATTACAAGGTGCGCGTTATCGATACCGAAGGCGACGCATCGGCCTATAGCGGCGCGGTGAACGACTTGGCAGACGGGCAGGGGGGGAGTGATACTGTGGAACCGACCATTTCGAATGTGGCGGTGAGCAATCTTGGAAATACATCTGCACGAATCACCTGGGACACCGACGAACTCTCCACGTCGGCGGTTGAGTACGGACTCACTTCGTCCTACGGCTCGACTGCGTCAAGCACCTCGTATCTGGTGAGCGGACACACCATTTCTCTCACCGGTCTCGTCCCCAATACTTCGTATTACTACCGCGCGAAGTCCACTGACATCTCCGGCAATATCGGCACGAGTGCCGGCGGGACCTTCACGACAAGCGGCGGACCCACTGTCTCGAGCGTGACAGTGGTCAATGCCACCGACAAACAAGTGACGGTCCAGTGGGATACCAATACCGCTTCCGACTCGTATGTGGACTATAGTCCAAGTTCAAATCTCGGTTCGTATACACGAGTCGGTAGCGCCACACTCGTCTCCTCCCCATTTCAACACCAGGTTACCATCACGGGCCTCACAGCGGGCAACACATACTATTATCGAGTGAATTCGACTGACGCGAGTGCCAACACGACAGCGGATGATAATCTCGGTTCCTACTACAGTTTTACGACCACAAACGATACGACGGCGCCATCGATCTCCGGCATTATTGTTCCGGTGAAATCAGAGTCATCCGCGGTCATTGTATGGACGACCGATGAACTCTCTACGTCGCAAGTTGAATTCGGCACTACGGCCTTACTGACCACTGGTAATTATGCGTCGACAACGGCGATTGATACGACGAACACGATCAATCACGTGACCGCTCTTTCCGGATTGACGGCAAGCACCCCCTACTACTTCAGGGTAAAGTCGAAGGATTCGGCAAACAACGCGTCGACGTCGGATGAAAATACATTTACTTCGGCGGATTCGGGGACCGTAACTATTGTGAATGTGGGCGGCGGAGGAGGAGGAGGGTCTTCAGGCCCGACAAAAGACATGATTCCTCCCGTGATTACCAATATGGCAATGAAGGAAATAAGGCCATTTGGTGCTGATGTCACGCTCACGGTCAGCAAACCGGTCTACGTCCTTGCCAATTATGGCGAGACCTCAAGTTACGGCCTGACCGCAGCATCGACTCAGCTCACGCATGCACAAACGGTCTCCCTTATTAACCTTAAGCCGGGCACGACATACTATTATCAAACCACCGTTCTCGATTCATCGGGTAATTCGGCGCAGTCGCAGCAGGGTACATTTAAGACGCTCTTTTTGGCAGAATCATTAGAGAATCTTACGTTGCTAAAAAATGCTGAAGAATACCAAAGCCGACTTCAGGACATTATCGAGTCGGCGCTCCCCTCCATTCTGCCGCCCTTTATTGAGTCGCCAACCATCTCACATACTACCGAAGATACGGCGACGATTACCTACCGCACGAGTATCAAATCTTTCGGTATCGTTTCATATGCAACCGACGATTTGTTTACCACTTCAAAAACCTATGGGACCGATATCTCCGTGGATAAAGAAAAGACATCGGAACATGTGCTTACACTCACTGATCTGACACCCAATACCAAATATCACCTCGCCGCAAAAGCGTTTGTATTCCCTGAAGTTGTTGGTTCGAGTCCGGACATTGTCTTCTCCACGAAGGCCGCCCAGGTGCAGGCGACCATTTTGAACGTTACTACCGACTCATTTAGAGCTGTCTGGAAAACATTGGTGCCTGCGACATCGGTCATAAAATATACCAACACCGCCACCGGTGTGACGCAAGAGAAAATTGCTTCAAAACTGGAAACGGATCATGATATGGTGATAGACGGTCTGAATCCGCGAACAACGTATCTCGTAACTATTTCGGGAGTAACTGCGGGCGGGAATCAAATCGATGCAAAAGAGACATTTACGATTAAGACCATTGTTGACGTGGCCGCACCGTCAATTACCGAACTGAAGATTACCTCGGCGCTCACCGCCGGACAGACCAATAGCGTGCAGACAATTGTCTCATGGAAAACAGACGAGCCGTCGAGCTCACATGTCTCCTATGAAGAGGGGAGCGGCGCACCAAACGCCGTTCTGGCAAATAAAGCACTCGATACGCAAGGGCTTGTGAAGAATCATATCGTGATTCTGACGAACCTTAAGCAAGCGACTATTTATCGCGTGCAAGTCGCTTCAACGGACTCGGCGAACAACACGGCCACGATACCTATCACCACCATCATTACGCCGAAACAAAATGAGTCAATCGTGGATGTTATTTTCAAAAACTTCGGCACCACCTTCAGTTTTATTAAATAAAAATAAACAGTATGGTTCGCGGGGTACCCGGTAACACATGACCTGCAAGATCCTCATCGTAGACAGTGACGAAATGATGCGCATATTTTTGCGCGATGTGTTTTGGGTGCACGGGGGAAGCGCCACAACCTACGAGGTAGAAACGGCAAAAAGTGTTGCAGAAGCGAATACGTATCTTGAACAGAATGCCAAACAGTGCCCCACGATCATCTTTTTAGACATATCGGCTCCCAATATAGGGAAGAGGGGCAGGGTCGCCGGCATAGAAGAATCATTGCAATTTATACGAAAAGTAAAGGAGGAGAGCCCCTGCAAGAACAAAACGTCGATTGTTATCTTTTCCAGTTACGACGATCCGTCCATACGAGAAAAAGCGAAAGAGGCCGGAGCATCAGATTTTCTAGTGAAGGGCAAGTATATGCCAAAGGAGATTGTTGATTTCGTGGAGAAGCATTACGTTACACGGCCATGAGTCCTATCATCAAATTGGAAAAGGTTAACTTCTGGTACAACTACAAAAAGGAGAACCAGGGGCACGCACTTACCGATATTGATATCGAAATAAACAAAGGGGACTACGTCGCGTTCTTCGGACCTTCAGGATGCGGTAAAACGACGCTCCTCTATGCCATCTCAGGGATCGATCGGCCTCAAGAGGGAAAAGTTTTAATCAATAACCGTGACATCACCGGACTCACGAATCAGGAACTGGCGATTTTTCGTCAGACGGGGATCGGTATTGTCTTCCAACAATTCAATCTGGTGCCCTCGCTTACGGTTCTTCAAAATGTGGCGCTCCCGATGGCCTTCCTCGGCATTAATCGAGAAAAAGCTGATAAGGAGGCGCGAGTCATCTTGGAACGATTGGATGTGGCGAAATATGCCGATCGGTATCCGCAGGAACTCTCCGGTGGCCAACAACAGCGTGTCGGTATCGCGCGTGCGTTGGCAAATAATCCACCGATCATCATTGCTGATGAGCCACTGGGGAACCTCGATTCGGTCAACGCCAATAACGTGCTGGCTTTCTTAAAAGAATTAAACGAAAAAGACGGACGCACTATTATTATGGTTACTCACGAGGCGTGGAGTTTGCAGGATACCCGCAAAATTTTCCATATGAAGGACGGAGTGATTATGAAAACAGAGATTCGCGAACCGAAGAAACCGATGTCGGTGGTCGCAGAACAGCTTCAAAAAGAAGCCGAGTCCGAAACACAAGAGCACATGGCTATTCGCGTGCTCTCAAATTTCTTTATGCGCGGCTACTCTATAAACGAAATGGAGCGTTTCGAAGGGTATTTGAAGAAACGTTTCGACGGTGAAATTGACGCGCTCATGTTTCGCAAGGTGATTGATCTCCCCTACAAAGAAGGGGGCGTCGGGTTGTGGAGCAGAAAAGCGATGCGCGTGAGTTATTTTGTTGAATCGGTCATTGAAAAACGGCACGATATCGACGCGGTAATCGGACTCGTACAGGAGTATCCGGAACTGCCGATAGACGATGAGGTGAAGCAAATTCGTACCTGGCTGATGGAAGAATATACCGGACATCTTTCTCCGTATCAGCTTGTAACGCTCGACGAAGTCGTGAGCGATCGTCTCAAGAAATTTATTAATCAGGAGCAATTTTGTACCATACTCGACACCTCGGTGAAGAAATTCGGAGTCGGGATCTCATTTCGCGCGGCACAAAAAGTTTCTCAACGGATGGAATCCATCATCTCCGGCACGGGAAGATATCCGGCTGCGAGCATCGTACCATGATATAGTTCAACCAATGTATGGAAGATCAGCATCAGCTAACGTATAGGGATTTATTTCGACTCTCACTCCGTACGTTTCGTGTAAAGCCGGTTCGCGCAATCCTGACGATCCTTGGTATGGCTGTTGGTATCGGGGTGGTGCTTTTTCTCGTCTCTCTCGGGTATGGTTTGCAGTATATTCTCATTGGCAATCTCGTAACGACCCAGGACTCTTTGATTACTATGGAGGCATCATATCCCTCTGAAACCGGACTCCTCATCAATCCGGAAGAACTCTCCACATTGAGAAGCATCCAAAATGTCGCTGAAGTAAGTCCCGTGGCTGAATTTCCCGGGCAGCTTGTCACCGAAGAAGCGGACGCAAGCCCCGCCCTTATTTCAGTCCGCATAGTTGACCCGGCATATTTTCGTCTAACGGGACTTACGATCGATGTCGGCAAGGCCCCGACCGATAGTCCCGGTATCGCCGTTTACAATCAAACGTTAGGGGTTATCGGGTATTCTGCCGCCACAACGACCACGTCTCTCGGGAAAAAAGTTCAGCTCAAATTGCTCTACCAAAACGGTCTTACCGGAACCTCGGTTGTCGTACCAGCCCTCTCAGCGCTTCCAATCACCGGAATTATTTCAGACGACACCCAGCCGCCCACAGCTCTCATTTACCCGAATATGTTAAAGGAACCGCCTCCGTTTTACAGCAGTATCTTGGTAAAAGCGAGTAGTGTTGAAACGCTGGAAGAAGTAAGGAATACGCTTATCGGTCTCGGGTATATCGTATCGGCAAAAGTCGACTTGGTGCGGCAAGCGCGACAGATCACAAACGTTATCACGGGTGTGTTAGGCGTGTTCGGCGTCGCAGCGCTCATCGTGTCGGCGATCGGCATGTTTAATACGATGATCGTCGGGTTTTTGGAACGCATTTACGAGGTTGGCATTTTAAAATCAATCGGAGCGACTGATTCTGATGTAAAGAAATTGTTTCTTATGGAGTCGGCTATCATGGGCTTTTTGGGAGGAACATTCGGCATTTTATTTGGGTGGGGGGCGGGTCAAGCTGTCAATGTCGCCTTAAATCTTGTCGCCATAAAATTGGGTGGAAAAGGATTTATACTCTTCATTACACCATTCTGGTTCATTGGCCTCATTATGTTACTTTCCATCGGCATAGGGCTCTTTGCAGGTTTTTGGCCGGCACGCCGCGCTTCGCAACTCTCGCCCAAAGAAGCATTTATTAACCGATAAATGCAGATCTTGAGTATAAAGAGTTTTCAATCTATAGTTACCCTATGAAGATTATTTCCCTCAATACGTGGGGTGGGCGTGCGAGGAAGGATGATTTCCTCTCCTTTTTTGCGTCCCATGCGAATACTACCGACGTGTTTTGTCTTCAGGAGGTGTGGTCGGAGTCATCTCAAGATCTTGACGCACATATTGTCCCCGAAGGCGGACACCATATTATGTTTTACGAACGACAGGAAATAGCAGCGGTTCTCCCCAACCACATTGCCTATTATCGGCCCAATCGCCAAGATAAATTCGGTCTCTTAATGATGGTGCACAAGAAACTCGCAGTTGTGCAAGAAGGAGAGGTCGTTGTATATGAGCACAAAAAGGGCGATGTGTTTGACGGCGATGTTGGGAATCATGTCCGCAACATGCAATTCGTAACTCTTAAGGGTACATCCGGCCCGCTCACCATAATGAATGTCCACGGTCTCTGGAATAGTCGCGGCAAAATGGATTGCGCAGAACGTCTTGAACAGTCCGAGAAAATAATTGATTTTGCCACACACGTACATCATCCGTGTATCATTGCCGGCGATTTCAGTGTTCTCCCCGATACCGCAAGCATTAAAATGTTCGAGGATTCCGGATTCAGAAATCTTATAAAGGAATACAATATTCTCTCGACGCGAACAAGTTATTACTCCATGCCCGATAAGTTTTCAGATTACGTGTTCGTTACTAAGGACATAACGGTTACCGCGTTTAGCGTACTACCCGATGAAGTGTCAGACCACGCGCCGCTTCTTATCGAAGCGCGGTATTAGTTCTGCCAGGCACAAAAAGTGATGAGCGAACTCTCCTTCCGTATTTCTGAAAATCTGTCATACTGACCAAGGAAGAAAGAAGAGTGAGTACCTTGATTAATCTCTAACCAAGAAGAGGGGGTGAATAAGCGATGGAACAGACGAGCATGTTTCCAAAAGAAAAGTTGCATGTGTTAAACGCTTCTTTCATGGGCCCAGCCCATCTGATCGGTTTTTTCGGATTCTATGGCGCTGTCCTCGGTTATTGGAAATGGCAGACCATCGTTCTCGGCGCCATCCTGTTTTGTGTGAGTGCGCTTGGGGTCACTATCGGGTATCATCGATACTTTTCCCACCGTTCTTTTCGGTGCGGAAAGTTCGTGCAGGTGGTTCTCGCAATCAGCGGAATTACTGCCCTTGAGCACAGTATTAAAAGTTGGGTCTCAGATCACGTGCGGCACCATCAATACACCGATGAAGAAGGAGACCCTTACAACGCTGCACGAGGGTTTTGGCACTCGCACATCGGATGGGTACTCTTCAAAGACCCCGATAAGAAACAGGATTACAGCGCAGCAGATCATCTGAAGGAAGATTCGTTTACGGCGGCGCTTGTGAATTTCCAGCACAAGTACTATTACGCGCTTGCGATCTTCTTTTCCGGGATTGTACCCATCCTGATCGCATCTATTTGGGGCGATCCACTGGGCGGTCTTGTGTTTGCGGGGTTCTCGCGCGTGGTTGCTTCATGGCACGCGACATTCTGCATCAACAGCATGGCCCATTGGAAACACTGGGGGAGTACCCAACCGTATTCCAGCGAGAACACGGCGCAGGATAGTTGGATCGTTTCCCTCTTTACTTTTGGCGAGGGGTATCACAACTATCACCACAAGTTCCAGCGGGACTATCGGAATGGCCCGCTCTGGTATAACTTCGATCCGTCAAAGTGGATTATTTTCTCCTTATCTTCTGTGAATCTGGCCTGGGATCTCGTACGTGTCCCAAGGGAGAAAATCGAGGCGGCGCGCCGTCGTCGTTCTTAAGACGGCACAGAATGTGGGAGGGGGTGATGTGGGGGTGGGTCATAGAGAACCCGCCCCCATTTTTTTGGTTTAAAGAAATGGGTTGCTGAATTAAGCGCCATCCCGATATTCTTATAGTTAACGGTCGGAAATAATAAGAAGATCACGTATCGGCGATCTTTGCGCACATCATGAAGCACCTATCAAATGTTTACCACGGTCGTTATAAACATTTGATAGGTTAATTTCAGAAGAATGTGCGTGAAGTGTATACTTATCGCACCACTATTTTTATATGCTCTACACCGGTAAAGGTGATAACGGAACTACGAAGGTGTTTGGCTGCGACCAGCAGCGGATATCGAAATCTTCTGAACTGCCGGAGGCACTTGGCGCGCTTGATGAACTCAATGCCTTTCTTGGTTTTGTAAAAATGCGCAGCTCCGGAGAGCTGCGCATCGCAGGAGCTTTACGCGATGCGCAGGAAAAACTTTTTATCGTTCAAGCGGAAGTCGCGGGTGCGGACAAAAAGGTTGATACAAGTGCCGTGAAGCAGGTTGAGGATATCGTGAACGATATAGAGAAAGAAATTCCTCCGCTTATAGGATTCTCGATCGCGGGCGGGACGGAACTCTCCGCGCTCCTCGACGTCGCGCGGACGCTCGCGCGCCGAGCCGAACGCCGCATCATTGCTGTCAAAGAACTGGGCCTCCGCGATGTCTCGCCCGACACCATGACATATATGAACCGTCTCTCCTCGCTCCTCTTTGCGCTAGCGCGCCTTGCCAATCATCTTGCCGGCGTCTCGGAAGAGACGCCGCGCTATTCTTAGTTCAATAAGTAAGTGCAACACTTCAGCTAATCTGAAGTGGTATGACAT
>CAZJZB010000009.1:0-25507 GCA_964550425.1 uncultured Candidatus Saccharibacteria bacterium | reverse complement strand
AAATTGCTCAGGGATGGCGCTTAATTCAGCAACCCGTTTCTTTCTTTAAACCTCTTTTCCTGCCCGTCCACCCCAGGTATTGAGAGAAATAATCCGCATGTTTTGAAATTATACCAATTTACAGATTTAGGACACGGCGTGTCCTAAATCGAGAGGGCGAAACGTTCGAGGGAAAGAGAGAGATTGAGGCCGCTGCGGCGGGAGTTTTGAAGGAGCGTAATGAGAGCGAGTGAGAGTTGTCGTGATTCCTGCGGCTTCCACGCGCGACTGCCCTTGGACATCAGGTCGCGTGATTTCCAGTGGAGAAGGCCATGAAGCATCTCGGGCGCATCACCTGCGTAGAGCGCGCGATTAATCTCTAGCCAGAGTTTCTCGCGCGAACGAGCGGCAAGCGCATTGACGAGATTCGTATTGAATCCGCGCGCGTCTTCGCGCGCTGCTGATGTATCGTACGCATATACAACTTTTGCTTTTGCAGCTATTTTCTTTGCCTTTGCCGCCGCGAGTTTGGGCGCGAGAATAATGATGGCATTATCGGAAGCGGCGAGATTATCGATATGGTCTTCAAAAACAGTACCGATGTCTTCCTTTTCGTCACTCTCTTCTTCCTCTGTGGTTACACGAGTGCTCGGAAATGGGTCGTCAATAAGTATGAGGAGCCGCTTCACGAAAAGTCCGCCTGAGAGCGCCGCATCCTCAAGCGCGGCGGGAGTAATCTCTTCGCGCGCGAGCCGCACATACGCGAGGTTCGGTTCCTTCGCTCTTGCGGCCGCGACCCACTCAAACGCTTTGGTGCGCACCTTCTCCACATCGGAACCGTGAAAAAGATAGATCATATGGAGTGCATCGTACCCCAATCCGGTCCGGATTTCATCACCGTAATGATAGGCATGCCTCGCGTTTTTTCAAGGGGCAGTACGGACTCCATGAGTTCTTTTATTTTCGCGCCGAGTTCCGCGACGCGTTCCGTGCGGATCTCATAGACAAGTTCGTCGTGCACTTGCAAGAGCAAATATGCATCCGTATCTGCATGTTCTTTTTTCAGCATGTCATCCACACGGACCATGGCGAGCTTGATGATATCCGCCTGCGTTCCCTGTATGGGAGCATTGACGGCCATACGCTCGGCCTGTGCCCTCACATACGGCAAGGACGATTTCATTTCCGGGAATTGCCGTCGGCGCCCGAACAGCGTCTCGGTATAGCCGTGTTTCCTCGCGAAGCCCTTTGTGGTCTCAAGATAGTTTGAGAGCGTTTTGAACGTAGAGAAATAATCATCGAGATACTGATGCGCCTCTGCAGTGGTGGAGCCGAGCTGTGCCCGGAGCGCATTGACCCCCATACCGTAAAGGATGCCGAAGTTGATAACTTTCGCCCGCCGGCGCATCTCGGTATCGACCGCATCCGGAACGACGCGGAACACTTGTGCCGCAACCTCCCGGTGCACATCTCTGCCGCTCTTGAATATGTCGCAGAGTTTCTTATCGCCCGACAGTATCGCCGCGAGGCGCAATTCTATCTGGGAATAATCAAGAGCAACGAGCGCGAAATTGCTTGGTGCCACAAATGCGTGGCGTATCGCGCGGCCGCGCTCCGAATGGAGCGGAATATTCTGAAGATTCGGGCTCTGTGAGGCCATGCGGCCGGTCGTGGTGCCCGTCTGAATGAATTCGGCATGCAGGCGGTTATCCGAATCGAGAAGCGGTGGAAGATTTTCAATATAGGTGGAAAGGAGCTTCTTCAATTCGCGGTATTCAAGGATGTCGGCGATGACGGGGTGCTCGTCACGGATCTTTTCCAGTTCGCTCTCGCGTGTGGAGCGTTGGCCGCCAGCGGTCTTCTTCTGCCGTTCCGGAATGATCTTGAGTTCGTCAAAAAGCACTTCGCCGAGTTGTTTGGGAGAACTTACATTGAACTCGCGCCTAGCGGCCTTATAAATACGTTTCTCTATCTTCTCGAAGTCGGCATGATACGTCGTAGAAAGATTGGCGAGAATCTTCGGATCGATAAGAACACCGTGCGTTTCCATATTGCGCACGATCGGAATGAGCGGCTTCTCTATGTTCTCGTAGACATCGCGTACGGTGCCCATAGCAGATAATTGTTTCTCGAGCTTGCTACGAGCGGCAGCGAATGTTCTTTCTTTGGTGAATGCGAGAATGTCGTCGAGCGACGGATTTGTGAATTCGGAAGAAATGAGCCAGAGCATCACTTGCGCTTCCGCAAGCAACGACGGTTCCACCTCTTCCGGAGTCGGTTCATCGGCATACGCATTTTCTTCGGGACGGCTCGATGGGGATGTTTCAAGAATCCTCTTCACTCTTTCCCGCAAGGAACGGAATCCGAACGTATCACACATCAGGAGCACGTTTTGCACTTCGACATTCTCATGCCACGTTCGTTCTGGCAGGGTAAAAGCAATAGGTGCATCCAACCGTATTGTCGCAAGCGATTTTGAGAAACGAGCATCCTCTTCATGCTCTTTCAAGAGCCCGATGATGCGAGGTTTTATCCCTTTTTTGAGAAATGCGGCATCGCCTTTTTTGAGCACTGCATATATTTTTTCTATCGTGCCGAATTTCGTTATGAGTTCTGTTGCCGTTTTTTCGCCGATGCCGGGAATGCCTTTGATGTTGTCGGAAGGGTCTCCGCGAAGCCCTTTCCAGTCGGGAATGAGTGTTGGGAGGAAGCCGAAACGCGCAAGAACGGCTTTCTCATCATAGAGAATCGTGTCGTTGATGCCTCGTTTCAAGGTGTAAACGCGGACGCGCTCGTCATCAACGAGCTGCAAAGTATCCATGTCACCTGAAGCGATGATCACATCCACTCCTTCTTCTCGTAATTCATGCGCAATAGTACCAAGTAGGTCGTCCGCTTCAAATCCTTCCCGTTCATACATAGGGACTGAAAATGCTTCAAAAATCTTTCGCGATTCTTGAAGTTGAAGCGCGAGTGCGTCATCGGTCTTTGTGCGCGTCGCTTTGTATCCGTCGTATGCTTCATGGCGAATGGTCGGCTTCGGCAAGTCATAGCACGCGGCGATGTAATCTGGTTTGAGGTCGGTAATAATTTTAAGCAGCATGGAGACAAGGCCGTAAAGCGCGCCAGTGGGAGTGCCTGATGGACCAGTAAAGTCCGGCAACGCATGGTACGCGCGATGGATGATGGCGTGCGTATCAAGCAGCACAACGCGTTTCCTTGCCGAATTTTTTTTAATCATATGAGATCTTGCGGGAACCGTCAGGCAGCGCAACAAAAGACAGGCGAGCTGTCGGCACAGGAAGCGCGTCCACTACGCGTTCCGGCCATTCAAGGAGAATAAGGTTGCTGGAGTCCTGCATGAGTTCATCGAAACCGAGCGGGGAAAGCTCGCTTCCTTTCTCAAGACGGTACGCGTCAATATGAATCAGCCGCTTGAATTGCAGACCTGCCCCGTTAGAACGCGATTTTTCGAGCTTTCTAATGGGGTAGATTTTTTCAAGTACGAACGTGGGGCTGTTCACTATTTCTTCGACACCGCACGCTTTAGCGACCGCTTTGGTAAAAGCGGTCTTCCCCGCTCCAAGCTCGCCCGAGAGCGTAATGAGAGTCGCGCCTCGCTTTGCACTCGACAGTGCGACGAAACGTCGACTCGGCGCAAGCGAGTTAACGAAGCGCGCTGCCTCCGCCTCAAGATCCGCAAGCGTCTGAATAAATTTCTCCATTATAAAGATAATTGTACCGCTGAAAAGTAAAAGGCGCTTGCCGCCGGAGAAATTGGCGCGCGTGGTTGGGCACGTGCTTATTCCGATGTTAGTATACGCCAATGGATCTCCCTTTTGATACCGAACGCGAGAACGCGCAGCTCGCCCGAGTGCGTGAACGAGAGGAAGAAGACGTTGCACACATTCTCTCAGAAAAATACGGCCTGCCCTATACCGATCTTTCGCTGAGCGAAATAGACGCCGATGCGCTCCGCCTCATTCCGGAAGAACAAGCGCATCTTGCCGAGGCGGCGGCGTTTGCGAAAGCAGCAAAAGAACTTTCGCTCGCTGTCCGTAATCCGGGCAATCCCGCGCTCGCAAAACTGGTCGAAGATCTCACAAGCCGCGGATTCCAGATACAGAAATTTCTCGTCTCCAAGAAAAGCATTGATAAGATACTTTCCCATTATCGCGATCTCTCCTTGACGGTCGAATCAAAGGCAGGCGTTTTTGTTGTTGCGCCTGAAACGCTCGAGAAACTTACTCAAGAAAATTCTTCACGGATGGCGCTCAAGAAGGAACTTGACTCCATCACGACCTTGAAGTCCCTCGACCGCGTGTCACATATTCTTGAAGTCGTCCTTGCAGGGACGTTTGCACTGCGAGCATCCGATATTCACTTTGAACCGCAGGAAGAGAAAACGCTTCTGCGTTTGCGCATCGACGGCCTCCTCTCCGACGTATATTTCTTTGATCCGGCAACGTATCATCAGCTCAATTCTCGCATTAAGCTCTTGTCGGGAGTCAAACTCAATGTCAGTAACCAAGCACAGGACGGACGCTTCAGTGTCGCAAAGAAAGAAAATCAGATAGAGGTGCGCGCTTCCTTCATTCCCGGCAATTACGGCGAATCGATCGTGTTGCGCATCCTTGATCCGGAAACGACGAAGGTCTCCTACACCGATCTCGGCATCCACCCCAAGCTCCTCGCACGTCTCGAAAAAGAAATACGTCGGCCGAACGGCATGTTGCTCACCACCGGCCCCACCGGAAGCGGCAAAACGACGACTCTCTATTCATTTCTCCGTGAGATCCACACGCCGGAAATAAAGATAATCACTATTGAAGATCCTGTCGAGTACCATCTCGATGGCATCGTGCAAACGCAGGTTGAAGGAAAGAAATACACTTTTGCGGAAGGGCTCCGCTCCATCGTGCGCCAAGACCCGGATATCATCATGGTCGGCGAGATCCGCGATGGCGAAACGGTCGGCATCGCCATACAAGCGGCGCTCACAGGTCATTTTGTCTTCTCCACGCTCCACACGAATGATGCTGCCGGAACGTTCCCGCGTCTTGTTGATCTGGGTGCCGATCCGAAATCCTTCGGTTCAGCGATAACCGTCTCAATGGCGCAGCGCCTCGTGCGCAAACTTGATCCGAATAAGAGAAAAGAGCGTCCGCTCACGGACGAAGAGAAGAACATGATAGCAAATGTATTTGAGCCGCTCGCCGATAAAACATTGGTACCTAAAAAAATAGAGACAGTATGGGAACCGGCCCCGGCGAATGATGACGAGACCGGTTATAAAGGGCGTATTGGCCTCTATGAAGCCATTTTTATGGATGATGAACTCGCGAATTTCCTCCGTGATAACCCGCCCGGGAATGAAATCGCAAAAGTCGCCGCAAAGCAGGGCTATCTCACCATGGCGCAAGATGGCATTATCAAAGCGCTCGCCGGCGTCACTTCCCTTTCTGAAGTCGTCTCCACCGTAGACCTGTCGAGACAGCTTCATTGACACGCCATAACTGATGTATATACTTCGGTTATATGAAAACCGCCATCAGCTTTAAAATAGACAAAGACGTGCGCAACCGCGCGCGTAACGTCGCCAAGAAAATCGGCGTGCCGCTCTCGATGGTAGTGAACCAACAGTTAAAGCAGTTCGCCGATGAACGACGTATTGAATTCTACGAACCACTCATCCCGAACGCCAAAACACGCAAGATTCTTGACGAGGCCTTGCGCGATATCCGGGAAGGAAACAAAAAGGCGTTCTCACCTGCGTTTGACAATGCAAACGACGCCATCAAATGGCTTGAACGCGATGACGCATGAGATTAACCTTTTCTCGGCGTTTTGAAAAACAAAGAGCAAAGTTGTTGAAATCGGCCAAGCATAAACTCAACGAACGTTTGCGGCTTTTTACGGTGGACCCTTTTCATCCGTTGTTAGAAAATCACCCGTTGCACGGAATATACACCGGCTGCCGGAGCATCAACATAGCGGGCGATTGTCGTGCTATTTTTTATAACGAGAATCCCGATATTATCCGCTTTATCGCCATCGGAACGCACCATGAATTGTTTGGTACATAAAAACAAAAATCGCCCAACAGAGTCAGGCGACTTCTGTCGGACGAATACTTATTTCTCGAAAATTGCAAGGAATCGTTGAGCAGTTTCAATCAGTTCATCGGCCTGTTCTGGGTTTACATCAGTCATAGATGCTGGAGAAACTTGTTCAGCCAGTGCGATTAGGACAGAATAACCGAACTCGGTGAGCTCGTTTGAAAATCCCTCGTCACAAAATAGAGTTTTCCCTTCTTTGAGAGCGATGGCCTCATCAAGCAAGAGGCGGGCATAGGGATAGCAGAAACCCCCAATAACACCCATTTCCTGCACTTGAAGCTGAAGCTTCAGTTTCTGTTCCATTTCTATCCTCCTTGTGGTTGATGTTGAAAGAACTAGGAATCCCATACATACTCCTCCAGACAAAACCCGCGATAAAGCGGGGTGGACGAGACACCTGAGGAGATTCGCAGCGCCATTACCGAAGTAATGGGCCACAAAGTCCTTGGGGAAACGCCCGAGGCCGTCAGACCTTGCCTAGAGGAGTATGGATGGGATAAGGGAACATTTATGCCGAGGCGTGTGCCACTCTTGTGGCGAATGCCGAGGCGTAAAAACTGTGATAAGATGATAGCATTGTCGTATTTTTATGTCAAGCCCTTCTAAGAACCCTTCTGCGTTGTCCCCATCGCTCGATATGGCACTACGCCCCGGCCGCTGGGATGAATATGTGGGACAAAAACAGGTAAAAGCGAATGTGCGCATCGCTATTGACGCCGCCAAGAAGCGCGGTGGGATGCCGGAGCATCTTCTTTTTTACGGTCCGCCGGGCGTTGGGAAGACAACCCTCGCCCACCTTGTCGCAGCAACACTTGAATCGCCCTTGAAGAGCACCTCCGGTGTCGCTATTGAACGCGCGAGCGATCTTGCCGCCATCCTCACCAACCTCGAGCCAAATACTGTTCTCTTTATAGATGAAATTCATCGCCTCGCACGCAAGATTGAAGAACTGCTCTATCCCGCGCTTGAATCAGGGCATCTTGATATTATTCTGGGGAAAGGTCCTTCGGCGCGCACGGTTGAGCTCGCTCTTCCGCCTTTCACGCTTGTCGGTGCGACGACGCGCGTCGCGGAACTCTCGGGACCGCTGCGCTCGCGCTTCGGTGGCGGCGTCTATCAGCTTGATTTCTACAACGATGACGATTTGCGCGATATCATTCGCCGTTCGGCTCTTCTTCTCAATCTCAAGGCGCCTGAAGAGGTCATCGAACGCATCGCGACAAGGAGTCGCGCGACACCGCGCGTCGCAAACGCTCTCTTAAAACGCGTGCGCGACTTCTCCGAGGTGCATGAAAAAACTCTCTCGGCCGCTCTGTGCGACGAAGCGTGCGAACTTTTCGGCATTGATGCACACGGCCTCACAAAAGACGATCGCCGCTATCTCGAGACCCTTCACAAAAGCTTCAGGGGCGGACCGGCGGGTGTCCGAGCACTTGCGGCCGGTCTCCACGAGGACTCGGACACTGTTGAATATGTCTATGAACCGTATCTGCTTCGTCTCGGATTCATTGAACGCTCTCCTCGCGGGCGCATACTCACGCCGAGAGGCCGCTCCTATCTGAGTGGCGATATGCTGGTATAGGTGCGAAGCGGGCTGTTATGATTAAAAAATGTCCGGACACAGTAAATGGTCTCAAATTAAACGACAGAAAGCGGTAACTGACGCTGCAAAAAGCCGCGTCTTCTCGCGCTACGCGCGTCTTATTGCGCTCGAATCAAAAAGGGCGAATGGGGTGCGTTCGGTGCCCGCACTCTCTGTGGTTATCGAGCGCGCCAAGGCCGCAAATATGCCTAAAGACAACATTGAGCGCGCGATCGCAAAAGGTATGTCAAAGGACTCAAGTAACTTTGAACCGGTGATGTATGAAGCATATGGTCCGTGCGGCGCCGCGATTCTTGTCACTGCGCTTACCGATAATAAAAATCGCACGACGCAGGAAGTGAAGCATCTCCTCTTGCAACGAGGGGTTGGTCTTGCGAATCCGGGTGCTGCGAGTTGGGCATTTACTAAAACGGGTGACGAATATACGCCGCACGAGCCGCTCATTGAGGTCGGGGGCGCCGATGAGGACCAGGTATCCGCAGTTCTTGAGGCACTCGATGAGCATGATGACGTTCAGCAAGTATTCACGAATGTGCGCGGCTATGAGAATATTGGCGATTGACCCGGGTTACGACCGGCTCGGTATCGCGGTCATTGAGGGCAACTCTTCGCACCCAACCCTTTTGTGGAGCGATTGTATCATGCCAAAAAAAAGTGTGCGTGCTGAGCGTCTTGCGTCCGTCTCTCGTGCGGTTACAACCGCTATTAAAGAATACTCGCCTGATGCACTCGCCATTGAGACGCTCTTTTTCAGCGCAAATAAGAAGACGGCTCTCGGCGTTGCCGAATCGCGCGGCGCGATACTTGCCGCCGCCGGCATCGCTTCCCTTCAGGTTATAGAGTGTTCTCCGCAACAAGTAAAGAGCGCTGTCACCGGTCATGGCGGTGCTGACAAAAAAGCCATTGCGAGCATGATCCCTCGACTACTTGTCCTTCCAAAGAAAAAACGACTTGATGATGAAATGGATGCTATAGCTATCGGCATTACCGCGCTCGCTTTCGGCCTCCCCCGGCACTAATCCCCAGCCGCACTTCGTAGGGGACTTGCGCGGGAAGAAAATTTGTTTAAATATATTCGTCCCCACGCGGGGTTAGCTTTTAACATAATATCTACTGTATGGATGATGAGGAAATCATAATCGATGATGGACTTGTAGAGGATGATTCTAAAGAAGATGAGGAGGGGTATGGGTATTAAATAAAATAAAAGAAGTTGCGTGTTAACATGGGGCTATGACTTCTCGGCGGCGCGCCTCGTGGCGGCACACCCTGCTTGCGTCCATTCTCGCGCTCTTCGGACTCGGGTTCCTCGCGGGAGGGATCGTCCTTTTTGTTGTCGCTTTTACCCCAGTGCCCGATATCAGCTCTTTTGCCTCTCGACAAGTTGACCAATCAACCAAGATTTACGATCGTACCGGCCAAATCCTCCTTTATGACTACAATCGGGATGCGAAACGAGAAATCGTTCCCATTGCTGCTATAGCGCCCAGCGCCCTGCACGCGACCATGGCGATTGAGGATTCAAGTTTTTATGAGCACGGGGGCATTCGCCTTACTTCCATCATTCGCGCAATGCTTATTGACGCGGCAGGCGGCTCTCTCTCCCAGGGCGGCTCAACCATCACGCAGCAGGTGGTGAAGAACGTGCTTCTGACAAACAAAAAAAGTATTGTGAGGAAAATACACGAGTGGGTGCTTGCTATAAAATTGGAGCAATCGTACTCGAAAGATACAATTCTCGAGACCTATCTCAACAATATCCCCTATGGGGGTACGCTCTACGGTATCGAAGCCGCGTCCGCCACATACTTCGGGACCTCCGCGAAAGATCTCTCCCTCGCGGAATCGGCATATCTCGCAGCGATGATTCAGGCGCCAACTTACTATTCGCCGTACGGCACGCATCGCGCCGAACTTGATGCGCGCAAGAATCTTGTTCTTGATCGGATGCGCATTCTCGGCTTTATAGATGAGAACGTCTTAACCGCGGCAAAGGTTGAGCAGGTTTCCTTCTCCCCTGCGGGGCACAATGCAATTATTGCTCCGCATTTCGTCTTCTACATTCTTAATCGGCTCGAGAAGACATACGGTTCGAACGCTCTCATTTCAGGATTACGGGTGACGACAACGCTTGACGCGGACCTTGAAGTGAAGGCCGAGTCAATTGTGAATCGTTACGCGCTTGAGAACGAGAAAAATTTTAAGGCCTCAAACGCCTCTCTCGTCGCTCTTGACCCCTCAAGCGGACAAATTCTCGCAATGGTCGGTTCGCGAAATTTCTTTGATACAGAAATTGACGGGCAATATAACGCGACACTCGCCTTGCGACAACCGGGTTCCACTATGAAACCATTTATCTACTCGCTCGCTCTCATGCGCGGCTACACGCGCAATACGATCGTTTTTGACGTGCCGACACAATTTTCTACTGTCTGTCACCCGTCTGATGTTACAAACAGTATTCCCCCTTGTTACGCACCGGTTGATTACGACGGCTTCTTTCGCGGCCCAATGACATTCGAAACGGCGCTCGCCCAATCGATCAACATTCCCGCCATTAAAGTTTTGTATCTTGTCGGCATACAAAACGCCATACAACTCGCGAAGTCATTCGGGCTCACTACGCTTGGCGATCCGAATCAATATGGGCTCACGCTCGTACTCGGCGGCGGCGAGGTGCGCCTTCTTGATCTCACGGGTGCTTACGCAACCTTTGCAAATGACGGGGTAAAACATGCGCCGGTTGGCATACTTGAAGTAGTAAATGCCCAAGGAGCTGTGCTTGAGAAATACGTATCGCAACCCGTACAAGTAGTGCCTGAGAATGTGGCGCGCGATATGTCTGCGATGCTCTCTGATGCGCCGGCGCGTTTGCCGGAATATCCGCTCGACTCCCCGCTCTCCTTCCGCGACTATGACGTCGCGGTTAAGACCGGTACCACCAACGACACGCGCGATGCATGGGTGATTGGCTATACTCCCTCTATTGCGCTTGGTGTGTGGGTGGGCAACAATGACAACACCTCGATGGTGAAATCCGTCGCGGGGTTCATTGCAGCGCCGATGTGGCATGAGGCGATGGCGTATGCACTCTCCAAATATCCGAGAGTGTATTTCGGCGAGCCAAGCCCCGTCTTCAATTCTGTTCCTCCGATGCTGCAGGGAAATTGGCGTATGCCGGACAAACAAGGAGTGGTTGTTCCCCATAGTTTGTTGTACTGGACCGATAAAAACAACCCTCGAGGATCTCCTCCTGCCAATCCCGCGCAAGATCCTCAATTTTCTTATTGGGAATACGGCGTCGCGGCGTGGTACGCCTCTCGCCCCGACCTCTTTTCAGGCGGCGTGATGCTCCCCGTCCCACTTTCATACGCAACCTCGAGTTCGCAGTAGATTGACAATGTAACGACACTGTAATAACATAGGACACATGACCTCCACCATACAGGTGCGCATCGATAGCAAGATAAAAAATAGGGCCGACAAAACATTCAAGAACATGGGGCTTGATATGTCCTCGGGCGTTAAGCTTTATCTGCATCAAGTGGTGCGTTCCGGCTCCATCCCATTTACTATCCGAACCGAGAACGGCTTTACTCCGGAGCAGGAGCAGCAAATGCTTGTGGAGACAGCACGCGCGCTTAGACACGGCAAGCAATATAAAACTGCCAGGGAAATGATGCTTGATATCCTCGGAAAATAACTCCTTCGTTATGCTTTCAGTTAGAACAGTGGCCGGGTTTAGAAAGTCACTGAAGAAAATCTCGAGGTCAGGATCATTTGATCGGATAGGGCTCGAAAAAATAATCAACATTCTTTCTCGCGGAGAAAAATTAGATCGGGTCTACCAAGACCATGCACTAACAGGAGACATGGGTGATTATAGAGAGTGTCATGTTGAGTTTGATTTGTTACTTATCTATAAGATAGAAGATGGTATTATTGTATTAGTGAATATCGGCAGTCACCCCGAACTGTTCGGGTAGCCCAGTGGCGCTATAAAAATTAATAAGTCCGCCTTTAGAAATCAATCGAGCGAAATAACTTGGGACAACGCGTTGATTATTTACCGCTTATTGATTCATTGGAGAAACAAGATAGAGGAGTGAGGTATCCCCGACGCCTTTTACAATAAGCGGGCGACCAATTCCCGCAGCAAGGAGCGAGATACTCTCCGCTCCGGTGAGCGTAAGCGCCGCAGAAAGATACCGATGATTGAAGGACAGGTCGAGGGCGCTTCCCGATATCTGTGCCGAGATTGTTTCCGATGATTCGCCAATATCGGCATTTTTTGCGAAAAAAGAAAAAAGATTCTTTTTTGGATCGAAACTGATACGCACTTTTTGAAATGAGTCAGAAAAAATAGTCGTCCGTTTTAGAGCGTTCTCAAAATCTTTTCGCAACACCACCGCTTCAACAATAGATTCTTTCGGTATGATCTGGTGGTAGTCGGGATATACGGCATTTGTGAGTCGTGAGACAAGCATTCCGGACGTGCTCACAAAAGCGCACTGATGTTCATTGAATGATATAATAATATCATCATCAGGCAGCGCTTGCGCTATATCGAGTGCGTTTTTTGCCGGAATAAGAAACTTTCCTTGTGTTCCTTTACTAATGAGGGGTACTTTTTTTTCCGCGAGACGGAATGAGTCGGTTGCTGCGGCAGTAAGCACACCCCCTTCTATAGATAAATATATGCTCGCAAGCTCCGGACGGACGATTGAGGATGATGCACAAAATGCGATAGAGGTGAGAAGTGAACGAAGAAGGATTCCTGGAATAATTATTCTGTTAGGTGGATTTTCTGGAAATGGAATTGATGGAAAATCATCGTGGGGAATTGTTTTTATTAAACTTTTACTTGAACCACTTATAAATGACACTATGTCACCATGATGTTCGATGGTGATTTTTCCATCTGATATAAGCGAGTGTGCTATTTGTTGTAGAATTGCAGCAGGAATTGCAACAACTCCATTTACAACACATTCTCCTTTAATTTTTAAATCAATACCTGTTTCAAGATTTGTTGCGCGCATTTTTATACCATCATCCGCTGCGATAATAAGAATTGAAGAGAGTATTGGGAGTGTTATATTCTTACGTTCCGCAAATCGCGCAACAGTATGTATTGCTTCAGAGAATTCTTTTTTTTCTATTGAAATATTCATACAAGAGTTATTAAGGTTGTGGATAGGTGGATAAATCAAAAATAATAAGTAGTATGTGTATATTTTTATTTTTCATACACGCATAATGTGTTGATAAGTTATATAGTGTATTCATACAAGGAGTGTACGAATATTTTGAATCTCCTGAGCCAATTCATTATCCACAACCACTTCGCGCTTTATTTTCTCACAGGAGTGGATAACTGTCGTGTGATCACGACCACCAAGCTTTATACCAATCGTCGGGTAGGATATAAGAAAATCTTCTCTGAGGATATACATAATAATTTGACGCGGGCGCACCACTTCCCTTCGACGGGTCTTTTCATAAATACTTTCCTCATTAATACCATAAAATTCAGCAACTTTATCAACAACATTTTTTACCGATATATTTTTCTGCGGCCGCGTAAATGAACGCAATGATTGACGTACTTCGGCGATATCCGGAACGAACCCCTTCACTTGCGCATGGCAAATAATACTATTTACCATCCCCTCCAATTCGCGTATGGAGCCGCTCATTACAGTCGCGACATAATCAACAACCTCATCTGAGAGCATAACTCCATGGAGCGCGGCCTTTTTTCGCACAATAGCCATGCGTGACTCAGGGTCCGGTTCGCCAATATCAACCGCCATACCACTCGCCAGGCGACCTTTCAAGCGTTCTGTAATGTCCGGGATGGCAACCGGTGAGCGATCGGAAGAAAAAATAATTTGTTTGTTTGTATCATGCAACACATTAAAAAGATGAAAGAGTTCCTCCTGCGTCTTATCTTTTTTTGAGAGAAACTGTATATCGTCCATAATGAGAAGATCATACTGTCGGTATTTATCTTTAAATCGATTGGCGGTTCCCGCCTGCACCGAATCAGTATAATCAACAGTAAATTTTTCGGAAGTCAGATAAAAAACTTTTCGTCCCTGATACTGTTTTTTAAATTGATTGCCAATGGCCTGGATGAGGTGGGTTTTCCCTCGGCCGGTATCTCCGTAAATAAAGAGAGGGTTATATGTGATGCCGGGGCGGCTGAGCGCCGCTTGAGCCGCAGCAAACGCCAGATTATTAAAGGAACCGATAACGAACGTATCAAACGTATAGCGCGGATTCAAATTATCGCTTTTATTGATATAAAACTCATCAAGAGGAAGTTCCAGCACGCCGCGCGCATTCTTAATTTCTTTAGAAACTGAAACTTTTCTACGTTCATCCTTCACAATGCAATACTCAATATTGCGGAATTCATACGACACGTCTCGGACAATCTTCAACAAGAGCGTGTGGAATTTTTTAAGATACCAGTCCTTAAAAAACTGGCTCGGTACGCCAATATGGAGCACCCCATCCTCGCCTATCTTCACAATAAAACTATTACGAAACCATGTATTGAAATTTGCCGGCGATATGGAAAGTTCAACTTGGGTAAGTATATATTCCCACAGCTCCCGCGGATTTCCTTTGTCCATAGTGCTTTGGAGTATACGCTTGTTACACATACAAGTCATACTGGCGTTTCGGGGAGAACCTGTTAGTATCATGTGCACAACCTCTCCATCATGTCTAAACGAACCTACCAACCCAAGAAACGCAAGCGCGCCACGACACACGGGTTTCTCTCGCGGACAAAAACGAGCGCCGGCCGCAAGATTGTGAGGGGTCGTCGCCGTGTCGGCCGTTCACGCCTCGCCGTCTGATCCTTTGTGTTCGCACGCCGAGAACGACTTTCCCGCACAACGTTCCCCACCGCGCTCAAGAGCGGTCGGCGGTTCTCATCCCCGCACTTTACTATTGTGCTCCCAGCACAAAAGGATAGCGCCACGCCTGCCAGTAAGCGGGGATATGCGGTTGTTGTGTCCAAAAAGGTTGCCCGCCTCTCGGTTACGAGACATCTCATAAAACGCCGCGTATTGCATGCGCTCAAGACGCTTCATCTCCCCCCAACCCTGATACTTTTCCCCCGATCATCCGTTGCCGGCATATCCTACCAGGATATTAAAACAGAACTCGCCAACCTTCTTTCTAAAATCAATCTATAACGTAGAATGAACATATGATTTCAACATTTTTTCACGCCGTTTTCTACAACCCGATTTACAATGCGCTTGTCGCTCTTGTTGCGCTTGTTCCCGGCGGAGATGCGGGTATCGCCGTCATCCTCCTCACTATCGTCATTCGGCTTATTCTTCTCCCTTTCTCGCTTTCAGCGGCGCGCACCCAGATCGCCATGAAGGCGTTGGAGCCGAAAATAAAAGAACTAAAAGAGAAACATAAGGGTGATAAGGAGAAAGAGGCGCTTGAGACACTAGCACTCTATCGCGAGGCGCGCGTGAACCCGTTTGCGAGCATCCTCACCGTTTTTATTCAGATACCCGTTCTTCTCGCGCTCTATTTTGTCTTTCTGTACGAACCATTTTCCACCATCAACACCGCGCTACTCTATACATTCACCCCAACCTCCCCAACCGTCTCTCTTGAATTTCTTGGATTCATCTCGATAGTCGGGAAGAGCATTATCCTTGCGGTACTGGCGGGCCTCACCCAATTCCTCCAAGCGCACATGGCACTCTCTGGAACAATGAAGCCCTCTCCAAACAGCGGTATGATGGGCGACTTCCAAAAAGTCATGAATATGCAGCTCAAGTACGTATTTCCCTTCCTTATCGCGATTATCTCTTACACGACTTCCGGCGCCATCGCACTGTATTTCATTACGACCAATCTCGCCGGAGCATTGCAGGAATGGTATGTTCGCCGTACGATCATGTCGCACACGAATGTTTCTACATCATAGTTGATACGACCACAACGAGCCGTCGTTTTTATTGACGAAAACAAGCGTGGTACCCGCGGGGTCAATCGCAAGCGCTTCGGCATCAAGCGAGTCCTTGGTCTCTATAGGGAAATCAAGTACGAGCTGTGCGTATCGGCCCGAGACCTGTATCTTCCAGATACGATCGTTGAATGGTACGGCGCCCTGATACCAATCATCAGGATAATTGAAACCAATCGGCGGATTCATCGGGACCCCGCAGTAGATAGTCGAATCATCGGCCGTCCAGACGCACTTATCCGCGATGGTTGCGATAGGGAGCGCAAGTATATCGCCCGTCGCGGCATTCACAAGTTCCATACGCATTGCATTGTCCTCCGTAGAACTTACGAGTACCCATTTCCCCGAAGGGCTTGCAAGAGCGACAAGGCCGTTCCCCGGCCCGGCGATACGGGAAAAGCGTCCTGCGCCATCGACAAGGAAAGCGCTCCCGAGGAGGGTTGCCGAGGGTTTCGTAAACGCGAGATACTGATTCTTCCCTGCAAAGGAAACACGCAGTGCGGAAAGCGGCGTTGCGAACACTGTTGCCGCACGAGTGCCATCCGTACGCACGAGTGAAGCAACAGAACCGTTCACGCCCGAGGCGAGGGTGAGCACACCCTCTCCGGAAACAGCGATACTAGCGATATCTTGGGGCAGAAAAAAGCCGTCCGAGCTTGTCGCAGCAAGCGCATACGTATTGACGGTAGAAAAGTCACTGCCAGAAAGATAGCGCACAAAAGCAAACGATCCGTCGGGAAGCCATGAGGCCGCCATGATGCCCGGAAGGGTCTTATTAGACGTTCGGGTGAGCGTACCGGCCTGCACCTTATAAGAGAACATGTTGCCGCTTTGGCGTTCAATGTACTTCACAGCAACTTCCGGCGAAGAACTTGCGTTTATAGCTTTGTTATCGACAACGGCCTCGCCGAGCGCGACCGGCCCCGCGCTTATCTTCACAAGCCGTGAGGATATTTTTACGGGCGAGCCAGCGGAAATAGTCCCTGTCTGTTCCGAATCCGTACCAGAAGTTCCGGTAATTCCACCTGCCATCGGGAAGCCCGCGCCCCCGGAAGGAGTTACGGTGATACCTGTTGTGTTTCTGAAAAAATAAAAATATATTGCCACCCCGATTCCAAGGACGACTATCACGATTGCGACGATGGTAAGGTAGCGGTACATAATATTAACTGGAAAAATTTGTTAACACACATTTGACGACTAACTTTCCAGTGAGGCAGGAATATGCCCGAAGTTCAGAACTATAATCATCATATGGTCTGAAGGAACTGCCAGTAAGACACCCAACTTCGGGAGGAAGACGAGTTTCTTTTTTGCACAAAGCTTTCTGCTCCTCACAATTACCATCGTTTCTACAAAGAAATATTCCGTCTTCAGTACCGATTTTTGTAGTGCCAGGTCCCGTAATTACATCCATTGTTCCTTTATTGATAATTGTTGGAGCCACATTTTTTGTTTCAGGCACGGTCAGTTTAAGTGACGGAAGATTCAGTGAGAGATCCAGAATATTCGGATTAATGATGGAAAAAACGAGCACGGGCGAGAGGACAAGTATGAGGCCGAGGATCGCATTTGTGATACGTTCCTTGCCCTCGCTCTGCTGGCTGACCGAGTCCTTGGTCGATATCTCCAATCCGCCCCAAATGATCTCAATGACCGCGAGTACTGCTGCAAGACCGATGAGGAATTTATAAAGATTATTGAAGAAAGCGGCGAGATTTGCTGAATTCGCCGCACTTTTTTGATCTGTAACGCTGGTAAGGCCGGGGATGGGCGCAAGAGGAACGAATCCGCTTTGTGCTGGCGAGACCTGTGGAGGAAGCTCTTCAGCGACGAGTGCATGAGGCATCAGTCCAAGACCAAAAAACAGAAAAACAAATGACAGTAACAGCATTTTTTTCATAAGCCGAAGAAGTTAAAGCCCGATTGCGTTCCAAAAGAAAGTAAAAGATTCGCGCTTGCCGTTGCAGAGTTGCCTGAAGAGGCGACGAGCGAGAGCGAAGAGTCCCCTTGCCCGCTCCCGGCGGGCCGCAGCGTTACGGAATTGCCCGTTTGTACCGCCGCACCATTTAAGAACCATTGGATGAACGGCGCACCGCTCGTTGTCGGCAGAGAGAACGGCGCCGCGTAAAACGTCGTTTCTGCGCCAGCAATGGCGTAGGAGTCGGCGAGCGCATGATCGTAGCGGATACCAAGCAATGGGTCGTTTTTATATATGCGCACGACCGGTTCTTGGGCGGTGAGTGAGAGCGATGCACCGCCGACCAAACTCCCATTTTGGCTCTGCACGGTGACCGAGACATTGCGTTTGCGGTACTGAAGCGGCGAGGCGACCATGACCGTCTCTTTGCCGATGCCGGAGGCGTTCGCAATCTGTGTGCCATCGACCGTCCACGCATAAGAGAGAGCGTCCGTGTTAATGGCCTTACCGCCAGCGTCTTTTAGATTCGCTATAGCAACGACTCGCACACTCCCCTCAAGCGGTACCGATGGCTTGCCGGGGTAGAGTGGCGGAGCCGAGGATATGGGCTCGGCGACGAGTACGACATCTTGGGGTTGTATGACGAGTATCTGACTGTAATTCAATCCATTTACAGAAAGGGTCACTTTCACACTCGCGACACTCCCCGCTTTGCCAAGTGAAATGGCAACCGGCTGCACAGCGCCTTTATATATTTCCTTATCGGCAACCGATGCGGTCATTATCGCGTTTGTGAGATCGAGAGAACTTGAAAGTACAGAAAGGGTCGCTTGGCTATAGGGTGCCGGATATTGCGGACGCGCCGAGATTGTAAAAGCATTGTCGTTATTATCTCCTATCGAGCCGCCGAGAGATTGCGCCGAGGAAAAGAGCGGCAGTGTCAGTACCGCAGCAAAAACTGTTGCTAGAGAGAATCCTAGGATGCGCAGAACCATATCTACTAGTATATATCCTGTTGGAGAAGTTATGCCGCCTTACGCATTTCTTCGGGGATTTCTTCCGACCCATGCCCATCTTCGGCTTCTTTCGCTGCCCTTGCCGCAAGTTCGGTCTGTGCCAGTTGGGCAGTGCGGATGTGCATAAGTTCTGCAATGTGTTGACGCCTTTCTTCTTGGAGAGCAGCCGCGTGTTCACGTTCATATTGCTGTAATGCCTCCCCGTCTTTTTTAATCTGGGTGTGATAGAGCTTCCATGTCGTGACCGAGAGTGCCGGCATGGCACCAATAATAGGTACCTCACTTGCAAGAAGAGAAACAACGAACCAGAATGCACGGCTGGCATTTTCTTTGAATATGCGGGCATTAGTGATGATAAGTATGAGTCCGACGGTGAGCCAACCGAAGAGACCAATAGCCATATCCATCACAGTGCCGAATGTTGTGAGTGGTGCCGAAAGGACGGCTCCGGCCTTGACGGCACCATAAGAACACACTGCCGCCGCTGTTTTTGTCCCCAACAATCCTATTGTCCATGTCTCTAAAGCAGTACCCCCTTCTGCAACACAGTATGCAGCAGCTAATGCTGGGCCGATAAGCCAGAACATAGCGAAGAAGGAACCCAGAGCATCAAATACCAAGCAGATAACGAGTACTGGCGTTGCTCTCGTCCACGTCATTACTTCGGGCGGTGCCGGTCTATTGTTTTTGCGTAATGGCATGACGCTCCTTCTCCTCCTTTATCGCAAGGAGCTGCGAGGGATCGGAAGTTATTATTTGGTCTTCGGTATAGCTCGCGACGACCTTGATCGCGACATGCTTCAATCCTGCGAAGAAAAGTCCCTCGCCCACTCCGGCCTCAAGCAAAAGATATTTCTCTTCATCGGTGAGATTGAAGGTTTGCTGCAGTACATCAATCGTTGTTGGTGATTGTTTCAATAACAGTTGTAAAGAAGAGTTGGTGAGAATAGGCCGCCCGTACGGACTCTTCAAGAAGTCCTCGACGTCCTGCGTGATGGTGCAGACCCCCAGATAGTATTTGCGCCCACGCTTCGCGACGGAATAGAGGAAGGAAGCGGTATCCTCGCTCTTCATCATCCACCACGCCTCGTCTATGACGAGCAATCGTTTCTTCAGATCGTGGCGCACCGCGTTCCAGATATAGTGCGTGATGATGTACATCGCCACGGGCTTCAGTTCATCCTCCATATCACGCACCGAGAACACCACGAACTGCTGCTTGAGATCGATATTGGTCGGCTGATTCAGGAATCCTGCCCAGGTGCCACGGGTGTACTTAGAGAGACGTTCAACCAAGGACTCACTTCCCTGCATGCCGGAGAGTACTTGTTCAAAATCGGACAGTAGTGGCGGCTCCGCGTTCGTGAAATCGACATCGCCAGTGATATCTTTGAGCGCATACGTTTCGCTGATAGCGCGGTCGATAATGGCGTCTTCCTCGGGCGAGAGGCCGGAGAGCATGATGCGAAAGAGTCCGACGAGCGCAATGATGTTGGAGCGTAAAATATCCTTTGGGTCCTCATCCTCTTTAACCGGAGGGAGGTCGAACGGATTGATATGGTGTTTTGAAGAGAGCGAAATGTGAAATGAGCGTCCTCCCGTGGATTCCGCGAGTTGCTCGTATTCGCGCTCGGGGTCGATGACGATGACATCGGTACCGAACATGAGGGAACGCAGTATCTCGAGTTTTGTCGCATAACTTTTACCGGAGCCGGACTTCGCGAATACCACCGAATTATAGTTCTCGAGCGAGAAGCGGTCGAAGAGGATGAGTGAAGAATTATGCCGATTGATGCCGTAGAGGATGCCGCGGTCGCTCGTGAGGTCGAAGGAGACAAAGGGAAAGATAGAGGAAAGCGGCGAAGAGTTTAGCTTTGAATTGACAAGGAGTTCGTCCGTACCGAGCGGAAGACACGAACGGAATCCTTGCTCCTGCTGGAAGAGCGCCGGTTTCGTATAGACGAGTTTGGCATCGAGGATGCCGCGAATGTCGCCCTCGGTCTTATCAATCTCTTCTTTTGAGTCGCCGTAGAGCGCGAGATAGAGACCGACTTCGAAGAGCTTCTCCTGTGCTTGTTGAAGATTGTCGCGCAAACTCTCGAGATCCTGATACGCGGTATCGAGCATGGGATCGCGCACCAACCCCTTCGCTTCACGTTCGTTAATTTGGCTCTGAACCTCAGCAACCTTTTTTTGGAAACCGCGCAGCGCCTGCTCGGTTTCTATAGGATGAATGAACAAAGAGATATCAAGCACTTTGTCGAGATTGATGACAGGAGAGAACCAGCTGTCGGCAAGAAAACGCGGATAGGAGATGGTATAGAAAGCGCGAACAAATTTTTCTCCGAGCTCAAGTTCGCGCGGACTGATCTTAAGAGCCGTCGGAGCGATAGTGTCAACGAGATCCAGATAACTCTGCGCGCGAATATCTCCGGGTAGGACCGACGTTATTGCCGGCGCTTCTTTATTTTTACGATTGAGAAAGTCAAGGAGTGCCATAGGTGTAGTACAGGCGCTAGGCTTTAGGCGCTAGCTTTTGAAATCATAGCATTTAACATGCGCATGATTTCATTGAGAAGTGTTTCTACAGGCATAAAGTCCAGCATCATTGTTTTTGGTAAGCGTTTTGCGATTTCTATTTGCGTTTCAAGTTCACCGCCAGAACCGAATGCGATACGCAGAAAGTGTGTAAATTCTTTTGATGACCCACGCAACTTTCCCTCCGCGATATTTGAGGGTATGGATACCGCCGCGCGTTGCATTTGTGAGACGAGTCCGAAACGTTCCTCCGGCGGGAATTGGTGTGTAAGGATATACACCTGTTTCGCAAGCTCGACTGCTTTCTGCCAGACAACTAGGTCCCGGAATGTTTGCATGTTATGCAATATTGCCGCCATGATACCAACAACAATAAATCAATCTCCCCGCTAAATAAATCCTTTCTTCGCCCAGAAATCTATCAAGCGTTCCTTCAACCTGATTCTCATATGTACTGGTTCCTTCGATATACTCCCGCGGTCCTCGTACCGGTAGGATGTCGTTATATTCTTGCATGAGTGCACGGCGAAGAATTGCATACGCGTTTTTTGCTGAAACGTCCGGGTCCAATACATAGCCGTGATAGTTCATACCCCATATGGGCTCCTTTGTTTCATATACGATTTCTTCACCGAGAAAATCTCGTGTGCCGAAGTAAGTGTCGTGATACACAAGATTGTCCTGTTCAAAATGGTAATCTTCCGAAGACGGCCTCAAAGAAGCTGATCTCGGCGTCTTTTTATTCGCATACGTCGCTTTGTTTGCGGCATTCAAAAAATTAACTAATTCCTCATGGGAGATTTTCATAGGTCTTCTTGTATGTTGCTAGCGCCTAACGCCTAAATCCTAACTGTCTAGTCGGATAGGGTTTTCAAGTTCGCCCGGGTTGAAGGAACGATACAGGAGTTCAATGACCTCCTCGGTACCGAGTATAGCCGCGCGGACGCCGGTACCCGCCAAGCTGCCGGCGACGAGCGCGAGTCGCTGATCGAGTTGCGCGCGATCTTCTTCAAAAGAGGTCGCGGCCGCGGCGTTCTTCACGGACGCACTCTCGCGTCGCAGAAAACTGACTGCCCGTGCGGGAGAAATATGCGGAGCATACGGCACGATGATATAAAATGACTTCGTCATAATATTCGCCTGATCGGTGAAAGATCGGACGAACTCAATATATTCATGGAGTTGGATTCGCATGAGTTCGGTCTTTTGCTCCGGCGCTTTCTCTTCGAGAAATGAGAGATAGGGTCGCAGATCCATCTTGCGCGAGTTCACGACGATCTGAATTGAAAAATCGAGCGTATTAAGGAAGTTCTGGAAGCCGAGAGTGATCGCGTGTTGCTCGTCGGCCGACTTCAGTCCGAAGTTAATAGAGGAACAGATAAGTACGCCGCGATAGCCGCCGTCTTTAAGGATTATAATACCGTTCCGGATCTCCTTAACCGGAACGAATTGTTGCGTTGCGCCTGCTGGTTGTACCGCCATATCAAGTTTTTTGTTTGCTGTTTTGTGTTGGCCGCTGTATATCCAGCGACCACGCGAGCTCCGAGAGCTTGCCTCGAGTAAGCTTCGAAGATGTGTTGGTTTTAAGAGCGGCCGTCTCCGCGGCCGCCGCAGCGGCGGCCGCGGCATTCTGCCCCCCCCCCTCGGGCCTCCTATGCTTCCAGAGGAAAAATTTTGCGCTCGTGTAATAATTAAAACCGGCCTCCAATATTTCAATGAATGATTTCCCATTTACTTTATAGAACGTGAGTGCTGCAGCGAATGCCACCACCGGCAGAGAGAGTAAGAAGGCAAAGATTGTTGGAAGATACACAAAAAAGACAATACAAAGCCCTCCTGCACCGGCGACGTAGATAAACTGTCGCAAGGTCAGAGGCCCAACAATCTTGTCTTCGACTTCGATAAACTGCGGTACTTGGTACTCCATCTTCTTTAGTATAGCAGCCGCGCGCGGTACAAATCGATGGAATATACCTGTTGCGGACGAAGCGCGTCCCCTTACGCTCCGCTGCCCTTAATGTCTTTGGATTGGAGCGGACTCTCGATGCCGGGGGACCACTGTGCGTGTATGGCGCCGAACTTTTTCTCATATTCCGCGACTTGATGCGACAAACTCTGCACGAGACGCTTCATGTGCGGCGGCGTGAGTGCATACGCATTTGCGGTCTCGCCGACGTTCATAAGCATAACGAAATTCTCTTCCGAGTGTCCCGCGACAACATTCTCGCAGAATTGTTTAGGGATTTTGTTGAAGTCCATAGGTTGTACTATACATCGCCGCCCACAATAAGTTTAAAGATCCAGAGGACGAGGTTGAAAAACGGCCCCGCGAAGATGTACGAGAAGATAATGAGGAAAAGGATTAATGAAAGCATACCGGCGTTGCGAACATGCTGCTCCATGCGATTCAGACCGGAAGAAAGATGCCACGGAAGTGCCGAGCGCAGCGCGGTAAAACCGTCAAGTGGCGGGAATGGAATAAGATTGAAAATGCCAAGGAAGAGATTGATGAATGCGATGTTCGCAGCAAGCGAAAGAGCCACTGCATCAAACCCTATAGAAGTACCGAAGCGTGCGATGAGTCCGAAAATAATTGCGAGAAGGATGTTCGTCGCACTTCCGGCGATTGCGACGAGCGCTTCGCCCCACCGCTGGTTTTTAAGATTGTAGGGATTATAGGGAACGGGTTTTGCCCAACCGAAAAGTATCGGTGAGTGAGTAAAGACGAGGAGTGCCGGAATGATGATTGAGCCCATGAAGTCGATATGAGGGAGCGGATTGAGAGTAAGACGACCGGCGAGACGTGCGGTCGGGTCGCCAAGCGAGTTGGCAGCGTAGCCGTGCGCCACCTCGTGCGCAATAACCGAGAGGATGAGAACGATAAGGGGAAGAATCGTGTCCATGTTGCGTATGCAGTACCCTATGCTACCATGCGATAATTATGGCACGCGCCTGTGAAATAACCGGCAAGAGCACGCAAATCGGCGGGCGGTATTCAAATCGCGTTCGCGCGACGCAATTTAACCCTACCGGCAAGGTGCGTCGCAAGGCGAATCTCCAGAAACGGCGCATTTATGTGTCCGAACTCGGTAAAACAGTCATCGCTACCGTCTCAATGAAAGGGCTCAAAACCATCAAGAAAAATGGCGCGTTTGCGGCCCTCAAGAAAGTCGGAGCCATCTAACGTTTGTAGTATAATCCCAGTATGGCAACTGCGACAGTAAGCAGAACAGACAAACTCCTCATGGAAGTTCTTCGCGAAGTGCGCGAAGTGCGTTCTATTGTAGAACATCCTTTACACTCGGTCGGCACGCAAAGGAAAAGTATAAAAAAGTTACCAAAGTGGTTGCAGGCAAGTTTAAAAGATTCAGATGAAGGAAGAGTTTCGGGGCCGTTTTATACGGCGGACGAGTTGATGAAACACCTCCAGAAGAAATGAACTATTCGACGACGACGCACTTTGACCATACATTTGAAAAATTCTCCCCCGAAGTTCAGCGCGCATTTAGAAAACAAATTCACTACCTGCTTATCGATATTCGCCACCCGTCTCTGCGAACAAAGAAGTACGGTGGAACGACAGATGTGTGGCAGGCGAGAGTTACGAATACCGTCAGGTTTTACTTCAAAATAATCGGCAATACGTACCGGTTACTGAGCATCAGAAAACATCCGAAATGAATGTTGTGCATACCTGGTATGCGCAACAGAAAGGGTCAAAACCATCAAGAAGAACGGCGCGTTTGCGGCCCTCAAGAAAGTCGGAGCCATCTAAAGTGTTTGTATCAAGTTCCCGTCTGAAACATAAGTGTTTGCGGGAGTGGAGGAGGAGATGTTGAGCGAAGTCGCGCCGTAAGAAATAGAAAAAGCGCCGGGCGAGATGATTTCAATGCGAGAGCCGTCAAAGGTAAGAGACGTGCCGTAGGGAGCGGTCTTGTCGCCGATACGCATACGTTTTGAGACCGTATACCGACCCTCAACTTCCGGCAATCCTCCCACATATGAATTCTTCGTGCTAGTAAGAACGACCGTATCAATGTGCCTCTGCCATATCGGCAGCGCCATGCCGAGCGCGCGCAATATTCCCGCATCCGGCCCCGCATCAATGAGAAGCGTTGCGCCGCGCGGACTTCGCACCAAAACCGCGCTGCCTTTCTTCCCCACTTCCAGTACCGTCACCTCGAGTATGCGCGGCGCGACTATCGCGCGATACACGAAGACATTTGCTGCCATAAGAATGGTGATACAGAGGAAGAGAAATCGACTATTTTTCTTAGTTCAATAAGTAAGTGCAACACTTCAGCTAATCTGAAGTGGTATGAC
>CAZJZB010000008.1:0-30105 GCA_964550425.1 uncultured Candidatus Saccharibacteria bacterium | reverse complement strand
TTCTGACCGTGGGAGTGGGTTCCCAAAGTGTCCACTAAATGGGGTACGCATCAAACAAGAGCCGGCCCGAGCTCCTGCCCGCTGGCGGGAGTGCGAGGATAAGGCGACACCAAGGAATCTAGGCGCTCGTAGCCATAGCGGAAACAGCCCCGAGGCGGATGCCGAGGGGTGGATTGCCTTTGCCAATGGACGACCTACAAAGCGGAGATAACAGACCAGAGACCATAGGGTATTCTGCATTGAACGGCTCACTTCTCCCCTTAGCCAACGGCTCATATGGGAAGAAGTGAGCCGTTCCCCCGAGCCCTGCCGCTCCAATGCATTCCGGCATACCCCCCGCGAAAAACAAAGAAAAGAAGCGCGGACAGGGCTCGGGGCCGCCACGCGAGGCTCTGCGAGCGGGCGGCGAGCGACTCTGTTTCGTTAGGAGCGAAGCGAGTTAGGAAACAGGAAGTGCCCTTGTGGTGCGCCGAGGCTCTGCGAGGCGCGAGAGGTCATCGGGTTGGGTGCTGGGCGAAATAGGTTCGAGCGCGGTAGTATAGAGCCACTGAAAAAACTTGACAGTATCGTTTCGTACTGTATCATCAATGACGGATTCGGTACACATTTCCGGATGATAAAAAGGGGGTCTTATGAACGATGTTCAGGACAGTAAAATCGCATTGGTTTTTTCGGCAAAAACGGTCAGGGTGGAGGGTTTTGACCGCTTCGTCCTGGCGGAACAAATCGAGGTACTAGAAGAGAGAGTAACGTTCGGGGAAAAATTCAGGGGGAGGAATTTGTTGGAAAGAGTAGAGCGCAACGTCCTTCAAACGACATTGCGTCTCGAAATGTTCAAAGAACTTCCTAGTGATGGAAGAAATTTCTCCTCCGTCTTTTTGGGACATATGTGGTGTCTCATCAAGAATCAGTGGGAGGGTCAAAGGGGGAATCTCCTCGTCAACGGTCTTCCGAACATCGGAAAGATCGTCGACGATGGCGGTCGACCTATCTTCGTTTGTGCGCTCCGACTCGATAATAAATGGGGAATGGGCGCTTACGAAAGTTTTCCAAGGGAGTTGTGCTCCGGAGGATATATGAGAGTTTTCGAATGATCGAAAACCGAAAATCCCGGTCTCCTGCCGCACATCGGCAGGAGACCGGTTTTCTTTTTATTGCGTTTTATTGCGACCGGCGGTTGCGCGGTCAGGCCCGCTTCAGAAGTGTCGTCTCGCAGCGTTTTGCGCCGAAGAAGGTCTGGCAGAAGGTGGCTGTCTTTTCTGGGTCGTACCATGCACAAGAGAAGATATTGAGGTAGGCGGAACCCCTATGTTCGGAGAAGTGTCCTGTGATGGAGCTTGTTTCTATAAGCTGAACCAAAGAGTAGCCGGACGTTATTGGATTATCGTGGCCGAAATGCGGAATCTGTGCTTCGCCATAGCGCACCATCTTGATGACATCATCGCAGAGCGTTATGACAAACTTTCGTATCTCCTCTTCCGAAGAGATCTTCGCAAGATCGCAATCGTAGAGATTCAGGATGAGTTCTTGGCCGAAATAATCGGCTTCGTGGGGATTCGGATTGTTAAGCATGGGCGAACGGAAAAATTAAAAAAGATTAATGAAACGAGCATAGCAACTGCACACTGGAGCGCAAGAGGCAAAATGCGTTTTCCACAGATGTGGTATCGTGTCTGATATGAGCAGTCAGAAGCCCGTTCTCGTCTCCGGCATCAAGCCGACCGGACAGTTGCATATTGGCAATTATTTCGGCGCGATGCGTCAGCTGGTTGAGCTCTCAAGGGCGGGAAAGTATCGCTCGTTCATTTTCATTGCCGATTATCATGCACTCAACACGATGCAAGATGCGCAGGAAATAAAGCGGTGCACGCACGAGCTTGTGATGGCGTATCTCGCTATCGGTCTCGACCCGAAAGACGTCGTATTTTTCAAGCAGTCGGAGGTGCCAGCGCACACCGAACTCTGTTGGATCTTTGACACTATTACCACCATGCCGTATTTGATGCGTGCACACGCTTTTAAAGATGCAGAAGCAAAAAATAAAGAAATTAGCGTCGGCACTTTTAATTATCCTATGCTGATGGCAGCCGATATTCTGCTCTACGATGCCGCGGTGGTGCCCGTCGGAGCTGACCAAAAGCAGCATATAGAAATTGCACGCGATACCGCTGAGAAATTCAACCGTACGTTTAAAACCGACGTGTTCACACTCCCAGAGCCCTATATCATGCCGGAAGTCGCTATCGTCCCCGGAACCGACGGCCAGAAAATGAGCAAGAGTTATGGAAACGTCATCCCGCTTTTCGCTTCCCGCGATGAACTCGCAAAATGTGTCATGAGCATCGTTACCGACTCCTCGGGAGAACGGCCCGAAAATGTCTATCGGATACATCGGCTCGTCCGGAGCGAAACGGAACTGGCACCCCTCTATGACGAGCATCGCGGGAATTACAAGGCGCTCAAAGAATTTCTTATTGAAGATCTTGATAGATATCTCGCGCCTCTGCGGGCGAAATATGAAGAACTTATGGATGACCGCGGCATTGTTGAAGAGGTGCTCACGAGAGGGAGGCGTGAGGCGCGCGCGGTGAGCGAAGCGAAGATGGAGCAGGTCCGCCGAGCTATTGGTGTAGCAAACTAATCAAAGAGGGGTCCCTAAAAAGGGACCCCTCATATCACGCAATCCGACGATAAAGCAAGGAAGGCGTCAGAGGTAGTCGAGGACGGATACCTCGCCCTTCTCGACCAGATCATTGACGAACATGCACGCCCTTTTAAAGGGGGCGTAATTCTCGTGGAATTGGTCCCCTCTCTTCTTCAGGTCGTCGAGAACCAGCGTTGTCTGAACGCTGTCCTTCCCATCCTCCCTTACCATGCGCTCAAGGAGCGCTAGTGACACCACCGCTAAGTCATGGGCGGGGTCGTTTTCTTTTGACACAACTCCCAAAATGAGCCCCCTCAACAATCTGCGCTTCTGGTTTAGAAGCTTGATGCAGGAAATCCCCCGCGACCTCCGGATCTCTGTTATTTCAACAATTCTTTCATCTAGCATCGCATTCTCCTTTCCTTTTTTGTCTCACTGGTTTTTATATTTTCACAATGTTCAGTCAGCAAATTATATAATTGCATGCTGCATTGTATTTGTCAAGGGTCTTGACATGCATATAAGTATGTGTATATTGCTATGTGGGTTACGTTTGATCATTTTGGTTGGATTGAACCGTATACCGATTCTGGATCGGTTGGATGTTCATTCAGCAAACAATAAGGAGGAATGCGCTATGCCTCGTGGAACCCTCGCACCGTTAAAGGTCTTCAGTGTCTGGAGAACCATCAAGTCCGGCGAAGTTGAAGTTGATCTGGTGAATATCTCTCTCAAAGAGCTTGGTCTCACTGATGAGAGAAGATTCACTGATCAAGAAATCTGTTCTTGCGCTCTTGATCAAGGACTCCAGCTCTGTCCCATCGAAACCGTTGATCAATTGTATGAGCAGCATAAGCACCAAGATGGTGCTGAGTGTCTCCGTGTTGCGAGCGAGGTTGTTATGGATTCCTCGATCGACTACGCGTACATCTATGCGTTCTATGTCGGCAAGAATGCGAATCCTCGTCCTGGTTCACGAAATACTCGGGGTGCCGACGACCGCATCATTTTTGTCCAGCCGCATTTGTGATTTTTCAATTCGTTCGTGCAGATTAAGGAGGGTCTGCCAGCACCCCGCGGTTTATCGCGGGGTGTGCTATTTTATACGTTATATGCGAGAACGAACGCTTATCAGTGACCTCGGGAATCATGTCGGCAAAACAGTTGTTATTAACGGCTCCGTGGATGTTCGTCGCGACCACGGAAAGCTCGTTTTCCTCGATATCCGTGACCGGTCGGGAAAAGTCCAAAGCGTGTGTTTACCGAATCATGCCGAAGCCGTCGCTATGGCACAAACGTTGCGGCCTGAATGGGTCGTGCAGATAGAAGGCATAGTAAACGAGCGTCCGGAGAAGATGCGCACCGAAGACATCAACGGAAACGTGGAGCTTGAAGCGCTTACTATCGCGGTGCTCGCCGAAGCGCAGGAACTGCCGTTTGAGAAAGATACTGAAGTTAATATTGATACGTACCTCGATAATCTTCCGCTCACGCTCCGGAGTGAGCGCGCCCAAGCCATTTTCAAAGTGCAAGCAGAAATTGTGAAAACCTATCGAGAATTCCTTGATACGGAGGGCTTTACCGAATTTCAAGCGCCGAAGCTCACGGGCGATGATGCCGAGGGTGGAGCAAATGTATTCTCGGTACCGTATTTCAACAAAAAAGTCGCTCATCTGGCCACTTCACCGCAATTTTATAAACAGATCATGGTCGGTGTTTTTGAGCGCGTGTACGCCATCGGGAATGTCTATCGTGCAGAAAAGCACTCCACGACACGGCACCTGAATGAATATACTTCTATGGATATGGAGATGGGTTTCATCAGCGACCATCGCGACCTGATGGACCTTATGACGCGTTTTATGCATGCGCTCATCACGCAATTAGAAAAGAACTGCGAACAGAAATTTAAAATTCTTAGTGCAACGCTGCCGGCAGCACCCGAAACATTCCCGATATTAAAACTTCGCGAGGCGCTCGAACTCATTTTCAAAGAGACCGGCCGCGACCACCGCAGCGAACCCGATCTTGACCCAGAGGACGAGCGTTGGCTCTCGGAGTGGGCGCTTCGGGAGCACGAGAGTGATTTCATATTCATTACGCACTATCCGGTGTCGAAGCGACCGATCTATACCTACGAGGATTCGAAGGACCCGGGATACACAAAGAGTTTTGATCTTCTTTTCCGTGGTGTGGAAATAACCACCGGAAGCCAGCGGCGGCACGAGTACGACAATCTGATTGAGGGCATCAAAATGAAAGGTCTGGATCCGGAAAAATTCTCGTATTATCTGCAGACGTTCAAGTTTGGCATGCCGCCGCACGGCGGGTGGGGGATGGGCCTTGAGCGCCTCACCCAGAAGATGCTCGGTCTCGCCAATGTAAAAGAGGCGACACTCTTCCCGCGCGACATAAACCGCATCGATACGCTTCTCTCAAACCATACGGCCGATAGTGCAGACACGTAATTTCAATGAAGATTATTTCCAAAAGGGGGAACCTGCGAGATGCGCCGAGAGAATACGTGCGTATCAGCTTTACTGAAAAACCAAAAGGGACAACGTGTCTTGTGAAAGAAGGCGGGGTGGAAACGCTTGAAATTGGCGCGGGGAAATTTACAGAATTGAACCGGCGGAAGTTCATCCTTCTTTGTCGCTCAATAATCCAAGCGGCAAAAATAAACAAAAGCAAGAATATCGCATTGCAGTTTGACCATACACCAGGGCTCTTCAAAAATCTTATGAAATATACGCGCGAAGAACTCGCTCAACTCACTGCGGAGAATTTCGAGATGGCAAATTTTGAATTCAACGCTTTTAAGACAACCCTGAAAGAGGGCTGGGGTGGCGTTGAAGAAATATGTATATATGGAAAATCTTCGCCGGAAGTTGAAAAAGCGGTGCGGAAGGGTCTTGAAATAGGTATGGCAGTCAATGCATGCCGCACGCTCGCGAACACGCCCGGGGGCGATATGACCCCGACCATGCTCGCCAAAGCCGCCAAAGCGGCGATGAAAGGGTTACCGGTCAAAGTGACTACCTTGGGTACCAAAGAAATGAAAAAACTTGGTATGGGCGCAATTCTTGGCGTTGCAAATGGTTCTACCGAAGCGCCGACCTTCACAATCATGGAGTACAAAGGCGGGAAAGACGCTCCAATCGTGCTTGTTGGCAAGGGTGTCACTTTTGATAGCGGAGGACTCAATCTGAAGCCGTCAAGCGGTATCTACGAGATGCATATGGACATGTCGGGAGGTGCGGCGGTTATTCATGCTGTGGCGCTCGCCGCACGTTTGAAAATTAAAAAATCAGTCATCGGTCTCATACCGGCAGTTGAGAATATGCCCGGTAATAACGCCTATCGCCCGGGCGATATATTGAAATCGCTTTCAGGAAAAACAATCGAGGTGCTTGATACCGATGCGGAGGGCAGGATCATTCTCGCAGACGCGCTTACGTATGCGAAACGATACAAACCATCGGTTGTAATCGATGTGGCGACATTAACCGGTGCGTCTCTGACAGCGCTCGGCTTGCATGCAAGTGCATTCCTGACCCGAGACGATGCTCTTGCTGAAAAAATATCAGGCATTGGCGAGTTCTCCGGCGATTATGTCTGGCGGCTCCCGCTCTGGGACGAATACGAAGATCGTGTGAAAGGGACGTTCGCCGATCTAAAGAATGTGCCGGGCGGTTCAACGAGCCGATACGGGGGCGCAATCGACGGAGGAATGTTCCTCTGGCAATTTGCAAAAGAACTTGGATGTCCGTGGGCGCATCTCGACATAACGCCAAAGATGACGGCTGCGCCGGAAGACGAACTTGCAAAGGGCGCCGCCGGTACGCCAGTGCGGCTGTTGTTGCGCTTTATTGAAGAATGGAAACCGTAGCAAAAAAAAGTTCATTTTCGATCAAGACCGCCTCTTATGAGGGTCCGTTTGAGGTGCTGCTTGACCTTATTGAAGCGCGCAAACTCCTGGTTAACGATTTCGCGCTCGCGAATATTACCGAGGACTTCATCCGGCATGTGCGGGAACAGGAAACATTTCCCGTTGAAGAAACGGCGAATTTCATCCAGATCGCTGCGACCCTGCTCCTCATCAAGTCAAAATCGCTTGTTCCAGATCTTGCGCTGACTGAAGAAGAAAATGCGGATGTTGAGGATTTGAGAAATCGACTCGCAGCATACGGGAAAGTCCGCGCAGCTGCGCGCGAGCTCTCCCGCATTTTCGGAAAGTCAATTATGTTGCCTGTGGGGGAGCGGCCGCCTGAACCATCCTTCGCGCCTTCTCGCGACCTCTCTACTAACGCACTCGCTGAAGCTCTCGCGCGTATACTCGCTGCCCGCAAATCGGTCGAAGAACTGCCTGAAGCGAGAGTGAAGCCGCTTATCACTATTGAGGAAATGATGGATCGTCTTGCGAAACGCGTACAAAGCGCCATGACGCTCTCCTTCAAAGAATTTGCCGGTGGTGCGAAGGAAAGGGTAGAGGTTATTGTTTCATTTCTCGCACTTCTTGAACTCGTAAAGCAGGGTGCGGTCGCCGCCGAGCAGTATAGCGCTCATGGCGACATCCGTATCAGCCACACCGCCTCCGCCGCCGTCCCGCGCTACGGATAAACATCCACAAAAGGTGCATTTGCCGAAGAGGAGCGGCGCCGTTATGATAGGGAAGATGCTCACTCCTCCCGCAGTCGCTCATGCGCTTCTCTTCGCCTCCGGCAATCCTCTGGAGAAAGAACGGCTCGCAATCCTTCTCGATATTAAGAATACGGAGCTTGTAGTGGTGCTCAAAGCGCTTGCCGATTCGCTGAAAGGCAGCGGCATTATGCTGGTTGAAACCGACACCGAAGTTGAACTGCGCACGGCACCCCTCGCTTCCGTTTTCATAAAGAAACTCCGCGAGAGCGAGCTCACGCGCGATTTGGGGAAGGCGAGTTTGGAAACGCTTGCCGTCATCGCCTATCAGACGGGCGCGACGCGCGGCGAGATCGATTGGGTGCGCGGCGTCAACTCCTCGGCGTCGCTTCGCACTCTTCTCTTGCGCGGTCTCATCGAGGGAAGGGAAGACGCGCACGATAAGCGACGTGTGCGATATGCGCTCACGACCGAAGCGCTCGCGCATTTGGGGATAGCGCACGAAAGCGAACTTCCGCGCGCGACAGAACTTGGAGCCAAAGCGCGAACGGTCATTGGAGAGGGGGCGCGGAGCGCGGCTGCCGAAAATCCTCCCGCGTAAGTCATTGCGTATGGATACCGCCGACCTTCAGAAGCTTGCCTCGCAGACCCGCTTTATGCGCGAAACCGGTATCGCACTCATATTCGCTTCGGGCATTCTCGCACTTTTTCTTTTCATACCGTTTGTGTCAAAGAAAACGCCGTCCACGCCAATTACCATAGCGACCTCAACCGCACCAAATGCGTTTGCGCGGGTTCCGCTTGAGGCGAAAGCGGCAATTGTGTATGACCTTGCCCTTAGAGAAACACTCTATGCAAAAAATGCCGATGCGCAGCTTCCACTCGCATCGCTCACGAAGCTTCTAACCGTTTACGCCGCGCTCAGCGAACTCTCGTTGAATACGCCCATACTTATTCCCATTGAGGCAACGCGTCTTGAAGGATCGCATGTCCTTTCCGCAGGGCAAACATTCGCACTTGCCGATCTTGCGCGCCTCACGCTGGTCGCTTCTCTGAATGACGGCGCCGCAGCAATTGCACACACTATTTCTTCCCGCGGGAATCGTCCGCAGGGCGAGGCGCTTGCGAGCGCCGCGGCGGCGCTCGCTCTCTCACAAACCTATGCGGTCAACGGCCATGGTCTCGATGTGAACACTGCGGTTTCCGGCGGCTACGGTTCCGCACGCGATCTTGCCCGCCTTGCCGGCGCGCTGGTTCAAGAGGCCCCGACAATCGCCGCGGCAACGACCCGCAGTTCTGCGCAAGCCGTTTCAGAGGGCGGAACTCTCTTCAAGGTGAATAATACGGACCCGATAGTAGGTACCATCCCGGGCCTCCTTCTTTCAAAGACAGGATATACCGACCTTGCGGGCGGTAATCTCACACTTGTCTTTGATGCCGGTATCGGACACCCGATTGCCGTAGTCGTCCTCGGCTCATCCTTGAAGGCCCGCTTCACCGACGGCACGGCGCTTGTCGCCGCCACACTCGCACACTTCGCCGGTGTGGAAACATTATGATTGCGTCAGATCTTATCAAGGTATTTATTCCAGCCACTGCCGCATTCGCAATCGGCATTCTCTTCGCACCGTTGCTTACTCATTATCTGTATAAATATCGTGTGTGGAAAAAAGTGAAAGGAAAGACGGCTCTCGATGGAACGCCGGCAGTTGAGTTTGAAAAACTTCGCACGACAATTCACGCCGGCACCGAGACCACAACGCCGCGCATGGGCGGTATCCTTATTTGGGTGAGTGTTACGTTCGTTACGGTCGGGATGTGGATGCTCGCACAATTTTTCCCATCGCCTCTAACCGAGAAACTCGATTTTTTGAGTCGCAGCCAGACGTGGATACCGCTTTTTACGTTGCTTGCCGGAGCCGGTATGGGTTTTGTAAATGACCTTTTGGATATCCAGCCATCGGGTGAACGGGGCATACGTCTGCGCACACGACTTCTCTTCGTCACGCTCGTATCGTTATTCATCGGGTGGTGGTTTTACGCAAAGCTCGGTGTCGCTGCCATCGGCATTCCCGCTGATGGTACGCTCGATCTCGGTATATTTATTATCCCGCTCTTTATACTGGTAACGCTCGGATTGTATGCGGGCGGCGTTATAGACGGCATTGATGGACTTGCGGGCGGCGTACTGAGCTCTGCCTTTATGGCATACGCAGGCATTGCCTATTTCCAAAATCAAATCAACCTGGCGGCTTTTTCTGCAACACTCACGGGTGCGATACTTGCGTTTCTTTGGTTCAACATACCGCCCGCGCGTTTCTGGATGACAGAGACCGGCACCATGGGTCTTACTATGACGCTTGCGGTGGTTGCTTTCATGACCGATACGCTCGGAAACGGCTACGGCGTCGCCGCACTTCCCATCATCGCATTCCCGCTTCTGATTACTGTTCTTTCCAATATCATACAAATTGCTTCAAAGAAATTACGCGGGAAAAAAATATTTCGCATCGCCCCGCTCCACCATCATTTTGAAGCAATTGGTTGGCCGTCGTATAAGATCACCATGCGTTACTGGATCATCTCAATTGTATGCGCCATCATCGGTATGACCGTGGCGCTGCTTACGTAGGTATGAAATTCGTCTCCGGCGATCGCGTATTTTTCATGCTCGTGTTGGGGATTGCGCTTACTGGTCTTGCGATCTTCTCTTCGGCGGCACTCGGCCTCCTCGCGCGAGAAAGCAGTTCAGTATCGCAAGACCTTCTGGTTCAAGCAGGTCTCGGGCTCGGACTCGGGTTTCTGGCACTCTTTGCCGCGCGCGCCGTCTCGCTCGCGTGGATAAAGCGTTTTGCACCCTATATGTATATCGCGACAATTCTCATAACCCTTCTCGTTTTTATACCCGACATCGGGTTCCGTGCGGGCGGCGCCACTCGCTGGATTAATCTCGGCTTCACCACGGTACAACCGGCTGAATTCTTGAAAATCGGCTTTGTGATTATGCTCGCCTGGTGGCTCGCGCCGCGCGCGCGACAACTGACGGAACCAAAAAAGGGGTTGTTTCCTTTCATTGCTCTGCTTGCGGTACCGACTATTCTCTTGCTTGCTCAACCGAATACGTCAACGGCACTCCTCATCCTCGCTACCGGCACGGTGATGTACTTCGCCGCAGGAGCGCCATGGCGCGATTTCGGTATCCTCGCAATCGGCGCCGTCTTTGTGATCAGCATTCTTCTCATCATGCGACCCTATGTGCTTGAACGTGTAAAAACATTCATCAATCCCTCGGCTAATTCTTTGGGCAGCGGGTATCAGATACAACAGTCACTGATTGCTATCGGCTCCGGAGGTCTCCTTGGAAGAGGTTTCGGTCAGAGTGTAGAGAAGTTCAACTACCTACCGGAGCCCTCCGGCGATTCCGTCTTCGCCGTTTTTGCGGAGGAAACCGGATTTTTGGGGGCGACGATTCTGCTTGCTCTTTTCGTCGCGCTTGCGGCGCGTGGCATCGTAATAGCGGGGAATTCACACGACCTCTTCGGGGGACTTATCGCTCTCGGTTTTTCCAGCATCATCATTGTGCAGGCCTTTATCAATATCGGCGCGATGCTCGGCATCATTCCGCTTACCGGCTTGCCGCTACCTTTTATTTCCCACGGCGGGACCGCGCTCATGGCTGTCCTCACTATGTGCGGCTTTATCCTAAACGTCGCCGCGCATAGGAAGACCTGAAAACTGATATACTTTACGCATGACCATTGTGTTTACCGGCGGGGGAACGGGGGGGCATTTTTATCCGATTATCGCTATCGCTGAGGCGCTCGATGATCTCGTTCACGAGGAACGCCTTATCGCGCCCGCACTGTACTATCTCGCACCAAACTCATTTGATGAAAAGGCGCTTTTTGAGAATGGAATCACGTATGTTCATATACCGGCAGGGAAGGTACGCCGCTACGCTTCGCTGCGAAATTTCACCGATTCATTCTTCACACTGGCGGGAATGCTTTCAGCACTCGTCACGCTTTTCCGTCTGTATCCGGACGTGGTAGTGAGCAAGGGCGGTTACGGCAGTGTGCCGACGGTACTTGCCGCACGACTACTCGGCATCCCCATTATCATCCACGAATCGGATGCGAAGCCCGGCCGCGCAAATCTCCTTGCCGCAAGATTTGCATTGAAAATCGCCATTTCCTTTGAAGGCGCGGCAAAATATTTCCCCGAGAGCGTACAAAATAGGATTGCACGCACCGGCATTCCTATTCGCAAGGCGCTTATGCGCGTAGAACCAGAAGGTGCGCGACAGTATCTCGGGCTTGAGAAGAATGTGCCGACCATTCTCATTCTTGGGGGCTCCCAAGGCGCGATGAAAATAAATGAGACCGTGCTCTCATCCCTACCGGCTCTTGTTTCTCTCGCCAATGTCATTCACCAAACAGGGCAAGCGCACTTCAAGAATGTGGAGGCGGTCGCACCAGTCGCGCTTGCGCAATCCCCGCACGCGAGTCGCTATCATCCAATCAACTATCTTTCAGAGATATCGCTGCAACGTTCTGCGGGCGTCGCAGACATTGTCGTCTCGCGCGCCGGCGCTAACTCCATTGCCGAAATTGCTCTTTGGAAGAAACCGGCGATTCTCATCCCGATTCCCGAGACAATAAGCCACGATCAGCGCAGCAATGCGTACGCCTATGCAGAAACGGGAGCCGCTATCGTGCTTGATGAGGAGAATCTTACGCCAAACCTTCTCGTTTCCGAAGTGCGTCGTATCGTAAACGACCCCGAACTCGGAAAGCGTATGGGTCTAAAGGCCGCGGGATTTACCGATCCGGATGCCGCGCGTATCCTCGCCCGCGAAGTGCTTACGATCGCGCTTTCTCATGAATCATAAGGTCGTCACCCGCTTCGCACCCTCGCCGACCGGATTCATGCACGTCGGCGGCGTACGCACAGCGCTCTACTCATGGCTTTTCGCTCGGAAACACAGGGGACGATTTATCCTACGGATTGAAGACACCGACAAAGAACGCGAGGTTGCTGGCGCTATCCCGCATATCATCGAATCGCTTACCTGGCTCGGTATTGAATGGGATGAGGGAGTTGATCGTGGAGGACCGCACGCGCCGTATCTGCAATCCGAAAGGATCAAACTCTATCGCATCTACGCAGAAAAACTTATTGCCGCAGGACACGCGTATCCCGATCCATACACAGAGAGCGAAATTGAATCATTTCGAAAAAAAGCGGTGGCAGAAAAGCGGCCATTCCTTTTCCGCGATTACAGACCGGAAACGGTTGAGCCGTGGGATGGCACGAAACCTTTGCGTTTTCGCACGCCTAAAATTAAACGATATGAATGGAATGATCTTGCGCGGGGCAAACTCTCGGCAGGGGAAGAAGCGGTTGATGATTTTATCCTTATCAAAAGCGATGGATACCCGACATACAACTTCGCGCACATCGTCGATGATATCGAAATGCGCGTCACACACGTGATGCGCGGTGAGGAGTTTATTTCCTCAACACCGAAATTTCTTTCCCTCTATGAGGCGCTTGGCGTGACACCTCCGGCGTTCGTGACCATGCCGGTCATCCTTGGTCCCGACGGTAAGAAGAAATTAAGTAAACGTGACGGCGCGAAGGATATCCTCGACTATCGTACCGAGGGGTATCTTCCCGAAGCGATGATGAACTTCCTTGCGCTCTTGGGATGGAACCCCGGCACTGAACAGGAATTTTTCTCAAAAGACGAACTCATACGTGCGTTTGACCTTAATCGCATACAAGTATCTGGAGCGGGTTTCGATGAAACAAAACTTCTTTCGGTCAATCAACACTGGATGCGCGCGCTTTCCGACGATGATTTCATCACGCGCGGCAACATAGGGTCATACGACGCCAAGAAACTGCAAGCGGCTATTCCACTCCTCAGGGAACGCACACACACCTTTAGCGAAGTCCGGGAGATGCTTATAGGAGAACTTTCCTGTCTCTTTTCCGAACCGGTACTCGACCGAAATAAGCTCATCGCAAAAGAACCGATAGAACGTCCCGGGATGACAAAATCGGTTCTTGAGACCTTACTTGCGCCTCTGGGCGACCTTCCCGAAAGCGTATCAGCCGAAGATGTAAAAAACATACTTATGCCGCGTGCCGACGCCGAGGAGGCGCGAGGGAAGGGAGGTCGGGGTGCCATGCTCTGGCCGTTACGATACGCACTTTCCGGACAGGAACGCTCACCCGACCCATTCACACTTATCTCAATTCTCGGCCCTCATGAGACACTTTCGCGCATAGGGAAGGCAATTGCTATACTTGGGAGATGATGCGCGCGACGGGGTTTCCGTTCTTTATTTTCATATTGTTCGCTGGCCTTGTTCTTGGAGCCCCAACTGCTGCATTTGCCGATGCCGCGTCGGACCTTCAGGCCCAAATTGATGCAAACAAACAACAACTCGGTGCGCTTGAGGCCGAGATTGCCGCATATCAAAAACAGCTCGATGCTCTCGGCTCAAAGAAAAACACGCTTCAATCAACCGTCAGTTCCCTCACACTTTCTCAGAAAAAACTCGCGAGCGAAATAAAAGTAACTCAAAACAAAATCGCCTCGGCGAACCTAAAGATTAAGGAGCTCACGCTTTCTATTGGCGACAAAGAAACAATCATCACTGGTGATCAGCAGGCAATTGCCAAAGCGCTTCGCAGTATCGCCGAAGGCGAACAGACGTCGCTCATTAGCAAACTTATTTCATCAAATTCTCTTGATGAAGCGTGGCGCGCGGCTGATCATGCCATATTGTTTAATCGGGCGCTTGGCAACGACATTGCTGATTTGCGCGCCGTGCGCACAGCACTCGCAACAAATCGCGATCAGGTTACTGCAACAAAAACAACCCTCGTTGCTCTCAAAGACGACCTCACGCTCCAGAAACGTTCCGTTGATGCGAGTAAAAAAGCGCAACAGCAACTTCTCTCGCAGACCAAGAATCAAGAGGCAAACTATCAGAAGATTATCGCGCAGAAACAAGCCGCAGAAAAATCGTTTGAGCAGGAGCTCGCCAATCTGCAGGGGCAGTTAAACCTCATCGTCCATCCGGGCCTTTTGCCGAAAGTTGGTTCAGGAGTCCTCTCGTGGCCGTTCAGCAACGCTTTTATATTTAATTGTACGCAGCGCAAAAACGTATTTGGAAATCTTTTTTGCATTACTCAATATTTTGGCACTACGCCATTCTCGACAGCAAATCCGCAGATTTATAACAATCACGGGCATAACGCCATTGATATTTCCGCGCCTATCGGCACGCCGATCAAAGCGGCGTTTTCCGGCATCGTACTTGCAACCGGTAATACGGATCTTTCTCGCGATTCTCAAGGCCGCCAATGCTGGTCGTTTGGCAAGTGGGTCATGCTTGTACACGGCAACGGCCTCAACACGCTTTACTCGCATCTCTCCTCGATCGACGTGGCAAAGGGACAGTCAGTAGAAACGGGACAGACGATAGGGCTTTCTGGCATGACCGGTTACGCGACCGGCCCGCACCTGCACTTCGGCGTATACGCCACCGAGGGCACACAGATTATGTCCTTGGGGCAATTCAACGGGATAAAAAAACCTGGGGCCTGTTCAAGTGCGGTTATGCCGGTGGCATCCCTCGACGCCTATCTCAACCCGCTTTCGTACCTCTGATTGAGAACAATCACCTACTGGGTCTAGTGCGCCACAAGAGGAGCGATGCATAGGTGCGGTGCGGAGACCATTTTTGCGCAATGGCGAGCAGGGAAGCGCGAGGAGTATTTTTCGGCAGATGATAGATGGTTTCCATCGCGCGAATGAGACCGAGATCGCCCGACGAAAAGACATCGCCGCGACCAAGCGAATTCATCAAGAACATTTCCACAGACCAAGGGCCGAGTCCCCATATGCGCATAAGTTTTTCTGCCGCTTCTGCTTCCGGAATCTTTTTTAATGAAAGCGGATTCAACGACTTGTTCATAACGGCCGTGGCGAGTGCTTTAAGCGTTTTTGTCTTCGCGCCGGAAAGTCCTGCTTTACGAAATGCCGAAAAACGAGTTCTCAGGATAGATTCGGGTGTTAATCGACCGCCACACGCTTTTTTCAGGCGCGTAAATATAGTATCGGCTGCCGCAGTACCAAGTTGTTGCGCAGTAACAATTGACACTAATGACTCAAATAATTTTGACCGCGTACGTTTCTCGGAAAGATAAGCAGGGAGGAAAGCGTGATGGGCCTTGGTTGCTCTATGGAAATGCGGATCAACACGCTTAAAATGCTTCAAAGCGTCAACTCTTCTTGTCATGCCGAGATAGTATCATTAGCCGACTCTCGTTGTATAATACATCTATGTATCCTGCATTTAAGGTCGCTTTCTGGATATTCGTCCTTCTGCTTGCATTGTCGTTCTTTGGCATATCCATTCAGGCCATTATCAACTCCCCGGCTGGTCAGGCAAATTTTGGCTACCTTATTCAAGTCCTCTCTCAAGGTTGGCAATGGCTCACAGAATGGATTCGTTCGACGCTCTAACTAACCGTTCAAAGCAGCACGAGAGAGATTGTGCGTACTAGGCAGGGCCTAGTGCGCAAAAGATATAATGTGCGTACTCTATACATTTAGTCCTCGAACCCTCCCTTTCCGTTTAATATGGTCCATTTGTGACTTGAGTTCGCGCAGCTTTTGCTCTACCGACCTATCAAGAGGACGACTTCGCCCCGTTCTCTTTTTTTGTCTGTGGATATGGAGAAGTTTTATCGCTTGACTCCATAACTCAAAATCCTTTGCCTTTGTACCGAACAATGAATTTTTCTCAAAGAAGGGGACTACGATGTTATTCAACTCTGTTGTGTTTTGGACGGAATAGCGAACCTGATCCCCTGCCCTTTTGAAAGAAATATGTCCCACACCAAGAGAATCCTTGATGAGGTGAAGGAGATTAGCATCCGAAGGATGTAACACAATCGCAAATTCGGTTGTCCAATAATGATATTCATAAATTTTGTTTCCGTTGCTATCATATCTTCTATCTGCCCGATAGTTCAAAGCAAAACATCCTTCACCATCAACGAATCCTGCAATGTAGTGACTATTGAGAATCCTCATCTCGTCATTCTAACATTTTGTAGTAAATCCTTTGTGCAAAATTACTAAGCTGTTAACAACTTTTACTTCTTAAGCGCAATAATAATGACATGAAGCAAACTGATGATGGTGCTCATAAATCCTGTCCAGAATGCATAGATCTGAAGTCGTCTTGAAGAATATTTTATGCGTCTCATAGGGAATAGGATAGCATCAGAGTCCCCTCTTCCCTTCTTACGAAAGGCGAAAATGACTCTCTAACAAGACGCATTTGCAACGATGTAGTCATATGCCTCATCAACAGAATCGACAACGGTGTAGAGTGTCATATCCTCTTTGTCGATTGCCGCGTGTTCCAAATAAAGTGTTTTCTCAATAAACACAAGTAGGGGTTCCCAGTAGTGTTTCCCGAAGAGGATGATGGGAACCTTGCGAATCTTCTTGCTCTGCACAAGAGTTACAATCTCAAAAAATTCGTCCAGCGTGCCGAAGCCGCCTGGAAAATAGACATATATTTCAGAAGCGTACGTAAGCATCACTTTCCGCACAAAGAAATGGTCGAATCCGAATTTTTCGGTGAGATACGGATTATAATTTTGTATTTCCGGTAAATTAATATTGAGTCCGACTGAGACACCACCCGCCTCGTATGCGCCTTTATTTGCGGCCTGCATGATGCCGGAACTGCCGCCCGTTATTACCGCGAAACCTCTCTTTGAAAGCCGGCTTGCCAATTCTTCAGCGTCTTTATAGAAACTATCCTCAAAAGAGGCGCGCGCACTACCAAAGAAAGATATCGCGAGACCGTAGCGACGAATAATATCAAACCCCTCGATGAACTCCGACATGATCTTAAAGACACGCCAGGATTCTATTTTTTTCGGCTTGCAGACCAGCGGTGGTCGCTCGGAGGGCATGGTGCGCTGTCCTTCATGAACTATCTTTGCAAGCCGTTCGGCCGTCTCATGCGTTAAAGGTTCATTCGGTATTGGGAGTGCTACTGCCGTACTATTTGTTGTTAATGTATCGCGTGTCAAATCCTCATTCATATAACGTAACAATACCAGATTAATTAGAGTCCGGTACTACAATGTGTGGCTGGCGCATAACCCGCCGCCTGTGCGGCGGCGGCGGAGACAAACCATATCTTATTTGCATCAGAAATACGATCTGCTCCCGTGCACTGTGGCGGATAATACTTCGTTCCTGTTTTAGACGCGACCACCTGCTCGGATGCCGTTGTCGTGGCAAAAGAAGATATTTCAAACGAGAGATTAGTCGCCTGTCCTGCATCCAACCCCGCGAAATAGCCGAGCCCGAAACTGAGAGACGAGGCGAGTATGAGAATGGCAATGATGAACGCATCCCGCGGTATGTGTCCGATCAAACTTTTGCATTTTTCGCGCGCTTCTGCTATAGTCATCGGGTACAACTATACCATTATGGCATCAACAAAAGCTGGCGGTTCGGCAAAAAACCTGAATGATTCAAATCCGAAATATCTCGGGGTGAAGCTCGCTGATGGCGCCGCCACCCGACCCGGCATGGTCATCGTTCGCCAGCGCGGCACAAAAATAGAAGCGGGGAAAAATGTTGCGGTCGGCCGCGATCATACACTTTTTGCCCTCGCCACCGGCACGGTCGCCTTCCGCACGCGACGCAAGACAAGCTTCACAGGCCGCGTTTTTTCTAAGAAAGTCGCCGACGTTGTCTAATCCTGCGCTCGCCAACAAACCAGAAAAAGGTCGCGTTCCGGGCCGCTAGGCCAAGTCCCACTACCTTTTTCTGGTTTGCCGGCTCTCGCTATTCCGCCTCGACAATGATGGAGAATTTCCCGAACGTACCGGCTGCAGCGACCGGAATATCAAACGTGCCAAGTTCTTTGATGGGTTTTTCAATCCTGATCGCGTCTTCGGACAAGTCGATATGCGCCTGCTCCTTTGCCGCCGCTCGTATCTCCGTCTCCCCCACCGCATCATAGAGATGGCCTTTCTCATTCGCCTTCACTCTAATCACGATGCGTGCGGAAGCAAGGGATGCGATATTTTGCGCAAGAAGCGCAACATCGAGCGCCGCGCGGTCGGTCATTTGCTTGCGGCGCAGCTCGGCTTCCCGCATTGCGGTCGGGGTTGCGGGAATCGCGAGCTTTTTTGGAATGAGATGATTAAGGGCGTAGCCGTCAGTCAATACGACTTCCTCATGCGCGCGCCCAACACCCTTCACATCTTTCAACAAAATGACTTTCATATACAACTACCCTACCCTATCCCGCACGAATAATCAAACTTTTTCCACCGTCTTTTTTCTTGCTCACATTTTATCTTCTTATCTTTTTCTTCCAATTTTATGTTTCTCTTAATCATCTTCATTTTACCTTATCGTGAACTATAGGCTACACTAAGGTAAATTCAATTATTAAAATCAAAGATGGAAATGTTCCCGTAAGATTTTGTCGGACTCGAGCGCTTCTGCGACGAATGAACGCATCTCGCCGACACTGCTTTTCAAATGCGCGCGCACGAGTGAAATAAATTCGTCACAGGGATACGGATAAATCCACACACTGTCCTGGATTCTGACAAAGCCAGTACCATCCAAAAGTCGGCGAAGTTGGTTACGCGTGCGGCGGCGCCGTTCGTTGATATCAAAAACAATCACGCGCCACTTCCCATCCCAAAAAGCCGGCTCCGGTATCGCATATTCTCCGAATTCTACTTTTTTCATCACCGCCAGTCCTTTCTCAGTGATTTCAACACGGCGTTTCCCATGCTCGCCGAATACCGCTACAAGACCGTCCTGTTCCAGCCGATTGATTCCCTGCGAGATGCGCCGGTAGAGCTGTGTGCGGTTCTTTGCGGGACGGTCTAATTCTTTCAACAGCCGCGTCATCTTCGGCGCCACAAGCGCGATGCTTATGACTCCCACAGTAGCGAGCGAGCGCAAGAGAAGATTTTTTATCCGCACTCGTCTTTTTTGTTCTTTTTTCATTTTACCTTAGTGTAGCCTATAGGCGATGCTAAGGTAAAGTAATTTGTACTCAATTATCATTAAGGTGTTAGTGGGGTGAGTTGTATCTATGCAAACTATTTCAATGTTGTCAGGAGTTGAATGGCGCGCGCCATTTGCGGGTCGCGTTTCGCGGCCGTGTCCGCCGCCGTGAACGGCACGATGATATCCGGCGTGATGCCATCGCCCATGATCCAGTGTCCTGCGGGCGTTATCCAACGCGCAATAGTAACTTTAAGCGAACCGTCGTCAAGGTTCATCAGTGTCTGCACCGAGCCCTTGCCGAATGACTTTGTACCGATCACAGTCGCGACAGAAGCGTCTTGTAATGCGCCAGCGAAAATCTCGGAGGCGGAGGCGGAGCCGCCGTCAATGAGCACTGCGATTTTCGTTCCCTCGGGCACATCCGTATAGCCAAAACTGGTATGCACGTTATTCGATTCTTTTCCGCCAAAGTCCTCGGTTACAATGGGGGCGCCCTTCGGAAGGAAGTGGCTCGCAATATCAACCGCCGCGTCAAGATACCCGCCGGGATTGCTGCGCAGATCTATGATGAGCTTTTTTGATCCCGAGGATTTGAATCGGTCAAGTGCTTGATTAAAAAGATGTGCGGAATCAGAAGTGAATTCATACAATGCGATGTGATACACGCCGCTTTTCACATCCAGATCATCACTGGTTTGAGGTACCCGAATCGTATCGCGAACTATTTTGATATCAAGAAATGTACCGTCGCGAATGATAGTGAGAGCAACCGTTGTGCCAATGGGGCCGCGAATCTTGCCCACGGCTTTATCAATCGAGATGCCGTCGGTCGATGTTCCGTCAATAGCGATGATCTGATCGCCCGCTCTGATGCCGGCTGTTTCAGCAGGCGTGCCTTTCAGCGGCGCGACGACAGTCAGGACGTTGTTTTTCACGCCAATTTCCATTCCGACGCCAGCGAAACTCCCCGAGATATTTTCAGCAAATGCCTTCGCTTCCGTAGGAGGAAAAAAGACGGTGTAAGGATCCCCGTAGGAGGAAGCGAGACCTTCTATTGCGCCGAAAAGCCGTTCTTTGGTTGAAGGAAGCGTGGAAGAAGCGTGCGTGATGATGTAGTTTGCCTCAAGCGCATTCCACGCCTTCCAAAAGTTGGTGAGATCGGCGTTTGAGTCCGGTGTCGCGTCAAGACCATCGCCAATAAACGGAATATGCGTCGCGACCGCCGCGGCAGAACCGCCGCCGCCCACGGAGAAACCGATAATGAAGGCACCTATTGCAACGAGCGCAACCGAGACGCCTCGCGCTGCAATACTGCGTCCGGATTGATGCGCGTCCCCAAATTCCATCTTGCGCAGTATAGCATAGCGAGCATGGTATTCTAGACGCATGATATTTCGACATGAATATTTGGATGGGGTGTGGGTCGATCTCGAACAGCCAAGCGAGAATGAAATACGGAATGCAGCGCATGAATTCTCTATCAGCGAGCGCCTTGAGGCGGAATTGCTCTCTCCCACCCCATCATCGCTCGTGGCGAGTGATGCCGGCACAGCGCTCCTGGTGCTTCATTTCCCTACCCATGGCACAGATGACGGCGAAACAAAAAATCAAGAAATTGATTTCATTGTCGGAAAAAACTTCATTCTGACAGTGCGTTATGAAGTTGTCGCGCCCCTGTACCATTTAAAGAAACTTCTTGAAGCGCAGCAGCTAGTCACGGGAAAGACGCCTATCACGACCGATGTCCTCTTGGAAATTCTCTTTGCGCATCTCTACACCTCGATGCGCGACCACACGAATCATATGGCCGACAATCTCGTGCGCGTTGAAAAAGAGATGTTTGACGGCCATGAACGAACAACGGTGCGCTCCATTTCAAATGTCAGCCGCGAATTCCTCCATGTGGAGGCCGCACTTGCGACCCAAGAAGAATCATTGACTCATTTCCTGGACGTCCTCAAGGAATGTGCGTTCTTTGACGCTTCTTTCGCGCTGCGCACACAGCGTATTAAAACGGAACGCGCGAACGTCGCGCGAACCGTCAAGACGCACCGCGCTGTCGCGACTGAACTGCGCGAGACGAATATCGCTCTGCTTGAGGCGGGTCAAAATGAAATTATGAAGACACTCACTACGGTCAACTTCATTTTCCTCCCGCTTGGACTTATAAGCTGGACATTCGCGATGCGCACGGAGGGTATGCCTCTCATTGATTCGCCAAACGCTTTCTGGATCGTAATCGCTATTATGTTCGGTGTCGCGATGCTCCTGACTACATTTTTCATTAAGAGGCGTTGGCTCTTCTGATGCACCCGATCGTATGACGAAGTATCACATGGGTTTTCTCGCGCGTTTATTTGGAATATATAAAAGAGAATCACGAAATCGTCCGCCGCACCTATTATTTACCAATACGCTCTCGAATAAAAAGGAGATCTTTGTGTCCCGAAAGCCGGGAATCGCACTACTCTATTCGTGCGGACCAACCGTCTATGACCGCGCGCACATCGGCAATCTGCGCGCGTATGTGTTCTCAGACACGCTCGCGCGGGTGCTTGATGCCGCCGGATATCGCGTGCGACGAGTTATCAATATTACCGATGTCGGCCATCTCGTCGGCGATGGCGACCGCGGCGCCGACAAGATGGTCGTCGGCGCTCTGCGCGAACATACGACACCCGAGGCGATCGCCGACCGCTACACGAAACTGTTTGTCGACGACCTTGACGATCTTGCCGTTGCTACAAATGACATTCTGTTTCCTCGGGCAACCGAATATCTTAAAGAGCAAATAGCATTGGCTAAAACGCTTGAAGAAAAAGGATTTGCGTATCGCTTGACGGACGGTCTTTATTTCGATACGCAAAAATTTCCCGGCTATGGGAAACTTGGCGACCGATCCAATGTGAAGATTGAAGCAGGTGCGCGCGTCGAAATCGTCAAAGGGAAACGTCATGCAGCCGACTTCGTCCTCTGGCGAGCCGCGAAACCAAACGATCTCCAGCAATGGGATAGTCCGTGGGGTCGAGGCAATCCCGGTTGGCACATCGAATGCTCGGCGATGATCCGTTCGCTCTTGGGACAAGAAATAGATATTCATACCGGCGGAGAGGATCATATTTCTGTGCATCATAATAATGAAATCGCCCAATCCGAAGCGGCGAATGGACGCGCCTTTGTCCATTATTGGATGCACAGCGCCTTTCTCACCATGAGCGGAGAAAAAGCATCGAAATCGCTTGGCAACGTCGTGCACCTCTCAGACATTATTGAAAAAGGATTTCATCCGCTTTCGCTGCGCTATTTTTTCCTCCAGGCGCACTATCGCACCCCCCTTTCCTTTTCATGGAACGCAATTGCGGGCGCCGCAAGCGCGCTTGATCGGCTCTGGAAACTCTCGCATGAAATAGCGGAGGAGTCCAAGCGAGTGGGAAAATATTCCGAGGTGCGCGAACGATTCCTCGCGGTGATACGCGACGATCTCGCAACCCCGCAAGCGCTCAGCATTCTTTGGGACTCTTTAAAGAGCGAGGAGTACACGCCCGAAGAAAAATGGTGTCTTCTTGAAGATGCCGAGGCGCATCTCGGTCTCTCGCTTCTCCACCCGCCCATAAAGAATGTTCTGACAAAATCGGACATTCCGGAAGAAATTCGCGAAATGCTCGCGCGCCGAAAAACGGCGCGCGAGGATCAAGATTTTAAAGAAGCCGACCGTATTCGAGACGATATTGAACACAGGGGATATCGTGTGGATGACGGGCCGGAAGGCCAGAGTGTGATTCGTACCACTCTTTGATATAATCGGTGGCAATGGCTACCGACCGCGTCCCACCCCAATCTCTTGACTCCGAGCGCGCCCTCCTTGGCGCCCTCCTACTCAAGCCAGACGCTATCCACGATGTCTCGGATCTCATTCACCCCGACTCCTTCTACGCGGAAAAACATCGGCTTATATTCAGCGCGATGCGCGAGCTCGCCGAGCGCGGCGAGCCGATTGATCTCCTTTCCCTTTCCGAGCGGATGCAGAATCAGGGATTGCTTGAACGGGCCGGCGGCCGCAGCTATCTCGCCGAGCTCGCCGGTTCGGCGCCGGCGCCCGGAAATTTTTCCCATTATGCCGAACTCGTCTCGCGCAAGTTCTTGATGCGCTCTCTTATTGACGCCGCCTACGGCATTACAGAATCCGCTTATGACGATGCGCGAGAAACGATGGAAGTTCTGGATGAAGCCGAGAAGAGCGTGTATGCCATAGGCAACGCTTCCGCGGCGCACAAATTTACCGCTATTGGCGACAAAATTCACGAAGCATGGGACCGCATTGAAGCCCTTTCCAAAAAAGAAAGCGGTATCCGCGGCGTTCCCTCCGGCTTCCCTACTCTTGACACTCTTCTTTCGGGTTTTCATCCCTCTGATCTCGTTATCATCGCCGCGCGGCCCTCAATGGGCAAGACCTCGCTTGCGCTCGATATCGCGCGGAATGCCGCCGTGCGTCATAACGTTCCTGTCGGCATCTTTTCCCTTGAGATGAGCTCTGAACAACTCATTGACCGCATGCTCGCCGCGGAGTCATTCGTTAATTCATGGAAACTTCGTACCGGTCAAGTGAGGGAGGAGGACGATTTCAATCGCATACGGGATGCGCTGGAGTCGCTTTCGAAGGCGCCTATCTACATCGACGATAAACCCGGTAATAACATCCTCGCGATGCGCGCCGTTGCGCGGCGACTGAAGCGCGAGCGCGGCATCGGGCTCATCATCGTTGACTATCTCCAACTCATGGCACCGACCTCAACCAAGGCCTCTGATTCTCTCGTCCAGCAAGTGACTGAAATCTCGCGCTCCTTGAAGTCGCTTGCGCGCGAGCTTGAAGTACCAGTTATCGCACTCTCCCAGCTCTCACGCGCAGTGGAACAGCGCGGTGGCAAGCCCCGCTTGAGCGATTTGCGCGATTCCGGAAGTATTGAACAGGACGCGGACGTGGTGATGTTTATCCATCGCGAAGACAAACGTAATCCCGAAAGCGATAGGCCGAACATCGCTGAAATACTTATTGAAAAACATCGTAACGGCCCGACCGGTAAAACCGAACTGTACTTCGACGAGAAGCGTGCGACCTTCCAGCCAATGGATACGGCCGGCTACGGCGAGCTCGCCCAAGAATTCTAAAATGGAGCGAACATGCAATTTTGAGGGCTCTCGAAGGCGAAGCAGCATGGTAATTTTGGCGCCGTTAGGCAGCTGCGCCAAAATTTGCGAGCCGAGAGTGAGCGCGCTTGCCCGCTGGGCAAGTGACGCGTACCTCAAAACTGCGTTGTTCGCGTAACTATGGATCGTATCGATGAACTTGCGCAAGCACTTGCTCGGCTCCCTGGTATCGGTCCTAGGCAAGGTAAACGTTTTGTTTTTTATCTCCTTGCCGCTCCTGCTGTCGACCGAACCAAACTTGCTGAACTCATCCTCTCGTTAGGAAAAGACGTCCGTCAGTGCTCTGAATGTTTGCGTTTTTATAATGGTAGTTCAGCCAGTATCTGTAATTATTGTTCCGACACAACGCGCGACGATACACTTCTCATGTTGGTTGAGAAAGATCAGGATCTAGCAGCGGTTGAGCGTGCCGGGACTTATCACGGCCGTTACTTCGTCCTCGGCGGCGTACTCACGCTCACGGGCAAAGGCGCGATTCGCGAAAAAGAATTGCTAAAAATAATTGAGAAACGTTTGAAGAATAATTTGAAAGAGATAGTTCTTGCGCTATCGGCGACGAGCGAAGGAGAGCATACTGCCGATCGCGTGCGCGAACTGCTCGCGCCCTATCGCGATACGGTGAAGATATCAGTGCTCGGTCGCGGCCTCGCAACCGGCAGCGAGCTTGAATATTCCGACGGCGAGACGCTGCGCGCCGCCCTCACCAACCGCAAAGAAACCTAGCGACCTTGGACGAACGTAAGCGCCTTCCCTTTCATATCTGCGCGGCCTGTGCGGCCGATACGGTGGACATAGTCCTCATAGGTCGAAGGCAGATCGTAGTTGATGACGTGCGAGACAGCCGGAATATCAAGGCCGCGCGCGGCGACGTCGGTCGCCACAAGTACGCTCACCCTCCCTGCCTTAAAGGCCTCCAGCGCGCGTATGCGCGCGCCATGCGTCTTATTGCCGTGGATACTTTCGGAGTGAATGTGAAGGCGGGAAAGCGCCTTAGCGAGTTTCTCCACGCCGAATTTGGTGCGGCCGAATACGAGCACTCGGCTGAATTCGCGATCTTTCAACATTTCTGAAAGTACTTCAAACTTATCCTTCCCGCGCGGAATACGAACGACATCTTGATCAATGCTGCTTGGCGTATCGCGCGTCTTTACCGATATGACGACCGGACTTGAAAGGAAGTCGCCGATGAGCCGTTCAATATCCCTCGACATAGTCGCCGAGAAGAAAAGCGTGTGGCGCTCCTTGTTCATCTTCCCGAGGATCATGCGCATATCGTCGATAAAGCCCATGTCGAGCATGCGGTCCGCCTCATCGAGAACGACCGTGCCAAAGCCGGAGAGGTCGAGCGCGCGACGCTCCATCAAGTCCTTCAAGCGTCCAGGAGTGCCGATGACGAATGCCGGATTGTGCTTGAGTTGGGAGATTTGCGGGCCGATGTTCGCACCACCCACTGCGACCATGCCGCGGAATCCGAGACCTTTCGCGAAGCCCGCGAGTTCTTTTTCTATCTGTACCGCAAGCTCTCTTGTCGGCGCCATGATAAGCACGCGGTCGCCTTTCTGCTTCATGACCTTGTCGATGAGCGGGATGAGAAACGCCGCCGTCTTCCCAGTGCCGGTTGCGGCGAGACCGACAACATCCTGGCCGAGCAATGCATGAGGAATGGCCTTGTCCTGAATAGGTGTCGGGGACACATAATGCCGCGCTTCAATATTCTTCTTCAGATGCGCATTAATATCGAAATCGGAGAACGTATGTTCGGGAACGAACACCGGCTCTGAAGTCGTCACGACCGTCTTGTTCATGAACTTTGCTATCTCGCCTTCCGTCTCGCCGAACGAGCCGAAGCCGCGACCTCGCGCCGGTGCGCGACCGCGATTACCAAAGCCGCCACCATAGCCGCCGTGACTACCTGAACGATACGGAGCACTTGAGCCGCTGCGCTGTGGTGGGCGTGACGAATACGAACCTTGCCTACCAGCAGGCAGGCGTTCGCCATCATGCGAACCTCTTGAAGGCCCCGAAGGACGTCCGCGTCCATGCGAGCTTCCACCTCCTGATTGATGATTCCATCTTCCTACTTGCATATAATTAGATAATTAGGCGCTAGCGAATGCGCACGCGAAATAATGTTAGAGGTCGACACTGGCTAATGCCTAGAGCCTGTCCGAGTACCTAGTTTACGAAATTGAGTCGATTTTGACTTTGAGAAGCGGCTGGCGATGCCCTTTGCGCTTATAATAGCGGCTTTTCGGCTTGTACTTCACCACCTCGACTTTCTTACCTAATCCGGCGAGAACGACAGTGCCCTTGACCTCCGCACCCTTGATAGCGGGTACGCCGATGGTCGTGTCCGAGCCGTTGTCGACGAGGAGCACCTCGCCAAATACAACCGTGTCACCTTTTTTCAAATCCCCTGGGAGCTTCTCTATAGCGATAGTGTCGCCTTTAGAGACGACATACTGCTTCCCACCGGTCTTGATTACGGCCACTTCCATAGTCCTCACAATCTAGCACTTTCTCCTCTAAAAGGCAAACTTATCTATATGAGTCTTTGCGGTGTTTGATTTTGTAGACGGTAATCACTTCCGGTGAATATTCAAACAATATTCGGTAGTGCCCAACACGGATGCGATATCCATGGAGCGGCGGCTTGAGTTTGGTCGTTTTGAGTTCTGGAGCAAATGGATCAATGACAAAACGACCGTCAAGGACGAGGGTGATTCGTGTTTGTACATCGGTTGGTAATTTCTGATAATCTCGCTCGGCACCGGTGGTAAAAAATATACGAGACATTAGGAGCGAGTACTATCCCGAACCTTTTCCCACGGAATCAGTTTTTTCCCTTTGTTAGCTCTTATCAGTCGCGCCAATTCCAGCCCATCCTGTTCATCTTCCCAAAGTTCCATAAGCTTGTTATACGCGTCCGCACCGAGCACGACATAGCTCTCGCCGCCCTTACGATCAGAGATAATAAGCGGACTCTTTTTAGCTCGTGCAAGGCTGCGGGCAAGGTCAGCCCGAAACCCGCTTACCCCGAGCGTCTTTGGCACCTTGGTAAATGTCGTATTCATATTCCTATTGTACACGTACGTGTACAGATTGCAACTAGCCCTGTGGATATTTAGCCCAGTGAGAGCCCAAAGCTCTCACTGGGCTATTCGAGCTCGGCCATTGGCTTGTCCAATAATTCAGGTTCGATACCTATTTTAGATTCCGCGATGCGGTAGACATCTTTGTCTATCTTGCCGAGCTCTTTGTAGCCGCTGTTATAGTGACTGACCGAGGTGCCGAGCGACACGCCGAGTTTTCGATAGAATTCTTCATACGCGGCGACATGCTTCCCTAGTTCCCCTACCCTTTGTTGAATTTCTACGGCCTTTTCTTCTATCTTGAGCGCTTTCAACCCCTGCATCACGGTCTGCAGATACGCAAGGAAAGATGTCGGAGAAACAATGATGACCTTATACTTCCCTGCCGCCCTCTGGATGAGATTCTCATCTTCCCCTCCGCCCACTTGGTTGGTAAGAAGATCGTAATAAATACCTTCGGATGGAATGAACATAAAGGCGAAGTCCATCGTATTCTCTTCCGGGCGGATATATTTCGCGGTTTCTGTGATGCGCATTTTGAGGTCATTCACGAATGCTTTCTCAAACGCAGGCCGCTCTGCCTCGTTCGCATGCACGAGACGATTGTAGTTATCGAGCGAGAATTTTGAATCAATTGGGACTATCTTATCGCTCACGAATACCGCCGCATCCACTATCTCGCCGTTCTTAAAGGGATACTGCATCTGATACATCCCGGGCGGAAGCACATTCTTCAATACGGTTTCCAAGTAATACTCGCCGAGAATGCCGCGCTGCTTAGGATTCTTTAGGATGTCCTGAAGATTTTGCAGTTGCTCGGCGAATCCTTGCGTCTGTCGGCCGATTTCCTTTACCGACGTGACTTCTTGTGTGATTTCTTTGATAAGGCGATTTGATTCGGAGAATTGCCGATGAGAACTCTCCTGCATCGCCTTCGATGATTCTGCGACGCGCGCATCAAGCGTGCGCGCGAGCTCCTGCATTTGCTGTTGCAGGAGAATCATACCTGCACCATCATCTTTAGGAGTTTCTTCACGTCGACGCAATATGAAATAGAGACCGATACTCTGGACGACAATCAGTACGAAAACAATGAGAGCGACGCTGATAATACTCATGGGTGTAGTATACTTTATAGCATGACTATCCACGAGACCCTCAAGAAATCTATTCCCGACGCCCTGCGGGCGCATGACGAGGTTCGGCTGCGAACGCTCCGTTCGCTCGTGACCGCGATGACAAATGAAGTCGTCGCGAAGAAGCGTAAACCAGATGAATTCCTTACCGATGAGGAGGCCATCACTGTCGTGAAGCGTGCCGCTAACCAGCGCAAGGACTCCATAGAACAGTTTGAAAAGGCGTCTCGCAATGACCTCGCGGAGCCGGAGAAGGCCGAACTTGCCATTCTTGAATCCCTCCTCCCTTCCCAAATGAGCCGCGAAGAAATCACGGCACTCGCAAAGATAAAAATGACTGAACTCGGGGTCAGTAGCAAAGCCGATGCCGGGAAATTCACCGGCGCGCTGATGAAAGAACTCAAAGGAAAAGCCGATGGTGGAGAGGTGAAGGCGGTTGTGGATAGCTTGCTCTCTTAAGAGAAATGGTGTTTAATATTGGTCAGACGTAACAGGAGACCACTACCATGGAGAAACCTGAGAAAGTGAGGAGGGCGCAACTGGCTGGGGATAGTGAGGCCCTGAGCCGAATGGGTAGCAAGGGAAGAAAGCACGGCGCCATCTTGCAGAAACTGCACAAGAAAGACCGTGAGGGCGTTGTGGATGAGATTGTCCGAGAACAAGCGAAGCTCTATACGGTCTCACCGGAGGGTGACGTCCTTCCGCCGGATCCGGAAGTTGTTGCCTCTCTTGAAAAGGCACGTAAGAGATAATCGCGCGGGTAGCCAACTGGCTCCCGCGCAAACCTTTTAATACTTCCTTCTACCCTCTTTTTTTGTTATAAAACGAAGACGGCCCTATCGTCTATCGGTTAGGACACAAGCTTCTCAAGCTTGGAAGCCGGGTTCGATTCCCGGTAGGGTCACCACAGTAGAGATTAAACCCATTTTCGGGAAATCTGTTTTTGCCTGTGCGAGAGAAAGCCATTGATTCTGCGGGGCGCCGCGCGCTTCGCGCGCGTGGAGGGTGAGGTTCGAGCCGAAGACTTTTTGGAGGGAGGATTTTTTGGAGGGGTAGTTTTGACTTTGGGCTATTCCCGTAAGCGCTTGCGCTTCGTTTATCCACTCCCGCATCGGTTCGAGCCACACGGCGGCGTCTCGTTCAAGAAGCAGGGATTGTTCCTGCAGAGACCTTTTCTCGCCCATGAGCGCGTGACGACGTTCTAGGTACTCACCGCGCTCAATGTCCTGTTCGATGAAAAGGTCGGTGAGGCGGGCAATTTTGCCGGCTAGTTCGGCAATCTTTGACCGCATCTCTTGGACC
>CAZJZB010000007.1:0-46998 GCA_964550425.1 uncultured Candidatus Saccharibacteria bacterium | reverse complement strand
ATTGCGGCCCCACAACATTTCGGTTACGCTGAAGTTCATCTATGAGATCAAATATCGTTCATCCGGGGGCGGACAAGCTCCGGTACGAGATACGGGAGATTGTTGATGTCGCCAAGCGGGTCGCAAAGGCCGGCATACCGATCGTGTGGGAGAACATCGGCGACCCGGTCGCCAAAGGCGAAGTGCCGCCGCCATGGATAAAGAAAATTGTCACGAACGCCCTCAAAGAGGACCGCGTATTTGCGTATTCGCCGACCAAAGGTCTTGATGAGACACGCGCCTATATTGCCCGCGAACGGAACCTGGAAGGCGGCATACAGATAACCGCCGATGACATACTCTTTTTCAACGGGCTCGGCGATGGCATATCCCATCTCTATCGCAATCTTAATCCCCAAGCGCGGATACTAGGACCCGACCCGGGGTATCCGACGCACTCATCCGCTGAAGCGGCACATGCCGACAAACCCTATATTTCTTATCGCCTGGATCCAGAGAACGAATGGCGGCCCGACCTTGCCGATATTGAGAAGAAAATACGAAAGCATAAAGACATCGCCGGCATCCTCATCGTCAACCCGGACAATCCGACGGGCTTCGTGTATCCGCAAAAGACAATACGTGCGATCGTCGCGCTCGCAAAGAAATACAAGCTCTTCATCATTTCCGATGAGATCTATTCAAATCTTGCATACGAGGGAAGCGGCATGAAGAAACTCGCTTCGGTCATTGGAAACGTTCCCAGTATCGCCATGCGCGGAATCTCAAAGGAATTTCCCTGGCCGGGAGCACGGTGCGGTTGGATAGAATTCTATAACCGCGACAAGGATAAGAATTTTGACCGTTATGTGCGTTCAATCGTGGATTCAAAGACGCTTGAAGTATGTTCAACCACGCTCCCGCAAAGAGTTCTGCCGAAGGTGATGGGGGACACGCGCTATTATCCATATCTAGCGAAGCGCACCCGCCGCTACGATGAGCGCGCAGAATACGCTCACAGCGTACTTTCCCGCATACCGAGCATCATTATTCATAAGCCACGCGGAGCGTTCTATATGACATGCGTATTCCGGAAAGGCACGCTTACTTCAAGACAGTCGCTTCCCGTACGGAGCGATCTCAAGAAATTCATTGATTCGCGCCTCACGAAAGCATCTCTTGATAAGCGTTTCGTCTATTATCTGCTTGCTTCCACCGGCATTTGCGTCGTGCCGCTCTCTTCCGGCTTCAACTCATCCCTCCAAGGATTTCGGTTCTTGCTGCTGGAGCAAGATATCGCCCGCTTCAAAAAAACCATCAACACGATAGCCAAGGCCATTTCCGAGTACGTGGTGTCTTGAGCAACGTACAAAAGGGAAGTACAGTAAAAGCGATTGGCCTATATAGAAATGCCTATATATACCCTTCGTTCGGAAAGAATAATCACAAGAGGACTTGTGTTATTCTTCCTCGCTCAGGGCCTATAGTAAAATGGTATTACGTGGCCATGGCATGGCTAAGGTCCGGGTCCGATTCCCGGTAGGTCCACAAAACAACGAGCGAAGCGATTGACGAGTTGCGGCCCCACCAAAAAGCTCGGGATTGTTTGCGCAGCAATCATTAAGACAATACTATCGTTATAAGATACAATGAACACATGCATACCTACCTTATTTTTGAAGTCATATCAGCAATTGTCGGTGTAGTCGCCCTCGGTATCCTTATCGTCCATGTGATGCGTCATGAGACCATTCGCGCGATGATACGAGAACGCGGTATCTATATTCCGATCACTCTTCTCATCATTGCTTTTTTTACTGGCCTTATCTCTAACAAAACATATGCACCGGATTTTGCGATGCCGCCATTTATGCGCTCTCATGCGCCGGGCAACATGCCTCCAAACCTACCTTTCTACAATGTGTTCAACTTTTTCGTCCACGCAGATGATTTTGAAAAAATCTCGGACATTTCCGCCGATCCGAACAGTGTTCCAAACGAGCCGCAAAAACCCGATGTGGATGGCATCGTGCGAATTGCCTTAAAAACACAGGAAGTTATTGCCGAGACGGCTCCGGGTATCTATCAGAACTACTGGACATATAACAAACAAGTCCCTGGACCGATGTTGCGCGTGCGCGAGGGGGACACGGTTGAAGTCACGCTTGGAAATGATGCATCAAGTTTGCATGATCACACTATTGATTTACATGCGGTCAACGGTCCGGGAGGCGGAGCGGCACTGACGCGCGTTGCGCCCGGAGAGACAAAAACATTTCGTTTCAAGGCGCTTAATCCCGGTCTCTACATATATCACTGCGCGACACCGAACGTCAGTACGCATAATTCGCACGGGCAATACGGGCTAATCATGGTCGATCCGATAGATCCCGCTCTGGCTCTATCGAAAGTCGACAAGGAGTTTTATGTGGTACAGGGTGAATTCTATACCATAGGAGAAATCGGGAAGCGCGGACTCATGCAATTTGATTCCAACGCGCTTATCAAGGGAACTCCGAATTACGTCGTCTTTAACGGAAAGGTTGAAAGCGCGTCGCGTATGAAAGCGGAAGTTGGCGACAAGATTCGCATGTATGTCGGCAATGGCGGAGTCAACCTTATCTCGTCGTTCCATGTGATCGGAGAAATTTTTGACACGGTATATCCCGAAGCCGCAATGGGCGAGGGATCATCGCTGTTTAAAAATGTGCAGACGACCGCAGTGCTGCCGGGAGGGTCTTCCATAGTCGAGTTTACGGTTGATGTGCCGGGAAAGTACTTGCTCGTCGATCATGCGCTCGCGCGAATGAACAAGGGCGCATGGGCTGTGCTTGAAGTGTCGGGAGATGAAAATCCGAATATCTTCTCATCTGTCGGCAACGATGCTCATACACAAGTGCGGTAGGGGGGTGTCAAAAACAAAACCCGCCGAAGGCGGGTTTTGTTCCGCGTACTATATTTGTATTAGCTCAGATGCGCTGAAACGAGCTTGGTCATCTCAAACATGGTGACTTCGCCTTTACCAGCGAATATCGCCTTCAACTTGTCATCGGCGAGAATATTCCGCTTATTCTTAGGATTCTGAAGGTCGTGCTTCTTGATGTATACCCAAAGCTGCTTGACTACTTCGGTTCTCGGCATCGGGCCTGCACCGACGACCGCCTCCAATTCAGGAGAAAGCTTAAGCGGTTTCGATAGAGCTGCGTTTATTGCCATAATGAATGTGATTGTATTAATACTAACTCCACAAAATTAAGGAGCCGTAATCGGCGACTATAATTTTGTAGGATGCCGCAATGTACATTGCGGCCCGACCAACCCAGTATATAGCATAGATGGGAAAGATAGCGAGTTTCCCCACATTGCGTTTTAAGCAAAATATCCTATATTGCACTACAGATTCGTCAGCATTCCGCGCTCATGCGGATGCCTTTACACGGGAGGGAGGTGAGCGTCGATGCAGAAAAAGCAAATCAGACTCGCAAGGAGTGTTGACCGTGCTTGGGATTTTTACGGTGCCGATCCGGTGGCGCTCGCCGATCCGAATCTCGGTCAGCAGCTATGGGATGACATCATTGCCGCCGGTTTTACGCTCGTGATGCCGCCGCAATTCAAGCGTTTCGAAGGCGGCGGGAATGGCATAAGTTTCTTGGCAATGCTGATAGAATCTCATGCGGCGATTCATACCGCGCCGGAGAAGTGTCATTGTCTGGAGATTACCATCCACACTTGTGAAGTGGACGGGATTATTCTAGAGCGGACGCCGGCCGAAAAGACGGCTGCGCTCGTCGATATCTGGCTGAAACGTTTTAAGCCACAACGGGTGAAGACATTCGGCAAACGTGTGCGGGCGGAGGATAGCGGAGGATAATAGCGAATGAGAAGAAAAAGGGGGCGCGAGCGAAAGCTTGCGCCCTTTGAATTTTTAGTATTTTTGGCCATCGTCTGTTAACATGTACTCATGGACGGAGGGATTTCAATCCACTTGGCGCCTCTGGCGCTTTTTCATATTGGAACGATTGCGATTTCAAACACATTCGTCACGGCTCTCACCGTTTCCGCGCTTCTCATTATTTTTGCATTTTTTGTGGGTCGAGGCGTGACGCTGAAGCCGGGGAAATTCCAAGCGATGCTTGAATTGCTCGTCATGTACCCTTACGGGTTCGTACGCGAAACGCTCGGTAATGACCGACTTGCCGAACGCTTGTTTCCGCTCGTTATGACCATTTTCCTATTTGTACTCTCCGTCAATTGGTTCGGACTGTTGCCGTTCGTAGCTTCCATTGGCATCACCGAAAACGTTCACGGGACCTCCAAACTCATCCCGTTTTTCTATCCGGGCGCGACCGATCTCAATCTGACGCTCGCACTCGCACTCATCGCCTTTTTTGCCATTGAAATAGCGGGCATTGCCACTCTGGGTCTCTTGAAATATTCAGGAAAATTCATTACATTTAAATCGCCGCTCGCGTTCATGGTTGGAATGATAGAACTCATCTCAGAACTCGTCCGGCTTATTTCATTTTCGTTCCGTCTGTTCGGCAATATCTTTGCGGGGAAAGTATTGATGCTTGTCATTATGCTTTTTGTTCCCTATCTCTTACCGGTGCCGTTTCTCATTTTTGAGACCCTTGTAGGATTCATTCAAGCCGCGATTTTCGCCCTCTTGACTCTTTTCTTCACAAAGATTGCCGTTGAGATGCATGAGGAAGAATATGCGCCGACTGAACATTCGGCACAGGATGGAGAGTTATCGAATAAGAATCGGGATACGGTGCGATTAGTAACGTAATGCAATACATTTATGGACATAGAATCGGCAAAATTAATAGGCATGGGGCTCGCAGTGGGTCTGGGTGTCTTTGGCCCAGGTATCGGTATCGGTATCATGGTCGCAGGGGCGCTCCAAGCCATTGGTAGGAACCCGGAAGCATCCGGTAAAATCATCACGAACATGTTTATCGGCATCGCTTTTACCGAAGCGCTTGCAATCTTCGCTCTCGTCGTTGGATTCATCATCAAGTACACCTAAATCGATTTCTAGAACTGCTTAATTATGAGCGCATTATTTACGACATTTGGCATCGACTGGCATCTCCTGCTTGCGCAGATCGCCAATTTTGCCGTACTCGCCGTCGCTCTCACCTGGCTGCTTTATAAGCCGGTGTTGAACATGGCAAAAGAGCGCGAGCGTGTGGTTGCTAAGGGTGTCAATGATGCGGAAAAGGCCGCACAACATCTCTTGCATGCCGATGCGGAGGCAACGACACGTCTCATGAAAGCGGAAAAAGAAGCGGGAGGGGTAGTCGAGCATGCGCGCCGTGCGGCTGCCGATGAGCGCACTCGAATACTAAAAGAAGCGGAAGAACGTGCGGCACATGTGGCCTCCGATGCGGAGGCGCGCGCAAAAGAGACCGCGGCAAAAGCGCTTCGCGACAGCGAGAAAGAAATCGCGCGGCTCGCAATACTCGCCGCGGAGAAGGTGATACGCGTATGATCGACGACTACACACGTCTCTTGGAAGCCGCTGCCGAACTTGAAAATAAGGCGGCATCGGACGTTGCGGTGACAAAACTCATTCTGCATTTGAAAAGTGCCGGGCGCATGAAAATGCTTCCGCAAATCGCGCGCGAGCTACGGAAGGTTGCGGCGCGGCGTCACGCGCTTAAACCGATCGTAGAAGTCGCTCATGAGAAAGATGTACCGGCGGCGCTTCGCGCCGCCGCGCATGAAGGTATTGTTACTCGACACGCAAACGTGAATTCTTCTCTCATTCACGGTTGGCGGGCTCGTAGCGGTGGCCTACTCATTGACCGGTCGGCAAAGAGCGCGCTCCTGCACATTTATCAGAAGGTCACCGTATAGCATATGCCCCGTATGATTACTCAACATAACTGCCGGACATGTGAAATCCTGAGAATTATTAGCAATCGCAATTGTGGCAAATAATCATACGGGGTATGCAAAGCATCATTGAGAGAATTGAGAAAGAAATCGCCGCATGGACTCCTTCGAAAGGTACAGAGGAGACCGGTATTGTGCGCGCAACTGGCGACGGCATTGCGGAAATTGACGGCCTGCGCAATTCCGCCATGTCCGAAATGGTGCTTTTCGATGCAACATTTGACCGTACGCTCGTCGAGGCCCTGAAGGATCCCCGACCTATCTATGGGCTTGTTCTCAATCTCGAAGAAGACGGCGTGCGAGCGGTTATTCTTGGAGATGCATCAAAGATATACGAGGGAATGCTCGTCCGCCGTCTCGGCCGCCTGCTCTCCATTCCGGTCGGCGATTCGCTTATCGGCCGCGTCGTGAATCCGCTCGGTGAACCGGTTGACGGCAAGGGTCCTTCGGGAGCCACGGAGGTACGACTCATTGAGCGCGAAGCATACGGAGTCATCGATCGTGCACCAGTGAACGTTCCTTTGCATACGGGTATCAAGGCGATAGACGCAATGATCCCGATTGGTCGCGGCCAGCGCGAACTCATCATCGGCGATCGCGGCACGGGCAAGACCAGTATCGCGATAGACACCATCATCAATCAGAAAAGTGAGCCGAAGGCCACTCGCCCTATCTGCATCTATGTCGCTATCGGTCAGAAGGAATCAAAGACGGCGAAACTGGTCGCCGAGCTCGAGAACCGCGGTGCGATGGAATACACTATCGTCGTTACGGCGCCCGCGTCGAGCCCTGCAGCGCTCCAATTCCTCGCGCCCTTTGCCGGAGCGGCTATCGGCGAATATTTTATGGAGCAGGGAAGGGACGCGCTCGTTGTGTATGATGACCTTTCCAAACAGGCGGTCGCGTATCGCCAAATGTCGCTCCTCTTGCGTCGCCCGCCGGGCCGCGAAGCGTATCCGGGCGATATTTTTTATCTCCATTCGCGCCTCCTCGAGCGCGCAGCAAAACTCTCAAAAGAAAAAGGCGGCGGGTCTCTCACAGCGCTCCCCATCATCGAAACGCAAGAAGGCGATGTGTCCGCGTACATCCCAACGAACGTCATCTCAATTACCGACGGTCAGATTTACCTAGAAGCAGACCTCTTCAATAAAGGCCAGCGTCCGGCTATCAATGTCGGCATTTCGGTCTCGCGCGTGGGCAGTGCGGCGCAAACGAAAGCGATGAAAAAAGTCGCGGGCAAAATTAAGCTTGAACTGGCGCAATTCCGTGAACTGGAGGCGTTCATGCAATTCTCTTCCGATCTGGATGCTGAAACGAAGAAGCGCATCGACAGCGGCCGCCGCATGACAGAAATTCTCAATCAAGGCCGCGGCGTGCCGCTCGCGTTTGAAATAGAAGCTGCAATTATATTTGCCGCAACGAACGGATATCTAGACACGTTCGCGCCCGAAGAAGTAGGAGCCATAGAAAAAAAATTGCAGGACTACCTTTCCCGCGAGGCATCCGACGTGCTCGAAGCCATCAGGGAATCAAAAGAAATTGGTGGAGATTCGGAAAAGACCTTGCGTGAGAAACTGGACGCATTTATCGCCCGTAGCACTTCGGCTGCTGCCTCAGCACATTCGGCTGCCTCAGTATCTTCGACATCTTCGGGCTCTCGCCCTGCGACCGCATAGCACTATGGCACTCAAGGATATAAAAACGAAAATAAAAGCAACGGAGCGCACGCACAAGGTAACGCGGGCGATGGAGGCCGTCTCGGCAGTGAAGATGCGTAAGACACAGAGCACTGCGCTCGCGGGACGCCATTACGCTCGCGCAGCGCTCTCGATACTCGCACGGCTTTCAGGCAGTGCGGATATTGCGCGACATCCGCTCGCGAGCATTCGAAAGATAGAGAAAATAGCACTTGTTATTCTCACAAGCGACAAAGGTCTTGCGGGAGCTCTGAACAGCAGTGTCATCAAGGCAGCGGCAGAGGCGCTTGCGCAATATCCGGTCGGCCTCGTTACCGTGTATGCCTATGGCAGGAAAGGCGAAGAATATTTCGCACGCCGCGGGTACCGCATCGCCTGCGCATTTGAAAACAAAAAAGATATCGTGGAGCTTTCTGTCATGGAAGAACTCGCATCAGACCTTTCGCGCGAATTCTCACAGGGAACCTATGACGAGGTGGTTGTCGCGTACAGCAATTTCAAATCAACGTTTGAGCAGGCACCAGTGGTGCGCCGCCTGCTGCCGCTTTCGGTTGCGAACATCACGCAGCTCGTCAAAGACATCGTGCCGTCGAAGGGCAAGTGGAGCGATGTCGGCGTCATTGAGTCCCCCACAGCGTATTGCGTGGAGCCGGACGGTACCGAAGTGCTCGGGTATCTGATGCCGCGTCTCGTCTCCATCTCGCTCTATCATTTGCTCCTGGAAGCGAAAGCATCCGAACATTCCGCGCGCATGGTGGCGATGAAAAACGCTTCGGACAAATCTAAAGAGGTCGCGCATGATCTCACACGTCTCTTCAACAAGATTCGCCAAGCGGGCATTACGCGCGAAGTATCAGAGATTATCAGCGGGCGCGAAGCATTAGCAACCTAATGACATATATGAACGGAATTATCACAGAGATCATCGGGCCGGTCGTCGACATACATTTTTCCGCAGGAAGCGGCGGCGCAGAACGGCCGGCGATTGGCGACGCGCTCATCATTGAGAAAAGCAATGCGCACGGACGCATCACGCTTGAGGTCGCCTCGCATCTTGGTCTTGACCGCGTACGCGCGATCTCTATGAACGAAACGGCAGGGCTCGCGCGCGGCGAGAGCGCGAGGGCGACTGGCGCACCGATCATGGTGCCGGTGGGCGAAGCCACGCTCGGCCGCCTGTTCAACGTGCTTGGCGAGCCGGTAGATGGCAAAGAACCGCTTGCGAAAAATGTACAACGTCTCCCCATCCATCGCGCGCCGCCGTCATTTGATGCGCAGACGACCAAAGCCGAGGTCTTTGAAACGGGAATTAAAGCGATTGACCTCATCATTCCTTTTCTCAAGGGCGGCAAGGTCGGACTGTTCGGCGGCGCCGGCGTCGGCAAGACCGTGCTCATCCAAGAACTTATACGCAACGTCGCAACCGAGCATGGCGGATATTCCGTCTTTGCCGGCGTCGGCGAGCGTGTGCGCGAAGGCAATGACCTGTATCACGAGATGGCGGAATCGGGTGTGCTCGCGAAGACCGCGCTCGTGTTCGGCCAAATGAATGAAGTTCCGGGCGCGCGAGCACGCGTTGCACTCTCGGGGCTCACGCAGGCGGAATATTTTCGCGACGAGGGAGGCAAAGACGTACTCTTTTTCATGGACAATGTGTTCCGTTTCATCCAGGCGGGTTCCGAGGTCTCCTCGCTCCTTGGGCGTGTGCCAAGCGCTGTTGGCTACCAGCCGACCTTGGCCGAAGAAATGGGGCGTCTTCAAGAGCGCATCACGTCAACGAAAAAGGGCTCCATCACGAGTGTTCAGGCGGTCTATGTTCCCGCAGACGACCTTACCGATCCGGCACCCGCGACGACCTTTGCACACCTTGACGGCACCGTCGTGCTTTCCCGCGCGCTTGCCTCACTCGGCATTTATCCGGCAATCGATCCACTCCAATCATCCTCCGCGGCTCTGACTCCCGATATCGTCGGGGATGAACACTATCGCGTCGCCAATATGGTGAAGCAGGTATTGCAGCGCTATAAGGATCTGCAGGACATCATTTCCATTCTTGGCATGGAAGAACTCTCGGAAGAAGATCGGCTCTCAGTGACGCGGGCGCGCAAGATTGAACGTTTCCTCTCGCAGCCGTTCTTCGTCGGTGAACCGTTTACGGGCACAAAAGGCCAGTATGTTTCGCGCGAAGAGACCGTGCGCGGCTTCAAGGAAATTGTGGAAGGGAAACATGACGACAAGTCGGAACAGGCGTTCTATATGAAGGGCAGTATCGATCAAGTCAATTAATCCCTCGTCACGCTCGGGATCTCCACTTCGTTACGACATGAAAACATTTCATCTTACCGTTGCAAAAGTTGGCGAGAATCTCTTTGACGGAGAGGCGATTTCCGTGTCTCTTCCCGGGAGTGAGGGTGTATTCCAAATTCTTGCCGAGCATGAAGCATTTGTTTCTGAACTCAAAAATGGAGAAATGCGCATTAAAGCAGCAGACGACCGGATGCACTACGTTACAATATCAAGGGGCGGTATAGTCGAAGTTTCGCATAACCAGGCGACTGTTCTTCTCTAACACTTGCGCAACGCTTATAAAGCGTATACTGGAGGGATATGCCTTTTGATGATGGTAGCGGGGGCGGGGTAGATGAGACCGTATCGCCAGAACGCGAAATACCGCATTATCACGGTAATGGCGTGCGGGTGCTTTTCGTTGTGAGTGCAGTCGTGCTTATTGTCGCGCAGTCCACCGGCGCTGAACTCCCGCTCGGAACGACCGGCGCGGTCGTTTCCGCCGTGTTGCTTGTGATTACAGCCGGCATTACAAATCCGGCGCAATACTGGATTCATTGGGCGAATGCTTGCATCGCGATTATCGGCACGCTTCTTTTCGGCACGACTGCCGTCGATCATTATCGCGCGGGGTTTGGCGTCTTCGATTCCTCCTTCATGTATGTTGAAGCACTCGCACTCTTCTCGCTTATGGCGCTTTACCTCACAACGAGGACCATTCGCGGTCTCCACGTACAATCGAATTTTTCCTAAAAACGTTTTATGTCTATCCAGAGTTTTCTCATCAACCAGTATGCCAAGTGGAAACTGAAGGATGTGCCGGCGGCGCAACGCGAACATATGACCGCGCTCATCTCGAAGGACCCGCAACTTTTCAAAAAAATAGGCGAGGAGATTGAACGGCGCAAAAAGGGGGGAGAGGGCGAGACAAAGGCCGCGATGGAAGTGATGAAAAAATATCGCACCGAACTGGCCGCCCTCATGCAGAAAACATAGCGCACATGACGGCACTCGTCCCATTTCTTACGTTCTGCCAAGCGCTTGGAATATTCATCGGTGCTTTCACTGCGCTCTGGAGCGAATTCGCTTATGTTCGCGCGATGAGGGACGGGAAGATAGACGTTGCCGAACGTGCGCATCTCCGCATCATCGGAAGAGGGCTGCGCTTCGGTATGTCGCTTCTTCTGATTGCTTCGCTCGGGCTTGTCATCGTCGCGTACGTACTACATACCGCACAGCAACCCGCGCTCACTGCGGGCTATTGGACGGTTACCGTGCTCACACTCGTTATTATCAGTATCTCATGGGCTCTTTCGCGACGGCATATATCCTTCGCGTTCGGTTCGGCAATTCTCTTCACGGCGTGGTGGTTCCTTGCGTACAGCACCCTTGGGTGGATACTCCCTCTTTCTTTCGGCGCCTCCATACTGTTTTTTATCGTCGCAACGGCGATTTTCTATGGCATCCTGCAATACGCGCGTTTCCTCGCATTGCATAAAACCTGACGCGGTCTTAAGGTCTAAATATCTATGTTAAAAATCGGCATTGTCGGTCTTCCAAACGTGGGTAAATCTACGCTTTTTAATGCACTCACGAAAGCATCGGTGCCGGCGGAGAATTATCCATTCTGCACCATTGATCCTTCGGTCGGGGTGGTCGGCGTACCTGATGCACGGCTCGGCGTGCTTGCTCGTTTGTCTCAGAGCGAGAAAGTCATTCCGGCGGCGATAGAATTTGTGGACATCGCCGGGCTCGTCAAAGGCGCCGCGACGGGCGAGGGCTTGGGGAATCAATTTCTCGCGAATATCCGCGAGACCGATGCCATCCTTCAGGTGGTCCGGTTCTTTGATGATCCGAACATCACCCACGTTGATGAGAGTATCGAGCCCTACAAAGACATCGAGATTATCAATCTTGAGCTAGTGCTTGCCGACGCCGAGCAAGTACGGAAACGCCGCGACAAGATTGAAGGCGATATTAAAGCAGGACGCAAAGACGCTATCGCCGAAGACGCCGCGCTTGTCACACTTGAACAGGGATTCTCGGAAGGGAAGTTCGCGCTCCATTCGGGACTTTCCGACGAGGAAAAGAAGATTGTGTCACATCTCAATCTCCTTACGATGAAGCCAATTCTGTATGCGCTCAACAAGAAGAGCGGCGGGAAAAATCTTGATGGACTTGCCGACGGCCGTGCGGAGCGCGCATTCGAACTCATCAAGTCGCTTGGCAGCCGTTTTATATTTTTGGACGCTGCGACGGAGCGCGAGCTGAACGACGTTGCCGATGCCGATCGCACCAGTTTCCGCAAAGAGCTTGGAGTGTCGGAGGATGGCCTCGCCGGTCTTATTCGCGGTGCCTATGAGACACTCGGTCTCATTTCATTCTTCACCACTGGTACCGATGAGACGCGGGCGTGGACTATCAAAGAGGGTAGTACGGCACCAATGGCGGGCGCCGCCATTCATAATGATTTTTTAGAAAAGTTCATACGCGCCGAAGTTGTTGCTACTGATGACTTGCTCGCCGCTGGTAGTTATGCCGCCGCCCGCGAAACCGCAAAAGTCCGCACCGAAGGCAAGGATTACATCGTCAAAGACGGTGATGTGATAGAATTCCTGCATGGGTAAACCAAAAACAACACCGAAAGATTTCTTTTTGTGGGCGGGGGCGACGGTCGCTTTCTATTGGAGCGTTATCGCATTCATCTTCCTTATTTTTGATTACATCAATTACACCTTTCCGAACGCCCTGACATACTATCCCGCTGACCCCTACCAGAGCGGCATCAGCTATGAGATGGCATCAATCATAGTTCTCCTTCCGCTCTATATGTGGCTGATGAAAATCATACGCGCGGATATGTCCCGCGACACTTCTCGCAAAGAGATCTGGGTCCGGCGCTGGGCGCTCATATTGACGCTCTTTGTTGCGGGCGTGGCGATAGTGGTGGATCTCATTACACTCCTCACTACATTCCTCAACGGCGAAGAGCTTACTACGGCATTCCTGCTCAAAGTGCTTGTCATCTTCCTTGTTGCGGTCGGGGTCTTTATGCATTTCATCGCCGACCTGCGGGGATACTGGGACATGTTCCCTCTGCGTAAACGCGCAGTAGGCATCGGCGTAGCGATTCTTGCGGTCGGGGCGATAATCGCGGGCTTCTTCATCGTCGGCACGCCCGCACAGGCGCGCCTCGCGCGCTTTGATGCGCAGAAGGTAAGCGATCTGCAAAATATCCAATCACAAATAACGTATTATTGGCAGGCGAAACAGAAACTACCCGCAGTGATTACCGACCTCAACAACTCTCTCTCGTACGGTCCTCTGCCGGTGGATATGCAAACGGGAGAATCGTATGTGTATCAAACGACCGGAGCACTATCATTCAAGCTCTGCGCAACGTTTAATGCGCAAAGCCGTGGGAATCAAAACACGTATTCAGAAACTCGTGCGGTGATGCCAGAGGCGCCTATGCCCGCGCAAGAAAAGACCGCTCTTAGCGTTAAGGGCATGATGCAAGATAATTGGCAGCACGGCAGCGGACAGGTCTGTTTTGATCGAACCATCGACCCGAGTTTCTATCCGCCGTTAACCAAGCAGCTTTAACAAGGTTGAACCTTGAAGAAGAAAATGGCGTACGACCATCGCGAGATAGAAAAAAAAGCCCAACAAAAATGGGCGGCTCTTAATCTCTATCAGACCGATCTCTCTGATGAATCCAAAGAGCGCTACTACTTGCTCGCGGAATTTCCGTATCCCTCGGGCGATCTCCATATCGGCCACTGGTACGCGTTTGCGGTAACCGACATCTATGCGCGCCTCCTGCGCATGCACGGAAAGAACGTGCTTTTCCCGATCGGCTTCGATGCGTTCGGCCTTCCTGCTGAAAACGCAGCGATGAAGCACGGCCTTGATCCGAAGGATTGGACGTATAAAAATATGGCGCGCATGCGCGAACAGCTCGCAACTATGGGCGCATCGTTTGATTGGAACAAAGAGGTTGTTACCTGCGATCCGAGCTACTACCAGTGGACGCAATGGCTCTTTGTAAAACTTTTTGAGCACAATCTCGCCGAACATCGCGAGGCGGCAGTCAAGTGGTGCCCTAAGGATCAAACCGTACTTGCGAACGAGCAGGTTATTGACGGTTGTTGCGAGCGTTGCGGCACGCCTGTGGAGGAGAAACGGCTCACGCAATGGTTTCTCAAGATTACCGATTACGCCGAACGTCTTCTGACCGGTCTTGAAGCGCTTCCGTGGCGTGAAGAGATAAAGGAAGCGCAGCGCGCATGGATAGGCAAAAGCGAAGGAGCGAAACTGAAATTCAAGTTAGCAGGAGCAGCGAGCAGCGAGCAGGAAATAGAGGTGTTTACCACGCGGCCGGATACGATTTTCGGTGCGACGTATGTGGTGCTCGCCCCTGAGCACCCACTTGTTTCATCGCTGTTATCCATAGTTTCAAATAAAAATGAGATTGAAGCATACGTCAGTGCGACAGCAAAGAAGACGGAACGAGAGCGCAGCGAGAATAAAGAGAAGACCGGTGTCGTGCTCGAAGACATCTCGGCGATCAATCTGGCGACCAAAGAGGAAATCCCGATCTACATCGCCGACTACGTCCTCGCGTCCTATGGCACTGGTGCGGTCATGGCCGTCCCTGCTCACGACGAACGCGATTTTGAGTTCGCAAAAAAGATATCCCTTCCTATTCGGCAGGTCGTTGAACCAGTATTTATTGGGAACCGCGATGACGACCGTCCCAAACCCGATTTACCATTTGTGGAGCGGCCTGCAATCACGGCAATCGTTAAGCATTGGGTTGAGGATACCTATCTCATCCTCGACTGGAAACAGGTCACCTGGCACACATTCATTACTGGTGGCATCGAAGAAGGACAAACGCCGGAGGAGGCGGCACGTGCTGAAGTATATGAGGAGACGGGATATAAGAATCTGAAACTCGTGCGGGAGCTTCCGGCATTTCATAGCAAGTTTTTTCATGGTCCAAAGAATGTAAATCGTTTTGCCCATTTCAAATCTTTTTATTTCAAACTTGAAAATGGCGAACGAGATGAGATTTCAGAAGATGAAAAATTGAAACATTCGACCAGATGGCTTACAGCTAAAGAAGTTGCAGAAGTACTTACACCGGAAGGTCATCAGTATCTCTCGAAAGTTCTTGTACACGATCATGCTTACATTGGGGATGGTATACTCGCGAATTCAGCTGAATTTGATGGAAAAAATAATGAGGAAGCGAAGTGGAATATCGTCGCGTACGTGGGCGGTGAGAGAACGACACAATATCGCATTCGCGATTGGCTCGTGTCTCGCCAGAGGTATTGGGGTTGCCCCATACCAATCGTTTACGATCCAGAAGGGAAGCCGCACCCGATTCCCGCCGAGCATTTACCGTGGCTTTTGCCGACCGATGTTGACTTCAACCCGATGGGCAGAGCGCCACTCGCCTCGTCAAAGGAGCTCAAAGAGCGCGTGACGAAGATATTCGGCGAGGGCTGGATGCCGGAATACGATACGCTTGATACATTCGTGGATTCCTCATGGTATTTCCTTCGCTATCTGGATCCGAAAGACACGCACGATTTTTCTGATGCTGCGCTTATGAAGAAATGGCTGCCAGTCAATCGCTACTCGGGCGGCAGCGAACATACTACGATGCATCTCTTGTATGCGCGTTTCTTCATGAAAGCGCTCTTTGACCTCGCGCTCGTGCCGGTCGACGAACCGTTTGCCGAACGCTTCAATCGCGGGCTCATCATGGGTCCCGACGGACAGAAGATGAGCAAGTCAAAAGGGAATGTTGTGAATCCGGACGAGTTCGTGCAGATGTACGGCGCGGACGCGGTGCGGGTCTATCTCGCCTTCATCGGTCCCTACAATGAGCCCGGGAGTTATCCTTGGAGTTTGGAAGGCGTTGCCGCGATGCGGAAATTTCTCGAACGCGTCGCGCGACTTGTTGAGCGAGCGGAAGATACAACTGAAGTACCGGGGCCATTACAGCGAGCGATCGGGCGGACGAGCATGAAAGTAGCCGAAGATGGCGACCGATTTAAGTTCAATACGGGAGTCGCGGCGCTGATGATACTTGTGAATGAGTTTGAATCCTCTCTTGTTGTACAGAAAATTGCATTGAAATATCTCATCATCATGCTCGCGCCCTTCGCCCCGCATCTTGCCGAACACTTATGGGCTAAACTTTCAGAAGAAAAGTTGCCCGACACACCACCAGATAGTGCGTTTAAGGAAAGCGTTCACCAACAACCATGGCCGGTGTTTGATGTCGCCGTACTCGCCTCAAACACGGTAGAAATCACAGTGCAGGTGAACGGCAAACGGCGCGGTTCCATTACTCTCCCGACGAACGCTTCCGAAACAGATGCCGTAAGTGCGGCTCGCGCACTCCCTACAGTCATCACTGCGCTCGCCGGGAAGGAGCCCATCCGCGTTGTCTATGTGCCGAATAAAATCATTAACCTTGTGATGGCAGTGTCCCATTGACGTTTTCCCAGGCATTTGCTATAAATTAGACCACATGGCTACAGCTACCAGGACGAAAAAACGGAATGGGGTCGCTACACCCCCCTCATTTTCATTTGACAGCGCCGCGCTCGCGAAGCGTCTTCTTAGTGCGGCACCCGAGCGCGCACGCGAAGTTCTTACTCGCCGTTTCGGCCTCGGCGCGAACGCAACTCGCGAAACCCTTGAAGCAATCGGCGACCGTTCCAGCATCACTCGCGAGCGCGTGCGGCAGATTGAGGCGGTTGGGCTCGACGCCGTACGCGCCAGCAAAGCATTTAAAGACGCGAGTGGTGCATTTGAAGAGATTGAACGCTATATACATTCCCTTGGCGCCATCGTGCCCGAAGAGGCGCTTCTCACCGCGCTTGGAAAGGATGAAAAAAGTCGGAATCGGTTTCGTTTTTTTCTCATGATCGACTCGACATTCTTTCGTGAGCGCGAAACGAACGATTTCATCGCACGCTGGCATGTGGACAGTGCGACCGCAAAAACTATCCATGATGCGCTTTCAAAACTCTACGCTTCGCTTTCCGACACCGAGGTGCTCTCTGAAGGAGAACTTCTTGACCGTTTTCTCGATGAACTCAAGGGCGTCAATGACGCGTATAAGAATGAAGAAGTTTTAAAGCGCTGGCTCTCCCTTTCCAAACATATTGGCAATAATCCGCTCGCCGAGTGGGGCCGCACGACTGCGCCTGCCATTCGCATCAAGGGGGTTCGTGATTATGCGTATCTCGCTGTGAAGCGCCATGGCTCCCCGATGCATTTCTCCGAGGTCGCCGCAGCAATCGGTAAACTCTTCTCAAAAAAGGCGCATATCGCAACCACGCATAATGAACTCATCAAAGATCCGCGTTTTGTGCTCGTGGGTCGCGGGCTCTACGCGCTCACCGAGTGGGGTTATGCGCCGGGTATTGTTCGCGAAGTTATCCGCGCAACACTCGAAAAAGAGGGTCCCATGAAGAAAGACGAGATTATCAAACACGTGAAGCGCGCGCGTTTCGTCAAGGACAACACCATTCTCGTCAATCTTAATGATTCTCGCTACTTCAAACATTTGAAGGACGGTCGGTACGCAGTAGCATAATCGTTGGCAGAATATTTTCCTTCCGTCTGCATCTCGCACATACACAGGGATGCGGCCGGAAGTGACAGCTCATTCCTCTTTCATATCCCCAATCTACCAATTTGAATCGCATGGATTTCTTCAAACATCATACTGTGTGGTTTTTTTCGTTCGCGCTCGCCCTACTTCTTGTCGGCGGTTATTCTTTCACATTCGCACCACCTTCAACCTTTCCATCAGGTGAGATTGTTGTTATCGCACGAGGAGCATCGGTATCCGACATTGCCAGAAAACTCCACGATGCGCATATCATCGCGCACCCCTCACTTCTGCGAATCATTCTACGTATGTCTGGTGCGAGTAATCGAGTGCGGGCGGGCACGTATCTCTTCAGCACTCCAGAAGACGTATGTACTGTCGCGTACCGATTAATCACCGGAGCATACGGTCTTCCTCCGGTACGTATCACCTTTCCCGAAGGTATGACGGTACTCGATATGGGGACGAAAGTTACTGGCGCATTTCCCTCCCTATCGGCGCAAGATTTTTTCTTATCGGGGAAGACATATGAGGGATATCTTTTCCCCGACACCTACCTCTTTCCGCCTGATGCGGACACCGCACTGATCATTAAGACAATGCGGGATAATTTTGATGCACAGATAGCGCCGCTCACGGGCGACATTGGGGCATCGGGGCACCCGCTTTCCGACATCGTCATCATGGCGTCTTTATTAGAAAAGGAGGTGCGCACGAATGCGAATAAACGTATCGTGGCGGGTATTCTTTGGAATCGTCTTGCCCTCGGCATGCCGCTGCAAGTGGATGCGGTTTTCGGGTATATCTACGGTCGCGACACGTACTCGCCTTCGCTGGAGGACCTAAAGGTTGATTCGCCTTACAACACCTACACGCATACCGGGCTGCCGCCCGGGCCAATTAACAATCCAGGTCTTGAAAGCATCGAGGCGGTTCTGAATCCAACGAAAACCGACTATCTCTATTATTTGACCGGCAAGGATACTCTAATGCATTACGCCACAACCTATGCCGGCCATCAAGCCAACCGTAAGAAGTATTTGGATTAGAATGCGTGTATGGCGGACGTACGCGGAAAGAAGATATTCGTAGGACTCTCAGGAGGAGTGGATTCTGCCGTGTCGGCGGCGCTCCTGAAGCAGGCAGGAGCTCATGTAACTGGCGTATTCATCAAGGGCTGGTATCCGCCCGAGATGCCCTGCACATGGGCGGCGGAGCGCCGTGACGCGATGCGGGTCGCTGCCCGCCTCAAAATCCCATTCCGTACGTTCGATGCGAGTATTGAATATAAAAAAGGCGTTATTGATTATCTTCTCGCCGAATATCGCGCCGGCCGCACGCCGAATCCGGACGTCATGTGCAATCGCGAAGTGAAATTCGGCGCATTCTTCCGCTATGCGATGGCGCAGGGAGCGGACGCGATTGCAATGGGGCACTATCGCTCGGGTGAGAAAGATCAGAGTTATTTTCTCTGGGCGGTGCCCAGAGACATTTTGAATGCGACGATATTTCCGGTGGGGAATCGTGAGAAGAGCGAAGTACGCGCGCTCGCGAAGCGATTTAATCTGCCGGTGGCTGAAAAAAAGGACAGTCAGGGTATTTGCTTCCTCGGCCCTGTTTCCGTTAAAGAATTTCTAATAAAAGAGTTTGGGGATGATAACCCGGCGCTTTTATATACCATTGGTCAACGAATCGATTCTGACGGCGTGCCTCATGAAGCTTTGTCGCGTCCTCCCGTATCCTTGGGCGATGGGGAAGCGAGGCGGGGGCCGTGGTACGTGGTCGGGAAGGATGTTGAAAAGAAAGAGATCATGATTTCAAAAACGCGCGAATCTGCCGCACACATTATATCTTTTACCGACGCGAACTGGTTCAACTTGCCGACAATACCAAATCCGTCCTATAGGACGGATTTGGTATTGTCGGCGCAGTGCCGCTATCGGGGTCCGTGTGTGAAAGGAAATATTGAACGTGTGGAAAAGTATGATTCCCTCGATCTATACCGTTTCGTAAGCACCGAGCCGCTTCCCGATACTCCCACTCCCGGTCAATCAATCGTTTTCTATCGCTCAGACGAACTTGTCGGTGGTGGTATCATTGCCTCATGAACCACATGCGTCTTTGGGTTGCTGCGACAATCATCGCGTTCTTCATCCTTATCACTTTTGCGCTCTCTGTACCGCATACCCGCGATGTAGAAGTGGAGACAGCGCTTCCTTCTCTGACAACGAGTGTGCCCGTCGTAACGCTGCACAACGCTTTTAAAAAGGGTCTCCATACAATTACCGGCTCGATTGAAACGCCGAATGCCTGTGCCGCAGTGAGTACGGAAGCACGTGTGATGAGTGGTGCATCGAGTACGGAGCATATACTCGTGGCTATCTCTATGCGCACTGACGATGGCATCTGCCTTCAATTGCCGACTCCCATCGCTTTTCAGACAATCATCACGGCACCCGCACATCTGCCAATTATCGCGACCGTGAACGGTGCGCCAGCAACCATAAGCGCACCATGACAAGGATGCCGATTATTAATAAGGCGGATGGAACAAGGGAAATTTTTAATCCGGAGCGCCTCGCCGTATCGCTTGAGCGTTCCGGTGCGGGTATGTATACAGCACAACGTATAGCGGAAAGGATCACAGACACCGTAGCGCCGGGTACTTCCTCAAAAGAGATTTATACGCGCGCCTTTGCGCTCTTGCGCAAAGAAGCGCGTCCGGTCGCCGCCCGTTACGCGCTCCGGCGCGCACTCCTTGAGCTCGGCCCGTCAGGACATCCGTTTGAAGATTTCGTTTCGCATCTCTATCGGGCCGAGGGTTGGCAGGTTGAAACGCGCAAGACAATCCAGGGGAAATGCGTAGCGCACGAAGTCGACTTTTATGCATCGCATCCAGAACAAAATACTTTCATCGCCGCCGAGTTGAAGTATCACAACGAGCCGGTTTATAAAACTGATTTAAAAATCGCACTTTACGTAAAGAGCCGTTTTGACGATATTTTTGATTGCGATCCGACGGTCCGTACGTGCCCGATTGATCGGGGGCTTTTGGTTACCAATACAAAATTCACTTCCGAGGCCATTGCGTATGCAGAATGTTCGGGCGTAGAATTACTTGGGTGGGGGTATCCGATGGACAACAATCTTTTCACTCATATGAGTCGTGCAAAAGTGTATCCGATTACCGCGCTCACCGGACTTGTCCGCGCCGAGAAACGGCTCCTTATTGAACAGGGTGTTATTGCTGTCGACGAGGTTGTGCGGGATCGTCGTACGCTTGACGTGCTTCATTTAACAAGCGAGCGGGTTGGCGAGATCCTTGCGGAGGCCGAAGGTCTCCTTGACCTCCCGGTCACATCTCATGGTATTGTTTCCGTATGACGAACCATTTCTCTACAAGTTCTTTTGTTGCCGGCATCATGTTCGGCACCCTCCTTGCGGGCGCATGGTTCTTCGGCGGCAACGCTGTTTTCGTACCGGAACAACCCCCTGTGAATCTCACTGCGGCACCTGAGTCCTTGGCGCAAGGAAGTGGCGCTGTTTCCGTTGCTGATCAGCCCTCCGGCAATATGGTCGTCGTTGAGTCGGTGACCGTACCGCCTCCGGGCGTTTGGATCGCTGTGCGCGAAATGCATGGCAGCACTCTGGGGAACGTGCTTGGTGCTGCACGGGTAAACGGTCCGCGCAGTACCATCTCCATTCCTCTTTTACGTGCGACTGAGCCAGATCGCCCTTACGCTGTTGAACTGTATCGTGATGACGGTACGGCGGTCTTCGATCTCTCCACGCTTAGCGTGTATGTGGACTTTGATACCGGAGCGCGCGTTATTTCATATTTTAAAACCACCGAGTGACATGAGGTCTAGCAGCTTCAAGGCGAGGGTGTACGGACCGTTTAATCCGTCTTCACCGGAGCCGTTCAAAGTTAGCCGTTCAAAACTTGACCTCTTCACGGAATGCCCGCGCTGCGCGTATCTCGATATGCGGCTTGGTGTGAAGCGTCCCTCCATGCCAGCATTTACGCTCAATAACGCCGTTGACGAGCTTTTGAAACGCGAGTTCGATATCCATCGCGCCCGCGCATCCCAACATCCGCTCCTACAGCGCTACGGCCTCGACGCGGTGCCTCTCGTCGATGAGCGGATGGAGGAATGGCGTGATGCGCTTCGGCGCGGTATCACGTTCCTGCATGAGCCAACAAATCTCCTCATTCGGGGAGGCATTGACGACGTATGGGTCAATCCCGAAGGAGAATTCATCATTGTGGACTACAAAGCGACTAGCAAGAAAATAGGTCCGAGCAGTGTGGACGACTTGTACGATTCATATAAGCGGCAAATGGAGATCTATCAATGGCTCTTCCGCCAAAACGGATTCAAGGTTTCGCCGACCGGCTATTTCGTGTATGTGAACGGCAGGGCCGACGCGGAAGCGTTCGACGGAAAGCTTGAATTCGACGTTGAACTTATTCCATACACGGGCAGCGATACGTGGGTGGAGCCGGCGATTTTTGATATGAAAAAGATGCTTATGAGCGAGGAGATCCCGAATATAGGAACGTCGTTTGGCGGCGGTCCGTGCGAATACTGTACCTATCGGGAGAATGCCGGCAAGATACTTCTTGAAATGCATGCTAAAAACAAGAAGAGGGAATAGAGAATGATGTGACGGTAAGAGTATGAACGTAAAGATAGAACCGTCATGGGAGAAAAGATTGGCAGGGGAATTCGGGCAGCCATATTTTACGGAACTCGCGACGTTCGTGAAGAAGGAATATCAGGATGGAACGGTATATCCGCCTCCGAAAGATATTTTTCGTGCGTTTGATCTGTGCCCGTTTGAGAACGTTGAAGTTGTGATACTCGGCCAAGACCCCTATCACGGGGAGCGGCAGGCCAATGGTCTCGCTTTTGCGGTCGGCGAGAAGGAAACTGTTCCGCCCTCGCTCCAGAACATTTTTAAGGAAATCGAAAGTGATTTAGGTAAGCCGTTTGTACATACTAATGGTGACCTCTCGCGCTGGGCAGAGCAGGGCGTTCTATTACTGAACGCGACCTTGACCGTCCGTGCGCATGCCGCCGGTTCGCATCAATCGCGGGGCTGGGAACTTTTCACCGATGCAGCCATTCGCGCACTCTCAAGTGAGCGCAAACATCTCGTTTTCATGCTCTGGGGGAATTATGCGAAAGCGAAGGGTGCACACATCGACCGGAGCAAGCATCTTGTGCTTGAGGCAGCGCATCCCTCGCCCTTCTCCGCTTCTTCGGGTTTTTTCGGTTGCAAACACTTCAGCAAAGCGAACGACTATCTTATCGCGCACGATAAAACCCCGATACATTGGTTATAAATATAAAAGCCGATTCGCTTTGTCACAATTTTTATCCTATAGGATAAAAATTGTGACAGTATGATACTCTGGCATTGCGCGATATACTCGGCAGATGAATCACACGCCGCAGATTAAAAAGGCAATTCAATTCGCGGCGCGCAAGCATCATGGGCACATGCGCCAGGAGACAGAACCGCTGCCGTACATCACACATCTTTTTTCAGTGGCGCTCCTGGTCGCCGAGGACGGCGCGGATGATGATGTTGTGACAGCTGCGCTTCTGCATGACACGCTTGAAGATACTGATACGACGCGCAAAGAGATTATTCAGGTTTTTAATAAGCGCGTTGCGGATCTTGTAGAATCAGTCAGCGAAATAAAGGAAAAGGATGGCGCACGACTTGATTGGAGGGAACGCAAGTACCACTACCTTGCCGAACTGGAACGTGCGGACGATGATGCAGTACTCATCGCTATCGCCGATAAGATAGACAACATAGAAAGCAAGCTTGAAGCGTTTCGAAAGGAAGGAGAGACGCTCTTTCGACGCTGGAAACAACCACTCGAATCCTATTTGTGGTTCCACAGCGAAGCACTCCGCATCGCTCATGCGCGCTTACCAGAGCACCGCCTCACAGCACGCCTTGCCGAGGCGCATGCGAAGGAACGCGAAATGTTTTTGTAGATCGGCAGTCGATTTGGTACAGTAGGAACGTATGCGTCCAGATACTTCCTCATTGCCTATAGTTGCTGGCACGACTTTCGTGCGTTCTCTCGAAGGCATTCATGAATACCGTCTCGGTGCGAACGGGCTCCAGATCCTGCTTTCGCCGGATCCTACTGCGCCTGTTGCCGGTATCATGGTGACGTACCGGGTCGGTTCCCGGAACGAAGCGATAGGGTATACGGGCGCGACGCACTTGCTTGAACATCTCATGTTCAAGGGTTCGGATAATTTCAATAAAAAGAAAGGTGGCACGGTCTGGGATCTCCTCGAGACGAAGGGTGCTTTGGTGAATGCGACGACATGGAACGATCGTACGAACTACTACGAAGTGCTCCCTCAAGAGCATCTTCCGATTGCTATAGCGCTCGAAGCCGATCGCATGCGCACCGCATTCATTAGAGAGGCGGATCGAATTTCTGAGATGCCAGTGGTGCGGAACGAATTTGAACGCGGAGAAAATCTTCCTATGGAAGCGCTCGACAAGCAGCTCTGGGCGCTCGCGTACGAAGCGCATCCGTATCACCACTCAACTATTGGATGGAGGAGCGATATAGAACAGGTACCTATTGCACGGCTCAAGAAATTTTATGATGACTTTTATCATCCAGACAATGCGACCGTCTCAGTGATTGGAGGTTTCGACGCCGCTGCGACACTCGCGACTATTGTGAAAAAGTTCGGGGCGCATGGGAAAGCGCCTGCGGCATATCCGGCGATGTACACGGAGGAGCCAAAGCAGGAGGGCGAGCGTCGTGCCGTCGTGAAGCGCGCCAGCCACACGAACATGATTGCCCTTGCGCACAAGATCCCGGGCGCTACGGATGTAGATCTTCCAGCCCTCCTCACACTCGCGCTCATCCTTGGGGACGGTAAAACGAGCCGACTCTATCGCGCACTCGTCGACTCGGCCATCGCCACAGATGTCACCACGACGTGCTACCAGTTCCGCGACCCATCGCTTCTAATCTCTTATATTACTCTTGCTCCACGAAGACGGCATGAGGCCGTCGAGAAGAAGGTCAAGCAAGAATTCGAGAAGATCATCGCGAAGGGCGTCACTGCGCAAGAGGTTATGCGCGCGAAACGCTCTCTGCGCGCGTATATCGCTTCTCGTCGCGACGGTCCGTATGCACTCTTATCGTCTCTCAATGAAGAGATAGCGATCGGCGACTGGACGCGATTCGTGACACTTCCGCAAGCGCTTTCGCAAGTGACCGCGAAAGATGTGCGGAGGGTCGCGAAGAAATATCTTGTCGATGATCAAAGCACAATCGGTTATTTCATCGGTACGGGCACATGAAAAACGAACATCTATCAGCGCAAGAGTTCCCGATAGTAGGCGGCAGGTTGTTCATCGCGCCAACTCGAGCGCATGATGTTGTGGCGGTCGAGGGTAGTGTGCTCGGCGGTCCGAATATGCTTCCCGCTGCACTCGATGTCGTTCCGGGGCTTGCAGCCGGACTGCTCGATGCCGGGACCGCGAAGAAAAAGAAAAACGTTGTCCGGGAAATGCTCGCAGGGCGTGGCATCTCACTATCCTTCTCTTCATCCGGAGATCGCGCGGCGTTTTCCGGACGTTGTTTTCCTGAGGATCTGCCCGTACTTCTCGCTACCATCACCGAATGCTTGAATGAGGCAAGTTTTCCAGAGGGAGAGGTGAAGAGTGCGAAGGCGCGCGCCCTCGGCGATCTTGCAGAGGAAAAATCAGATACGCGCGCCCAAGCGGAACGAGCTTTTGCGGAACTTCTCTATGATCCGGGACATGTGAATTATCTGCGCCCCACGAAGGCCGAGGAGAAGAGTGTTGCCGCAACGCGCCGCTCGCATCTTCAAGATTTCAGAAAAATGCTTGGAAAAGGCGGTCTTGTACTCGCGATAGCGGGAGATATTGAAGTCGCGTCTGCACGAGCCGCTGCTGAGAAGGCGTTCAAAAAACTCGGACAGGGGACCGCGACAGCGCCGATGAAGCAGGCGAACAAGAAAGCATGGGGCTCAAGCGAGAAATTGATACCGATCGCCGACAAGGCAAACATAGACGTGCTTCTCGGCGCCACACTCCCTCTTACGATACATCATCAACTCTATCATCCTATGAAAGTGCTTACCGAGATGCTCGGCGGCGGATTCTCCGCACACCTCATACAGACCATCCGTGAGCGCGATGGACTCACGTACGGTGTGTATGCCACTCTTGCCGGCCTTGATGCTGGCGCTGATGGTTATTTCAAGATATGGGCGACTTTTTCGCCGCAGCGGTATAAAGAGTCCGTTGCGAAACTCCGTAAAGAAGTTGGTATTTTCTTCTCGAAGGGCTTGACGGAAACGGCGCTCGCGAAGAGACAAGAAGAAATTTCTGGCTCGTATCTCGTCGCTCTCTCGACCACCCACAATCTCGCTGCGACTCTTCATACCATTGGCGCATTCGGTTTCGACCTTTCGTACTTGACTGAATATCCGAACATCATTCGCGCGGTGTCGCTTGCCGACATTAAACATGCCGCCGACCTCATACCGAAAAACAAATTCGCGCTGGTTGCTTCAGGCACTTTCAGAAAAAATTGATATGATTTCTATACTATGACCCCCGTTAGAAAACTCGAGGACTCGCGTTCAAACGAGGTAAGCATCAGCGAAGTGAGAAGTAAATACTTTGCGTTTTTTAAAGCGCGAGGACATATGATTATTCCTTCAGCACCGATTGTACCTGAAAACGACCCGACCACGCTCTTTACGAGCAGCGGGATGCAGCCCCTGGTGCCGTATCTTTTGGGTCAAAAGCATCCAGAGGGTTCGCGCCTCGCCAATTCGCAGATGTCATTTCGTGCCGAGGATATTGAAGAAGTGGGGGATAATCGCCACACAACTTTCTTTGAAATGCTCGGCAACTGGTCTTTGGGCGATTATTTCAAACAAGAACAGCTCCCGTGGTTTTTTGAATTTCTCACGAATAGGGAAGAGGGGATCGGCCTTAATCCTAAAAAATTATATGTAACGACTTTTTCCGGCGACCAAGAGAGCGGTATGGAAGCGGACACGGAATCAGCGGGTATTTGGAAAAAGATCGGCGTTCCCGATGATCATTTGTTTTCCTACGGCGCAAAAAAGAATTGGTGGAGCCGTGCCGGCATACCGAGCAAGATGCCTCCGGGAGAAATAGGCGGTCCCGATTCCGAAGTGTTTTATGATTTCGGCCTTCCGCACGATGCGAAGTTCGGCGAAGAGTGTCATCCCAACTGCGATTGCGGGCGCTTTATTGAGATCGGCAATTCGGTTTTCATGCAATTCATCAAGCAGCCGGACGGCGCCTTTAACGAATTACCGAAAAGAAATGTGGACTTCGGCGGCGGCTTGGAGCGCCTGACGGCCGCAACAATAGGGAATCCCGATATATTTTTCATTGATGTGTTTGATGCGGCGCGCGGCGCGCTCGAAAAATACTCGTGCAAATCCTATAACGATGCGGGCGCGATACGTTCATTTCGCATCATCCTTGACCACGTACGCGCCGCGTCATTTTTCATTGCTTCCGGCATTCGTCCTTCTAATACCGAGCAGGGATATGTATTGCGCCGCCTCATTCGCCGCTCTATCCGAGAAGCGGACAAGCTCGGTATCAAAGAAGCCGTACTCGCGGAAGTCGCGGAAGGTTTCGGCGGCGCATACAGAGAGGCATATCCTTTTGTACATGATGCAACAACTATCATCCGTGACGAACTTGAGAGAGAAGAAGCGCAATTCAGGAAGACACTTGCTCATGGCCTGCGCGAGCTTGAAAAGATGGGAAACGATATTGATGCCTTCATGCTCTTCACTACATACGGATTCCCGGTGGAACTCACGGAAGAGATCGCCAAAGAACGCGGTATTGCATTGGACATGGAAGCCGTGAAGGTAAAGATGGAGGAGCATCAGGCGCTTTCAAGAGCGGGGGCGGCGCAGAAATTCGCCGGCGGGCTTGCCGATCATGCTGAACAGACCATTCGGTATCACACCGCGCATCATATTCTTCTCAAGGCACTACAGATAGTGCTCGGGCCGGACGTGCATCAGCGCGGCAGCAATATCACGAGCGAGCGCTTGCGCATTGACTTCTCCTACGGGCAGAAGATGACACCGGAACAGAAAACGGAAGTGGAGAAGATCGTGAACGAAAAGATTGTCGAGGGCATTCCCGTCATTCGCACGGATATGAAAAAAGAGGAAGCGGAAAAGCTTGGCGCAGAACATGAATTCGGCGCGACGTATCCCGATATGGTTTCGGTGTACTCGGTTGGGCCCCTTGATAAAGCATTCTCTATAGAGTTCTGCGGCGGTCCGCATGTCGAGAACACGGCCGACCTTGGTCGTGTTCGAGATCCTGACGGTTCCCACCGGAAGGCTGAGTTCAAGATTCTGAAAGAAGAGGCCTCATCCGCTGGTGTTCGTAGGATAAAAGCCGTTTTATCCGAGGTCGCACCTGTCGGCAAGCAGACCAGAGCGTGATACCATTTGATGCATGAGCTCGGAAACCCCTTCGACAAACTCAGGGCAGGCAAAAATCTGCCAGAATTGCAAAACCGAGTTCATCATTGAGCCGGAGGACTTTGCGTTTTATGAAAAAATCAATGTCCCGCCGCCGACGTTTTGTCCGGCGTGCCGAATGGTTAGGAGAATGGTGTGGCGAAATGAAAGGAGTTTGTATAAAAGGAAATGCGACGCCACTGGTAAAGACATACTCTCCATTTACTCGCAAGACAAATCTCTAAAAGTCTACGACTCAAAATATTGGTGGGGTGACGAATGGAATGCGATGAGCTACGGCAGGGATTATGATTTCAACAAGCATTTTTTTGGACAATGGACAGAATTATTAAAAGAAGTGCCGCAAAATAATTTGATTGCAAGAAATAATATTGATAGTCCGTATGTTAATTATTTAGTTGATAGTAAAAAATGCTACATGGTAATTGGCGGAAAAAATGGCGAGGAAACCATATATTCAAATCATATTTTTGATATTAAAAATTCTTCAGATTTATATTTCACTGATAAAGCAGAATTAAGTTACGAAAATGTAATTTGTAAGAATTCCTACCGTCTTTTTCACGGTCAAAATTGCGAAAATTGCATAGATTCATATTTTCTTTACGATTGTAGAAATTGCCAAAACTGCTTTGGTTGCGTCGGTTTGAGAAACAAACAATATTATATTTTAAATAAACCTTACTCAAAAGAAGAGTATGGGGACAAATTGAATGAATTTAATCTCGGCAGTTTTAATGAATTAAGAAAACATAAAGAATTATTTGAAAAATTAAAATCAAATTATCCTAGAAAGTTTATCGAGGCATCAAAAGTAATTAATGTTTCTGGAGATAATATTTCTGATGCTGAAAATTGCAAATCAGCATTCGATGTTTTAGCAGGAGGAAGTGAGGATAGTAAATTTGTTTTTTGGAGCGGACAGGGCATGAAAGATGTATATGATGGCGTAGGCGTAGGCGTTCAGGGAGAATTACTTTATGAAAATGCCATTGTTACACTTTCTGTATCGAATGTTTTATTTTCAGCGGCAATATGGACTGGTTATAATATTTTCTACTCATATAATTGCCATAGTTCTTGCAACAACCTCTTCGCCTGCGTCGGCCTCCGCAACAAGCAGTACTGCATCCTCAACAAGCAATACACCAAAGAAGCATACGAAGAGATGGTGCCACGCATCATCGAGCACATGAACGCCATGCCCTATGTGGATGCCAAGGGGAGAGTATATGCGTACGGCGAATTCTTCCCTCCGGAACTCTCTCCCTTCGCCTATAACGAGACCATCGCCCAAGAATACTTTCCACTCACTAAAGAACAAGCACTAGAGAAAGGGTATAGATGGCGAGACCCCGACACCAGGGACTACAAAGTCACCATGAAGACAGAAGATCTCCCCGACCACATCAAAGACGTCCCCGACTCCATCACGCAAGAAGTGATCGGCTGCGCCCACGCCGGCTCTTGCAACCACCAATGCACCACCGCCTTCAAGATCATCCCCCAAGAGCTCCAGTTCTACCGACAAATGAACCTTCCCCTCCCGCGCCTCTGCCCCAACTGCCGCCACTACGAGCGTATCGCAAAGCGAAATCCCCTCAAGCTCTGGCACCGCGCCTGCCAGTGCGCGGGCGCGCAGTCAGCCAACGGCGTCTACCACAACACCGCCGCCCACCCGCACGGCGCCACGCCCTGTCCCGCAGAATTCGAGACCTCCTACGCCCCCGACCGACCGGAGATCGTCTATTGCGAGCAGTGTTATCAGGCAGAGGTGGTGTGAGAATCTATAAACTATTTTTCCATCCGTCGCAGTAAGGCGGTGTTAGAATAAGCCGATGAGTTTTTTTTCCGGCTTTTTTCGCAATGAAAAACATGCGAAATCGGTTGTGCTGATAGATATAGGTGCGAATTCAGTCGCGGGCGCGTATGCACAGTATGTCGTGGATGAGAAACCTATCTTACTCTACACATGCCGCGCCTCTATTTCAATGCGAAAAGATGAACCGCACGAGCGCGCGATGCTGCGCGCGCTCAAGACACTCTGTTCCGCGCTTATTCTTGAAGGCGCGCCGATCCTCATGCGCGCTACCGGCAGCGGCAGCGCTGATACCATCCTTGTCTCAATTGATGCGCCATGGCAGAAGACATCGGTGCGCACCGAACACTTCGAGCGAAAAACTCCTTTTGTTTTCACCAAAGACATGGTCGCCACCGCACTGCAGAGGGCCGGTATCACCGTACCCGGGAAGCTCCTCGCTGACGAAAGTATTATCGGTACCATCCTGAACGGGTACGAAACACGCGACCCCTATGGGAAAAAGGCGCATCGTGCCGCGGTTATCATTCTTACCTCGCTCATTGATGAACACATCGCCGTCGGTATAGCCGCGTTACTGAGGGGTCTGTATCACGCCACGCACATTCTGTTTATCGCCGGAAGTTCATTGCGCTACCAGGCGATACGTACCGTATTTCCGCACGAACGTGATGCGCTTATTCTTGATGCGACCGGATCTCTGACCTCTGCCGCACTTGTGCGCAATAATCTGTTCATCGCTTTAGCCGAAGTGTCGGATGGTGTCGCTCGGAGCGATGAGTGGGCGCAAAAAATTATAGACGAATTCACCACGCTTGCAGAAAACTATCCGTTGCCGCGAACTATATTTCTGCTCGCACAAGAAGCAAAAACCTCCTCTTTGCACAAAGTGTTTGGCACGATACATTTCAAAAAGCTCTGGTTATCGGATAATCCACCGAAAATTGTTTCAGTTCTTGCAAGCCATATTGTAGGATTGATACGGCAAGCCGCTACCGCATCGCCCGATCTTCAACTTCTTCTCATGGCTCTTTTTTGGCAGTATCATGCGTCCGAAGAAAAAAACTTAATACACAGCAACCATCCGGCCTTGCACTAGAAACTCTGTTATACTCCTTCCATGCGTACACTTGATGACATCATTCCGCCTTCCCGCCGTAAAGAGAGCGAACAACTTCCCACAGTCGCCGGTCGAGGACCATCACATCCGTCTGAACGCCCATCCAAATTCCCTTACACGACGATTGTCATCGTCGTGGTTGTCGTAGCCGCCTCTTTCGGGGCGCTTTCCTATTTCTCCAATGCAAAGATAGAGGTGACGCCACATACCGTTTCCGCGGCAGTCCAAAGTTCTTTCACGGCAGAAAAAAGTAGCGGCGACTTGCCTTATGAGATCATTACGGCGCAGAAGATTGCGTCACAAAGCGTGAAAGGTAGCGGCACTAAGGCCGTGAATTCTTTCGCATCCGGCACAATCACCATCTACAATACTCAAACAAAGGCGCAGCGTCTCATTGTGAACACTCGTTTTGCGACCGCGAGCGGACACATCTTTCGCATCCATTCGGCGGTGACGGTTCCTGCAGGCACGCAATCCAAGCCAGGCAGTATAACCGCGAAGGTCTATGCCGACCAAACGGGCAGTTCCTACAACGTCGCCCCCGCATCCTTTACCATTCCAGGATTTGCCGGAACGCCGCAGGCGAGTCAGGTCTATGCGCGTTCAACAACTCCTATGGAGGGTGGCGCTTCGGGGAACGTGCCGGTTGTGGATACAACTCTTGAATCGCAAACGCGCAACGCGCTTATCGCAGCGCTCGCCCCGGATCTCCTTGCAAGCATTCAAACGCAAATTCCCTCTGGTTACGTGCTTCTTGCTGGCGCCGCGACGACAACCTATCAGGAATCCGCACCCGAACCATCCTCGACAACCGGCCAAGTTGACATAAAAGAACAGGGTACCATGACGGCGATTATCTTCCCCAATGCCGCACTTGCCAAAGCAGTTGCTTCTTCGATAGTCGGTATCGGTTACCATGGCGAGCCGCTTACGCTCTCATCCACCGACAATCTCGTGTTCAAGGCCGGAAATGGTATGCAAGATCCGGAAGCATCATCACTCCCATTTATTCTTACCGGTACGGCTTCGCTCACCTATACGGTCGATCCGGCACGCATCGCCGCCGCAGTGAGCGGGAAGACACGTTCAGCCGCAGAGGTCGCGCTCACGAATTACCCGGAGGTCAAGCGGGCGATCATTATCCTCCGGCCGTTCTGGAGGCAGACGTTTCCACAGGACCCTTCCTCCATCTCAATCGTGATGGCCGCGAATGCGTCATATTGACGATTTTTCAGGCACCTGATAGATTGATATGGCATCGACATGTTTAATGATTAGCAAATGAGCGGCGGCGAAGAGAAAAAGACGGCGGTTGGCACCGTCGAAGAAGTGTTGCCGAATTCACTTTTTCGTGTTCGTTTGTCTCCAGAGGCATCAGTAAGCACGCCCGAAGACAGTGGCGAAAGAGAGGTGGAGGAAGTCCTTCCCGCAAGCGGGGAGGAGAGGCAGGGAGAACTTGTACTCGCTTATCTTGCAGGCAAGATGCGCCTGCACCGCATTCGCGTGTTGATGGGCGATCAGGTGGATATGGTACTTGACCCCTACGGGGGTCGTGCGAGGATAGTGCGCAGGATTACCTAAGCCAACTTTCAACTAATAACTTACGATTTATAACAATGAAAGTCCGTGCATCAATAAAGAAGCAGCAGCCAGCAGATCAGCTCGTCCGTCGCGGCGGGCGTTTGTATCGTATTAATAAGAAGAACCCGCGACGCAAGGCGCGTCAGGGATAATCGGCTTTCCTATTTTCATATATGCGTATCGCTGGCGTCACCATTCCGGATAACAAACAACTTGCGTATGCATTGCCGCTTATTTTCGGCATCGGGCCGACGCGTGCGCGCGAGATTCTAAAGACCGCCGGTATTTCGGCGATCAAGAAGGGTAGTGAACTCAAGGGTGACGAAGAACAGAAAATTCGCACGCTCGCAGAAGGGTTTACTATTGAGGGTGAGTTGCGGCGCGAGATTGGGCAGAATATCAAGCGTTTGAAAGATATCCGTTCGATTCGCGGCGACCGCCACGCGCGCGGATTGCCAGTACGCGGACAGCGTACCAAGACCAACTCGCGCACGCGCCGCGGCAACGTCCGTAAGACGATGACCTCTGGTCGCCGTACGCTTGAGAAGACGTAATCGATATGGGAAAGAAACGCATTATCAAGAAGTCAGGCCGCGGCATGGATCAGGGGCGCAAGGAGCGCGCGCTCTCCAAGGTCACAAAACGCCATCTTGAAAAGGGTGTTCTCTATATTGATGCAACATTCAATAACACAAAAGCCATTCTTACCGATGAGAAAGGGAATGCGATTATCTCATCGAGCGCGGGTGCGCTCGGCTTCGCCGGTGCAAGGAAGTCCACGCCGTATGCCGCCGCAAAAGTCGGAGAATTTCTCGGCGAGAAGGGTGCGATGATCGGTCTCAAAGAGGCATCGGTCATTATTCGCGGTGTCGGTGCCGGCCGCGAATCAGTACTGCGCGCCTTTTCGAGCAAGGGTATTCAGATCCATTCTATAAAGGACGTAACGCCAGTGCCGCATAACGGTCCGCGCCCGCCAAAGCCGCGTCGAGTGTAATATACCGTTATGATTACCGGTCCACGATACAAAATAGCAAAGCGTCTCGGCGCATCTGTCTTTGAGAAAGCACAGACGCAAAAGTTCGCGCTCTCCGCAGACCGCAGCGCAAAGAACAAGCGTCGCGGACGCGGACGCCAAAGCGAGTATGGCAAGCAAATGCTAGAGAAGCAGAAAGTGCGTGTTACCTATGGTTTGCCGGAGAAGCAGTTCCGTAATTACGTGAATAAAGCACTTGCCGCCGTACATACGACGAATCCGAGCGAACGTCTCCACGAGCTTCTTGAGCTCCGTCTTGATAACGTCATCTGGCGGCTCGGCCTCGCGCGCACACGCAGGGCTGCGCGCCAGATGGTCGCTCATGGCCACATGATGGTTGATGGGAAGAAGACCCGCATTCCATCGCACGCGCTTCAAGTCGGCGATCGCATCAGTGTGCGCGATGGTTCCAAGGAGCATGGCGTACTGATTGGTTTTGCAGACCGCTTTGCGGAGCATCCGATTCCGTCCTGGCTCTCGTGGGACCCCAAGACGATGCAGGGTGCGATAAAAGAGCGACCGACTGCCGCGTCAGCGGATCCGGCCGGTGATCTTGTTGCGGTGCTCTCGTTCTATACGAGATAATATTATTACGTGCCCGTTCTCATTAATTAATTGGTAACAACGATTGAGTTATGGAATACCACATTACACTTCCGAGTAAGCCCCGAATCGTTTCTGAAGAAGGCGTGCAGGGCGTTTATGAAATTGATTCGCTGTATCCGGGCTATGGTCACACACTCGGCAATTCATTGCGTCGCATCATCCTCTCCTCGCTCCCCGGCGCAGCAGTCACGCAAGTGAAGATTGAGGGCGTCCCGCATGAATTTGCCACCATTGATGGTGTGCGCGAAACAGTCATGGAGATTCTTTTGAATCTCAAGCGTGTTCATTTTGTGCTCCACGGCGATGAGTCGCAGACCATATCGCTCATGGTCAAGGGTGCTGGCGAAATTACAGCAAAAGATTTCAAGATCCCGAGCCAAGTTGAAATAAAGAACCCGGAGCAGCATCTCTGCGACATTTCAGGAAAAGCATCACTCGAACTCGAGGCGACTATCGAGCGCGGTCTCGGATATGTTTCGCGCGAAGTACTTACGCGCGACAAGGTGGACATCGGCACTATCGCGCTTGACGCGACCTTCACACCAATTCGCCGCGTGAATTATGAGGTGGAAAATATGCGTGTCGGCGACCGCACCGATTTCAATCGGCTTCGTATTCTCATAGAAACCAACGGCACCATTGCTCCGAGAGAGGCCTTGGAGCAATCTATTGAGACGATGATTCACCAGCTCAAGGCCGTTATCGGCTTTCAGGAATCTGGGGCATCTTCCTCCATTAAAGCTACGGAGGGTGACACGTTCGGAACGAGCGCATCAAAGATTAAAATTGCCGATCTTGATCTCTCGCCGCGCGTTACCTCGGCTTTGGAAGAGGCGGGTATCAAAAGCGCAGCTGGTCTTGCGCGCAAATCGGCGACCGCGCTCAAAGAACTCGACGGTATCGGGGAGAAAGCAATCGGAGAAATTTCTGAGGCGCTCGCCGGCCACGGTCTCACGCTCAAAAGCGAATAACAACGTATGGCATTTACCAAAAAAGCACAGACATTTGGCAGACCAAGCAATCAGCGCCGGGCGCTTTTGCGTTCCCTCGCACGCTCCTTGGTGATGCATGAGCGCATTTCAACCACCGAAGCCAAGGCCAAGGCACTGCGCCCGTTCATTGAACGCCTCGTGACCTATGCAAAGAAGAATACACTCGCGAGCCGCCGACTCTCGATAACACATCTTGGCGACAAGGACGCAGTAAAAAAACTTTTCGACTCTATCGGTCCCCGCTACACAACCCGTGCCGGCGGCTACACGCGCGTTGTGAAGCGCGCCAAGCGGGGATTAAATGATGCTCGGAAACTTGCGTATATCGCTTTTGTTTAGAGAAATAAGGACTATAAATTCACCATGACACTCAACACGACACCGAAGCCCATGACCCACACGATTGATGCGACAGACCGCACGCTCGGTCGCGTGGCGAGCGAGGCAGCACACGCACTCCTCGGGAAGCGCAGCGCGCACTTCTCCAAGAATCAGGCCTTGCCGGTCACGGTCACTATTCTAAACGCGAGCAAGCTTCATCTCCCTGCGCGTCGCGCGGAGGGCAAGGTCTACACGCGTTACACCGGTTATCCGGGAGGCCTGCGCGAGATGACTATGGCCGACATGATTACGAAAAAGGGCATCGCAGAGGTCCTTAAGAAGACGATTGATGGCATGATTCCGCGCAACAAGCTCCGCAAGCCGCGCATGAAGAATTTGATAATCACCGCCTAAAAGTAATAAAAGTATGACAACGAAATGTATCACCGCAGTGGGGCGCCGCAAGACCGCTATCGCGAGTGTGCGCATAACTACAGCTCCAAAAGGTAGTGTCATGGTCAACGGTAAAAGCCCGAAAGAATATTTCAAGACCGATGAACGCGCGAAGATCGCAGAGGAGGCACTTGGCAGAGCAGAGAGCGCAGAGCACTACGCAGTCGTCGCACATGTCTCCGGTGGCGGTGTCGCCGCACAAGCAGACGCTGTGCGCCACGCTATCTCCCGCGCCATCATCAAGGCAGAGCCGAAGACACGCGCCGTACTCAAAGCCGCAAAGTTCCTCAAGCGCGATCCGCGTGCCAAGGAGCGCAAGAAGCCGGGTCTCAAGAAGGCCCGCAAAGCCCCGCAGTGGAGCAAGCGTTAATAAGTTTTTTATCGGCGCTCCGTCTCTGATACAATAGAGCCGATGTGGCTCAAGTTTACTCCCCATTGCCAATACAGAATTCTTGAACGTATACTCAATGTCGAACACATCAAGCAAGCTATCCTAAAACCAAACAAGAAACGTGACGCAGGGGAAGGAGCAACTAAAGTTTGGAGAAGGGTTGGCGAGAAAGAGATTGTGGTAGTATATTCCCGAGACGGATTCCGCGATCGAAAGAATCATTATTTTGTAATTACGGCCTATTACCTATGAAAATCACCTACGATAAGATAGCCGATGCGGCCTATATGGTCTTGCGTAAGGGTAAGGTGGCTAAGACCGTGGAAATGAGCGAGAGCGTTATTATCGACCTCGATAAAAAAGGCAATCTTCTTGGCATCGAAATGCTCAACGCTTCGAAGCAGCTCCCCAAGGAAGGCCTCACTAAGAATGTCGTGTCCGGTATTCCGATAGAAATAATTTCTAGCACCCCAGTAGCAGCATAAATTAAAAATGGATATGAAAAAATTCGCCACTGGACTCACGCTTGTTTCTCTCCTCTTCGTTTTTGCCGGATCTGTTGAGGCAAAAACCGTGAGAGTTAAGGGATATTACAAGCCCTCCACCGGCTCTTATGTGACGCCGTCTTATCGGACTTCTCCGAATAAAACAAAATTCGATAACTACTCAACAAAAGGAAACTACAATCCCTACACAAGTAAGAAAGGGAGCGTAAATCCGTATAAGTATTGACCTAAATGATTTTGACTCTGACCACCATTTCAGGCATAGTGGGAAGATGGCTATAACTTTTGGAAAAAGTTCGCCCGGCTCTGCCGATGAGGCAGAGCTTAGGGATGAAGAGGAAGTGAAGATTGTCGAGGACCCTGAAGCTTCTGAAGGGTCTGAAGATCCCGAGGCAGCCGAGGGGAAGCGAGTTAAAAAACTCGTTGAGGAGTTGAGTGCATGCCGGAAGGATAAACAGGAATACATGGACGGCTGGCAGAGGGCCAAGGCGGACTACGTCAATCTGCTCAAGCGATTTGAGGTCGAAATCAAGACCGCCAAGACGGGAGGGGTGGTCAAGGCGGTAGAGACGCTTCTGCCGGCGTTTGATGCCCTAGAGCGCTCGAAGGAGCATGGGGAGATTCCTGAAGGGTTTCTCGCCATCGCGAAACAGCTTGAGAGCGCTTTTGCTTCGCTCGGGCTTGCGGAGCTTGGAAAGGTGGGCGAGCGGTTCAATCCGGAATTCCACGAAGCACTCGGGCAAGACGTGGCCGAAAGTGCTGAAACCGACGACACCATCACTGCGGTATTAGAGAAGGGGTGGAAAATCGGTCCCTCGACGGACTCGGGATCTACGACGATCATCCGCCCGGCGAAGGTGCGTGTCGCACACTTTGCAAACAATAAACAAGAAGCGTAGAATACATCTCTAACTTTTAACATACATGGCAAAAATCCTTGGCATTGATTTGGGCACTACGAATTCCGCGATGGCGATAGTTGAGGGCGGCGAACCGCGCGTTCTTGAGAACGCCGAGGGTGCGCGCACAACTCCGTCAATAGTGGCGGTAGGGAAGACCGGCGAGCGCATCGTCGGTACGCTCGCCAAGCGTCAGTCGGTGACAAACCCTCTCAATACTATTTTTCAGATCAAGCGCTTCATCGGTCACACATTTGACGAGCCAAATGTGCAGAAGGATAAAACCGTCGTGCCATTTGAAATGAAGAAGGCCGACAACGGCGGTATTGAAGTCAAGATGACCGACCCTTCGAAGGGCTCAGGGCAGGAAAGTTGGTACCGCCCTGAAGAGATTTCCGCGATGATACTCGGCAAAATGAAGGCCGATGCGGAGACGAAATTGGGCGAGAAAATCACTGAAGCGGTTATCACCGTCCCTGCGTACTTCAACGACGACCAAAGAAGCGCGACGAAGGCCGCGGGGCAAATTGCCGGTCTTGATGTGAAGCGCATCATTAATGAGCCGACGGCGGCCGCACTCGCATACGGCTTCAATAAAAAAAAGGATGAGAAGATTGCCGTCTTTGACTTCGGCGGCGGCACATTTGATATTTCAGTGCTTGAGGTGGGCGGCGATGTCATAGAAGTGAAGAGTACTGATGGCGATGCACACTTGGGCGGCAAGGATATTGACCAGAAGATTATCAACTGGCTTGCGGATGAGTTCAAGAAAGAGAGTGGTATAGATGTACGCACCGATGCGCTCGCACGCCAGCGCCTCGACGAGGCCGCCGAGAAGGCAAAAATTGAGCTCTCCAGCGCGATGGAGACCGAAATCAATATCCCGTTCCTCACGTCAGATGCTTCCGGCCCTCGCCACCTGCTCATCAAAATGACGCGTGCCAAGCTAGAAGAAGTTGCGAGTGAATTCATCGAGCGCGCGATGGCCATCACCAAGCGCGCGATGGAGGCCTCACCATTTAAAGTCGGCGAAATCAACGAGGTCATTCTGGTGGGCGGTCAGACCCGTATGCCTGCGATACAGATAGCTGTTGAAAAGTTCTTCGCCAAGAAGCCGAACATGAGCGTCAATCCGGACGAAGTGGTCGCCGTCGGCGCAGCTATCCAAGCAGGCATCCTCCAGGGCGACGTGAAGGATATTCTACTTGTGGACGTCATCCCGCTCTCGCTCGCTATAGAGACGATGGGGGGCGTCGCGACCAAGCTTGTGGAGCGCAACACCGCGATACCGACGAGCCGCTCACAGACATTCTCCACCGCCGCAGATAATCAGCCCTCGGTAGAGATACATATCACGCAGGGCGAGCGTGCGATGAGCGCCGATAATAAGTCGCTCGGTAAGTTTATGTTAGATGGTATCCCGCCGGCCCCTCGCGGCATGCCACAAGTGGAAGTGACCTTTGATATAGACGCCTCCGGCATCCTCACCGTGAAGGCCAAGGAGAAGACGACCAGTAAAGAGCAGAGCATCCGCATTGAGGGCTCAACCGGCCTCTCCAAAGAAGATATTGAGAAGATGAAGACAGATGCCGAAGCACACGCCGCGGACGATGAGAAGCGTAAAGAACTCGTTGAAGCGCGCAACATCGCCGACCAGGCCGTCTACGCTGGCGAGAAAGCAATCAAGGAGCATGGTGAAAAAGCGGGACCGGAGGTGGTAAAAGAAGTGCAGGATAAAATCGACGCACTCAAGACCGCGCGAGCCAGCGAGGATTCAGCGCTCATCAAGACCGCGACTGAAACACTTTCTTCGGCACTCATGAAGATCGGCGAAGCGATGGCGAAAGCCAGTGAGCAGCAAGCAGGAGCAGGAGGCAGTCAGACCCCGCCCTCAGATGCTTCGGGCGGGAATACACCACCCGATGCCGCCGCAGGCGCGACCGATGCAGAATTTAAAGAAAAACCCTAACTCTCTGAAATAATCATTGCTGCACGCGCAGCAATTCGTGCGAAAGTGAAAAGTGATTTAACTGTCGGTGCAGGGGCAACCCCCTTGCGCCGACTTCTTTTTGCGCGCAAAAATCATGGCGAATATGCTACAATGCCCGCATGACCACAATGACCATACCAAAAGCGTTTCTGGCAAGCGATGATCTCATTGTGATGCCGCGTAAAGAATACGAGGCGCTGAAGTCGAGAGTCGTGCCTGAATATGCTCCATCACCAGCCGAACGGCGCGCTATTGCGCGAGCGCGCAAAAACTTCCGCGAAGGCAAGACCATCTCCCTTGCGCAATTAGAACGTGATCTGGCACGTCGAGCTCGATAATTCGGTACGTAAGGTGCTGCAACGGATTCCGCATAAAGATGCGGATCGTATACGCGAGGTGTTTCGAGATTTTCCACAGGATCCTTTTGAGGGTGATATTGTCAAACTGTCTGGCGAGGAGAATTCGTGGCGTCGTCGTGTTGGCTCCTACCGTATATTTTTCGAAATTTTTACCGAGCAACATGTTATCCTCATTCAAGAATTACAGTGTCGCGGGTCAAAGACGTATTGACTTTTGCTTTCTTTCGCCTCTGCGTTCAACGATAACCTCGTCGTCACCCACGGCGACCTTGATCGTTTCGACATTGTCGAGCTTGGTATCAGCGAAATATTCGTTCAGAAAAGGACGGATATAATTTTCATGCCCAAATGCTAATATCTTAATCCGCTTACCACTGTTGAACTCGCTATCGTGTCTCGCACTAAAGAGCACGAGTCGCAAGAGATTACGGAACTGCCGTTCATAAGAATCTGTATTGGGCATCAACAAGGAGGTGGGTGTGCTATAATAAGCGCATGAACACGATTACCATTCCGAAAGGATTCGCGAAGGACGGTTTCGTCATTGTCCCGCAAGCCGAATATGAGTCGCTTAAGTCGCGCGCGATTCCTATATATACGCCGACCCCCGCAGAGCGGCGCATGGTGGCGCGTGCGCGTGCACGAATGCATAAGAATCGTGCTGCGGGGAAGTTGATAACGCTCGATGAACTCAAACGAGAATTGGCATCTAGAAATTGACCCTGGCGTATACAAGACGCTTGCCCGGATACCGCAGAAGGATGCAGCGCGCGTCAGTGCCGCCATTGAACAGCTTGCTGTAGATCCTTACGCTGGCGATACCCATAAGCTTGGTGGTGAAGATGTCGTCTGGCGTCGCAGGATCGGTTCATACCGAGTCTTTTACGAACTGCATGTGGAGAAACGACACATTATCGCGTTCGAACTCAGACGACGCGGATCAAAGACATACTGATTTTTGCATACAAAAAGTAAGAGGAGTATAATCGGCGCATATGGCAAAGGATTACTACAACGTACTAGGCATTGATAAGAAGGCGAGCAAGGACGATATTAAAAAAGCGTTCCGTAAACTTGCGCACAAATATCATCCCGACAAGGGCGGCACTGATGAGTCCAAGTTCAAAGAGATTACCGAGGCCTACTCAATTTTGAGCGATGATAAAAAGCGTCGAGAATATGACACCTATGGTCAAGCATTCGCGGGCGGCGCGCCAAGGGGCGGACAGGGTAGCGCACAAGGATTCAATGGCTTTGATTTCAGCGGGTTCCAGCAGGGCTTCGGCGGCGGTCCTTCAGGGGCTTCAGGATTTAACAACGTGGAATTTGATTTTGGCGATATCTTTGGCGATATTTTTGGAGGCGGTCGAGAAGGGCAGGCACGTGCACCGAGGGGCCGCGACATTTCCATCGATATTGAGATTTCATTCAAAGATGCTGTTTTTGGTACTATGCGCAACGTTCTTATTGCGAAGGTCTCGACCTGCAGTCATTGTCACGGCTCCGGAGCAAAACCGGGCACCGAGCTCGAGACCTGTGCAACATGTAGTGGCAGCGGGCGCGTACACGAAACGCGCAACTCCATTCTTGGGCAATTCAGCAGCGTACGCGCTTGTACGATATGCGACGGCAGCGGGAAGATACCGAAAGAGAAATGTCCTGAATGCAAAGGCCACGGCACGAGACGCAAAGAGGAAGAGATAAAAATCACCATTCCCGCCGGAATCGACAATGGCGAGATGATACGCATGCCGCAGAAGGGTGAGGCAATTAAGACCGGTGTCGCAGGCGACCTATACGTCAAAATACACGTGAAGCCGCACCCAACATTCCGCCGCGAGGGATTAAATTTGATTATGAATCTGCCGATAAAACTTACCGATGCAATTCTCGGTACGGTCGTTTCCATCGAGACATTAGAAGGGAAGACCCTAGAGGTAAAGATTCCGCCGATGCAGCGTCCGGAAGAACTCTTGCGCGTCGCGGGCAAGGGCATCCCGAGTAGCGGCGCGCGCGGCGATCTCATTCTTCGTCTCGAAATCGCCCTCCCTCACAAACTCTCCAGCAAGGCACGAAAAGTTGTTGAGGACTTGAAAACCGAAGGACTATAAGCCGTAGGAACGGCTTGCTCCCTGCGCTTGCCTCAAACAAATGAATGAGGACATTCGTTTGTTACTCGGCGCACTTGGTAGTAAGCTATTCTAATGACTGTTACCGATGGCATTGCCCAAGTAAGCACGCTCGCCACAGACACTGCGCTCTCGGTGTGGAACGGCGCGAGCGACTTCCTCATCATTCTCATTCTACTCGCCGTTTTCTTCCTCTTCGCCTATTACGTCGGGCGCGGCCCTTTCGTCGCACTCCTGCTCGCGTTCTACTCTGCCTACGCGCTCTATGCGCTGTTCCCGTATGAGTCATATCTGCCCACCGCTCCGGCGATGACCGCGCTTCTCGCGCATATCGGCCTCTATGCCGCCTTCACACTCGTGTTTTACATTATTCTGCGGCGTGTTGTCGTCTCCGATTTCCTCTATATCGGGCTTTTCGGACTTATCGCTCTTTCGTTCCTTGGCGCCGCGTTCCTTCTCGCGCTTGCGTATCACGTCTTCCCCGTAGCAGATGTTTATAACTTCACGCCCGCGATAGATCTGCTTTTTGCGCCGAAAGCGTATTTCTTCTGGTGGTTCACCGCGCCCGCCATCGGCCTCTTCTTTCTCGCGCGCTAAAAGTAAATTTCGTGTTATAATTGTTCGGATGATCGGATCAAAGAAATTTTCGCCGCGCGCGGTCTTAAAGATTTATTGGCGGGTGATCCGTCGTCATTGGTTGGCGTCCTCAATCGCTTTTTTCGGCTTCATCGTTGCCAGCATTCTCTCGATTATCACGCCGCTGTATTATAAACAACTATTGGATTTGATTGCCGTAACGAGCGGCTCTCCTGTCGCCGAGCCATTGATCGCCATCTTGTTTGCAATTTTAACCATCAACATAGTCAGCTGGCTCTTCCGCCGCTGTGCACAATTTGCAATCGTCGAACTGGAGTCACGTGGGATGAACGAGCTCTCGCAACTTGGTTTTTCAAACCTTCTCACTCATTCTTATGGTTTTTTCATCAACAATTTTGCCGGCTCGCTGGTACGCAAGATAAGCCGACTGTCCCGTTCATTTGAAGATATCGCCGATCGTTTCTTCTATACGCTTCTTCCGCTTGTCGTATCCATCGTCGGTATTATCGTCGTTCTGTTTGTCCGGAGTCCGTTGCTCGGCGGCATATTTCTCGGGTGGACGCTTCTGTTCGTGACGCTGCAGTGTCTATTGGCCTATTACAAGATGGATTACAACATTCGCACGGCGGAAAAGGATTCCGAATCCACCGGCGCGCTTTCCGATGCCATCAGCAATGAAACCGCCATAAAGCTCTTTACCGGTACGGCACACGAGCAGTCGCGCTTCAAAGTCATTTCCGACGAACTGGACCGGCTGCGTTTACGCGGCTGGCGTTTCAATGAATACGTAAACGCCGTGCAAGGACTCTTCGCTCTCGCAATTGAATTCGGTTTGGTCTACGCGGGAGTGCTTCTGTGGCGGGAAGGAGTGATAACTATCGGCGATTTCGCTCTTATACAGGCCTACATTATCCGCTCGGTTGACCAGTTGTGGAATCTCGGCAATACGCTCAGGCGGATGTATGGATCGTTTGCCGATGCAACCGAGATGGTTGAAATTCTCAATACGCCGCCTGAAATTGAAGACCGCGCCGGAGCAATCGTCTTAGCCGTACCGGACGGAGCGATTGAGTTCCGCGATGTAACTTTTGACTTCAAAGGGGTTCATGCGGTGCTTGCGCATTTCAATCTTTCTATAAAGAAAGGCGAGAGAGTCGGGCTCGTCGGGCCCTCGGGAGCCGGGAAGACGACACTCACAAAATTACTGCTTCGTTTATATGATGTCGCAGCTGGCGGTATCTACATCGATGGACAATCTGTCGCCGAAGTGACGCAAGAGAGTTTGCGCGAGAAGATAGCGCTCGTGCCGCAAGAACCGCAACTCTTCCATCGGACACTGATGGAGAATATACGCTACGGCAGGAGAGATGCTACCGATGCGGAAGTTATTGAAGCGGCTCGGCAAGCGCATTGTTATGAATTCATTAGCACCTATCCCGAGGGCTTCGAAACGTACGTTGGCGAACGCGGCGTCAAACTCTCGGGCGGCGAGCGTCAGCGTGTCGCCATCGCGCGGGCGATTCTTAAGAATGCACCCATACTCATTCTTGATGAAGCGACTTCAAGCTTGGACTCGGAGTCCGAAGAGCTTATCCAAGATGCTCTTGCAAAATTGATGCAGGGTAAGACCGTCATCGCGATTGCACACCGACTCTCAACGATTATGAAGATGGATCGCATTGTCGTCATGGAAAGCGGGGAGATTGTCCTCTCGGGCTCGCACGATGAACTCTTATCTCAAGGGAGCAACTTGTATAAAAAACTCTGGGAAATCCAAGCGGGCGGATTCATTAACGGCAACAAGTAATGGTATAATTTTCCTATGACACCCATTAGAAAACTCGAGGACTCGCGTTCAAACGGGGCAGGTCTTGCCGAGGAACTGAAGGCACGCGGACTTATCGAGCATGCGTCCGCCGCGCCGGAGCAGATACTCTCAATGCCGCGGACGGCATATCTGGGCATTGATCCGACCGCCGATTCGCTCCACGTCGGCCATCTCGTTCCCATTCTCCTCATGAAGCGTCTCGGCGATGCTGGGAACAAACTCGTCTTCCTTGTCGGCGGCGCGACCGGCATGATTGGCGATCCGAAAGAGAAAGGGGAGCGTCCGATGCTCGATGAAAAGACGGTTGCGGCCAACACCAAAGCCCTCACATCTCAACTGAAGAAAGTGCTTGGGAGCGCATCATTCAAAATGGTGGACAACGCCGATTGGCTTATGAAAGTGAAGCTCGTGCCGTTCCTACGCGACATCGGTAAATATTTCACTATCAATGACCTGATAAAACGCGACATCATCAAGAAGCGTATTGAGACGCCTGATGAGAGCATTTCGTACACTGAATTTTCCTACGCGCTTCTCCAGGGATTTGACTATCTAACCTTGTATCAAAAATATGGATGCGACCTGCAAGTCGGCGCAAGCGACCAATGGACGAACATTCTCTCCGGCGTGGATCTCATCCATAAAAAACTCGGTAAGGATGCTTATGCTTTTACAGCGCCCTTGGTCACTGATGCCAACGGTAAGAAATTCGGCAAAAGCGAAGGAAATGCCGTCTGGCTTGATGCGAAAAAGACCTCGCCATTTCAGTTCTACCAATTCTGGATAAATCTTCCGGACGAAAATATTGAGAATTACCTCAAGATATATACATTTTTGCCTCTTGCAAAGATAGATGCGCTCATGGAACAGCATCGCCGAAATCCGGGCGACCGTGAAGCGCAAGAAACGCTTGCGCGACTCGTGACCGAGATAGTCCACGGACCCGCAGCAACAGCCCAAGCTGCGGCTACAACCGACGCGCTCTTTGGCAACACTCCCTTTAACGAGCTCTCACGCGAAGCGCTCGCTGTCGCGCTTGCGGAAGCGCCCTCGCTTGCCCTCTCAAAGAAAGATGTTGCCGATGGCTCACCGCTTGCCGAAGCGCTCGTCGCCGGCGGCCTTGCTGTCTCCAAGAGCGATGCGCGCCGTCTGATATCCGGAAAGGGAATTACGCTCTCCGGCCAGACGATAGAGAATCCCGACCAGAAAGTGTATCCGGGCGACCTTTCAAATGGTTACGCCCTCGTACGCAAGGGTAAGCAGGGTGTCCTCATTCTTGTTTTGAAATAGGATCGTCTAAACGCTTACTTGGTTCCAGAGTCCTCAAACACTCAAGCCGACAATTAACAATTAAACCGAACTTAATCGGCACAATAATTACGCTGTAGCGTAATTATTGTGCCGATTGTTGGAACGTAATTCAATCTGCGGGAAGATTGAAATGCTTTCGTATCCACGTATCGTTCTCAATAGATTCAACAACGACGTAAAGCACATCCTTGCCGAGGTGCAGATCGGCTTTTAAGAGTGCAACAAATTCTTCACAGTCGTGCGGGTAGAGCCATGCACTGTCCTGTATGCGAAGGAAACCGACCTCAAGCATTTCTCGGCGCAAGAAATCTCGAGTCCGTTTGCGTTTTTCTGGAATGTCGAACATCACCAATCGATAGTGCCGATCCCATTTTTTTGGTTTTGTATTCGAGATTTTTAACTTCTCAGCATTCAATGCAAGTGCCTGCGTACCAAGCTCGGTGAGTTGTACGAATGTTTTCCCATCTCGTTTGACGAATTCAATCTCGCCTTTCTGTTTCAACCTTTCGAGCACACGTTTTGTTTTATAGCGAAGACGAGCACTCATACCGGTCGTTTTGAGGAGCTGTACCGCATTCGGTGCAACGGCCGCAACGATAAGAACTCCCGCGACTGCAATTGTTGCCAAAATAGCATTGCGTAAGTCACTTTTTCGGCGTTTCACTTTCGCTTCAATCTCTATTTTTCCCATACACTCATCTTAATTCAGCAACAAGCACAATATGTACGCTATAGCGTAAATATGGGGATAGTGTTCGTGATAGCGGCTGGTGGTAGCGATGATGCTAACGGTGTGGCAACAATTGGATCATTCAGCTATAATCAAAAAATGCGTCGGTGGCGGAGTGGTCAATCGCAACAGGCTGTAAACCTGTCGGGCATAGCCCTACGAAGGTTCGAATCCTTCCCGGCGCACCAATGATCTGTACCCCAAAAAGTGGACACGTGGACACAGAGTCCATTGTTTTCTTT
>CAZJZB010000006.1:0-49840 GCA_964550425.1 uncultured Candidatus Saccharibacteria bacterium | reverse complement strand
GAACGCCGTTAGAAGTATTTAATCAGGGTGTTGCACTTCAATGTTGAATGTACCTATTAGCGGCGCGCGCCCATTCGGTATTTATGGTATAAAAATCTCGTGCATGGCGACTATGGTGTAATGGTTAACACTGGAGCTTGTGGAGCTCTCGATTCGGGTTCGATTCCCGATAGTCGCCCCAGCTTCATATGAAAAGAATTTTTTCACTATTCATCATCGCCCTTGTTTTGAACATGGTCTGGGAAAACCTCCATTCGTTTTTATACGAGAGTTACAGGGGCGGCAGCATTACCGAATTCATTCTTGTCAGAGCATCACTTTTTGACGCTTTAATCATTGTCATTATTTTAGTCCCGTTTCTATATGTGTCGTTCTTACGAAAAAGAACATGGCTCATTGTTGTTATCGGCACGATAGTCGCGATCATGAACGAATGGTACGGGCTCAGTACCGGTCGGTGGCTCTACAGCCCTTATATGCCCATCGTGCCGATGTTAGAAGTCGGTCTTACCCCTATGCTGCAACTCGGTTTACTCGGGTACCTTTCGTTTCAGATACAGGGATACCTGTCGTCTGAGCATGGTACCATCGGCTCATGAAAAGCTTGTTTCTCGGCGTTCTGCTTATTCTGATTATTGGAATCGGCGGGCTCGTTTATCGGAACGTAGTCGAGCATCCGGTGCGGCCAGTTGCCTGCCCGCTTGATGCCTTGCTGTGCCCAGACGGCACCTCGGTTTCGCGCACGGGCCCCTTTTGCACGTTCTCTGTGTGTTTGGCGCCGAACGTCTCACTCGCGAGTATCGGCATTTCTTTTGCGGTACCCGCGGGGTTCGCGTCTGTCGCGTTCCCTGATATCGAGAGTGTCGCCGCTTATGCTATGCCGACCACAGATTCTTCCATAAGCACCGCCGACATTACCATTCGCCGCTATCAGATTAGTGCATCTTCAACTGCGCTCGCGACCATACAACAGACGGCCATTGGCGGCACTTCCGGCACGCCCGTGAGTGTCACATCTTTTTCCTCCACCGTCCTCGGCAATCGACGCTTCACCATCGTATCAATCGATCGTTTTGAGGGAGTTATTGATACGGCATACTATCTTGCGCGCGGAACGGACGTGTTGCGTTTCGATGCCACGGATAAAGATATTGCGAATTGGACCGATCCGAACCTTGATGTGTCAACACTTCCGGCCCATAAAGCGCTCGGGAATATGCTCGCGACTCTTCAAGAGCAGTGATTCGGTGATACACTATCACCAGTATTAATCCGTAATCGGCCTTGATATGAACAACAATTCTCTCTACGAAATATTTGATAACAACGGCGTCCGCATCGCTCTCGTTACCGCCCTTTCTTTCCTCGCACTCTTTCTACTGGTAGAGGCGATAACCGTTGCACAGAACTTCGGCCGGCCGGGCGTACCGGCGACCGATACGGTTACGGTACAGGGCTCCGGTCAGGCGACGCTTCCGCCGGATGTCGCGCGTGTTTCTTTCACCGTTGAGAACACGTCTGCCGCCGTGGCAGATGCGCAAGCGGCGACCACCAAGCAAGCGAATGCCGCGCTTGAGTATGTAAAAGGGCAGGGCGTTGCGGAAAAAGATGTGAAAACGCTTTCCTACAATATTTCGCCGCAGTATTCTTATCCGAATCCATGCGTGCCGGGAGCACTTTGTCCGGATTATAATCGCGCGCCCAAAGTAACCGGTTACCAAGTGTCCGAGACCATTCAGGTCACTATGCGCGATCTTTCTGCGGTCGGTACGCTCCTTGGCGGGCTCGGGAAGCTTGGCGTGCAGAATGTGAACGGCCCCGCCTTTGCTCTTGATGACGCAACGGCTGGCTACGACGCCGCGCGCGCCGACGCTATCGCTAAAGCGAAAGCGCAGGCAACACTCCTCGCAAAACAACTCGGCGTCTCGCTCGGCAAGATCGTAAACTTCAGTGAATCCTCGGGCGGATACCCTTATCCGATGTACAGCATGGGCATGGGCGGAGCGGAGTCGAAAGCGGCATCTGCACCGGAGATCCCTTCCGGTGAGAATACCTATAACGCGTCCGTCTCGATTACCTACGAGATCCGTTAGATTTTGGTCTGCGAGCAGTATCCACAGGCACAGTTTGACAGCACGGACTGTTTTGTGTATAACCTAGAAGGGTATTTTAAGAAAGACGTTCTTTAATTGCGTAGAAAGGAGGTGCTGTAAATGCGCAGTCACGGTCACGGTTCCTAATTCTTTCCTCTCGAGTCAGCTTCAAAATAACCATTTTGATTTGAAGAGAAGGAGTATTACGTATGGGAGGAATTGGAAACACGGGCGGACTCTCGCAGAGTCAGTATATGGTCCGGGCGGATCTTCGGTCAACGACTGATGCCAGAAAGACGAGAGAGGCGAGAGAGGCGCAAGAGACAACTGCTCCTCGGCTCCCCTTGACGGAGGTTCGCAAGTCGGCGGCAGCACATCTCGCCGACCTCAACGGAAAGCCCACGAGGGCCGCTCTCATTAAGGGTAGCGACGGCGAGGTCGTCGCTATCAGGGATGGTTCATTGTCGTCGGGCCGGTCGTACGGAAGGTACTAGAGGATACCTGCCACGACCAAACAAGATAGCCCAGACATTCCGAAGGGGGTGTCTGGGCTACCATATTGAAGAGGAGAGAGTATGAAGAAAAAGGATTGCGGCAAGAGTTTCCGGCAGGGACATGCCTGCAAGAACCTCGTGCCAGTGCCGCCGATGGCTCCGAGAAAATTGGGGAAGGCGCAGAAGGTGAGCGCCAACAATATTCCGGCGCAAAAGATTGAACTGTTTTTTCTCATGAGGATTCGCGGCGGATCTCTTGAGAAGAAAATCCCTTGCCCACATCCTAGATGTGGGGCACCGATTTGTCTTTGGGACAGGTGCGAATGTGTTCATGACGGCGAAGATTCTTCGCCGGTCCCAAAAACCAAAACAGCATAAAAAGAATGGCCTGGATGTCTCCGAAAGGAGCATCCAGGCCATTGATAATTAGGAGAGATGTATCCTTGCTGATGCCGCTATTGACGCTTTTGGGGCGGCATACTACACTATCAGTATCGAAGCCCGCAGGGCTTTTTTATTTGATCTGACCACCTTCGTTATGTACTCACCCCTCACCTATCTGAAGCACGTTCGCGAAGAGTTCACGCACATCGTCTGGCCCACGAGCCGGACGGCAGTAGCGCATACGCTTGTTGTCATCGGTATCGCGGTTGCTATCGCGCTTTTGGTTGGTCTGCTCGACTACGTCTTCAGTTCGGTGGTGAGTCGTGTCACCGGCGGCTAATTGTTATGGACGAGATACAACAGATGCATAGTGGAGAGATGGATTTACCCGAAGAGATCGGTATGGCAGACATTGCGCCGATGGAGCGTAAAGAGATACGGGACGAAACGGCCCCGCGCAAAGAAGATGCGCACTGGTACACCATCCATACCTACGCCGGCTACGAGAACGCCGTTGAACGCAATTTGAAACAGCGCATCGAATCGCTCGGTATGGAGGGAAAGATATTCAATGTCGTCATTCCGACCGAGAAGAAGATCCATGTGAAGGGAGGGAAGCGCATTGTTGAGGAGGAGAAAATCTATCCGGGCTATATTCTCGTGCGCATGATCGTCGATGATGATTCCTGGTTCGTGGTGAGGAACACGCCGCGCGTTACCGGCTTTGTCGGCTCCGGCAACACGCCGGTTCCCATGGAAGAGGCCGAAGTGGCATCCTTGATGAAGCGCATGACAGCGGAGGCGCCTAAGCACCGCATTGATCTCGTGCGGGACGATCCGATTGTCATTGCCGACGGGCCGTTCAAAGATTTGGAAGGCAAGGTGGGCGAGATAGATGAGGAGCGCGGGAAAGTGAAAGTCATGGTGTCAATGTTCGGACGAGAAACGCCAGTCGAGCTGGATTTTCTTCAAATCAGAAAACTCTGATTTATTTGACCAGGAACCGTTAATATTATAAGTTTCAACCTATGGCTAAAGTAGTTAAAAAAATAAAATTGCAGATTCCCGGCGGCGCGGCGACGCCAGCGCCGCCTGTTGGCACTGCGCTCGGCCCCGCAGGCGTGAATATCGGTCAGTTCGTGACCCAATTCAATGAAGCGACGAAGGACAAGAGGGGGACCATCATCCCAATCGAGCTCTCGGTCTATGACGACCGCTCGTTTACCTTTATCATGAAGAATCCGCCTGCTTCGCGGCTCATCTTGAAAGCGCTCGGTCTTGAAAAGGGTTCGAGCAAGGCGCGCGAAGAAAAAGTCGGCGTGCTGACCAAAGTGCAGATCGCGGCCATCGTTGAAGAAAAGATGTCGGACCTCAATGCGAACAGTCCGGAAGCCGCTGCGCGGCTCATCGCCGGCACGGCGCGTTCCATGGGTGTGGAGGTGAAATAAAAGACAACCCAGAGCAGCAAGAAGGCCGCAGACGCGGCCTTCTTGCTATAAAGAGCAACAGGTATACGATATTCATCAGAAGTTCCACTCAAACTTATATAAGGGAGGGAAGATATGAAACCGGTGCCTCCGTTACCCGTCTTGATTCAGGAACTGGTTGCTACCTGGTCCAGACCACAACAGTCGCTTCGTAAGGTCATTCGGTGGGGGAAGTATGTAAAACGCGGCTCGCGGCGGCAGGATACACTGCAACACAGCTACTCCTTTGCTCTATTTGCTCTGTGTCTTTTTCCACGTCTGCGTATGCATGTGTCGTTCGACGAGCATCTCGTGCTGAAAGCAATTCTTCTTCACGATATCGGAGAAGGGGAAGTGAAGGGCGATACTCTTTATGTCGATAAGAATCATGAAGGTGACATAGCCGAGTGCGCTGCTTTCCTCAATCGATTTGGAGATTCTTTCGGCAGAGAAGGCCGCGAGGCCTTTCTCCTACAATTTGCTCCAAAAGCAGCGCGTATGGCGCATTATGAGGAGGAATTGAAGATTCTCTTTGAACGGAGATCAATCGAGTCCTTGGTCTTTGAGGCGGTTGAACGTTTTGATTATCTTCTGTACGCACTTGAACAATGGGTTGAGAGAAGACAGGTGAAAATCCTTGTACAGGTGTTACGGAACCAAGCACAGCATTTCAATCGGTTGTCCCTTGAATTGCCGGGATTCCGCAAAGAGTTGTGGACACTTGAGCTGGAAGAATGGTCACACGATTTGCTCAATTCCCATCAAGGGAAATGGATTGAACAGAAAGGAGAGAAGTAAAAAGAGTTCCTACATTCCTAAAAAGAAAGGAGGAGAGCGATGATTTATTGGACTGATTGTCCTTTATGCGGAAAGGGTCATCCTCTTCTCGGTGGCGAGGATGGAGATATTTTCTTCTGCAAGGTAGAACAAGCAGCACCTCCATTATTCAAGGGGAAATGGTACATCCTTTTACCAGACGGATTAGTTGTTGTTTACAAGATGAAAGGAGGACGGTGTGCGATAGGAGGATAACCATTTGGGAGCCGCTGAGGACATCGCGGCTCCCTTTCATTTTATAAGTTCTATCCACCGATACGGTAATCCATTGGATTCACCCATTTCTTCTGAGATTTTTTTCGTAAAGATATCTTCATACGGCGGGAAGAAGGTATCCGCTTCGGCGGTAGCATCTACCAAAGTTAGGTAGAGACGGTCTGCAAGGGGCAATGCTTCGCGATAAATCTCTCCGCCACCACCGATAAATATTTCTTCAGCGCCCGATGCGCTTGCCGCAGCGACAAGCGCATCTTCAAGCGATTTGGCGACCATTGCACCCGATGCTTCATAACCCGCCTGCCGCGTTACGACGATATTTGTCCTTCCAGGGAGTGGACGAAATTTTTCTGGAATTGATTCCCATGTTTTACGTCCCATGATGACCGGATGGCCCATGGTAAGCGTCTTGAATCGCTGCATATCCTCTCTAATACGCCAAGGAAGCTTCCCCTCTAAACCGAGCTCCCGGTTTTTGCCTATGGCGGCGATAATTGCGATTCGTTGCATCTGGCCTATACTACCAACACCTATGGCGGAAGCGAAATATGAGATAGAGATAAAAAGCTTGCTCGGCGGGGCTAGTGCAGCCGAAGCGCTTCGTGCGGGCTTACGAAAAATCAATCCTTCTTGCACTCTTATCACCTCCTATACGCAACTCAATAATTATTTTGAAGGCGGCGATCCGAAGCGGCTTGCCAAGATGCTCGCGCCGCATTTGCCCCCCGAGGAAGTTGAACGGATGTGGCAGATGGTGGATGGAGAGAAGATATCGGTGCGCACCCGCGAGATGAACGGTATCGCGAAGATAGTTATGAAAGCGTCAGTCGGCAGCGACTCGAGTGAGAACGGCATCGTGCGCATGGAGATCGAAGAACCGACGAAAGGATTGACGTTCGACGAGCTCAATAAGATGGTTCTCACTGCAGGATATCGTTACCAGGCAAAATGGTCGCGCGCGCGCGAGGAGTATCATATTAGCAATATTTCCATTTGTCTAGATAAGAATGCGGGTTACGGGTATCTGGCCGAGTTTGAGAAGGTGATCAATGACACGGCCCATACTGCCAAGGCCCGCAAAGAGATCAACAAGCTCATGCATACGCTTGGACTTGCAGAATTGCCGCAAGACCGCCTCGAACGCATGTTTGCCTACTACAACAAGCACTGGCCGGAGTACTACGGCACGGATAAGGTTTTTATCGTAGAATAGGCCTATGTTCCTATCCGACGTAGACATTCGTGCCGGGATTAAAAAGGGTCATATCGTCATTCGGCCTTTTTCCGAACAGCAGCTCCAGGTTGCTAGTTACGACGTGACTCTTGATAATGAGTTTCAGGTGACCGACAGACATCACACGCCCACGATTGACCCGTCCAGAAATATCTATCCGACCACCCGCACCATCAAAATTAAGGACGGTGAGGCGTTTATCCTGCATCCGGGCGAAAGCGTGCTCGGCAAACAACGCGAGTTCATTGGAGTGAATGATGAACATCTCATTCTGCTGTCGGGGAAGTCCTCGCTTGCCCGTGCGGGACTCGTCGTCCATAACACCGCTATGCTCTTCAATCCAGGACACTATTTTTATCCGACGTTCGAACTTGTAAATACGAACAATGTGCCGCTCATTTTGCGTCCGGGGATGGAGATAGCGCAACTCCTTTTCGCTCGACTCACCAGCCCGACGTCAAAGAAATACAAAAATATAGGACGATATGACAAGAAGAATTCTGAACACTTTGTTCCGAAACGTGCTACCGCTTCCAAAAAGAGGCGAACGACGAAGAAAAAATAATCGTATTAGTATGGATACTCGTCATCCCGAATACCAATATCTCGATCTTTTGCAAGATATTTTGGATAATGGTGTCGAGAAGAAGGAATTTAATACGGGTATCGCTATCAAAAGCATCTTCGGGCGAATGATGCGCTACGACCTCTCGAAAGGATTTCCGCTCCTCACGACGAAGAAAGTTTTTCTCAAGGGCATTATTCACGAGCTCTTGTGGTTCTTGCGCGGAGAGACAAATATCCGTTCTTTAGTGCAGCAGGGTGTGCACATCTGGGATGATTGGCCGTACAAGGAATTTAAGAAAAAAATGGAGATTGGAGAGGTCGAGAAAATGACGCAAGAAGAGTTCATAGCGAAGATCGTCACGGACGAGGCGTTTGCAAAACTGTGGGGTGAATTAGGTCCGGTATATGGCCGACAGTGGCGGAAATGGCCTGCCGCTGATGGTCGTGAGATCGACCAGCTTGCCTGGGCCGTTTGGAAAACAAAGAACTATCCAGACCGCAAGCACGTAGTCGTTTCCGCATGGAATCCGGAATACGTATATGAGATGTCGAAACCCGGGACATCTATGGCAATACCTCCCTGCCACACCATGTTTAACATCAATGTTTCTGACGGCAAACTCTCACTGGCGCTGTATCAGCGTTCAGCCGACACATTCCTCGGGGTACCCTTCAATATCGCTTCCTACGCCCTCCTTACGCTCATTCTGGCGCAAGTGACTGGCTATGAACCGGGAGAGTTCGTACACTTTCTAGGCGACACACATCTCTACGGCAACCATTTCGAGCAGGCGAAAGAACAGATTGCGCGCGAACCGCGCCCGTTCCCGCGAATTCGCTTGAATCCAGAAAAAAAAGAGATAGATAGTTTTGTATATGAGGACTTCACGCTTGAGGGATATGACCCGCACCCACCTATTAAGGGAGAGATTACGGTCGTTGGGGGATTCAATGAAAAAGATCGTGATGTGTTAAAAAAGAAGTAACCATGTACGATTTCATTGACCGAGAAGATCCAGAAATTGCGAAGGCACTTCGTGGAGAAGACAAGCGGCAAGCGGAGGGATTAGAACTTATCCCTTCGGAGAATTACGTCTCGCGAGCAGTCAAGGAGGCGATGGCGTCCTCTCTGACGAACAAATATTCGGAGGGGTATCCGGGGAAGCGCTACTACGGCGGGCAGGAATTCACGGACAAAGTGGAAACGCTTGCCATCGAGCGAGCAAAAAAGCTTTTTAATGCTGCATACGCGAACGTGCAGCCGCTCGGCGGTGCCAACGCGAACATCGCTATGTATATGGCGCTGCTAGCGCCAGGGGACACCGTGCTCGGCATGGACCTCTCACACGGCGGACATTTGACGCACGGACATCCGGTGACCTATCTCACCAAAATCTTCAATTTCGTGCGGTACAAAATGAAAAACATTGAGACCGGCGAGATTGATTATGACGATATGCGTCGCATCGCGAAAGAAGTGAAACCAAAAATAGTTCTCGCGGGATTTTCGGCGTATCCGAGGGAACTTGATTATGCGAAGTTCGTGGATATCGCGCGAGAAGTGGGCGCGGTCGCCGTGATGGATATCGCACATATCGCCGGGCTTATTGCAGGGAAGGCGGCGAAGAATCCGTTTGATTTCGGCTTTGACATCATGACCACCACCACCCACAAGACGCTGCGCGGCCCGCGCGGCGGCATGATACTCACGCGCGATAGCGAAGAGCTCGCAAAGAAAATAGATAAAGCGATATTTCCCGGTCTTCAGGGAGGTCCACACATGCACCAGATCGCGGCGAAAGCAGTTTCGTTCCGCGAGGCGCTTCATCCGTCCTTCAAAAAGTATGCGAAGCAGGTCATCGATAATGCGCGTGCAATGGCTGCAGTATTTAAGGAACAAAATGCGCGGATGATAACGGGCGGGACCGATAATCACCTCATCCTGCTTGATGTATGGACATCGTTTGGTATTGCGGGTGCCGAGGCCGAAGCATTGCTTGATCGCGCGGGTATCACACTCAATAAAAATGCGATAGCGGACGATACGCGCAAACCGATGGACCCGTCCGGCATCCGCTTCGGCACGCCCGCGATGACGACACGCGGCATGGGCGAAGCCGAGTCAACACAGGTTGCACAGCTTATGGTAGAAGTGCTTGCGAAACGTGATGATGCAGTAGTCGCCGAAGCACATAACAAAATCCGTGCGCTCGCGCTCGCGCATCCTATTCCAGAATCGTTCGTCTAAATATTATCCAGATAATCTTTGATTCGTTTACGATCTTCATTCTCTTTATCACCTTTGAAATAAATCTCGATGAGTTCAATGTGATTTTCTGTAGGTATGTAGGCATATACCACCCGTAGGGAGTTTTTCCTGAGATATTCACAGGCAAATCGCGTTTTGAAGACAGAAATCTTTTCCGAATGATGAAGGGCATTCCAGTGTTTCCTGCCCGTGCCATGTGGAAGTACAACAAGGACTTTCTTAAATTTTTCAAAGTCATCGTCAAGAGAAAGAAAACGTTTGCGCAGCCGAACATATTCACGCGTAAATTCGGACTGTTCAGCAAACGTCATACCAATTTCTGACGTTTAGAGCTCGTCGTACTCGCGCACCGATAGTTTCTCAGGCCGGTAGAATACATGTTCATAGTCGATATCTTCACCCTCCCCCGCGGCTATCCATGGCGTATCCTCATGGGACAATGAAGTAAGTTGAGCCGCAGTCATGTCTCCATAACGCGTGAGCACATTATCTATCATTGAAACTTCCTGCGCATTCAGCATCTCGAGGTTCGGTCCCTTTCTTGGGAGAAATTTTTTCTGTTCGTATGTGAAGTATGTGCTTTTTACTTCCTCGATATCTTCCTCTTTCTTCATCTGCTCGACTACTTTAACGAACTCGCGTGGAGTCGGGCCGTAATGATTCTTAATGTAAGAGAGGCCCATCAGCTGTTCTTCGTACTTCTCGTAATAGTCGAAGTCTATGAAGTAGAGCAGCTTGTAAAGGGCGGTCATTCCGATGTTCGGTTTTCCCGCCGTCTTGCCGAGGACATATAGCAGAACCTGTTTGAATTTCTCGAGATCCTTCTGCGGCACCGAAATGCGGATATCGCCAGAAGCTACAGCGGAGCCTTTTTTGGTGATGCCGAACAGATCGCGGATTTGAGCGTCTTCGGTTGGGGTAAGGGGACGCCCGCCCTTCTCAATTCGTATCAGTGTCGGGCGAGAGATACCCAGCTTATTCGCTAGGTATTCCTGGGTCATGCCATGCGCAGTGCGTAATTCTCGTACATTTGTGATGTGGTGGACCATGCTTCAAGTATAGATTATATCGACGATGTTATCAACACGATGTCCACAATTGCAAAAATGCTGTAAAGATGTATCATATTTTGTAATTCGGTCGATTTATCACCGAGGATTATTAGCGATTAGGAATAACTAACATGGTTCATTCTTATCAAGGTCACTACACTTACGACGCGACGGTTATCAGAAGATGGGACTCCACAGCTATTGGTGTGTATTACTGTGGATACATAAATTCTACTGATGGTCTGCTGTATCCGCATTACATAGGTAAGGGTACTGGTGAAGAGGGTATGCGAGGCAGACTACTCTCGCATCTCCGCGAAGAGTACTGGCCAGATGTCGTACATTTCGGTTTGTGTTTTTGTGACACTGCGGCGGAAGCAGACACTTTTGAGATTCAAGAGATCAAGAGGTGTCAACCGAAGTACAACACGCAACACATTTAGAGTTTGGAGAAAGGTTCGGGAAGAGGTTTGGCACAAATCGCACATTTGCCCCGTGTATGGCGAACTGAAAGTACCGCAGTAATGAAAGAAATGAGGGGCCTCGCCGAAGAAATGTTTCGTGGTGTATCTCCCTCCTGACCGCAAGACCCGCTGAAAGCGGGTCTTGGAATTTTAATTTGCAATGAGTGCCTGATACTTCTCAAACAAAAATTCGAGGCGGGCGGATTCGGAGGGGAAGGGTTTGGTGATGCTGTAGGCGCGGTCGACGGCGCGGTCGAGCGCGTGGTGTGCATCGAGTAAGTCCTTGGGCACAGAAAGCGGGTCGTAAAGGTCGGCGAGAGTCGCATTCGGATGTGCGAGGCGAGCATCGAGCACTGCTTGCGCTGCTTCCTCAACCGCTTTTTTCTTTTCGTCGCTCATGTTCTCCGGCCATGGGAAGTTGTTATACACGAGTTCGTTAGAATAGCGGTAACGACTCTCAAGCCGTCCGCACACTGACCGCATCCACGTCATGTGCATTTCCGATTGCAATACGCCAAGATGATATAGAGTGGCGTTTGGAATAATGATACACGTATCTCCAGCGATATTCTCTGAGCTGAAGAATCCCATTGGTACGTAGCGTCTGCGTTCGGAGCTTACGCGAGGGATGAGAATGTAGTCAGTAGTGGGCTGTCTATCCTCCCCGAAGAGATACGGGGTTTCGGCAAGTGCCTTGGTTGCGGCGCGCGATGACGTCTCGCGATTCATACGGACCGTTTCCACGCGGCGCATCACGAGCGGGAGTGCGCGAAGCTCTTCCGGCGACGCATCTTTTAACCATAAACAATACCGGAGGCCGCCTTGCAAGTATTCTTTTGCCGATAGGAGCGGGCGAATGAATTTTGCGGCACCGGGCTCTTGCGCAATGAACGCATCTTTTTCTGTCGCATCTTCAAAAAGAAATTGCCCGGTGTCGTTTGGCATGCTGCCGAACACGGCAGGCGGGACATCCGAAAGAGGTTTGCGGCGTGCGGTAACGACGATGTCCGGTGCGTCCACGAGATAGGGATTGATATTCTTCGCTTCAATCCCATGCGGTTCACCAGCGGGGTCTACATAATCAAAAAGATATCGGTGCTCTGGTTCCTGAAGAGAAAAGCCGATGATAACGCAAAACACCGCCGCCTTCCCGGGTGCCTCATTGCTCCATTTGAAGGTGCGGTGCGCGAAAAATATCTTCACGCCCTGACGGAATAGTTCGGGCCACAGAATGCCCGTTTGCTCGCCTTGCGCAATAGAGTTTGTCGAGACGAATGCCGTCTTGATGTTCGTTCCCTGCATGTATTTTGCCGCCTTCTCGTACCATGCCGTTACATAATCAAGTTCACCCGCACCTTTCAATTTTCCAAAGACAAGCTCTATGTCGCTTTTTTGATTAGCATCGCGATCTTGTTTTGATATGAAAGGTGGATTGCCGAGGATGTAGGAAAGATTTTCTTTCGGGACGATAGATTCCCAATCGAGCGTGAGCGCATTTCCTTCTTTAATGTGCGGAGATTCGGTCAAAGGGAGCTTCACAAACGGTACACCGAAATAATCGCCCAGCTCTATGTTTGCAAGATGGTCGGTGAGCCAGAGTGAGAGTTTCGCTATTTCGGCGGGGAAGTGGAGAAGCTCGATGCCGTACATCCGTTCGACCGAGAGTTTTGAGAGATGGCGGATGTCTATCGGAAGCGCAGTTTGCCCGCCGCCTTCCACTTGTGAGGCGATTTTCGGGTGGAGGCACTTCAGGATTTCGAGCTCCAGATGGCGCAGTTCTCTGTATGCGACGACGAGGAAGTTGCCGCAACCGCAAGCAGGATCGAGGAGAGTAATGCGGGCGATTTTCTCCCAGAGCGCATTCAGCTTCACTGCGTTTTTCCCAGCTGTAGAGAGTTCGGTACGCAGCTCATCCATAAAGAGACCGTCGATGACCTTGAGGATATTCTTCTCGGAAGTGTAGTGAGCGCCGAAATCGTGGCGAGTATCGCCCGGATCGGTTTCAAGAACGAATTGGAACATCGAGCCGAATATCTCTGGGGAAACTGCACTCCAATTGAACTCGCAGGCATCAAGCACTGCACGGCGCATCTCGCGGTTGAAGAAGACGACAGGGAGGTAGCCGGCGAAGAGTCCGCCATTTACATAGGGTAATTCAGCGAGCCGTTCATCGAGTGTCGTCTGGCGTCTTTCTTCGGGCGTGTTGAGTGTCGAGAAGACAGCATCAAGACGAGCGCCGAAATCGTTGCCTTCTTCACTGCTCCCGAGCGCGAGGTAATAGCGAAATGGTTCACCGGGCGGGAAGATTCCGGCATCATCTGCGAAATAGCAGAAAACGAGCCGTACGAGCAAGTGCCCGAGATGTTCGCGCGGATAATTGCTCTTCGCGAGTGTCTGATACAGATTTACGACGACTCGCACCGCCTTGCGGTTTACAGGGTCTTGTTCGCGGTATTTACGCACTTCATAGCCAGGGATGAACGCGAAGTGCCGGATGTGCTTCGGAAGGTCTGAGAGAGGAAACTCGTATTTCTCCGTCTTTCCGTTTTCGCCTTCGAGGTCGCAGAGGCGCATGCTCGCGTAGTCGGTAATGATGAGGTAGCGGGGACGTATGTCTTCGGGAAGAGCGGCAGAATATTCGATCGCCTGCATGAACGCTTCATCAAGATCTTTTCCTGCGGACTTGTGTTCGGCGATGAGTTTGCCGGGCTGAAAGAGGTCGATGAATCCTCGTCCGCCACCGAGCTTTTCAACCTGTTGCTGATAAATGGCGACCGAACGGCGCTTTATGCCGAATATGTCGAAGAATTCGTTCCAGAAGGTCTGGTATTCTCCCATTTCGCGCGTCTCATCCCTCCATGCGCGAGCAAATATAGTTGCGCGGTCGCGCATCTCATTCCAAGTGAGCATAGGGGAACTATAGTACCTTCGCTTCATTCTAGGAAACGGCTATACTGCTTACATGGAAGAACGGATACGGAGGGCGGTTGACAAGGTGCTTGCCGATATGGGAGCGCGGAACGTTGCCTTTGTAGTGGAGCGGCCGGCGACTGCCGCGCACGGCGACTACACCACAAATGTTGCTATGAAAGTCTTTGGACCTATAAGCCACAGGAATCTTAGTAGTTCAGGTAGAGTCGGTTCCTCGAAAATGTACCAGTGGCGTCCAAGTCTCGATAGATATAGAAAGCCGCGCGAGCTCGCAGACGAGCTCGCGCGCCACCTCACTGAATCGCTCGGTGAGATTGTGAGTCATGTCGCTGTCGCAGGTCCGGGCTTCGTAAACATCACTCTCTCAAGGGAAGCAGTAACGCTCGCGGTCGCGGAAGCAGATGCGCAGGGGTCGGAGTGGGGGAAGGGTACGGTCGATGCGGGACAGCGTGTGATGATCGAGTATACCGACCCGAATCCGTTCAAAGAGATGCACATCGGGCACCTGATGAGCAACATCATCGGCGAAGCGCTTGCGCGACTTATCAGCTCTGAGGGCGCGACCGTCATTCGTGCTAATTACCAAGGTGACATTGGTCCACATGTCGCCAAAGCACTTTGGGGCTTGCAGAAGGCCGGCATCACGAAGCCAGAAACGGCAAAGGAAATTGGGGAAGCGTATGCGGCGGGCTCACGCGCATATGAGGAGTCACCAGATACGGAAAACGAAATTGATACACTCAATCAGGCGCTCTATGCCGGCACCGACCATGGTCTCATGGAACTTTGGCGCAAGGGCCGCGACGTGTCGCTGGCTGCGTTTGAACGTCTCTATAAAATTCTTGGGACGCACTTCGATTATTATTTCTTCGAGAGCGAAACGACAGAATCAGGATTGCGCATCGTACGCGACGGCATTAAGAAAGGAGTGTTTGAAGAGAGTGATGGCGCGGTTATTTACCGCGGCGAGAAGAAAGGACTGCACACACTCGTCTTCATCACGAGCAGAGGCACGCCGACTTACGAGGCAAAAGATATCGGACTCGCATTTCTGAAAGAAGAGCGGGCGCAAACCGATCGTTCAATTATTGTTACCGCCGCGGAACAAAAAGGGCATTTTAACGTGATACTTGCCGCACTCGGTGAACTGGCACCTCTAATCGCGGCGAAAACAACACATGTATCGCATGGATTTCTACGACTTCCTTCCGGGAAAATGTCTTCACGCGAAGGGAATATCATCACTGCGTCAGGACTGATTGAGAGGATTATCAAAAAGGCGAGCCAGAAAAATGAGGATCCACTTATAGCGGAACAAGTTGCCCTCGGCGCGATAAAATACATGATTCTGCGGCAGGCACCCGGTTCGGACATCGTTTTTGATGAAGAAAAATCGCTCTCGCTTGAGGGGGATTCCGGGCCGTACCTGCAATATGCTCTCGTGCGCGCCCGCAAGATTCTTACGTATGCTCCCGGGGAAGGGAATGGGACGCTAGAACCGGATGCATCCTATGCCATTGAACGAATCATTCTGCATTTTCCCGAAGTTGTCGCACGCGCTTCGCGCGAACTTGCGCCGAATCTGCTCGTGAACTATCTCACCGAGCTCGCGGGTGCATGGAATTCTTTCTACGCATCGGAGCAAGTGCTCGGGAGCGCCGAGGAGACCTACAAACAGCGCGTTACGCGCGCCTTCGCCAATACGATGGTCAACGGCCTTACGCTCCTCGGTATCCCCGCGCCGGAGAGAATGTGAATCAACAGATTCACCTACTGAGTGAATCAGCAAATTAACCTATCGAATAATTGAGCACAACGAGTATGAAAAAAAGAAAAAAAGTTCGACTGGGCATATTCGATATCGACGGGACGATTTTCCGTTCAGCTTTATTTTTCGAGCTTTTTCACTCCCTGATTAAACGCGGCATATTCCCGAAGCGGGCAGAGAAGGAAATAGAAAAATACTATCTTCCGTGGTTCCATCGAACGGGAACGGGAGAATACGATCTCTATAAAAATGAAATCATACGACTCTTTACTAAATACATTAAAGGGAAAAGAAAGACAGAGATTGATGCGGTTGCGCAAGAAATAATCGCGTCTCAGAAAAACAAAGTATACCGCTTCACGCGAGATCTCATCCGCCGGTTGAAAAAAGAGGACTATTACTTAATCGCGGTCTCGGGGTCGCTTGATGACATGGTGAGGATGTTTTGCGCGCAGTTTGACTTCGATGTCTCGTTCGGCTCCCACACCGAAGTAAAAAAGGGAATATTCACCGGGAAGAGTATCGATTTCACTTCTTTGTATAATAAAGACCGCATATTGAATACATTTATCAAAGAACACGACATGCTCGTTGACTGGGAGCACTCGATCGGCGTGGGGGATACGGAAGGCGACATTCGTTTTCTTAAAATGGTGGGGCGCCCTATTGCGTTCAATCCGAATAAAGCCCTTGCCCGGCACGCGAAAAAGAAGAAATGGACCATCATCGTTGAAAGGAAAAATGTTATATATAAGTTAAAGCATTTCTCGTTTAAAGACACCCCTGTTTGAACGCAGTTATTTCGTTTCCATTTCTAGTCGATAAACGCTAGGATAGGAAGATATGGTTAACGCATCGGAGAAATCTGAAGTAGTGAAACGCGAAGAGGCAATTCTCGCGTTCTGGGAGCGGGAACATATTTTTGAGAAATCGCTCGCGAAGAAGGCACCGAAAGGCGAATTCGTTTTCTATGAAGGTCCGCCAACAGCGAATGCGGCCCCCGCTCTCCATCACCTTGAGGCGCGCGCTTTTAAAGACGCCATTCCTCGCTATAAGACAATGCGCGGCTATCGCGTGAATCGCCGTGCTGGCTGGGATACTCACGGTCTCCCGGTGGAGCTCCAGGTCGAAAAGGCGCTCGGTTTCAAAGGCAAGCCGGATATAGAGAAATATGGGGTCGCGGCATTCAATAAGAAATGTCGGGAGAGCGTATTCACGTACATCGATCTCTGGTCTAAGTTCACCAAACGCATCGGCTTCTGGGTTGATGAGACGAAAGCATATTTCACGTTTGACAGTTCCTATATGGAAGTGCTTTGGCATCTCTTCGCGAAGACGGCAAGGGACGGTCGACTCTATAAGGATTACAAAGTCGTACCATGGTGTCCGCGTTGCGGCACAGCGCTTTCCTCACACGAGCTCGCTCAGGGCTATCAGGATGTCAAAGACCTCACCATCACCGCGAAGTTTGAACTGATTGATGAACCTGGCACTTATCTCCTCGCGTGGACAACAACACCATGGACCTTACCTGGTAATGTTGCGCTCGCGATTGGTAGAAATATCGCATATGGAAAATATGAAAAAGAGGGCGAACGCGTGATTCTTGCTGATGCGCAAGCGAGCATTCTTGGTGATGGGTGGACACGTATCGCAGATGTACAGATTCTCGGCAAGAGATACAAACCACTCAATCAAATTACAAAACATATTGCGCATGAACCAGAAAAGCAGAAATTTGATAGAGCATATCAAATATATGAGGCGAATTTCGTTACGACCGAGAACGGCACTGGTATTGTGCACATCGCGCCAATGTATGGTCAAGATGACTTTGAACTTGGGAATAAAGTCGGATTACCGAGAGTGCATCTGGTGAATCCGGAAGGGAAGTTCATTGAAGGGACCGGATTTCTCGCGGGGAGATCGGTTGTTGAAGAAGAAACGGCAGTCGAAATACTGAAAGATCTTCAAACACGCGAGCTTCTTTTCAAAAAAGAATCATATACGCACACCTATCCATTTTGTTGGCGTTGCAAGACGCGACTCATCTATTATGCGCGCGACTCGTGGTACATCCGCATGAGCGACTTGCGCGCAAAACTTGTCGCGGAGAATGAGAAAATCCATTGGGAACCGACCTATATCCGCGAGGGCCGCATGGGCGAATGGCTCGCAAATGCGAAGGATTGGGCGATCAGCCGGGAACGGTATTGGGGCACGCCCATGCCCATTTGGCAGAGCGCGGACGGCAAGGAGCAGCTCGTCATCGGCTCAATAGACGAGCTCAAGAAGCATACGAAAAAATCCGGCAACACCTACTTCGTGATGCGTCATGGTGAAGCGGAAAATAATGTGCAGAATATTTTTGATGGAACCAATGAACAAAAGTTTCCGCTGACAGAAAAAGGACGTATAGATGCTCACCTGCGCGGGAAAGAATTGAAGGAAAAGAACATCACCCGTATTTTCTCATCTCCTTTTGCGCGGACGAAAGAGACTGCTGAAATAATAGCGGCAGAACTCGGTATCGCGGCGAGTGCAATCATATTCGACGATCGTTTGCGCGAGCTGGGTTTCGGTTCTTTTTGCGGACAAGGGAAGATGCAGGAATATTTGGCACATCGAGATTCGCATGCGTATGACGAAGCGTTTCCGAACGGCGAGTCTTACCAAGACACCAAGCGGCGATTTGGAGATTTTATGTATGAAGTGGAGCGGAAACTTTCGAGGGAGAGTATCCTGATAATTTCGCACGGTATCGGGTCTGAGGTTATTCCGGCGGTCATACGAGGAGCGGATAAAATTGAGTCGAAGCAACTGGCAAAGACCTGTCTGCGGAAAGGAGAATTCTTAGAGATGCCATTTGTTCCGCTCCCGCACAACGAGGGCTACGACCTTGATTTGCACCGGCCTTATATTGACGACATCGTTCTTGTTTCAGAGAAGGGAACGGAATTGCGGAGAATTCCGGAAGTGATGGATGTGTGGTTTGATTCCGGTGCGATGCCGTTTGCGCAGGCGGCGAAGGAGCGCGGCAACACACCACTCGAAATATTCTTGAAGAAAATAGAATATCCGGCTGATTTCATTAGCGAGGCCATAGACCAGACGCGTGGCTGGTTCTATACGTTGCTTGCCGTTGGAACGCTCGCAAGCCGCGGCACTGCCTTTAAAAGTGCAATATCGCTTGGTCATCTGCTCGACGCTGAAGGGCAGAAAATGAGCAAATCAAAAGGAAACGTCGTTGATCCATGGATAGAAATAGAGAAGTGGGGCGTCGATACGCTGCGTTTCTGGATGTATAGCGTTACGCAGGCAGGCGACTCGAAAAACTACGATGAAAAAACGGTGAAAGAGGCGGCGAAAGTCCTCTCATGGTTTGAAAATAGCACAAAGTTTTACGAACTTTTCAAGGATGTTCCACAAGCAAAAGGTGCGCCAATGATGATTGATCGTTGGATGCGCGCCCGCGTGAACGAAACCATTCTGGTCGTCACAAATGCCATGGACGATTACCAACTATTTGAGGCAACACGCGCGATAAGCGAGCTTTTTGAGGATATATCACAATGGTACGTGCGACGCGTGCGCGATCGAGCGCGCAATGGAGATATGGCAGCACTCGCGACTTTGCGCGAGACGCTTCGCACTGGTGCACTTTTGTTCGCACCGTTCACTCCGTTTCTAGCCGAGGAGGTATACGCAAAAGTTAGGAGTGAGAATGATTCAGAAAGCGTGCATATGGCTGATTGGCCAGCAGTTAAAAATCACTGGCGACTTTTTGGCGATCCTGGAAAGAAGTTGATTGCAGAAATGCAAAAAGTTCGCGTACTCGCATCTGCAGCACTGCAACTGCGGCAAAAGGCCGGCGTGAAGGTGCGTCAACCACTTGCCTCGCTAACTATTCCAGAAATGCTTGCCGATGAACTCGCACAGATTCTTGCAGATGAAGTGAATATAAAAAAGATAGTTATAGGCAAAGAGCTTGCGCTCGACACCGTGCTTACGCCCGAGCTCATTAAGGAAGGCGACGAGCGTGAGATGGCGCGCGCGGTCGCTGAAGCGCGTAAAGCAGAAGGATTTTCACCGAGAGACAAAGCGCGCACGAAGATTTCTTTGGAAGGAAAACATTCAATACTGCTCTCAACGGGTCCTGTGCGTTTTGATCTCATTCGCGATGCGATATAAATACGAAACGCGCGGCATCGTACTAGCGCGAGCGCCCTCCGGAGAGGCGAACGCATTTGTTACGCTCATCACCTCGGAGCTCGGTCTTGTGCGCGCTCGCGCACAAGGCGTGCGCCGGCCCGGCGCCAAACTCGCCGCAGCACTCGCGACATGCGCCGAGAGCGAGCTGGTGCTTGTGCGAGGGAAGGAGGGCTGGCGCATCGCGGGAGCGGTTCTGGAAAAAAATTGGTTTGCACGGCTGCAACATTCTTCGCAGCGCGCGCGAGCATCTCGCGTTTCCGGCCTCTTGTTACGGCTTGTGGTCGGCGAAACACACGATCCCGCGCTTTTCCCAATCATGAACGGATTTCTTGAAGCGCTTGCAGCACTCCCCGAAGACATGCATGAGGCAGTTGAGGTGCTTGCGGCACTCCGCGTCCTCGCGGCACTCGGACTTGACGCGGGTGAAATCCCCGGCGGTGCATCGGAATTCACACCCTCGGCGCTCGTTGATATCCGCGCCGCCCGTACAAATTACATAGCGCGTATCAATCATGGCATTACCGCCTCGGGTCTCTAAATTCTTGTATACTATTACCCGATGACACATCTCTCCGAAGACGATACTGGCTCTCTTGAGCGTGCGCGCAAGCGTCTCTACGAACCCGGTGCCACTATGCGGAGTCCGCACACTCCGCACGCGGAGCGTAATAAACGCGCACTGCCTCATGCGTGGGAAGACCACCCGCTCCCGCAACACGATTCCCGAAGGGAAGATGCTCATCCGGGGAAGCGGCACGTACGTCTCGCGAGCATATTTTTCACAGTCGCATCTTTCTTTTTCGTCGTCTCGCTCGGAGTCGCCGGCTACTTCTTTTATTACGGGAGCAATGTTGTCTCGGTCGATAAAATCGCCGTCGATATTCAGGGTCCGACAACGATTGCCGGCGGCGACACGATTCCTTTTTCGCTTTCCATCACGAATAAAAATCCTGTCGCAATCGAAAATGCAATTATTGAGATCGATTTCCCAAGCGGTACGAGAAATGCGGCTGACGTGCTGGTCGCATATCCGCGCTACATCGAGAATCTCGGCACAATCACGAGCGGCGCGACCGTAACAAAGTCAATAAAAGTCATCATGTTCGGCGGGGCAGGTCAGGATCTCATACTTCCCGTTTCTTTTTCGTTTGGTACGACCGGCTCCAACGCAACATTCCTGAAGAAATCTTCCTATACGCTGGCGATTTCATCGACACCGCTCTCGGTATCCGTAGATACGCTCGCCGAAACCGTTTCTGGCAAGTCGCTCACGCTCACGCTCACGGTTCGCTCGAATGCTACCGTACCGCTCAGCAATGTTGTTCTCACCGGCTCTTTTCCGTTCGGCTTTATAGTCGATTCATCTTCTATCACCTTGCATGACTCAAGTTTCCTTCTCGGTACTTTGTCGCCGGGAGCAGTCAAAACGATAATGCTTACCGGAACGCTTACCGGGCAAGATAAAGAGCGGCGCACCTTTCATTTCACTGTCGGGACTGCAGAGGCCGCGCAAGACAAAACCATCGCCGTTACCTACATGACTCAAGATGCAACGGTTACCATCGCAGCACCTTTCCTCAACACGACACTTACACTGAATGGCGACGCAAGGACACATGCGATCGTCACTCCCGGAAGTCATCAGAACGTCTCCATTTCCTACGTCAACACGCTTGCAACAAGCGTTACGGATGCAGAGGTCGCCGTCACAATTTCCGGTTCCGCTGTTGATTATGAAAGTATTCGCGCCGATAGCGGTTTCTATCGTTCCATTGATCACACAGTTGTCTTCAATCGAGATACCGATCCCGCCCTCGGTATTCTTGCGCCCGGAGCGGTCGGTGTCGGCGCATTCTCTTTCTCAACATTGCCGGCGGGATCTCTCGCTCCTGCACCGACAATAACGTTCACTATTTCCGTATCAGGCACGCGCGTTGGGCAAACGAATGTGCCGGAACACGTGAGTGCTTCCGCAACGAAAACAGCGAAGGTCTCAACCATTGTTGCACTCTCGGCATTCGCGCTTCACACTTCGGGACCATTGAGTACCAGTGGCCCTATTCCCCCCCGCGCCAACCAAGAAACAACGTATACGATTGTCTGGAACGTAAAAGATGAAGGCAGTGCGGTCGCCGGCGGTTCCATGAGCGCGACCCTTCCGAGCTATGTTTCCTACACAGGAACGACCACGGGCATGGGATCTTTCTCGTATGACACAAAATCTCGCACCGTCTCGTGGAATACTGGCGACCTCATATCAGGCGCCTCCGCGCAAGGCGCCTTTCAGGTCTCTATCACCCCATCAACCTCGCAGGAGGGTAGCGCGCCCGCGCTCACCGGGAATGCATCTTTTTCGGGATATGACCGTTTCGCGGGTGTACAGGTTACGGCGACGGCAGACCCTGTGACTACAGAGACCTTGCGAGATCCGGGGTATGTCCCCATGAACGCAATCGTGCAATAATTTGACTCGTTATGGATGACTCGAACATAATGGAAAAGATTGTCTCTCTTGCGAAGCGTCGGGGGTTCGTGTTCCCTGCGAGTGAAATTTACGGCGGTATAGCAGGGTTCTGGGACTACGGACCTTGTGGCGTCGAACTGGTCAATAATTTGAAGCAGCTGTGGTGGCGCAAGATGGTGCAAGAGCGAGACAATATTTTTGGTGTCGATGGAGCTATCATACAGAATCCGAAATTGTGGGAGGCGAGCGGGCATGTTGCTGGATTTACCGATCCGCTTGCTGACTGCAAGAAATGCGGCGCACGGCATCGTGCTGATCACTTGGCTGGCACCGACAGTACAAATATCGCCGAGCTGACCGAACTTTTGAAGGACACTGTTTGTCCGACATGCGGTGAAAAAGCTCTCATGCCCCCGCGCACCTATAACATGATGATGAAGACATGGGTTGGTCCGGTTGAGGACAATTCTTCCATTGCATATCTGCGACCGGAAACAGCGGGCCCCATCTTTACGAATTTTAAGAATGTACTTGATACTACCCACCCCAAACTTCCCTTCGGCATCGCTCAAATAGGAAAGGCCTTCAGAAATGAAATCGCTCCTCGGGACTTCATTTTCCGCGTTCGCGAGCTTGAACAAATGGAAATGCAGTATTTCATTAATCCGGAGATGCAGAACGCTGTCTACGAAGAATGGCGAAATTTTGCATGGAATTTCCTGATTAAGGATCTTGGCGTTCGCGAGGAAAATTTACAGTGGCACGAACATGCGGAGAACGAGCGCGCGCATTATGCCGCAACAGCACACGATATTTATTTCAAGTTCCCACACGGTTTTAAGGAGCTTTGGGGAACCCACAATCGAACTGACTTCGATCTCGCAGGACATTCTCAGGCGAGTGGACAGGATCTTAGTTATTTTAATGAGGAGACAAAAGAGCGTTTGGTTCCGTACGTAATCGAATCATCGGTCGGCGTTGGGAGAATGCTCTTGGCAGTCCTCACTGATGCCTATCGTGAAGACACTATGAGTGGGGAAGCGCGTACGTATCTCGCGCTTGCATCGAAGATCGCGCCAGTGAAGGCGATGGTCTCACCTTTGCTCAAAAACAAGCCCGAGCTCGTCCTGAAGGCACGCGAAGTACGTGCAGAACTCAAGAGGATTCACCCAGCAATCGCCTGGGACGACAATGGCAACATAGGCAAGCGCTACCGTCGCCAGGATGAGATCGGCACGCCGTTTTGCATTACCATTGACTTCGATACCCTCGGCGAAACACCGGAACTGAAAAATACAGTCACACTGCGCCACCGCGACACCGGCACCCAGGAGCGTCTCACTGTTTCCGAAGTCGCCGAGCGCATCCGTTCCGCGATTCAATAGGAAATAGGAATCTGTCCGCCGACAAGCAGGTATGCTACGATGCCCCTATGGATCCCGTTAGAAATCGCGGACGCAACGGCATCATCATTCAGGATGGGTTACCTGATTGTACTAATCGGATAGGGTACGACGTTGTTGGAACGTCCGCGTCCTATTTCTAACGGGATGGATAAGGAAATTCGCGTTTCCATCACTTCGGGCACCATTATTTCAGCACTGCTTATTATTGTTGGTGCGTATGTTTTCTGGCTCCTGAGAGATCTTGCGCTCCTGGTGTTGACCGCCATCATCATCGCTTCAGCCATAGAACCGGAGATCGCATTCTTTATTCGACACCGCGTCCCGCGCTTTGTTGCCGCACTTCTTGTGTACACACTTGTTTTTGGTTCCGTCTTTTCACTTCTTTACTTCTTTTTCCCGCCGATTATCGCGGACGCAGCAAGTTTCCTTTCAGCCGCGCCGGGCTATCTTGATACGATCAATGTTGCAACGCCTTTCTCAAATATTACTAGTGCAACGAACTTTATCGGCGGACAACAAGAGATGCAGTCATTCGTACAAACCCTTCTTTCGTTCCAGTCCGTTTTTGCGGCGAGCTCTGGCGGCGTGTTGCAGCTCATCATTACGTTCTTCGGCGGCATTTTCTCGCTTATGATTGTCATTGTGCTCTCTTTTTATTTCGCGCTTCAGGATACGGGTGTCGATGACTTTCTTCGCATGGTGATGCCCGTGAAGTACGAAGAGTATTCCGTTGATCTCTGGAAGCGGTCTCAGAAGAAGATCGGTCTCTGGATGCAAGGACAAATAATCCTCTCGGTCATCGTCGGCATTCTCGTCTATCTCGGTCTCCTCATTATAGGCGTGCCGTACGCGCTTCTTCTTGCTGTCTTTACCGCAATGATTGAAATCATTCCCATTTTCGGCTCCTTACTGTCGGGAGTGGTGGCGGTTATCGTTGGATATTCTGACGGCGGTGTTGCGATCGCGGCCATTGTCGCAGGTCTCTACGTCGTGGTGAATCAATTTGAATCCAATCTCATCTATCCGCTCATCGTGAAGAAGATTATCGGCATTCCGCCGCTTCTTGTCATCGTGGCGCTTATCGCCGGCTATACGCTTGCGGGCTTCTTGGGGGCCATGCTGTCGGTGCCGGTTGCGGCGGTCATACTTGAATTCATTTCCGACTTCGATAAACGGAAGCGTCGCGAAATGCATGAAAGCGCGTAACGTGAAAAAAACTTTCTACCTTACTACCACGTTGCCGTATGTGAACGCGGACCCGCATCTCGGACACGCGCTTGAATTTGTCGAAGCGGACTTCCTTGCGCGCGCGTTGCGCGCGCAGGGCGCTGAGGTTTTTTTCAATATCGGCACTGACGAACATGGCGCTAAGATTGCCCAGAAGGCGGAGAGAGAAAGAAAGAGTCCGCAGGCCTATGTCGATGAGTACGCGGCGCGTTTCAAGTCGTTCGCAGATCGGCTCGACATTTCTTACGACTCATTTGTCCGCACTACCGACCCTTCGCACATTGCTGCAGCTCAAGCATTTTGGAAAAAATGTGCAGCGGCCGATGATATCTATAAAGCTTCGTATGAAGTGAAATATTGTATCGGCTGCGAGCTTGAAAAGACCGATTCTGAACTCGTCGGCGGACAGTGTCCACTCCATCTGAATCTGGCTATAGAGATGCGTGCCGAAGAAAATTATTATTTCAGATTTTCAAAGTATCAGGATGCGCTGCTTGCGCACTATGTCGCGCAGAAAGATTTTGTTGTGCCCGAAGAGCGGATGCGCGAACTCGTTTCATTTGTTGCGGTGGGACTGAAGGACTTCAGTATTTCGCGGCGACGAGAAAAAATGTCGTGGGGAATATCGGTACCCGATGACGAAGAACATGTCATGTATGTATGGTTCGACGCACTCGTCAATTATCTGTCAGTAATCGGTTGGCCGGAAGATGAGAAGCGTTTCCAGAAATGGTGGCCAGCAACGCAAATTGCCGGAAAGGATAATCTGCGCCAGCAGACCGCGATGTGGCAGGCGATGCTTCTCTCGGCGGGACTTCCATTCTCGCGAACTATATTCATACACGGATTCATCACGTCAGGCGGGCAGAAGATGAGCAAGACGCTCGGCAATGTTATTGATCCGATGAAGCTCGCCGATATCTATGGCTCGGACGCAGTTCGGTATATTCTTTTGCGCCACGCGAATCCGTTTGAGGATTCCGACCTCACGGAAACGCTGATACAAGAGCTCTATACAGCCCATCTCGCGAACGGCCTCGGCAATCTTGTCGCGCGCGTGATGAAACTCGCGGAGGATCATCTGCCGCACCCCGTTGCTCTTACCGATGCCGATGAAAGAGTAGATGCCGCATTTTCGGCACACACAGACGCATTTCGGTTCAACGAGGCGATGGATTTCATTTTTGCGAAAGTGTCGGCGGCCGATGCTTTTATGGCCATACAAGCGCCATTCAAGTTTGTTAAGAGCGATGTCCCTGATGTAAAAAATCAAGCGCATCGCGATATCGCATATTTGATACGACAGCTCGCAAGCATTGCCACGCATCTTGCTTTTGCAATGCCGCGAACCGCCGCAACAATTATTTCCGCCGTGCGTGAAAACAAAAAACCGGACAACCTCTTCCCGCGCTTGTCTGCATAGGCGGTAGTATGAACGCAAAATACTTCGACGCACATAGTCATATTCAATTCGATCAATTTACCGGAGATCGAGAAGATCTGATTGAGCGGATGAAAACGGAGGGAGTTGCAGGAATGGTAGTTGGCGTTGACATGGAGTCATCGCAGAAAGCCGTTGCACTGACGGAGAAGCACGAGCATCTCTATGCCGCGATCGGGCTCCACCCGAACCGTATCCAAACAGAGTCCTTTAATGAATCGGCATATCGCACGCTTGCAGTGCATCCACGAGTGGTTGCAATAGGGGAGTGTGGCTTGGATTTTTATCGCCCTATCGAAGTCAACGATACTGTGAAGCAAGCCCAGAAAGAAGTTTTGGAGCAACACATTACACTCGCTGCTGAACTCGATAAACCGCTCATTATCCACGCGCGGCCTTCAAAAGGGACTCAGCACCCCGTCGGGTATCCCGAGGCGGGAGATGCGTATCAGGATTTGATAGAGATTTTGAGAGAAGCAAAAAGAGAACATCCAAAATTGCGCGGCGATATCCACTTTTTTGTCGGTGGCGTCGAAGAAGCCACAGCGCTTTCAGCACTTGATTTTACCATTTCTTTTACGGCGGTTATTACGTTCGCTCGCGACTACGATGAGGTCATTAGAGCACTGCCATTGTCGAGCATACTTTCCGAAACCGATGCGCCCTATGTCGCACCCGCGTTGTGTCGAGGTGAGCGCAACGACCCGCTCGCGGTCATAGATGTTGTCGCAACAATCGCAAACATCAGAGGCGATAATCTCGAGACCGTCCGTACCGCGCTCTTTACCAACGCCCGCCGACTCTTCAATTTACCTTAGCATGGCCTATAGTTCACGATAAGGTAAATACGGTATGGCGAATACGATACGGAGCGATACGGAGCTTGTATATGATATGATGATGTGCTAGGATGCCGTCATTATGACGAAGCAAGATACTGATATGCGTGCGGATGAGGCGCTCGAGGATGGGGGTTCCGAGTCCCGCGTCTACGAACTCGGTTTCCATCTTGACCCAGAGCTACCTATCGAAGAAGTAAAAAAAGCGTATCAAGCGATACGCACGGCTATTATGGAGAAGAGCACTCTTGTCGCCGAGGGCGAGCCCGAGAAGATCCAACTGGCGTATACCATCTCTCGCCAGGAGGTTGCCGGCCGGCGCGATTTTGATTCCGCCTATTTTTGCTGGATCGTGTACGAGACATCCGCAGAACCTCACGCCGAAGTGCTTAAGACGGTAAACGTCGACAAGCGCATTATCCGCTTCATTGACCTTCTCACGACGAAAGACGCCGCCCGCCATGCGCTTGAGACGCGCGAACTCTCACAGAAGACGCCGGAGCGTATTGAGAATCCAGAGGCAGCTGCCAGTGTTGAACTCGATGCCGCGCTTGAGAGCGTTGCGATATAATCGAAAGATATGTACCTCAACAAAGTATTTCTCTACGGTAATCTCACCCGCGATCCGGAACTAAAAGCGTTGCCGTCCGGCGGACAGGTCGCGAATTTCGGCCTCGCCACGAACCGGACCTATAAGGACAAGAGCGGACAGAAGCAGGAAGCGACCGAGTTCCACAATATCGTCGCCTTTGGTCGTACTGCAGAGGTCATTACGCAGTATATGAAGAAAGGTCGCCCAATCTTCGTCGAGGGGCGCATCCAGACGCGTTCGTGGGAGGGGAAGGAGGACGGAAAGAAGCAGTATCGCACTGAAATCGTCGTTGATAACTTCCAGTTCGGTGCCGATAGCAAGGGCGGGGGCGGTACAAACGCTTCAAGCGCTGCGCACGAAGAACAGTCGGCGCCGAAAGATGATGAGGCAATCAAATACCCGGACGAAGAAATCAATCCCGAGGATATTCCTTTTTAATTATTGAACTATGGCATACCAATCCGAACGCGAAGAGATAGAGGTCAAGAAGTTTATCGACTATAAGGATGTCGCATACTTGAGACAATTTACGAACCCGCATGCGAAAATGCTTTCAAAAAAACGCACCGGCATTCCCGCGGCGAAGCAGCGCGACATCATGCAGGCCATAAAGCGTGCACGCTTCATGGCACTATTGCCTTACGTCGCTGCGTAGAGTTCTCGCGCCGGTTTGTGCGCGTTCAGGCCTTCTCAACTCGTTCAGTGTACGCGCCGGTATCAGTGTTGATGCGGACGATATCGCCCGTATTGATGAAAAGAGGTACATCCACTCTTGCACCGGTCGCGAGTTCAACGAGTTTGGTGCCGCCGCTCACAGTATTTCCTTTCACGGTTGGCGGCGCATCGCGTACTTCAAGATCAACCTTTATCGGTATTCGTATCGTCATTGGTTTTTCTTCATACGTCAGCACATCAACGGCGCAATTGGGAGCGAGCCACTGCACTCTGTCGCGCACAATATTTTCCGGAAAAGAAAAGCGATTTTTTGCGTTACCCTCCTCGGCGAACCAACTCTCGCCGCGAGCCGTATAGAGATAGAGCGCCTGTATGGTATCGACATCGGCTTCAGTTACGGTTTCGTTTTGATGAAATGAGATTTCAACGACCTTGCCGGAAACGAGATGACGGAGCTTCGTCTGATTCACCGGCTTACGCTGTTGCATGCGGAAGATATGCGCCGATAAGACCTCGTAAGGTTCGCTATTGTAATTAATAATGGTCTTGGGGAGAATTTCGTTGTAGGACAATACGGCCATATACGTGAAGGTTATCGGTGATAGGGAGTGGGTTATAGGAAACCTGGAAGCCCAAACAATCGTTATAAAAAGTGACCCATGAGATAACGAATCTAGGGCGCAGCAGTAAGTCGCGATTATTACTAATCTCTGTCTACGCCACAGAACTTAAGAGTTCTTATCTCACGGGTATTCGTGTATGCTAGCAGACATCATGAGTTTTTCAACTACCGAGACCGTCGAACTTGCGGATGCAGAGGTTCTTGCGCGGTCTCGAAAGGAACCCGATCTCTTCGCCATCCTTGTTCGCCGTTATGAAGCGGCTCTTCTGCGTCGCGCGCGTCGGATCTTGTCTTCTCCTGAAGACGCTGAAGAGGCGGTGCAGGACGCATTCACCAAAATGTATCTCTATGCGGACAAGTATTCCGTACAGGAAGGTGCCAGCTTTTCTTCATGGGCGTACACGATTCTGAATCGCGTTGCATACACGAAGTATAAAGCGAAAAGCACAGAGAGAGGAGCGCGCGCGGAGTTGCTCCCCGAGCATTACGAGTCCCTGCCGGACGTGCACGCCGAATTCCTTGAAGATCTTTCAGTACGGAACGAGGTTATTGCGGCGTTGGCGAAGCTGCCAGAAACCGCGGCGAGAATATTACGGCTGCAATTTATCGAAGGGAAGAGTCAGGAAGAAATTGCGGAGTCGGAACAACTGTCCATCCCTGCGGTGAAAACACGCGTGCACCGCGCCAAAAAACTTTTTAAACAATCCTATGATGCACAACACTACTCGTAGTGACGACGGAGAACCTATGAATGACCAATCCAACATTGAATCAATCGTCATGCGCCGCGTCCGTCTCATTCGCCTGCTGGGGCTTATTATTTCAACCGGAACCCTCGCATTCCTCACCCTCATCCTCGCTCTGTGGGGTATCGGGAAGGAAGTGTGGGTCGCGCGCATATTCCAAAATACCCCGACCGATTTCACATATATGCCGGACTTCTTCATTTCCGCATTCGGCCACACACGTCTTGTCGTTCAGGCACTCGCGCTTGTCTCACTCGTATCTTTCGTATATCTCGCTCGCAAAACCGCCCGCGCACTTTCTTCTCTCTTCACCTCCGCGCGCGCTTAAATATTTTTGCATTTCCTCGCCTTCAATTACAAAGGCATCTACTGCGTCCACAAGGATTGTCTTCATACCTTTGAGAACCCCCTAGTTTGCGGACAGCTTCAGTTCAATTTGTTTTAAAAGTTCTTTGGCAATGTCTTTATTCTCGCGCAGGAAAACACGCGTAGCGTCGTAGCCAACGCCGAGTTTCGTCTCGCCCATCTTATAGGTAGCGCCTGACTTCACCACAAGGTCAAACTTTTCTCCAAGTGCGATGAGCTCGCCCTCGCGACTGATGCCTTCATTGTATAGGAGATCAAATTCAGTCGTCTTAAACGGAGCTGCGACTTTGTTTTTCACCACCTTCACCCGCACACGGCCCCCCACGATCTCCTCGCCTTTCTTTATTGATGCGATACGGCGGATATCGAGACGCACCGAAGTGTAGAACTTCAGGGCTTTGCCGCCCGGAGTCGTTTCCGGATTGCCGAACATAACGCCTATCTGCATGCGGATCTGATTGATGAAGATAACAATGGTCTTGCTCCGTGCGGCAATAGCGGTAAGTTTGCGTAGCGCCTGGCTCATAAGTCGCGCCTGCTTGCCCATATGCTGCTGACCCATTTCGCCCTCGATCTCATCTTTCGGTGTGAGCGCGGCAACGGAGTCAATGATAATGACATCAACATTTCCGCTTCGCACCAAGCTCTCGACGATATCAAGCGCCTGCTCTCCAGTGTCCGGTTGCGAGATGAGGAGCTCGGCGAGCTTCACGCCGATGCGCCGCGCATATTCAGGATCAAGCGCATGCTCGGCATCGACAAACGCCGCGATGCCCCCGGCCTTTTGCGCTTCGCTGATGACGTGGAGCGCGAGCGTTGTCTTGCCTGAGGATTCCGGTCCGAATATTTCAATGATACGTCCGCGGGGAAGGCCGCCCACGCCGAGAGCCGCGTCGAGCCCGATGGAACCAGTTGCTATGACGGGAATTTTTTGCGGAACGCCTGCGCCGTAGGTCGTGATCGCTTCATCGCCGAATTTGGTGCGGATATCTTTCAGCGCCTGCTCAATTGATTTTTGTTTTTCACTTTTATCTGCGCTTGCCGCCGTAACGGTCTTGAGCGCCTTTTCTTTTTTTGATTTTCCAAATGCCATATGAATGCGGGTTTAAGGTGTAAGGAATAAGGGGACGAAGATAGAACGGGTTTCGGTTACTGTTCTGCCGAAGCGATCGGTGACTATGAACGTAAGTATAGATCCTCCGCGCGGGAAAGTAAGCGTTGATAAAAAACTGCCGTCTTCTCCGCGGAGTATAGGCGCGCCGTTAAGGGTTAATCGCGCCGCACGAGCCGCCTTTCCACTGATGGTAACGATTCCGTCCGGGAAGGTCGCATTATCCGTAGGCGAGGAGATAGAGAGTGCGGGGCCCGCTATGAGCGGCCACGCTTCTCGGAAGCCGTAACTCATAAGGACGATGAGAATTGCAATAGTAAGGTACCTGATCATCTTTTTCGCTAAAAGATTTCTTCATCGGCGCCCCCCGCTCCGTCAGGGGTGGTTGCGGCGCTTCGTTTGCCGGAAGGCGGGACCGTGAGCACTTCGCGCGGCTTTGATCCATCGGCGGCGCCGATAACGCCCTTCGCTTCAAGCACGTCCATTAGCCGCGCCGCTCGCGAGTACCCTATCTTTAATTTGCGCTGCAAATACGAGGTTGAAGCGCGACCGACCTCTTCGACTGTGGCGCGCGCATCCTCGTAGAGGTCGTCATCAATCTCATCATCGCTGAAGGCATCATTCACAAGTCCAATGACATCTCCGCCAGCTGGCGGATGGTCCGCGCTCGCACCGTTACCTCCGAAGTCAATACTCGAGAGATTGCCGGCATTATGGCTCTTGATATACGCAACTACTTTTTTCACCTCATTTTCGCTGATAAATGCTGTTTGAATGCGCACCGGTTTTTGCATATCGCTCGAGAGGTAGAGCATGTCGCCCGCACCGAGTAGTGATTCTGCGCCTGCGCCGTCGAGAATGGTGCGCGAGTCGATTTGCGAGGCCACTTGCAGCGCCATGCGCGTCGGCACATTCGCTTTGATGAGACCGGTGATGACATTTACCGATGGGCGCTGCGTGGAGAGTACCAAATGGATGCCGACCGCACGCGACATCTGCGCAAGACGGACAATAGATGCCTCAAGTTCCCGCGGGTAACTGTGCATGATATCCGCAAGCTCATCAATGACGATGACGATATACGGAAGCGCCTCGGGCATCTCCGCCGCGCTTTTCTTCTTCGCGGGTTCATAAATGGTGGCGTGGTAGGAGTCGATATCGCGCACACGTTCCGCTTCAAGGATGTTGTAACGGCGCTCCATCTCTTTCGCCGCCCATTTGAGAGAGAAGATTGTCTTCTTCGGATCGGTGATGACGGGAGTGAGAAGGTGCGGGATACCGTTATATGCGGTGAGTTCAACGCGTTTCGGGTCAATCATGATGAAGCGCAGCTGATTCGGACCATTCCGGTAGAGTAGGGAAGTGATGATTGCGTGAATGGCGACACTTTTACCCGAGCCGGTTGCACCCGCCACGAGGCCGTGCGGCATTTTTGCGATGTTCACGTAATGCGGCGTGCCGCTAATATCGCGGCCAAGAGCGGCCAAGAGCGGTTTGGCGCTGTTGCTCCACTCGGGCGCGCCGAGGAGTCCGCCGAGGCCGACCATCGCCTTTGTCGTATTCGGCACCTCGATACCGACGAGTGATTTTCCCGGAATGGGCGCCTCAATGCGTACCGGATGCGCGGCGAGCGCGAGCTCGAGGTTGTTCGCGAGAGAAACGATTTTTGAGAGACGCACGCCCTCGGCGGGCTTCACTGCATAGCGTGTAACGGTCGGACCTACCGACACCTCATCCATCTCGAGATTGATGCCGAAGTTTTGGAAGGTGCGCTTGATGATATTTGCATTCGCTTTGATGTCGCCGACGCCCGGTTTGCCGCGATCGGCGCCGAGAATAGAGAGCGGCGGCGCCTCGTACTCCGCATCGAAGTTCGCTATGCCAGTTCCTTGGGCACCCCCGGCACGGTTGAATACATTTATTACCGGCTCGCGTTCCTCGCGCGCCGGAGAGGTAGTAACCTCTTCCGATTCATATGCCCCGTCCTCGTCTTCAGGCAAGGGCACACCGACAACATCCGTAAACTCTTGAGAGGATTCTTCTTTGTCATCATAGCGCGAGCGCATACGGTTCCATAGAGACGATACATTCTCGCCGAGAAATTCTGCAAGCGCTTCAATATCGCTCACAATAGCGATACCGATAGCGATAGTCGCGACCAGCAGCACCAGAGCGCCCCAGAATCCGAAGAATCCCGCAAGCACCTCCCCCTCCCAACTACCGGCCCTCCCGCCGAAGTCCGCGCCGGGGAAGAGACCGGCAAAGGCAAGGACAGAGGCAACGATAAGAATAAGACCTGAGGCGGTGAGCGGTTCGAGTGTCGGCCGACCGAAGCCCGCGTAGAGACCGACCGCAATCAAAGCAAGCGGCAGGAGGAATGAGCCGATCCCGACAATCGCGTAGCTCGTGGCGAAGACCGCGGCGCCGACAGGGCCTGCCGCGCCAAAGACCGCGAGCATAAGGAGGACGCCGGACGCCAAGAGGACGATAGCAGAAGCATAACGAATAAGCGTGTCGTATTCCTTGACCTCTTCTTCGCGGGCGCGTCCCCGCTTTCCGTTACCATTTTTACGACTCATATTATGTGTGGATATTGTAGCATCACTTTCTAACTTCAGAATTCATTTCAAAGCCCGACTCGCCGGCAAGAGAGAAAAAGCAAGCGCTCGGGCCGCTAGGCCAATTCAACATGCTTTTTTCTCTTGCCGGCTCATCGGTGCGCTTTGAAATGAGTTGCATAGTAAAAGTGCGCGAGTATACTGTCCGATACAGTATGAGACACGGACAATCAGATATTGGACATGGCACTGAAATCCGGCAAATCCAGATGAGAGGCAAAGACGCTCATATAGAAGATTTTGTCTTAGAAAAAGGCATATTCAACAACATATTTGAAAAGGACATACGAAGAGTATTTATCTACAAAAAGGCCGAGCGGCTTGCGAAGGCAATACATCTCATCGTACCCGCTTTCGCCAACTCGGTGTCCTTAAAGAATCGTATTGATGCGATAGCGGTCGGGCTTGTGGATGCGGCGATGCTGCCGCCTACCACGGCTCGCACCGCTCTTTCGCGGGAACTCCTTGCACTCTCCTCGCTTCTTTCCATAGCGCGCACGAGCAATATTCTTTCCTCCATGAACGCTGAAATTATCACGCATGAGGCGCACGTACTGCTTAAAGAAGTCGCCGCCTATGAAGACCCGCGACTCTTTCTTGAAGAATCACAGACACTATCAAGTATCGCAAAAAGCGCATCAAAAAGGGAAGTCCCACAGATCTCACGATTAAGATCCGTAGCGCCAAAGCGCACTGCCAAAACATCAACAATTTTCGGTAAAGGACATATAAAAGACACTGAAAGTATATCGGACATTCATGTAAAGGACAGAAGAGAAGCGATACTGTCCGTTATAAGAAACAAAGGAAAGGCGAGCATTAAGGACATTTCCACCATTGTCCTTGGTGTTTCCGAGAAGACCATTCAACGAGAACTCATTTCTCTCATCATGGCAGGGGTGGTGTTGAAGCAGGGTGAACGTCGCTGGAGCACTTACTCGCTTACATAGAATTTTGACTTTAATGGCCATATTTGCTAACATCGGTCTGTGGTAGCGACTAGGGCATAGGGCAGAAAAAGACCGATCCGCCAGTTGGCGGGCGGTCTCTTTTGCGTCCAAAAATTCCTAGCGTTATCCACACACAAACTCAAGGGATACTTGCTTCCCGCTGTATACTGTCCTTAGTCCTTGCGGGGACTTTCGTTCCCCTTGGGCGTACTTTGATAAATGAATAGTCCGTTAGCTACGGACATCAACCCTTGCCAACTAATCCATGGCGTACTGGTCGATACCGTACGCTGTGGGATAGTGTAAAAGTGAAACGTGCTCCCTTACTTGATTATTATTGTGCTCTCTAAATTCTTAACAATTGTTATGCAAACAGTAACTACGAAAGCAATGGCGAAGGTTGCCGCAGTGGCGACCGGACTCGCGATGGCGACGTCAATGCTCGCGTTTGCGCCTATGGCGCAGGCGGCGGGGCTCACACAGAGCAACATTGATGCCATCATCGCACTCCTTACGTCGTTCGGTGCGGACAGCACCACTGTCTCGAATGTGAAAGCATCGCTCACAGGCGGTACTCCGGTATCAACTGGAGAATCAATGTCCTCATCGTGCGAATTCAAGAAAGATTACACGATCGGTTCATCCGGTGCTGGCGTGACGTGCCTCCAACAGGCGCTCATTAAGAACGGATATTCCATCGCGGCTGGCGCGACTGGTCTCTATGGTCCTCAGACCAAAGCGGCCGTGATCGCGTGGCAGAAAGCAACAGGCGTCTCGCCTGCAGCCGGCTACTTCGGCGCTAAGAGCCGTGCAGCGTTTAACCTCGGCGGCGGCACGTCTTCGACGAGCGGCACGACAGGTGGAACGACTGGCGGTACGGTGAGTGCTGGCACAGGCAACGGCCTCAAGGTCATGCTCGCTACGGACTCTCCGGACAACGTCGCCTTGGTGCAAGGCCAGGCAATAGGTACGCTCGCGAAGTTCACCTTCTCGAACCCGACGAGCGCTGATATTAAAGTCACGAACCTTAGTTTCAAGCGCACTGGTGTCAGCACCGATTCGACGCTCTCAAACGTCTACCTTTACTGGGGGGCTAAGCGCCTCACCGACTCGGCAGGCGTGAGCAACTCGGCGTTCAACTTCAACGACCCAACGGGTCTCTTCACGGTCTCGGCAGGGCAGACATACACGGTCTCCGTCCTCGCCGATATCGCGGGTTCCACGTCTGGTCAGCAAATTGGCGTGCAGCTCGTCTCGGCAACCCCGATGACAGGAGCGCTTGATTCCTCAGCGTCGTTCCCAATCAATGGGTTCACGCAGACGGTATCATCGGCAACTCTGGCGACCGCTGACTTCAACAGCACCACGAATCCAGCAGTCAGCACGATATCCGCTCAGAACGAATACACGGTCTGGAGCAACTCGACGACTATCAGCACTCGCGCTGTGAATCTCGAGTCCTTCCAACTCCGCAACATCGGTTCTGTTGACCGCAGTTCCATCCAGAACTTCCGCCTCTATGTGAAGGGAGTTCAGGTCGGCTCTGCGGTTGCTTCGATCGCTTCAGATGACACGATCACGTTCGACCTCTCGGCAAGCCCGCTCCGCATCGAGACGGGCACAGCTGAAATAAAGGTCGTCGGCGACATCATCTCCGGCTCGGGCAACACCTTCCAGTTCTCGCTCCGACGCGCATCCGATGCTCGCTTTGTCGACACTGACTTGAACCAGCCGATCCTCGCGACGGCAAACAGTTCTACGTTCAGCGCTCGTTCGGCGATATCCGCTACCGTTGACAGCGGCACCGTGTCTACGGTCAAGGCGACGAACTCACCTTCTACGAATGTTGCGCTTAGCGCATCGAGCGTGAAGTGGGCGACCTTCGAACTCCGCGCCGCAGGCGAGGATGTCAAGGTTGAATCGCTTGATGTAAACGCGAACGCAGCCGGTCGCGGTCTCGACAACGGTAAGGTCTTCTTGAACAGTGTTCAGGTGGGCTCTACCAAAGACCTCACCGAGGATACGGATGTGAACTTCACCCTCGGATCATCTATGATCTTGAAGGCGGGTACGACGGCTATCGTCGACATCTACGCGGATGCGAAGTCAACGACCGGAGCGACGTTCATTTCCGGCGAGACAGTGGCGATCACTCTCGGCACGGGCGCCTCAAACGCCCAGGGCCAGAAGTCGCTCGCAAGCATCAACACCCCGACATCTGATGTGGCCGGAAACACGATTACCATCTCATCGTCTTCTCTGACGCTGACGAAGTACTCGGGTTACGGCAATCAGACCCTGATCGCGGGCACGAACAGCGCCCGCCTCGGCTCGTTCACGCTCTCAACCGGCGCTACGGAAGGGGTGAATGTGAACACACTTACAGTCGCTCTGTCCGCAGACGAGTCCGCGACCATCACGGACCTCATCCTGAAGGACAATGCGACCGGTACGCAGATAGGCACGACAAAAGCAACACCTTCCACCAGCAATGGATTCTCGGTTAACGTTGCTATGGGCGTCTCGGCGACGAAGGTCATCGATATCTACGGAAACATCAAGTCCGGTTCAAACATCGGATCGTGGGTAGCGAACATTGACGCGTCGGGCACCGGCGCGGTAACAGGCAGCACGGTTGACGCGACCGCGCTCGATCTGCAGACGATTACTGTCGGCACGGCCGATCTCGCGGCTGCGGTGAGCGTATCGCCTGACAACGCAAACGTGATCGCTGGTTCTTCGTTAGTGAAGGTTGGCTCGTTCAACTTCACCTCGCAGTATTCCGGCTTCACGGTTGATGAGATCAAAGTGAAGATTCCGGCGAATGCCGCGACATCGATTACGTCGGTTACCCTACGGTACCCGAACGCGGCCGGTGTCTCGACTGACTCATCGGCAACCCTCGCGCTCTCATCTGGAGCCCAGACGCACGCGACGGCCACTTTCACCGGTCTCACGTTCTATGTCCCGGCAGACACCTCAAAGAAACTTGATGTCTATGTCTCGCTCTCCACAATCGCAAACGGAGCGACATCCGGCGCAGCCATTACGGCGGTGCTAGACGCAGCAGAGGGATACAGAGAGACGGATTCTGCAGGTACAGTAGGAACGACACTTGCGGCCGCAGACCTCGATTCCTCCGCAACAAGCGGTAAGGGTACGATGTATGTCAGGAAGTCCATCCCGACGCTCTCTGCAGTCGCACTTGACTCAACTTTGCTCTCTGAAGGATCCGATCAGGTCCTCGGACGCGTGAAGGTCTCGGCAGACGCAGCGGGCGACGTTGACTGGGGCTCGATGGTCTTTACGGTCAACAAGACCTCGGCCATCAGCTTAGGCGCTACGACGACTGTCGCGCTGTGGAGCGGTTCAAACCAGGTTGCAGGTACATTCGCTACGACAACGGGTTCTCTCGTTGGCGGCAATGACTCTCTTGACAACCTGACAAGCGGTTTGCTCCACTTCCGTCCGACAACTGTCGAAACGGTCGCAGCGGGCGGTTCGAAGACCTATGAGCTCCGCGGTACCATTGGCGGTACTGCTTCAGGAAGCAACAATGTCAGCGTATCCATCGCCAATCCGAACACGACAGCATCTTCTACTGCTGTCTTCTCATCGGCTGCTGGTACGCAGGGTCTAAGCACCGTCTCGTCCTTCGTATGGTCTGACTGGTCTGACCTCACTGATCACGCCGCTGGCGCTACAGGGGGCTCAACAATCGACTGGATGGGCGACTACCTCGTCAAGACGCTTCCGCTCACGATTGGAAACCGTTCACTCTCCATCTAAGCGATACGTCTAGGCAAAAAGTTCAAGCTCTTTGGTGGATTACCACCTCAGGACTTCCAGCTAGGAAATTGGCCTAGCGTGGGCGACCGAAAGGTTTAGCCCAAACACAAAAACCACCCTTCGGGGTGGTTTTTGTGTTTTCTATAGAAGTAGGCGAAGGATCTAGTGCCGGATGTATCCGGGCGAAACTTTTTCGTGTTTGGCGAGGTTATCCACAGCCAACCGCATTCCTTTTATTAGCGATAAAGAGTACTCTTATTTATAAGACACGCTGCGTTCTATTTGTTTGATTGAAGTTACCCACCATTATAATATATAAATATGAATAGCATCAAAACGTATCTGAACGGTCTTGGGAGAGCGACTCGCACAACCATTCTCGCTCTCGCTGTTGTGTTTGTGAGTGCGGGCATCGCGCAGGCCGCGACGACCATCAGCACGAACATCTCGACAGGCGGAACGCTTGGCGTTACCGGTCTCTCCTCGCTCGGCTCAGCGAGCTCGACGCAATTCTCGGCGAACACAGCGTACTTCGGTCAGACAGCGACTTCAACCTTCAGCTCCACCGGCGCCCTAACCTTACTTGGAGGTTTGTCTGGAACATCCGGCACATTCTCAACCACGCTCGGGGTTACAGGCCTCACATCACTCATTCAGGCCTCTTCAACGCGACTCTCGGTGTTTGATACCGCATACTTCGGTGGAACGGCGACTTCAACCTTCAGCTCCGCCGGCGCCCTAACTCTTATCACCGACCTCACGCTCCAAAACGGAGAAGTTATCTCCAATAGCACCAATGCAGTCGTTTCTATCGGCGGCGCGAGCGATACACTGAAAATCCTCGGCACCGCGAGCACCTCGGCGCTCAAGGTCGGCGACGAGCCCGCCGCTCCAACAATGAACGGCATGGTCTTCGGCTACTGCTCATTCTCTGATGTGACTCTCGCGGCCTCCTCGACTAATGGCTTCGCGAACTGCACTGCCACGCCAGCGGGGGCATTGCTTGCCAATGATAGGGTCTTCGTACAAGCAACTAGCTCGTTTGAGAGCCAATATGTCATTACTGCCGCATCAACCACGGACGCGAATACTATTCAACTGCGCATTCTCAACACCGGTCTCGGTCTCGCAGACGGCACGCTCAGTGGAACCTCGGTCAACTTCTGGGCGCTTCGTTAGCATAGCGGGTTAGATTATTAGCATTAGACAAACTCGCTATGCCACGAATGCTCACCCGCGCAGGAATTCTAGTGGCGCTCTTTGCTCCCGCGTTCGCATTCGCCGCGTTCGATGATGTCACACTGACGACCGACACCGTCTTAAGCGTGGCGGGCATTACGCTGAACGTCTCTGGTTCAAGCGCCACCGTTGAGTCAATCACCGTAAACGCCTCGGACTTTAGTGTGACGCTTCAGCCAGGTTCGGCATTTCAAGTAACGGCTCCCGGTCTGGAGCGAATCACAGCCGACACGTCCACCGGTATCGTAAGCGATATCTGCAGTTCCAGTCAGTCACGTCTCAAATATCAGCCGAACACGAGCGTAACGGTTACCATTACCCCCTCCACGATTCTATGTTCCTCAACTAGTAGTGGCGGTGGCGGTTCAACAGGTGGTGGCGGTTCAACAACACCAACAACGCCCGCAACTCCAGCCACACCGGCTTCAACAACAACTCCAGCCGTGCCTGCTACGCCGGCAACTCCAACCACGCCCACAACACCCGCGTCAGGACTCTCTGCTTCGCAGATCAAATCAATTCTTGACGTGCTTGCATCCTTTAACGCCGATGCTGAAGTCATTGCGAAGGTAAAATTGTCGCTTGAAGGCACGGCTACCACTGGCTCGGTGACGAGCATGGCCGTAGACGTGTTCAAATCAAATCTTACCGTCGGTTCTCTCGGTAGCGAGGTGAAGGCGCTCCAGGAGTTCCTCAACTCGCACGGCTATACGATCGCGGTCAGCGGTCCTGGCTCTCTTGGAAACGAGACGACCAGATTCGGCGGTCTGACAAAAGCTGCACTTATCAAGTACCAGAAGGCGAAGGGCATCACGCCTGCCGTTGGCTACTTCGGTCCGAAGACCCGCGCGTCTGTCGAAGCCGATAAGTAGTTCTCCTCGTTTTCTCACAACGCCACCCCGCTTTTAGCGGTGTGGCGTTCGTCATGATATGCTTTCGGCGTATGAACAGGACGCACATATTTGTCGCAATCGGTGTCCTTCTTGCCATCGCCGTTATTGGGGCGTGGCAATTCTCTCCGCGAACAGCCCTACCCCAATCAGTTGAGGACCAATTCCGGCCGTCGCCCGCTGAAACTGGCAGTGCGACTTCTTCGGCCACGAAGGCCGTTCCCCCGAACTCTGCAAGCCGTCCAGCATCTCATCCTCTTCCTCTAGCGGAGGGTGACCGTATCGCATCATGGGATTTCAGGGGCGCCTATGCGGATAATCCGGAACTTACCGCAAAAGCGCAGAGCGAGATACTCCGCCTCTCAGGTCTTCTCATTACAGCTACCTCGTCGAAAATGATTCTTTCCGTCGGCGTTGCGAATCAATACGAGCTTCTTGGCGATGGCAAAAAACAATATGAGTATCTCGGGCGAGCGATACGAGCAGATGTCGAGAACGGCCTTCCGCTACACAACCTCGGCGTACTTATGGAGCGACTCGGCGCATATAAGACGGCGCGCATCGCATACGAGAAATCAACTCTCGTGCAACCGGGTCTGAAGTTCTACCATTACGCGTATATAGAATTTCTTACGACGCGCACCAAAGACGATGTAACAAATATTGAAAAAGCGTTTGCCGCCGCCGAAAAGAATCTCGGCACGCATTCCTATCTCGATCATCTTCGCGATGAATGGCAGAAACCATGACCGATCGTTTTGCAAAAATATTACCGTATCTTCTGCTTGCGCCCGCGGTGCTCCCGCTCGTCTACGTAAGCGGTCTTGTGTATCCGTATATTACGGCCAAGACGTTTCTTCTGCAGGGCATTGGCATAATCACGCTCGCTGTATTCGCATACGCGGCTCTTTCCGGGCAAGCATTCTTTTATAGGCGTTTGCACAATTGGTTTAGCTTGATCCCCATTGCACTGCTTGCAATTGCGTATACCGCTTCCCTTGGAGGCATTGACTTCTACCGCAGTTTCTGGGGCCTCTTTGATCGCGGCGATGGGCTCCTGACGCTCACTATCATCACGGCCTTCTTCTACCTCATTCTTATTTCTGCCGACCGGAAATTATTAGAACATCTTACAAAGACGGTCGCGGTGGTGGCTGGCATTGTCGCTGCCATTGCGGTTCTGCAATGGGTAGGAACCGTCTTCGGCGCCGAGTCGTCGTTCTTGCCGCCGATCACCGGACGCATCGGAAGCACGTTCGGCAATGCGGCATTTCTTGCGGGCTATCTCGGTATGACCCTCTTCGTGATTCTTTTCGCGCTTCGCGACGCGACGGGCGTCTGGCGTCATATCTTTAAGACCGCTGCGATCCTCTCGGTACTTGCGATATTCTTTGCCGCAACTCGCGGCACTATTCTCGCGCTCCTCACCGCTTTTTTTGTCGCGCTCGCGTATGCAGCGTGGAAATGTGAAGAAACAACTAAGCGCACAGCGCGTTACGGTCTTATCGCGTTGATGGTATTCGCCGGTTTCTTCATCGGTTTTCGTGGACAGCTCGCGCAGAGTCCTATTGAGCCAATAAAACGTATCGCCTCCATCTCGCTTACCGACGGCACAGTCGCGAGCCGCCTCTTCGTCTGGCAGAACGTCGGCGCAGAAGCGCTCCAGCGTCCATTGCTTGGCTACGGCGCCGAACACATTGCCCGACTCTTTGACAGGGTCTACGACCCGAGCAAAATATTTGAACAATGGTTCGATCGTTCGCACAACGCCTTTCTAGATTACTTCGCACAGTACGGCATCTTTGGCCTCGCACTCTACCTCGCGCTCATCGGGGCGTTTGCTGCGTCCGCTCTCCGGCTCTATCGCCGCGAGCCGTCCGGTCTCGCGAATACCGGTCTGTTTTTCTCCCTTCTCATCCTTACGTATGCAGCGCAGAATTTTTTCGTCTTCGATACGCCGTCTTCATTCTGGTTGCTCTACGCGCTTCTCGCGCTTCTCATAGCCGATCTCTCGGATGCGCCCGCAACCTCATTTCGACATTTGCCACCCGCCATTCCCGCATTTGTTTCCGCGCTTATTGCGCTCCTCATTATTCCGACGGTTGCCTTGCCGCTCTATGCGAACTTCCTCCTCACCAAGGGGTATCTATTCCACGTGATCGATGTCAATCGAGCGAACGCGTATTTTGAGCGAGGGCTCGCACTTCATACCTACGCCGATCTCGAATACGGCTATCAGGCCTATAGCATGTACACCGACCACCAAGCGATTCGGCTCTCAGGAGAAGATCGTGTTGCCGCGTATGAGTATGCGCTTTCGGTGCTAACGGCGAATTTCGAGAAATATCCGTATGATGCGCGAACCGCGACCTACCTCGGACATGTCATAGATACGGCGCCGCCGGAAGCGGCGGTAGACGACGCATTTGACGAACAGGTACTCTCCCGTGCGATAGAACTCTCCCCACTGCGCGCACAAGCGTGGTACATGATGGCGAATATTCCATTACGAAAGGCCGATATATTGCCTACAGGATCAAAAGAAAAAGATTTGTACTATCATGAAGCAATCGGCATTCTCAAAACCTATGCGGCAAAGGAACCAACGCTTCCCGTACCCCGTTATATTCTCGCAACTTTGTATTATGCGCTCGACGATACGGCGACTGCAAAAAAATGGGCTGATGAAGCGTTACCTCTCTATACCGTACCGGACACAGCAGCGGCGGGGCCGGCAGTGAAGTACTATATAGCAGTGAGAGATTGGCGGAACGCCGTACGTTTCCTTGCGGACTTGGTTGAGAAGAATCCTTCCGATTATGATGTGCTCTATGATCTTGCGAAGGTAACCTATCTGGCGGGCGATCCTGCCGCCGCACTGCGGATAGTAGAAAAACTTAGAAAAGAAAATCCCGAGATACTCGGCACTGATCAGAACTTTCTTATCGCTATCACTGCCTATGAACAATCAAGAAAATAATAACGCAGATAAAGAACGACGAATGCTTCCGTTCGTTGTGGAGTTCGTGAAGTTCGTCACCGGTTTCGCGGTTATTGTCGCGGTCGCACTCCTCGCCCTGCATTTTGCAAGCGCCGCGATGTTGCAAGATTGCTCTACGCTCCCATTCGGATGCCCATAAGAGTCAGGGATTATAACTCGGTAATTCCACAACATAGCTGTCAACCGAGTCGCTTCCGCCCCAGTCGCTGCCGAAGAGTACTCTCGTGCCGCTCGGGCTGATAACGTTGTGGGGTTCAGCCCAATATTCCCAAGGACCCTTTCCGGCCTTGCTTCGATGGTGGCCAATGCGGCACACTTGACCGGAACTCACATTTGCAAGCGCAAGCTCATTATCCAAGATTGATTTTCCATCGGCCTGATATCCGACCATTGAGACAGCCACCCACCCTGGATTTTTAAAAGCCAGCGAAGAAATATGCGTGCCGCTTGGGGTGTACGGCCAGCCGTTTTTGGGGCCGATGATAACCTTGCGCGAGCCGGTGGACAACGCATATGAAATCAGAGCTCCCGGATCGGCATCATCAAACGATGCCGTATTGTACACATCAGCGCCGTTCGCGTCCCGCCCGATATTGGCATGCTCGGGATTCGTCATCACCAGAGAGCGCAAAAGATTAAGTCCTATGTCGTAGACATCGCCTTCGAAATAGGCGAGATCGCCGGATGGAGCGACAATCGGAGCGTTTGATGTGGTGAAGCTTTTTACGCCCAATGTATCATTCGCAGCGATATCGTAAATGAATTTAGTATTGCCGCACTTCAGGCCGATTATTTTCTTTGGTTCCCATGAAAGATATTGCGGATCCGACCCGATGGATAATACTTTGCCCCAGTCAACCGGACAGTTCGTGGGCGCCGTTCCGAAATCCCTCACCAACTCGCTGGTATTGGTTGAAACACGGTAACGCATAAATCGCGGCTGGGCGTTGTAGTTGCTCGGATAATAGAGAATATCGGGGTCAACAGGATCCCACAGCACCTGTTCAATATCGGTCGGCGACTCAAGCGGAAGTTCTCGAATAAACGCATACGTTCTGCCGTCATACAACTCATGACCGCGTCCGCGATGCCACAGAATCAATTTCGATTCATCGATATTCCAAGCTGGCATAGTGCTGTACATCGGTTTAATAATTGCTTTTGCGCCTTCGCTCACCGGCACGGCCGTAATGCGGCGGATTGTGGTGCCGAATTGAGGATCGATAACGGTTTGACCCAATGCCGGTTTTGCAAGCGCTGTCATCGGGTGCGCATCTTTGTCGGTGATTAAACCGGCGCAAAGGTTTGCGTTCCCGCTCGGAATCGGAATCGGCGTCGGAGCGGGAGTTTCTACTATCTTTGGTTCCGGTGAAGGTGGTGGCGTTGGTGTCGATGTTGGAGTTTCCCCTGATTTGAATCCCGGCGAAGGTATCGGCGCTGGCGTTGGGATTATCGTTTGTTTAGGCGTTGGCGAAGGTATCGGCGTTGGCGCAATCGCGGATGTGGAGGTTGGAGCCGATTGCGAAGACGGATTCATTGACGGCGTAGATTTCTCGCTTGGTGTCGGTGCTGCAGGCCCCGCTATCTCCGAGACATTGGTTCGGACAAAGATACCAAACGGATCAAATGTTACGGAAGCTACGGCCGCGATTGTAAAAAACAAGACAACGATACCGATAAAAGATAATTTGCTCATTTTATTTTTATTAGCATTGGGTTACGAACGTATTTTCATTATACCATGTTGTTGTTCTTAAGCAACACTTCCGATCGTAACCTCCGACCTCGCCCCATTTATATTGAGCTATCCAAACTACAATGCGGTCGCACTATAGTTTGGATAGTTCTGCAAAATGTTCAGAATGCTAGAATGCTTGCGATCTCGTTTGATTCTGGTACAGTAACTCTCGTACGGACCGAAGACCGCTGGCGACCATAAGTCCGGCGCAGGGAGACCATATAAACGGTCGAACTCTCCTTTATTTCGTTCGTACGAAAAAATCGTATGGCAATATCAAAAGACAAGAAGCGCGACATACTCGCGCGCCTCACTGATGCTTTTAAGGAAGCGTCTTCAATCGCGTTTGTCGGTTTTACCAAATTCACAGTCGCGGATGTTTCTAAGATGCGCAAAGAGCTCTCGAGCGCTGGCGTGAGGTACTACGTTGCAAAGAAAACACTCATTTTGCGGGCGCTTGCGGAGCATGGATACAAGGGTACCGTTCCGGAACTGCCCGGCGAGGTTGCTATTGCGTGGACTACTACTGATGACGCTACCGCACCGGCGCGTGGCGTGCATGAGTACGGCAAGAAGTTGAAAGGCGTCCTTTCTCTTCTCGGGGGAGTATTCGAAAACTCCTTCCTCAATGCAGAAAAGATAACGGCTATTGCGACCATTCCGCCTATGATCGTGTTGCGCGGCATGTTCGTGAATGTTATCAACAGTCCGATACAAGGACTCGTTATCGCACTCGACAAAATTCGTGAGAAGAAAGCGGTATAAGTTAGAAACAATTAATTACTATAACTATGGATGAAATGAATGTCGCCACTGCTCCGGAAACCGCAGAAACTCCGGTCGAAGTGCCGAGTAAGTTTAAGAAGCTCGTTGAGGAGGTCGAAGCAATGACCGTTCTCGAACTCTCCGAACTCGTGAAAGTCCTTGAGAAGAAGTTTGGCGTAAGTGCGGCCGCAGTCGCAACTGCTGGCCCGGCTGCCGGCGCTGCGCCGGCTGAAGATGCGAAGTCGACGGCCGATGTCGAACTCACTGAAGCGGGTGCGACAAAAATTGCCGTTATCAAAGCGGTAAAAGAAGCACTCGGTCTCGGTCTTAAAGAGGCAAAAGATTTGGTTGACGGCGCTCCCTCAATGCTTAAGACAGGTATGAAGAAAGAGGATGCTGCAGAGCTCGCAAAGAAGCTAACTGACGCCGGGGCGAAAGTAACGTTGAAATAAATTACAGCACAATCCCGCCTGTTCTCCAAGAACAGGCGGGATTTTGCTTTTGGCCGGCGGAACGTCTACACTGGCGGCATCTATGGAACCGCTCGCCAAGGTCTTCGGCTCAAACGCCCGTCTGAAGACACTTCGACTTTTTATATTCAATCAGAGTACCGCCTTCACACTTGTCGATGTTGCGCAGAGGACAAAGCTCTCGAAGGATGTTGTACGCCACGAGCTCGACGAGCTGCTTACCGCCGGTCTCTTGCGTAAAAAGGGCACACAGCATCCCGCACATTACCAGACGAATGTGCGTTTTGAACAGCTCGATGCTCTCGATACATTCATCCGCGATACGACCAGCGTGCGTCCGCAGAGCATTATTGCAGCGCTCAAGCGTGCGGGGGCCTTGCGTCTCGTCGCTCTCTCGGGGCTTTTCACCGGGATTATCGAATCGCAAATCGATCTCCTTGTCGTGGGCGATCTTCTTGACGAACGAACGCTTGCGAGCGTCGTGCATTCCCTTGAGGCCGAGCTTGGGCGCGAGATTCGCTACGCCGCTTTTTCGACAGCAGATTTTCGTTATCGTCTCGGGGTCTACGATCGCCTTCTTCGGGATGTTTTTGACTATCCACACCGCCTCCTCATCGATAAAATAGGACTTTAAGTATGCTATACTTGAGGGTAGATACTCGCAGTATTACGCGAGTAATTAACCGCATAAACTAAAGCGTTATTCACATATGGTTTTCACTACATGGGCAGAGGTGCTTAGTCAGTCCTTCCAGAATCTTTTCTATGGACTGGTGACGTTCATTCCAAACTTAGTCATTGCAGTCGTTATATTTATCGTCGGTTGGCTTATTGGCGTTGGTCTTGGTCGTGTGGTCGCACAGATTGTTAATTCACTGCGTATCGATCAGGCACTCAAATCGACCGGCATCGAGGGCTTGCTTTCCCGCGCGGGCTACGAATTATCTACCGGTAAGTTTCTCGGTTTCCTTGTCGAGTGGTTCTTCATCATAGTTTTTTTGGTCGCCGCACTAGACGTGCTCGGCCTAACGACCGTGAACCTCTTCATCAGTGAAGTCGTCCTTGGGTATCTTCCGCAGGTGATTGTCGCGGTCTTGATTTTGCTTGTCGCGGCAGTCGTCGCAGATGTAGCGGAGCGCATCGTCACGGGCTCGGCGAAGGCAGCATCCCTACACGCAGCCAATTTCCTCGGCAGGGTTGCGCGTTACGCAATCTGGATTTTTGCGATTCTTGCGGCGCTTGCGCAGCTGAATGTGGCAACGGCATTCGTACAGACACTCTTTATGGGTATCGTCATCGCCGTATCGCTCGCGATCGGTCTCGCGTTTGGGCTTGGCGGCCAGCAGTCAGCGGCACGCTACCTCGATCATCTTCAGTCGGAAATCAAGGACTAACAGGTTTTTCTCTCAAAACCGCCCCGCTCTCGCGGGGCGGTTTTGTGTATATAAGGTTCTGGACTCGTACAGTTACTTGCGCTTTTTAGGACCCTCGTCTATACTCTCCATCACGTGTCTACGAACCGAAAATCACTTCATTTAGGAGCGGATAGGCCGTAAGGCCTCGGGTGCACAGAGCACACGAAAACCGCCCCTTGGGGCGGTTTTCGTTTCGAGTGGGGACACCGATTTTTGACATACGAACCTCATTAGATACTCAACGGACTACACGTCGTGGTGAGCGTTGCGTTTTGTGGCACGTGATAATTCACGCATCGCAAACCGTACATCTGAAAAGTTATCTAACGGGGCGAATACGCATAGGCGAATCGTCCCTAATAAAGACGATTCGTGTCCGCGACTCTGTCGCGGACAAAAAAAGTGTAATTAATGATTGTGATATATAGGTCTCCGTACGAGAGACATAAGAGTGCACGGTGGATGCCTTGGCCTAGGACGGCTATGAAGGACGCGACTAACCTGCGAAAAGCTTCGGGGAGGCGGTTTGTGGCCTTTGATCCGGAGATATCCGAATGGGGAAACCCTCCAGTTTTGAACTGGAATCCGCGGGGTAACTCCTGCGCGATGCGAACCCGGGGAAGTGAAACATCTCAGTACCCGGAGGAAAAGAGAACAATATGAGTTGCGTTCCGCTCACGCGTATGTTCGTGTGAGTGGAACGCAACTCTCGTGATACCCCGAGTAGCGGCGAGCGAAAAGGGAAAAGCCCAAACCCCGTGGGATAACAGTGTTCGAATCAGTACCGACTCGAATGGCAAAAAACTTTTTAGAGTTTGTGCGAGATTTTGACAGTGTTATCCCACGGGGGGTTGTAAGATGTAAGCATCGTACTTGTACGAGAAGAGTTATCAATCGTCTGTATAGCGGAAGCTGTTGGGAAGCAGCGCCCCAGAGGGTAATGGCCCCGTACGCAAAATGCATGACGACTCTTGTTTATATTCTTGAGTAGCTCGAGACATGAATAGCTCGAGTGAATCTGCCGGAACTAACCGGTAAGGCTGAATACGTCCTATGACCGATAGCGAACTAGTACCGTGAGGGAAAGGTGAAAAGAACCCCGAGAGGGGAGTGAAATAGACCTGAAACCGTGTACTTACAAGGGGTCGGAGCCGAGCACCATTCTGGGCGTTATACTGCGCGTATGTGGTACGTTTATCTGCTACAAAGTGGGAAAAACGAAAGCACGTACGTTGGTTTTTCAAGTGATTTGCGCTCACGCGTCCGCGAGCATAATCGTGGTGGTGTAGATGCAACGCGAAAAGGTTGTCCATGGCGTCTCGTATATTACGAGGCGTATGAAAGTGAAAAGCTCGCGAGAATGCGTGAGCGCTTACTTAAACAACGTGGACAAGCTGTTCGCGAAATGAAGAAACGAGCAGGTATAGTTCCAAGAATGGTGCTCGGTGACGGCATGCCTATTGAAGAATGAGCCGGCGAGTGTGTATAT
>CAZJZB010000005.1:0-55772 GCA_964550425.1 uncultured Candidatus Saccharibacteria bacterium | reverse complement strand
TTGTATGTACGCCACCGTATCACAAAATCAGCAACCCAAAAGTTTCTTTAACCGAGAAATTCTAACAGTATGGTAACCGTCGGGTTCACACCGGAATTCTTCCGAAGGTTAAAAAGACTCGATTTGCGGTTACAGGAGGTCGCCTTCAAGAAGATTGAATTGTTCAGAGATAGAGATAACCACCGGCAACTCGAAGTACATAAATTGCATGGCAAATATGCTGGATTTTTCGGTTTCTCCATTGACCGCAAGAATCGCATCATGTTCGAGTGGATTTCCAATAAAGAAGCAAGGTTACACGCTGTTGGTGATCATTCGATATACGAATAAGAGTTTGTTATACTAAAGCGTAATGGAGAATCCGGAACGCGTTACCTACTTCGCGGCAACTGATTCGCGAGGGAAGTATGTGCCTTTCGGCATCAAGGCGAAGGATCGGGATCGTCACATGTATATCATCGGCAAGACCGGTATGGGCAAGTCGACCCTGCTCGAAAACATGGCGATTCAGGATCTCAGGAACGGCGAAGGATTCGCCTTCATTGATCCGCACGGGGGAACCGTTGATCGGCTTCTCGATTATATTCCTGAAGACCGCATACAGGACGTGGTGTACTTCGCTCCGTTTGATCTGGAGCATCCGATCGCGTTCAACGTGATGGAGGATATCGGCTACGACAAACGCCACATTGTCGTGAGCGGTCTGATGGCGACTTTCAAGAAGATATGGGTGGACGCATGGAGCTCACGCATGGAGTACATCCTCACGAACACGCTCCTCGCTTTGCTTGAATATCCGGGCGCGACCCTTTTGGGCGTGAACCGCATGTATACCGACAAAGAGTACCGGAAAAAGGTTGTTGAGAACGTGAAAGATCCAGTCGTGAAGGACTTCTGGACGAAGGAATATGCGGTCTATACCGACCGCTATACGCAGGAGGCGACATCTGCCATCCAGAACAAGGTCGGCCAATTTACCGGCAACCCGCTCATCAGGAACATTGTCGGGCAACCGAAATCTTCATTTGATATCCGCACGATGATGGATGAGAAAAAAATCCTCATCATCAATCTTTCCAAGGGTCCCATAGGAGAGATCAGTATGCGTCTCCTCGGCTCCATGCTCACGACCCGCATATTCCTCGCCGCGATGAGCCGCGCGAATCTTCCTATCGAAGGGCTTGCGAAACTGCCGAATTTTTATTTCTACATTGATGAGTTCCAGAATTTCGCGAACGAGACCTTCGCAGAGATCCTTTCTGAGGCGCGCACATACAAATTGAATCTTGTTATTGCGCATCAGTACATAGAGCAGATGGAGAAAGGGGTGCGCGACGCTATTTTTGACAACGTCGGCACAATAGTTGTCTTCCGTGTCGGACTCCCTGACGCCGAAGTGCTTGAGACGATTTTCATGCCGAGATTCACGAAGGAGGATGTCGTCGTGCTCGATCGCCGGCAGATATATCTCACGCTTATGATAGACGGGGTCAGGTCGGCGCCATTCTCTGCGGTAACGATCCCCCCGATAGAGCCGCCGCCCATTTCCTATAAAGAACAAGTTATCGCTGCATCGCGCGAGCAATATACCGTATCGCGCGAACAGATAAAGAACATTGCTCCGCATGTTGCGAGTACACGTCCAAACTTGCCGGTAAAAAGATTCGATACTTTTCCCGCCGGAGGCGGGTCCGCCTCCGGCGGCAAATCAGCAGAAGACCTCAAGTCAATTCTACGCACCATGACCGCGAAGACCGGCGCGGAAATGGGGCAGAGAAAATCACAAAATCAGCGGTCGCTCAAGAAAGTTCTTGCCGATGTGATTATCCGTAATCAACAACAACCAACAATCAACAACCAACCCATTTCGCCAAATCCTCAACGAGACGAGCAACCAAAAAAGCCAGCGGCAGCAGAGAAGAAACCCTTTGAGGTCCCCGAAGATGCGCTTCGGAAGGTATTTAAAGACGAGATATAATAATTTTATGCGTGTTGCCAGCTTGCTCACCCTCGCCATTCTTTTCCCCGCGTTTGCGCACGCGGCTTCACCCACACTCACGGTTTATACGATTTCGCACGGCACCATATATCCGGACGCAACGGTCGAGTCCGGTCTTGCGACCACTACCGCCATTGACATCGCTTTCTCCGAGCAGGTAAAAGCATCCATTAAAATCATATCCGCGGATGGCGCCATGGTTAAATCACTGTATTCAAGTTCGAGTGTCACCAATCCGACCCCTAAGATTTGGGACGGGATGAATACTGCTGGCACCCGAGTCGATAATGGCACCTACACCGTTCTTATTTCGGCAACCTCAACAGCAACCGATCTCACAATGACTGACTCGTCCCAAACGGTCGCTGTTGCGTCATCGGGCGGCTCGGGCGGTTCCACGCCTCCTCCCGATTCTTCTTCGGCCGCTGCGGCTTCTTCAAGCGGCGGATCGGCGGAGTATCTTCCTATACCAACACTCCGCATTGTTACCGGAGGCGATCGCACGGTATCCGCTGGAGCGGATACCGTTTTTACGGCTATCGTGTATGACGGCAAAGGAAACAAACGCGACGATGCTTTCGTAAAATGGTCGTTTGGCGATGGAATGCAGAGGACCGGTGCGAGCGTGTATCATAAATATTACGATCTGGGCGAGTACGTCGCCGTTGTGCGCGCCACGACGCCCGACGGCGGCGATGCACGGAATGAAATCATCATGACGGTAAAAAATGCCGGTATAAAAATCAGCTCAGTGTCTTCTCGCGGCATCACTCTCGTGAATACTGATTCCCGCACGCTCGACATCTCGCTCTGGCGCTTATCCATGGGTGGGCAAGAGTTTAAAATTCCCGAGGACACACAGATCCTCGCCGGCCGCACGATTCTTTTCCCATCGCAAGTAATTGAGTTGCCCATTGCGGACTCGGCATTTCTTCAGTATCCGAGCGGGGAAGTGGCAATTGCGTATCCTCCCGTATCTAACACGCAACTTTCTTCCAGCGCGGCGAGTTATGAAAAGATACAGACGGTCCGCCTTGACGAGGATCCGGCGAGACAGGTCGAACAGATTACTAGCACGAAGACGAACATTCAAACGCATGAAGAAACAGTAGCCGCCCCCGCGGCGACGACAAAGCTCGCCGCCGCGGGGGCGGCATTGTCTCCGGAACTCGTTTCCGATCCGATGCCGCCCGCCGACACTCGCGCTTCCAATCTCTTTCGCTCTCCATGGACTCTCGGTTTCCTTGGAATCGTGGCGCTTGCCGCCAGTGCGTTCATATTTCTTTAATTACTCATGAAGCATACACTCGACAGCGCGATGAAGCATCGTGTGCTTATCTTCTCGCTCGCCTATTATCCGCATGTCGGCGGAGCCGAAGTCGCTCTCAAAGAAATTACCGATCGACTGCCCGATATTGAATTCCATATGCTCACGCTGAACTTCGGCGGCGAAGCGTCGGAAGAGAAAATTGGAAATATTTTTGTGCATCGGATAGGGAACGGCGATTCGTATTTTTCAAAAATATTGTTTGTGCCGCGCGCCGCAAGAGCGGCGCGCGTTCTCCATCAAGCGCTTCATTTTGACGCTTTCTGGGCGATGATGTCTTACATGCTGTTTCCAATTGTCTTACTTCATTCCCTCGGAATCCGTGTGCCATATTTGCTCTCGCTTCAAGAAGGCGATCCTTTTGGACACATGTTTAACCGTTTTCGTATTCTGCCATTTCGTCCATTACTTGCGGCGGGATTCAGACAGGCAACCGCCGTTCAGACAATCTCTACTTTTCTTGCCCGATGGGCGAAACAAATTGGATTTCCCGGAACTCCGGAAGTGATAGGCAATGGTGTTTCTTTCGCACAATTTTCGCGAACACTTCCTCAAGAGGAACTGAAAATCATTCGCAAAAAGATCGGAAAAAAGGGAGGAGACACATGGCTCATTCATACCGGCCGCCTGGTACGCAAAAATGCGCTCGATACGGTTATTCGCGCGCTACCTCTTCTCCCGGGACACATACATTTTTTCATGATCGGGGATGGCCCCGATGCAACTACTCTTAGGGAACTTGCGCAGGAAGTTGGCGTTTCCACGCGCGTCCATATGCATCCATATGTGCCGAATGAAGACCTGCCGAACTACTTGAAATCTTGCGATATATTTATTCGCCCTTCCCGTTCCGAAGGCATGGGTAATTCATTTATTGAAGCTATGGCGACCGGGTTGCCGGTCATTGGGACACAGGAGGGGGGCATTACTGACTTTCTGTTTGATGCGAAGCGCAATCCCGACAAAGAGACGACCGGGTGGGCGGTTGATGTTGATTCACCCGAGCAAATTGCGGAAGCGGTAAAGGATATTCTCGCGCATCCCGAGCATGTTGCGCGAGTAAAGACGAATGCAAAAAAACTTGTTGCCGAAAAATATGATTGGACCCTCATTGCAGCGCAGATGAAGGCGATCTTCAATCGGGTGCACTCGACCCCAGTAGGTGAATCTGCTGATTCAAGCACGACAAAAGTCGCTTGACGCTCAAAACAGATAGATTATAATGGCATTATAATCATAACAATTAAAAGTATGTCAACACTCCAAAAAGCGATTAGAATAGGATCTTCCATAGCAGTCGTCATTCCGAAGAAATCTTTGAAATCGCTCGGTATCAAGGCGGGAACATCGCTCGCGCTCGACATAGATGAACAGAAGCGGCGTTTTGTCGTTTCGCATCCCGCGCCGATTGCGGACGCTGAACTGCTTGATTGGTCCGACCGCTTTATAAAACGCTATCGCGGCGCACTTGAGGCGCTTGCGAAATAATGATGCAATATCTTTCGGCCGAAGCAATACTAGTACTGCATTCTGAAATTATTGATGCGACTGGCGGCTCGCATGGCGTCCGTGATGTCGGCCTGCTCGCTGCAATTGTTGACAAGCCAAAAGCGACGTTCGGCGGAGAGGATCTTTACCCGGACGTTTTTATAAAGGCCGCAGTCTATCTTGAATCAATCGTGAATTATCATGTTTTCATCGACGGAAACAAACGTACTGGCATTACGGTTTGCGCGCGATTCCTCTATAAGAACGGTCACAATCTTTCGGCGACAAACAAAGAAGTTGAGAGGTTTGTTCTTTCTGTTGCAGCTGAAAAAATTGAAATGCCAACACTAGTCGCGTGGCTCAAGAAACATACGAAGAAAATCTGCGCGGCGAAGCCGCGCGGGAGGGGAAAGAAACGCTAAATAGAGCTATGCGAATTGTCATCGCTACTCCTTTATACCCGCCCGAGATTGGCGGTCCGGCGACGTATGCGAAAGAACTCAATGAAAGGATCGCGGCGTCTGGCAATGATGTTGTGTTGGTGAAATTCTCGGATGTGCGTTTGTATCCAAAGATGTTGCGGCACGTTGCATATTTCTGGCGCGTATTTCGAGCTGCGCGCGAGGCAGATGCAGTGCTCGCTTTTGACACATGGAGCACTGGCGTACCAGCTCTTATTGCTGCAAAAGCGCGAAAGAAGAAGATACTTGTCCGTATCGGGGGCGATTTCCTGTGGGAGACGTACGTACAGAGGACACGCAATTTCATCACACTTTCTGAATTTTATGCGACCAAACGACCCCTTTCTCTCAAAGAACAGATTATACGCATGGGCGCGCGTTTAATCACAACGTACGCGGATGCAATTATATTTAATACGGCGTGGCAGAAGAATCTCTGGGAAAAGATATATGATCTCGATCAAAAAAAAGCATCGGTTATTGAGAATGCATATCCGACAGGGCGCGAAACTTCGCCCGCAAAAGGGCGTGTCTTCGTCGCCGCCGCGCGCGCATCTTTTCTTAAGAACACAGAAATGCTCGAAACAATTTTTACTGATTTGAAACGCACATTTCCCGACATTGAGCTGGATACTCGGATCTTGCCTCCCAGTATGCACGAAGAGCGCATTCGATATGCATATGCGGTCATTGTACCCTCAATGAGTGAGATAAGTCCGAATACTGCCATAGATGCTATTCGTTACGACAAACCATTCATCATGCCCTATGATAATGGAGCACGCGAGCGTCTCGCGGAAGTGGGTATTTTCGTCGATACGTTTGACGCTAATGCACTCCGTCAGAAAATAGAGATGTTGCTTGATGCGGCAGAGTACGCTCGCGCATGCGAGCGTGTTCGAACATTTTCATTCTCACATCCATGGGAAGAGGTCGTAAAAGAATTTCTGGCAGTCCTAAGAAAAATATGCGTGTCTTAAATATCGGATCCGATCCTTCACTATTTGTGGCGACAAGCGCCACGCGCGCTCGAATGCGCGCATACGCCGCATTGATGGGGGAGTTGCACATTCTTTCTTCCGCGGATCGAAACGCAAAAGAAGAGAAGGAAGGCAATCTTTTTCTTTACCCGGTGCATTCATGGAGACCATTTCGTGTGCGCTCGTTTGTCAAGCGGGCACACGTTCTTATTCTAAAACATGATATTGACGTCGTTTCGGCACAGGATCCTTTTGAACACGGTCTTGCGGCGCTGCGAGCCGTGCAAGGCACGAACGCGAAGCTGCATATTCAGGTGCATACCGACTTCCTTTCCTCATGGTTTGTGAAGGGCGGCACGTGGCGCGCAACACTTCTTAATCGTTATCGCCGCGGAATCGCCGACCGTGTTTTGCCCGCAGCCGCAGGTATCCGAGCGGTCTCCGAGCGCGTGAAATCGTCGCTCATGGCGCGCTACGGTTCGCACCCCAGTGAGATAAGTACTCGATCTCACGAGGCAAGCATTCCCGAACCGTCAGTTATCCCGATTACAGTTTCGATGGAGGTACCCTCGCCGATAGCATTGCCTGCGCACCCGTTCAATTTTGCACTCATCGCAGTCGGTCGCCTAGAGCCGGAGAAAAGAGTGGAAGATATTCTCACGGCGCTCTCGCTTGTCATCAAGCAGTATCCGATGCTCGGGCTCTTTATCGTCGGCGAGGGCAGCGAGCGCGGTCGGCTTGAGCGGCTGACGCGCGCTCTGGATCTTGAAAAGAATGTCGTCTTTCTTGGAGAACGCCACGATGCGCGGGCGCTTATGGGGAGCGCGCAGGCATTTATCCAAGCGAGCGCGTATGAAGGATATGGCCGTACGCTTATCGAAGCGGCGCTCGCCAGGATCCCTATCATCACGACCGACGTCGGCATCGTGGGAGAGGTATTTAAAGATCGTAGAGACGTCCTTGTCGCGCCGGTTGCCGATCCGAAAGCCCTCTCTCTCAACATCACTCGGTTCATCGAGGATACGAGGATGCGACAGGAACTCCCAATGCATGCCGAGGCCTCTGCGTGTGCGCATCTCGCCTCGCAAGGCGATCTCTCGACGCGCATCACGAGCGACTTAGCACGACTCATTTCTTTATGACTGATACTGCTCCACATACAGTCGTTATCGTCATCTGTTCGCTTTCCGAATTGCCATGAGAGTACTCATCATCACCCAAGCCATCGATTCCGAAGACCCGATCCTCGGGTTCTTTGTGCGTTAGAATGAGAATATGAAGAAAGATTTTGATGGCTGGAATGAGGAGAAAAAAGCGATAGATGCTCTGGAGTATAAGCCGTTGTATCACGAGCGCGAGATTCGCTGGTGCCGTCTCGGTGTTAACGTTGGATTTGAGCAAGACGGCACTGGTGCCGGACGCGCGCGCCCCATCCTTGTGTTGAAAGCTTTCAGTCGCTCTGTGTGTTTGATCGTACCGCTCACTACATCGACTAAACAGAATCCGTATCATGTGCCAGTTGGAGAAGTCGAAGGAAAGATTGCGTTTGCAATAATCTCCCAACTCCGTCTTGTAGATACCAAGCGGCTCGATCCGAAGATTCAGATACTCAATAAGCAAACTTTTGAAACAATACGAAAAGCCGTCAAAGATATGCTTTGACGGCCTCTCGTATTTTTCTCCCTCTTGCGAGGGCCAGCCCGAAGGCATTTGTCCTGCCATGATATACCAACCACACCAAAAGTCAATATGAAGCTGTTAATAATCACCCAAGCCGTCGATTCTGAAGACCCAATCCTCGGATTCTTCGTGCGATGGATAGAAGAGTTCGCGAAACATGCGGAGCGAATTGAAGTCATCTGCCTCAAAGAAGGGAAGCATAGTTTGCCTGCGAACGTGCGGGTGCACTCGCTCGGGAAAGAAAAAGGTGTTTCGCGAATAAAATACATTCTGAATTTTTATACCTATATCTGGCGTCTGCGTCGCGATTATGACACGGTATTCGTGCACATGAATCCTGAGTATGTCGTACTCGGCGGTCTTTTCTGGCGAATATGGAAGAAGCGCATCGCATTTTGGTACCTGCACAAGAACGTCGATCTGAAACTGCGAATTGCGGTATTTTTTGCAAACATCATCCTCACCGCTTCAAAGGAAAGTTTCCGTTTACATACGAAAAAGCTCAATATAGTAGGACACGGCATTCCCACCAATCTTTTCATCTGCCCGATGCAAGAAATGTCAGGAACGTTAAGAATACTTACCGCCGGCCGTATCTCCAAAACAAAAAATATCTCCTTGCTACTTGACGCAGCCGATATTCTCACGGCGCGAGGAGTACCGTTTATGCTTGTTATCGCGGGAGCGCCGGTCACCGCAGCGGATATAAAATACGCCGAACGAGTATATGCCCGCGCTGGAAGTACCGTGCAATTTGTAGGGCCAAAAACCCAATCCGAGATCGCCGCGCTTCTATGCGAAGCCAATGTGTTTGTAAACCTTGGCGAGAATGGAAGTATGGACAAAGCCGTGCTTGAGGCGCTGTGTGCGGGCATTCCCGTCGTCACCGGTAATGAGGCGTACAAACATTTACTGGAGCCACTCGGTCTGTTCGTGGCTTTTGATGCGAGCGCTATCGCCGATGCTCTGCAACGAGCGCCACGAGTCAATATATCCCCACTTGCGACCTATGTGCGGGAGCACCACTCGCTCCAGCGCCTCATTCCTGCGATACTAAGGGCTATACAAGCCCTATGAGCCCTATTCCGCAGGTTGATAAGTCACACTACCAGTTCGGCAAATACGCCTTTGAGGGGCGGTTCGTGAGTTATTACTGGCAGCTAAAAGAGGTCTTGGAACTTCAACCCTTGACCGTTCTTGAGGTTGGGGTGGGAGATCGAGTGTTTGGGGATTTTATTAAAAACAATACTGCCGTGTCATACACATCAGTTGATGTCGCGGAGGATCTGCACCCGGATGTCGTAGGAAATATTTTGAAACTTCCGTTTGCCGATAAGTCGTTTGATGTCGTGTGTGCGTTCGAAGTTCTAGAGCACTTGCCGTTCGAGCAGTTTGACTCAGCTATTATTGAGCTTTGTCGCGTCGCTCGTACACACGTGGTGATTAGTGTGCCGCATTTCGGGCCGATGCTTTTTTTTTCACTCAAAATTCCGTTCCTTCCACAAATACATCTCGCGTTAAAAATTCCCTTTCCGAAGAAGCATATCTTTAACGGCCAGCATTACTGGGAGTTGGGCAAACGCGGTTATTCGATCTCTCTCATCCGAAACACACTTTCTGCCCACGGAAAAATTGTGCGTGACTTTATCCCATTTGGAAGCCCTTACCACCATTTCTTTGTATTAGAAAAACCAAAATAACTTCTCACCCCATGTTACTATTTGATCTATTCGACCCAGAATGAAACGCGGCATATTGCACAGAATGAGCTCTCTTTTCCGTGGACAGAGCATTGCCCGCATACTTATGAATGAAGCACTCGCGCACGAGACGCTTCGTGGCACGGTTATTGACATTGGGGGAGGGCGCAGTCCCAATTATTTTGACTTTCTACAGCGCGCAGACGGGGTACAGATAGAAACTGTCGACGCTTCACTTTCAGGCATTGATTTCGAGACAGACCCACTCCCATTCAGTGACGCGTATGCGGACACCATTCTATTGTGTAACGTGCTTGAACATATTTACGAGCATAAATTTCTCCTACTGCAGGTCCATCGCGTCCTAAAAAAAGAAGGACACCTTATCGGGTTCGTACCATTTTGGGTCGGCTATCATCCTGATCCTCATGATTTCTTTCGGTATACTAATGAAGCGCTCGAACGAATGCTTACGGAGGTCGGGTTTAAAAAAGTAATCATCAAGCGTATCGGCCGTGGTCCGATATTGGCGAACTTCAACACCATTGTACTCTCGGTGCCGCGTATATTCAGACCACTCCTGTTTATATGTTATGCATCGAGCGATTGGTTGTTCGTACATATGCGCCCACAGAGTGTTCTGCGTAATCCTCTGGGCTTTCTTTTTGTCGCTTCAGTTGAGTAGTATATGGACCACATCACTTTTTTTGTTGATCCGGCGTGGCGACGTCAAAATTTGCAGCACATACCGCTCATGTATCCCTTTTGGGGAAATTGTCTCGACAAAGAATATCTTTCATTTCACCACGCTCTTTTTGAGAGACATAGTTTTGACACGATGCGGTACGCTATTACCGAGGATGCGAAAGCGGCGGATATGGTGCTTATGCCCTACAGTCATAATCTTGCTCAACGACATGCGCCAGACCTTATTGAGTCGTGTGTCGCAGAAGCAAAAAGACAAGGGAAGTTTCTTCTTGTTGACGGAGTAGGAGATATCGAATATCCAATAATACTTCCTAATACTTTGGTATTGCGCTATGGCGGATATCGTTTTTCACGCGCGCAAAATGAAATAATTATTCCGGCATATGCGGACGATCTTCTTGAGGTGTATTACGACGGAAAATTGCAGATACGCCAGAAAAGCGAAAAGGCGAGAATTGGTTTCTCTGGATGGGCAGTACTTACGCCAAATCAGGAGATACGCACTCTTATTAAAGAGTTACCAATCCGTGTCAGGAGTATGTTTGACCGTCGTTACGAGGCTTGTAAAAAGGGTCTATTTTTTCGCCGAGAGGCAATATCTATTTTAAAATGTTCTTCGGCTCTCGAGTCAAACTTTTTAGTGCGGAGCTCGTATTCTGGACATAGTAAAACCGCTCTTGATCCAACGGAAAAACTCCATAAAGAATTTGTAAATAATATATTAGAAAATGATTACGCGCTTGATGTGCGCGGGGATGCAAACAATTCAACACGGCTGTTTGAAATATTGTCACTCGGGCGTATTCCCATCATCATAGATACCGAACGGAACTTCCCCTTCAGTGACAGAATCGATTATTCATCATTCGCACTTATTGTCGATTTTCGTGATATCAAACAGTTACCAGAAAGGATAACTGCATTTCATAAGAATATTTCGCCCGATTATTTTGAACAGATGCAAAGAAGAGCGCGCGATGCCTACATTAATTATTTCCGCATTGATGCGCTCATGCGACCTATTGTAGAAGAACTGCGTGCAAAATTGGCTTTCGGCATACATTCAGATAGGTGTTGACGCAAGTATATACTCGTATTCACTCTGTTGCTACTTTTCCGCAATTTGTGGGATTATATTGCTTATGAAGCTGTATTATATTGCTAATGCGCGAATGCCGACTGAGAAGGCGCATGGCATCCAGATAGCGAAGATGTGCGAGGCATTTATTGAAGCAGGGGTCGATGTAACGCTAGTTGTGCCGCGTCGCGCGACTGATCAGCGTTCGATACGCGAGTATTATGGCTTGCGCGTCGAGGTTCCGCTCGTGTGCCTACCGGCGCTCGATTGGTACGGCAGAGGGCGTTTCGGGTACGTCGTAGCTTCTCTGTCGTTCATGTGTTCATACCTGATTTTCCTCTCGCGGAAAAAAAGAAAAGGAGAGCGGTTCGTGCTCTATACAGTCGATCTAGATACGTTCTCTTCATTGGCACTTACCTTTCTGCAGAAACCGATTTTCTCGGAGATGCATGATGTAAAACACTCGACACTCGCGAAACATGTTCTTTTCAGAAGCGTATGGGGTATCATCGCCATTAATAAAATTATCGTCGAGGAATTACAAAAGAATTTTCCTCGCTCACCAGCACAATATCTCGTCGAACCGAACGGTGTTGATCTCATGGCTTTTCCTAAGATAGAGAAAAGAGATGCACGCACACGACTCGGACTTCCGCAGGATACCCATATCGTTCTCTACGCAGGTCGATTTTTTGAATGGAAGGGTCTAGAAATTTTACCAACAGCCGCAACAGAGACATCTACTATCCGCTGGCAGATCGTAGGCGGTACTGAAGAAGAATTTAAAAAACTGGTCAAAGAAGCGGTGCCAGCTAATTTTTTCTTCGCGGGCAGTCGCCCATTTAATGAGATGCCGCTTTGGTACGCGGCGGCTGATGCGCTACTCGTGCTCGGGACGAAACGCGACATACAATCCTATCGCTATACATCGCCGATGAAACTCTTTGAATATGTTGCTACAGGGCGCCCTATCATCGCGAGCGGCACGCCCGCACTCCGCGAGATAGTGTCGGAGCATGAGGTACTTTTCTATGAGCCGGATAATGCACAAGATCTTGCACTCGTGGTACAGCATGCAATCACACACGGTAGAGAACTTGCACCGAAGATTGAAGCGGCGAAGCGTCTGGCGGCAGCATTTTCCTGGCGTGCTCGTGCAGAGCGCATTGTGCGATTTATAGAAGAGGGCGTATCAGAAAACAGTTATGTCTAGCCACGCACCTCTTTCAATGATGCGTACTGGTATTGAATACCTGAAGACAGTCGCTAAATTATTCCTCGGGCGCGGCATACGGGAATCGTATAGTCAGTAATGGGGGCTTGTCCGGTGTGTCGCTCATATGGATTGAAGCGGTCTTTTAACAAGTTTCTCGATCTGCGCGAATCTTCCGGTGTCGCAACCTTAAGCAAAGAACGAGGGTATAAGATACTATAAGCGGACAACCACTTACTTTTCTATGGAAGGGACCTCCGTTACGGGCGTCGTCAGTCGTGGAACCGCGTGGCTTATGAGCACCACTCTCCTGATAAAGGTAATCGGGGTTTTTTCTGTTTTACTCACCCTTAACCACCTCACAGTGTATGAGTATGGTTTTGCCGAGTTAGTCATCACGGCAGTGCCCCTGCTCTCCCTCTTTCTTCTTCCCGGTCTCAATGTGACGGTAATCGCCGATATGGGACTCGAACGGGGGAAGGGGGATTTGCCACGCATGAAGGGCTTACTGCTCTCATTTCTTCGGCTACAAGTATTGTTTTCCGTACTGATATTCGCGATAGTTTTTTTTGGCGTGCATGTGCTTGCGGTGTGGTACGGCAAACCGGACGCGGCATTCCTTTTTGAAATTATTTCCTTCTCCTTCCTCGTGTCCCCGATCCGGACGACCGCGCAAACGCTTCAGAGTGTATACTTCCGCTTCAGACAGCAATCGATCCAGACCATATTGGAGGAAGTGTGGAAGCTGCTCCTGCTCGTGGTTTTTTTCTTCGTGTTCAATATGAGCGCCGCGGGCCTTGTTCTGGCAATCGTGCTCTCGCAAGTGTTTGCCCTCATCTCGATCGCCGTACCGTTCAGCCGTATCGATCCTCTGTTGTGGAAGACGCGCGCGGTGCACTATTCGACATTTTATTTCCTCTGGCATCATGGCAAGTGGGGTATTTTCTCAAGCTATCTCGGGACGGTCGGCAAGAACATCCGTCCGTGGATAGTAAAGTTTTTCTTAGGTACAGAAGCGGTCGCTATCTTTGCGGTCGTTCAGGGTCTTATCGGGCACACGGTGTCTCTAGTGCCGCTTGATTTGATCGTAAAGCCGATGTTCCCGCAGTATGTGCATATGAAAGAGCGTTTTTATCGCTTCATAACCAAGGCAGTAAAGTACGAATTGCTCGTATACATTTTTGTCAGCGTCGCAGCGATGGCATTCTCGCCGTTCCTCATCGCGTGGTTTTTCCCCCAGTATGTTCCGGCGGTGCCGCTGTTTCAAATCATGCTCATCATGCTCATTTCGAGCGCATTCGATACGATATTTACGGGGGTCTTCTACGCCCTGCAGGCGCAACGAAACCTCTTTTGGGCATCCGCATACAAATTGTTTCTCACGTTGCTTCTCATGCCGCCCCTACTTCACTTCTTCGGATTATTCGGCATTGCCTACGCGAACATCATCGTAAATTATCTGTACGTGTGGGAGCGATACCTTACCCTGAAGCGTCTTATGCCGGACTTCAGACTTGAGTGGCGGAGTTTCTTTACGGTTGACGATATCGACCGTACGATCGTAGCTCAGATCAGGAGATATGTGCTGAAGAAATTAGAAGTGTTCCCGCAGCGGAAAAGATTCTAAGATTATGCAACGAAAAACACTCATCATCACTCTTTCTGAGACATCCGTCGCGCGTAATATCCTGCGCACCGACTTCTGGTTGGCGTTGAAAGAGCAGAAAGATCTGCGCATTGTGCTGCTGACCACATCAGACATGGTTGAATCGTTTCGCGAAGAGTTTGGCGGCCCGAACATACTTGTTGAATCTTTGCTTCCGCAACACTCGTCATTTTTTGAGAAAGTATTGGCATTTTTTGCCCGCAACGGAATGGTAACCGAGACCAATACACTCATGCAACACCGTTCGTACGAAAATGGCGAAAGTAAGATTAAGCCATGGGTAAAGTGGTGTATTGGGAAATTATTTGGACACGTGCGTCCATTGCGAACTCTTTTGCGTGCACTAGAGCTTCATATTTCACCAACAAAAGAGGTGGCAGATGTGTTTGAGCGTCATAATCCTGACTTACTATTTTCTACAGTATGTCTCAATGTAGATATTGACACCCCTCTTCTTCGTGAGGCACGTCGTCGAGAAGTTTATACGGTTGGCATGGTGCGCGGTTGGGATAATCTTACGACATATGGAATTTTACGAATTCTGCCGGATCAATTTTTTGCTCAAAACTTTTTTCTCGCAGCACAAGCCGTCAATTTGCACGATATGCTGTCTGCACGCGTATCTACGGTAGGCACGCCGTTTTTGGACCTCTATAGGCGCGAAGAATACTATCAAACACGCGAGGAATACTGTGTCGAACTTGGTATCGATCCGTCCTCCCGTATATTGCTGTATGCCGCGATAGGGGATTTCCTATTTCCGAAAGAGGGAGAAATCGCAGAGGTACTAGAGTCACTGATCGAAATGGGTTCAGTCCCAAAAAATTGCATCGCACTCTTTCGCGCGCATCCGGCGTTCAGTAGCCCGCTGGAGCGTATAGCATCACTCGTGCATGTGAGACCGGAACGCAATGCAGAATATAAAACTGACGTATTACATCAGTGGGATATGAAGCTCAAGCATACAGTACGCCTCATCAACACAATTCGTCATGCGGCGGTCGTCATTACTGCAGGATCCACCATGATGATAGAAGGGGCGGTACTTGATCGGCCAGTCATAACCGTTGCTTTCGATGGAAATTCGAAGGAGCGGTACTGGTTTTCAGTCGCACGCTTTCATGATATGGGGACGCATATCGTTGACTTGCTTAAGACAAAAGGCGTGCGTGTCGCGCATTCGCTAGAAGAGCTGGGGAGTCAGATACGGGATTATTGTGCAAATCCCAGCCTCGATTCTGAGGCTCGGAAAAAGATTGTTGAACGTTTTGCAGGGCCACCCGATGCGGGGAAGCGGATGGCGGTCGCTTTATTGGGAATCTTGAAACTTTAAGGTACCATTGCACGGTTGTACGATACATATACATGGACAGAAAGATTCTCGGAATAGTCATCGCGCGCGGCGGCTCAAAATCGATTCCTCGCAAAAATATAAGACCGTTCTGCGGTAAGCCGCTTATCGCATGGTCTATCGAGGCAGGTCGGGACTCCGGCGTGCTCGATCGCCTGATTATTTCGACCGAGGATAAGGAAATTGCGGATATTGCACGCACTCTTGGCGCAGAAGTGCCTTTCATTCGTCCTGCTGAACTCGCTGAAGATGTAACCCCTACCTTGCCGGTCTTGCAACACGCGGTGCAGTGGCTCAGAGAACATGAAGGGTATTATCCGGACTACGTACTTCTGCTTGAGCCAACATCGCCAGGACGGCAAGCGTTTCATATACAAGAAGCGGTCGCGCTTGCCACGCAGACGGCAGCAGACTCAGTGATCGCTCTCGGCGAGGTCGAAGGGCATCACAACTGTCATTGGCAAATAAAGATAGACGAGAAAGGGAAGGCGCTGCTGGCTGACGGCAGTCCCTGGTCAAGTGTGATTCGTCGTCGCCAAGACCTTCCCAAAACCTATTTTCGGAATGGCGCATTCTACCTCTTCAAGACCGATCTGCTGTTTGCACCGGAGCCGAGCCTGTATGGAAATGATGTTCGTGGCTACATTCTTGCACCCGAGTATTCCATCGACATCGATTCTCCGGAAGATTGGATCAATGCTGAAAAAAAGCTTTCTAAACTGTCTACAGTATGACCTTCGCAATGTTTTTAGGGTGGCTCGCAACTTTTTTGTTTACCGTTTGTTACATTCCGCAGATTATCAAGACGTTTAAGACAAAAAGCGTGGAGGGCTTAAGCTTCGCTCTTTTATTTCTCCAATTTGTCGCCAATATAGTGGCGCTTTGGTATGCGACACTCATCAATCAGCCACCCCTCATCATAAAATACATTCTCGGAATCTTGTTTCTGCTCATCTGCATGGGCGTCTACATCCACGTATTTCGTATCGGGAGTGACCGCGGGGCAAGGAGCTAGCATCTCTGTATGAAAGAATCAGCACCCCGTTTTTCTACCGATGAGAAAAAAATTTGGATACAAATAATGTATATAGGCATGAAAAGCGGTATCTTTTTTTCATACGCCTAGGTTATAGATTCATATGACAAAAATACCTAGCATCTCAGTCGGAGGCCGGAAAATCGGCGGGACGTACCCGCCTTTTGTCATTGCCGAGATTGGCATCAATCACGAAGGTAGCATGCAGAAGGCGAAGCAGATGATCGATGATGCTGTCAAGGCCGGTGCCGAATGTGTAAAATTTCAGGCGCATGTTATCGAGGACGAGATGATTCCCGAGGCAAAGAAGGTAATACCCGGGAATGCCAAGGAATCCATCTGGGACATTATGGCGCGATGCGCTTTTTCCGAGGCACAGGATCGTGAATTAAAGAAATACACCGAGCAGAAGGGTCTTATCTATATCTCGACTCCGTTTTCGCGGGCCGCGGCGGATAGGTTGGAGCGCATGAATGTCGTTGCCTATAAAATCGGCTCAGGAGAATGTAACAATTATCCGCTTATCGAGCACATTGCCCGCTTTAAAAAGCCGACCATTCTTTCAACGGGAATGAACGATATTCCGGCAGTGAAAAAAGCGGTGCAGATATTTCGTAAACACAGAACGCCGTACGCGCTCCTGCACTGCACGTCGCTCTATCCGACGCCCTATACGCAGGTGCGCTTGGGTGCTCTAGCCGAACTGCATAAGGCATTTCCCGATGCGGTATTGGGCCTGAGCGACCATTCGATGGGTAATTACACCTGCTTTGCGGCGGTATCGTTCGGCGCATCGATTCTGGAAAAACATTTCACTTCCAATAAACGCTGGCCGGGCCCTGATGTGTCGATCTCGATAGACCCCGCCGAACTGAAGGAGCTAATCATCGGTACGCGCGCGATCCATCAAGCTCTCGGTGGCAGCAAGAAAATTCTCAAAGCAGAGAAACCGACGATAGATTTTGCCTACGCCTGCGTCGTCAGCATCGCGCCTATTAAAAAGGGTGAGCATTTTACGGAAAAGAATATCTGGGTCAAGCGGCCGGGAACGGGCGAAATAAAAGCAACTGAATACGCTGCGATGCTTGGTAAAAAAGCGAGTACGGATATTTCCGCAGACGTGCACATCCGTCGCAAAGATATTGCGTAATGCATATGAGGACTATCTGCATTGTCGCTACGAATCGCTCCGACTACGGCCGTCTCAAGCCGGTTATGGATGCTCTGCGCGCCCGAGATGATATCAAGCTTCGGATACTCATTGGATCGTTTGCCTATTTTGATAATTTTTTTTCATACCTGCGACATGCGAATCCCACGTCCCTTATTCGTTCATTGCCCTGGTATATACGCGCGCGGCTTACGCACTTGCTCGGTGGCGATACTGCCGCTTTGTGGCACGAAAGGATGGCACAAACCATGGCAGCCGATGGGTACGCGGTCGATGCGCGGTTATCACTGCTCGTTGAAGGAGGTTCTCCAGCTGAAATGGTAAGCTCGGCAGGTTTCGGATTATTGGGACTCCCTGCAATCTTTAAGAAATTGAAACCAGACATCGTTCTCATCAATGGTGATCGATTTGAAATTATCTCGGTGGCCATTGCCGCCGCATACATGAATATCCCGCTGGCGCATATAGAAGGGGGCGATGTCTCTGGGACTATCGACAATAGTACCCGTCATGCTATTTCGAAGTTGGCGCATCTTCATTTTCCTGCCACCGTACAAAGTGCAGAGCGCCTCGCCCGCATGGGGGAAGACCCTAAAACGGTATTCACGTTCGGCTCGCCCATAATCGACTCTCTTAAAGAGATTGATATGCATCTTGATAATTCATTTTATGATCGTTATCCGCTTGAAGTCGGACGCATTGATCTCACGAAGCCGTATATTCTCGTCTCCCATCATCCCGTCACGACCGAATATGAAGACAACTATCGGCAAATGAAGGAGCTGCTCGCCGCCTTAGATAACGTCGGTTTGCCGCAATTCTTTATCGCGTCTAATATCGATGCCGGTTCTGATGGTATCGCCATCGCCATGCGGGAGTATCGCGCCACCGATGGGATAGAGAGGAGCGTATTCCATAAGCATGTCGCGCTCGAAGAGTATATAAGATTGCTCGCCCATGCCGCAGTCGCCGTCGGGAATTCTTCAAGTTTTTTGCGCGAGGCGGCCTATTTAGGGACTCCTGCTGTCTTGGTCGGTATGCGACAGCTTTATCGCGAGCGCGGAGATAATGTACAAGAAGTTGCGACAGAACGAAAGAATATTGCCGATGCGATCCGGACCCAACTGAAACACGGGCCATACACGCAGGACGTACGTTTTGGTGATGGGACGGCTGCAAAATGTATCGCAGAAGTGTTGGCGACCCATGACCTTGAAAAGATAAACGTGCAGAAATATTTTTGGGAAAGCGGCGTATAATGACGCCCTGCATATATGAATGTCCTTGAAAAACAAAAAGCAATCCCATATCTCTCCGCCTCTGAGCTTAAGAAACTCGAACCTGAGTTGAGGGAGAAATATCAGGATACCGATACCAAAGTCCTTTCTTCGCCCATTTTCCTCTCATTGATGCGGCAGTATCTGAAACCGACTGATGCGGTCCTCGATCTTGGATCGGCAAACGGGCTTATTTTTAAGGTGCTGGAGGACATGCGTATCACGCAGACGTATGGCGCAGATATCGGAGACTATCTATCGAAGGGTCGCCCGAAACATTTCGCGCTGTTTGATTTCAATAGGGACGCCTATCCTTATGCGGACGGGCAGTTTGATGCGGTTACTTCGATTGAAACTATCGAACATCTGGAAAATCCTTTTTATTTCGTTCGAGAAATCCATCGCGTTTTGAAAAAAGACGGGATATTCATATTCTCAACTCCGAACCCGAGCCATATTTTTAATAAGATTCTTTTCGTGTTCCGCGAGACATTCTATCGGTTTTTGGCGGGGAACGATCATATTACTTTTTTGACCGACCCTCTATTGAAAAAAGGGATTCTGGAGTTATTCACTATAGAGCAAGTCGCCTATCTTCTGCCGGAAATGCCCTGGCGCTTTTTGCGAAAATTCAATTATCCTGCGAATAAGCATTTCGGGAGAGTCGTGCTCTACGTGCTTAAGAAAGAATAAAGCAATCTCGCATCCGTATGTATTCTAAAACTAAAAAAATTGTACGGGATATTCCGCAAGCTCTATTGTACGCACTGTTTTATATTGTGTACGCACTCTCTTTTCTTTTTCCGCGGAGCAGAAATATCTGGCTGTTCGACGAATGGGAAGGGAAACGTTGCGCTGATAATGCGCGGTACCTGTATCTCTATGTGCACGAGCATCAGCCTTCGATGGTAGGGATATGGATTACGCATGATCCTGCGATCGTTACTGAGTTGAGAAGTCGGGGCTTGCGAGCCTATCACGCCTACTCGGTAGGAGGGTTGTGGTATACGCTCCGAGCGAAAGTCATCGTCTTCGAATCGACGGTCTCTGCCTTTTTTTGGTTGACCGGCGGCATACTGAAAATAAACCTCTGGCACGGTCTGCCGATAAAGAAAATCGTCTATGATTCCGTAGAGACCAAGAAGAATAATTGGGTGTATACCGCCACCGGTGTGCGAAGGCTTTATCATATGTTCTTTCAGCCAGAAAAGGTGGCGTTGGGCGACTATGTGCTCTCACAATCGCCAGCGTGGCATGCTTTTTTCAGCTCCGCATTCCGCGTGGACCCGTCGCACGTCATCGTAGAGAATCAGCCTCGCAATGAAGCATTTACTGCTCCAACAGTCTTTACGTTTAAGAGTGAGGATGCGGTTCTTGAAAAAATCGCTGAGCTGCGCAAGACAAAGAAAGTGATCACATATCTGCCGACATTCAGGGATGGCAGCAATGATCCGCTCGCAGGCAGTCACCTCGCGTTTGACGATTTGAACGATTTTCTAGGGAAAAATTCGATGCACATGTATATAAAGATGCATCATGAAGGAGTGCCTGATGGAGCCGATCGTTATGCACACATAGAATTCCTTCCGGCCGATTTCAGTGCCATGCTCATGTTGCGCAATACGGACATCCTCATTACCGACTACTCCTCGGTATTTTTTGAATTCTTATTGACCGATCATCCTATCATCTTTTTTGCTTTCGACTTGGATGCGTATGTCGGCAAGCTCCGAGAGCTGTATTTTGACTACGAAAAGATAACTCCAGGCCCCAAGGCAAAAACCGTAGAAGAACTCTATCGATGCTTGGAAGATATCGGGGCGAATCGCGACACGTATGCGGAGACAAGGGCGAAGATGCGAGAGATGGTCCTACGCCCTCATCCGGAGAAGTCGTCCGAGCAGGTATTCCGTGCAATCTCAGACATACTCGAGCGCTAGCCGGACTCGCTACTCGTGAGGCGCAAAGACGACGCCTTGCAGCTCTAAAACCTGGACATGGTTTTCTTTACTTGTCGTGCGCGCTTGTTCGACAAGCTCCTCAAACAGTTTGTGATCATGGTGCACGTTCGTATAGATATCCTCTTTATCAAGCATAATATGCTTAGCGTCGATGCTTTTGATGATCGCTTCAAGTCCTTCGATACCTATTTTCGTCTCAATCTTCGGAATCAGCTCTATCGTATGAGGTAGTCGGGCTTTCAGTGTCGCTACCGCTATAGGGTCTTCGACGTTTGAAATGGCAAAATATTTTATGTTCTTGAATTTCGGGATGATCTCGATTATCTCATCCAGATTGAGTGTAGGGCGCGGCGGTTTACTACGTCCTTGGGGGAAATCGAGAAATACATCATGAGTCGTTTCCTTGAGTAGGTCGATCAAGTCTTTTTTGCTGCGCATCCACGCGACGTTGATTCGGAGTACAATATACTCTTCAGGAAATTCGACCTTCATCACGCCGAGCAAGTGGTTAGAGACTATGACGAGCATGATTCGTTGTTATTTTTTTAATGATTTCGCTGGTCGAGATACCTTTATGGTACGAAAGACGTACAACTTTCCCTCCGACAGTATGGATGGCGTCCTCGCCAGGGACTTCTTTAATTTTCGGGTCCCAGCCGGCCCCAGGCCCTTTAGCCAGAATATGCGGCTTCAGCTTCAAGATATTTTTGTCAGGTTGAAGTTCATCTTGTGTTACGACTTTGTCCACGAACAGGCAATGCTCTAAGACGTTCTTCCGATTGGAAAAGGATATAATTGGCTCGCGTTTGAATCCGGCCGCCACTTTGTCAGTGAATAGACCGACGACGAGATAGTCCCCGAGTTTTTTGGCATCTCGCAATAACTCAACATGTCCGCTATGGAACAGGTCAAAAGCGCCGTACGTGTAGACGACTTTTATTTTGGCAGCGGGTTTTTTCTTCGGCATAGCGTTATCTTATGAGATTTCTGAAAACGAATATGGATATCATACCTTCCTCTTACCAATCCTACAACCAGTAAGTATACTGTATGGTTTCTCATACAAAACGGTAATGTTTGGTACCGAAGGGCGGTTTTGCCAACGTGGTATAGTCGATAGTGCGTATGGGACTTCGTCGTTTTGCACCACCCGCTCTCCTTTTCTTGGTCGTGCTTTTTGTGTTTGCGCCGCTGCTGTTTTTCGGAAAAGCGTTTAGCGGGGAAGAGCAGATGGGATTCTATTACGCGATTTCATACTGGGTGCACGAGTCTCTTCGCAATGGAGTGCCGCTGTTGTGGCAGGGCGGGTACTATGGCGGCGTTTCAGCCAGTCTCGATCAGTTTGTCGGTGTGTGGTACCCTCTGAATCTTTTCCTTTTTTCAGTATTTGGATTTTTTACCGCGCATCACTTGAGTATCGTAGTCGCTACGACGCTCGGGCTCTTGTTTTCGTATTGGTTCGGAAGGGTGCAGGGGTGGGGGAAAACATCGTCTTTGGTATTAGCGCTCAGCTATCTTTCCGCAACTACGTTTGCATGGTTGCAGATCGGAACCATAGCGGCTCATTCATTTATGATTTTGCCGGCACTCTTGACGGCGCTGTGGTACGCGGCATATGCGCGGAATTATCGGACGTATGTACTCGCAGTGGTTTTTGGCGGTTTGGCGCTCGGCGTTGGTTTTTTGGCGGGCTTCATGCAGATAGTTTTTTATGATTTTTGCATCGCGGGCGCCTATGCGCTTTTTCTTGATTGGAGCCGGTATCAAAATCAAAAAGGTCTCGCGTGGTACCGCACCTATTCCGCAAGTCTTGGGTATGCGGGGATGACCGTAGTTGGCTTTTGCATCGGTATTTGGCAGTTTTTCCCCTCAGCGTATCTGATTGATCTCACTATTCGCACCGATACGTACGCCATCCAAAACGCCTACCACCCATTCGTGACCCAGCTCATTGCCTTGTTTCTACCTCCCTATCTAGACATACCGTTTTTCGGTGGGGGAGGTTCTGCGGGATTTTATGTCGGTGCACTCGGGCTTGTTTTTGTGCTTTTGGGTCTTGTCTACTATCGAACGCGCACGTCAATATTTTTCGCAGGATTGTATGCATTCATGCTCGGCATCTCGTTTCATCTTCCTTTATTCAGTTGGCTCAACGAGCATATACCGCCATTTTCACATATGGGCGGTAATTTTCGCTGGATGGTTGGAGCATCATTCCCGCTTGCGTATCTTGCCGCGGTCGGTGTCGAGGGTTTTTTGGCGGCACCCGAGCGCTTATCTTCTCGAGCTTGGCGCCTGATACTGTGGGGTACTGGCCTCATTACCGGTACGCTTCTATTCAGCAGTCTCCTGTTCGGCGCGGCAGTTCGAACTATAGCTTCCTCTCCCGAATCGATTGAACGATTAATCAAATGGTATACCGATGGTCGCACATTACTGCATGTTCCTGAGCATTACACGACGATATTTGCGCAGTCGCTTCAACAAGTATCTAATCTATTCTCACTTACTTCCGGTCGATTTTTGTTTGGGGTTTCCCTGTGGATTCTTACATTCGTGTTTTTCATTTGTTACTCAAAATGGGAGAGCGAACGCCGCTTTGCGTCGTATACTATCGGCGTCTTGGCGCTCATATCCGTGGTCGGTACCTATGCGCTGCAATGGGATATGCTCGTGCCGCAATCTCTGTACGACACGAAACCTGAGCTCGTGGCTCTTCTGCAAAACAGAGAAGCGGATCCAAGCACCTATCGAATTCTCGGGTATGGTATTGGCGACGGACTCTTCGATAAAGTGAACTCAAAAGAAGTTGGGGGTTATCTTCTCTTTCGGATCGCGGAAGGCCGCTCCTTTCTTGGCGCATGTCTTTATGCTGATCCTCGGCCCGCTGAAGATATTCGATCTTCTTTTCGCCTCGCTTCCAGGCGCCGAGGCAGTAAGTGCTCATTTATATATTATTGCTCGAAAACCACAATGAAATCTTCTACTCAAAAACCAGTATTAATCATAGGTGCCGGTCCCGCTGGGCTTACGGCTGCCTATGAATTATCGAAAATAGGTCGGCGATCTATTATTGTGGAAAAGAGCGATGTTGTCGGGGGTATTTCGCGCACGGTGGTCTACAAGGATTATCGCTTTGATATCGGTGGACACCGCTTCTTTACTAAAGTGGAGCGAGTCAATCGGATGTGGCACGAGGTGCTGGGGGACGATTTTATTAAGCGTACGCGCCTGTCACATATTTATTATCAGCATAAATTTTTCCTCTACCCGATAAAGCCGTTGGACGTATTGTTCAAGTTGGGAATCTGGGAAAGTTTTCTTGCAGGACTCAGCTATGCAAAGGCAAAAGTATTCAAGCGTCCTGATGATGGATCGTTTGAAAATTATATCGTCAATAATTTCGGCTATCGTCTCTACAATACGTTCTTCAGGTCATACACAGAGAAAGTATGGGGAATGCCTTGTACGGAAATCAAGGCCTCGTGGGCAGCTCAGCGTATCAAGGGTCTTTCGGTGACGAGTCTCATAACGACGGCGCTGTTCGGTAATCGCGACAATAAAGTCAAAAGTTTGATCGAGAATTTTTATTATCCGAAACTGGGTCCTGGTCAGATGTGGGAAAAAACTCTCGATCTGGTGCTCGCGTCCGGTTTGTGCGAGATTCATTTCAATTCGGAAGTAACTGTTTTGCGGCAGAAAGAAGGAATTGTGCATGAAGCGGTTATAAAAACACCAGAAGGCGAGCAGATGATTGCTGTGGACTCGGTCGTCTCAAGTATCCCGATTAAAACCCTTTTTGAGCTTTTTTCGCCGGCGCTGCCGACTCAGGCTCTGGAAGCGTCTCGCGCACTATCGTTCCGTGATTTTATTACCGTCGCTCTCGTGTTGAAGAAAAAGGATCTATTCCCCGACAATTGGATATATATTCATGAGCCGGAAGTATTAGTGGGCCGTATTCAGAACTTCAATAACTGGTCGCCATATATGGTGCCTGATAATGGAACGACGTGTCTAGGGTTGGAATATTTTTGTTTTGACACTGATCCGCTATGGCGTACCTCCGACAAGGAGCTCATAGCGCGCGGTGCAAATGAACTTGAGAAAATCGGTCTTGCGAAGAAAAGCGATGTTATCGACGGGGCGGTCGTACGAGTCAGTAAAACGTATCCGGTATATGATTCTGCATACGAAACCGCCATGCCGCTTATTAGGGATGCATTTGCGCTGCTTCCGAATGTCTATCCAGTAGGCCGCAACGGCATGCATCGCTACAATAATCAGGACCATGCCATGCTTACTGCGATGCTCGCTGTTGAAAATATCGTTTCCGATGCCGGGCATAATCTCTGGGACGTTAACGTCGAGCGTGTGTATCATGAGGAAACGAAAGGTTAACGTATGCACCCACATCTTTCTATAGTCATACCAGCGTACAATGAAGAGCGTCGGTTGCCGCCAACGCTGCAACGTCTATTTGCCTATCTACCGACGCTCAACCTGTCGTACGAGATTGTTGTTGTTGATGACGGGAGCACCGACGGGACGGTCGCTCGGGTGCGTGACTTAGCGAAAGTGCATCCCGAATTGAGGATTATCGCTGATGGCGTCAATCGTGGCAGAGCGCCGGCCGTTAAATACGGCATCATGCAAGCAAAGGGCGAGCTTATTCTCGAGGCCGATTCGGATGGTTCTGTCGCAGATGAAGCGATCGGCCGCTGCGTTGCGGCTTTTGCGGCCGATCCGAAGCTTGGTGCGGTATTCGGCAGTAGAGAGATGCACGGTTCGCGCATTATCGTGTGGCAGCCGCTGCTCCGTGTTTTTTTTGGATACGGCTTTCTGTATCTTACGCGTACGCTTTTTTGTATGTGGCGTATTACCGATTTCGCACTTGGGTTCAAAATGTTCCGTCGCGCCGCCGCACACGATATATTTGCGCACCAATACGAACTGTTTATCGTCGCAGAGGCGGAGATCATATATGTCGCAGCAAAACGCGGGCACCGTTTTATCGAAATTCCCGTCACATGGACGGATGATGCGGACTCGCGTATTAAGCCATTTCGAGAAATAGGACGATCGCTAATTGGGCTCGTGCGCATACTCACGCGATCTTTTCTGGGCAAATACACTCGCTGATATGGATGCCGCTCTCTACAGAGAGATGTATGAGCTTGAAGACGAGCACTGGTGGTTTCGCGGCCGTCGCGCAATTATCCTCGACACACTCCGTCGTTTTCGCGGATCCTCACGCGGGACATTGCTTGATGTTGGGCTCGGCACTGGTCGCAACGCCCGCGCATTTCTTGCTTCAGGCTTTGCAGTCGAAGGTCTTGAGTTCTCATCGGAAGCGATTGCGTTTACTCGCACCACGTTGCCGGATTTGCCGATTGTACAAGATTCTTTCCCATCGCCGTCAGTGCCTCAGAACAAGTATGAAGTGATTACCCTGCTCGACGTACTTGAGCATATAGATGACGATGTAGCGGCATTACGAGCCGCTCGCGCCGCACTGGTTCCTGGTGGGACCTTGCTGATAACTGTTCCCGCTTTTCAATTTCTTTGGACGCCGCATGACGAGCTCGCGCACCACAAGCGCCGCTATCGTCGTTCCGAACTTAGAAATAAAATAAAACAAGCAGGCCTCGAACCGCAATTCGTAAGTTATTTTAATTTTTTTCTATTTCTTCCTATTGCAATCGTACGTCTGCTTTCTCTGGCATTCCGCAGAAAAAGCGAGGAAAGTGACTTTTCTCGGACTCCTGCATTTCTCAACTCTTTCTTTGCTTGGATGCTTGGATTCGAGCGTTTTTTGTTGCGACATACGTCACTACCGTTCGGCGTTTCGATTATTGCCGTTGCAAAACGATCATGAGTGATTGGCTACTTGCTCAGCGACGATTGCTTACGGTAGCGCTTGTTTCGTCTGTCGCAAGTATACTTGCATACGTGATAGTAGTATTCGCCGCTTGGCACCAGGGGCTTGATCCGGTAACACTTACGGGCGATGCAAAAGGATATTTGCAGCTGGCGCAGAATCTTCTAACTACTCACACTTTTTCTTTTTCAACACAGGCACCGTTTGCTCTTGAGAGTTTCCGCGCTCCTGGGTATCCGTTCTTTCTCGCTTTACTATATGCGGTTTTCGGCAGCTGGCTCAGCGTTTTGTTCGTACAGGCGGCGATAGTAAGTGCCGCCCCGGTACTTTTGTACATTCTTTTCAGGCCGTATCATGAGCGTGTCGCATTTTGGGGATCTATGCTATTTGCCATTGAACCCATTCGTCTTTTTCTTTCCGTGTCTCTTCTGTCCGATGCGTTGTATGTGTGTTTATTTTTACTTTCGCTCGTATTGCTTGAGCAGGGAATACAGCAGGAACGCAGGAACTATTTTGTACTCTCCGGACTCGCGCTTGGTGTGAGCATACTGGTGCGGCCGATTGCAATATTTTTGCCGATACTTTATGCAGGTTATTTGCTTTTTTTGGGTCGTTTTTCAAGACAGAGCATGATCAGCTCTATGGCGCTGTGTACCGCATGTTTTATCGTTATATTTCCATGGATGCTGCGCAATCATGCTAATTTCGGGTCGTGGAATATTTCTTCCGTTGGAAGTGCTAATCTCATGATCTACAATGCTCCCGCATTTTTGCAGTATCGCCCTGATGTGCGTGGGCAGGAGGTTATGGAGCGATTTCAACAAGAGCAAAGTGCGTTGCCGCGCAGTGATGCACTCTCCCTTGTGCGCAGTAGTGTTTTTACTAACACGTTCTTCGATGTCATTCGTGGACATGAGATTACTTACGGTATCTTTCATGTTGCAAAAACTCTTCCTTTTTTTGTGACTGACGGGTTGCGCGATACTGTGCGGCTGTTTAACGTCGATGTCGGTACTATGCCGAATATTTCAACAGCGCTCTTGCATGGCGATATAGGATTAGTGGTTCAGTACCTGCGCACGGGAGGGTTAGCTACCACGTTGCTTATCTTCGGGAGCGGTTTTTGGATAGTCGTAACTTTTTTGTATGGTTACACTGTCGTCATCGTCCTTCGGAAGCGTCTGTACAAGCTCGCGCTTCTTCTCGTTGCACCAATGCTCTATTTTGCGCTGCTTACCGGTCCCGTATCAAACGCCCGGTATCGTTTGCCGGTCGAGGGGATACTTTTGGTTGCGGCCGTGTTTGCGTGCCTCAAGCTCGCGGAGCGATATAAAAATTCATGAAGAAACAATTTTTCCGCCCCACAATGTATATCGGCATTTTTTTTGCGGCTGTCCTACTGGTAGTTTTTCTACCGACATTCTTCGGTTTTACTATGGTACAAAGCGATTATGATCTTTTTCTTTACTACTATCCAGTGTTTGATTTTTACAGTCAAGCGCTTCATACCGGGCAATCGTTTTTATGGCTCCCAGGTATTTTTTCCGGCTTTCCAGTATATCTCAGTCAGGTAGGAGGTTTTTTTGATCCCTTCAATCTTTTTATTTTCAGGCTCTTTTCAGTCGTGCCTGGTATGCATTTGCGTCTCGCTCTCGATATAGGGTTCGTTTTCATCGCTTCCTATGCGGCAACTCGCGCACTCGGTCTTTCACGTATCGCCGCCGCTCTCGTAGGACCGAGCTACCTACTGGCATTTGACTGGCGATATCTTTCAAACCCACTCATCGCTAATTCGCTTTTCTTGCTGCCACTTCTTATTTTCTGCATCGTCCGAGCATACGTCGATGGGCGAATCAATTGGCGCTACATAGCGCTCGGCGGGGCAGGGCTTGGTCTCTCGGTGCTTAGTGGCTACACACAATTGGTATTTTACGCAGTAGTCCTTGCAGGACTATTTGCATTCGGCCATGTTCTTTTTATAGAAGGACAGAGGACCTATCAGTATGTGCTACGGACCGCCGGCGCTTTTGCGCTTCTGGTAATCATGGGCGGAAGTATCGGTCTGCCGCAAATTCTTCCTGCGAGTACCTTTTTGCCGCTTACCTCACGCGGAACATCAGCGGCATACGACAGTACGACACTCAAGGTCATCGAACCTGCAGATCTTGTGCTCGCGGTCGTGCCGCCTTATTTTTATGTACCGTATGTGACTGCAGGACGTAAGCCACTTTTTGTCGGTGCGATTTGGTTCTTGCTTGCGCTCGGCGCGCTCGGTATTTCTTTTGGTGCGCTTAGACGTATCTCACACTGGTCTACGCTTTCACTGCAGCAAAAACGAGTGACCATAGTCGCTATCGTATTTTTATTTGCGTTCATAGCAGCTTTCAAATGGTCTCCACTGTATCTCGCGCTTAATACATTGCCCATATTTGAGTTATTTCGATTCCCATTTCGTTTCATGTTTCTGGGGGCATTTCTACTCTCTCTCCTTGGAGCTTTCGGGCTTGATTTTGCTGATAGGCTATCTCAGCAACGATTGTTTCGGTACGGAGTTTATATCGTCGCAAGTATTTCGACGATTGGTATAAGTGCACTTGTCGTTCTGCAGATGCTTGGTTCTATGGGAATTGAACGCCTCTCAACATGGTTATTTCGATGGGTCACTCTGTTGCAAGGTCACATTGGGTTACATAAAGATTTGATGCACTATCAAGAGGCAATACTTCGGGGTCTCAGTGCATATCGCGAGCTGCTTTCCCTCAGAGATCTGGCTATCGTCGTTCCGTTTGTCTTGTTGCTTCTTGCTTTGGTGCTGACCATCATGCTGATTCGGGAGAATATAACTATTGAACGTTTCAGGTGTGGCGCGGCGGTATTAGGAGCAGTCACTATTTTCAGTATCACTTTCATTGGATGGCGATCATATGATTCTACCGACTTACTTCAAAGAACGTCGATTCTTACGGCTCTTATTTCAGCTGACGAACAAAAACTATATCGAGCTTATTCCTTCATGCCCGAAAAAGCGTCTCTGCAGGCAATTCCGCCGCAGTATAAACTGTCTTATGGTGAGCAGCATGAACTAGGAAAACTTTTTATTGCGAGTGCTTCACCCAATCTTAATTTGTGGAGTGGATTGCAATCAGTAGATGGATACGATCAGTTTGAACCACTCGCGACACTAAATGCTCTGGGACGTGTTGGGGGTGAGCTCGGTGCGGGGTACGGTGGACAGAGCGCAGAAGAACGTCGTCTGGTGTTGTTGTCGAATCTTCCTGTGCTAGGAATGATGGGCGGCAAATACATCGTCTCGGGTGTGCCACTAGAGAATAAAAATCTCAGTCTACTGGCTACTTCTTCAGTGACTACCTATGGCATGACGCTCTATACCTATATAAATTCGAATGCACTGCCGATTTTTTATATTGCGCAAAAAATAGTCGCGGTGCCTCATACAGATTTTACAGACCTCGCATCGCACGCGGATCTGAAATGGGGAGATGTGACGTATCTCGATTGCGTCTCCTGCGCGCAAACCTCCGGTAAAGGAATTCTGAAACTTACTGACGACAGTAACGGTGAATATGATTTCACCGTTACTGTCGCTACTCCGCAACATATCGTTCTCTCTCAAACCAATGTACCAGGATGGCATGCTTTTCTGGATGGAGATGAGATTGCTATACGGAGAGCAAATGGTTTGTATATGTCCGTATTGATTCCGCAGGGCACGCATACAGTGCGTTTTCTATATACGGGTGTATTGAATGAGCTTCCGCTGCTGCGGATGTTTGGTATAGTCCGAATATGAATATGTTGAAGAATTATCTCAATCCGCGCTTGTGGTTTACGTTTTTGCGAGAGACGCGCTATCTCCATTTTTTTGTCGTTGGTGCGACAGGGGCTGCTCTCAATTTAGCTTTCACGGCATTTTTTGCCGAGCTCGTGTTTGGGCGCACGCACTACTTCAATGCGTATCTTATCGGATTGTTCGTCAATCTGTTATACAATTTCGTGCTTCATACACTGGTCACATTTAAGACGAGCGGTAAACATCTGTACCGGCTCAGTATGTTTTTTATCTATTCACTCACACTCGCCTATGTACAGGCGTATATGGTAAAACACCTGACCGACTGGATAGGAGTCAATTGGTATATTATCATCATTGCTTCGGTCATTTTTGTATTTTCAATCATTACATTCCTGATTTTTAAATTCGTGTTGTTCAAAAAAGAGACGAACGAAGATGGGAATACGGTATAATTTTCCGGCCTCCTTTCTTGAAAGTCGTGGGCGATTCCTTGATATGCTTTATTCACAACAATCATAATCTCGTCCAATACCCTTTTGCTCAGCCGGTTCTCCGAATACGTTTGAAATGAGTGTTAATGATCGGGTGTGGTATAATCACCGCATCATGGGTAGCGGCGATACAGCGAAACAGATTGCGAGATGGGTCGCGCTCGGCGCGCTTTTTCTTATTCCACTCGCGCCGCTTCTGGTCGCGAACAGCTACTTCTTCCCCTTCATCACCGGCAAAGCGTTCTTCTTGCGCATCCTCATCGAGATAGTGGTCGTCGCATGGGCAATGCTCGCATTTCTTGATAAAGAATATCGCCCGCGTTTCTCACTTATTGGGGCGGTAATTGTCGGTTTCGTCGTTTGGATGTTCGTGGCGGATGTATTCGCGCCGAATGCCCTGAAGGCCTTCTGGAGCAATTTTGAACGCATGGAAGGTTGGGTACTCCTTATTCATCTACTCGGATTCTTCTTTGCGGCGAGTGCGGTGCTGCGGGTGGAGAAGAAGTGGCGCGCATGGTTCCTCACGTCACTCGGCGTCTCGGTAGTTATTTGCGCCTATGCGCTTTTGCAGATCAACGGCTCCCTTGCAATACATCAAGGATCGGTGCGCATAGACGCTTCCTTAGGTAATTCCGCATATCTCGCAATCTATCTTCTTTTCAATACATTCATCGCGCTCTGGCTCGCCTTAACCTCGAATCACGCGTGGATGAAATGGTCATTAATCGCTCTTGCGGCGCTTGAGGCAACACTCATATTTTTCACCGAGACGCGCGGCACGATCATTGGACTTGTACTCGCGCTCGCGCTTGCGGCGCTCCTGACAGCGATCACAGCAGGAAAATACGCCCGCCGCATAGCGGCGGGCGTATTTATTCTTATTCTAGTTCTCGTTGGCAGCTTCTATCTCGCGCGCAATTCTAACTTCGTACAAAACAGCCACGTGCTCCAACGTATCGCCTCCATTTCTCTCAAGGACGGTCAGACCCGCTTCACTATCTGGAACATGGCATGGAAGGGGACTCTGGAGCGCCCCCTTACTGGCTGGGGACAGGAGGGTTTCAATTACGTTTTCAACAAGTACTACGATCCGTCCCTCTATAAACAAGAGCCGTGGTTTGATCGCGCACACAATGCATTCATTGACTGGCTCACTGCGGGCGGCGTACCGGCATTTCTGCTCTACCTCTCGCTCTTCGGTTCTGCCGTGGTGCTGCTCTGGCGGAGTTCAGAGCTCTCGCGTCCGGAGCGCATCGCGCTCACTGCCGCGCTTGTCGGATACGCCGTCCACAATCTCTTTGTTTTTGACAATCTCTACTCCTACATATATTTCTTTGCGCTCTTGGCGCTTATTGACTCGCAGGTCTCGCGCCCTTTTGAGCGGCTTGAGCGGGTGCCGGAAATTGATGCCGCGGACGGTATAACCTACGCACTCCCTATCGCGATTATCGTCGCAATCGTACTCATCTGGACCGTAAATATTTCCGGGATGCGTACGGCGAAGGGGCTTATCACCGCGCTGTCGCCCTCTGCTGCCGGTCTCCAAACCAATTTTACCGTCTTTGAGGATTTCGCGGCACACCCGACCTTTCTCGGCATGCAGGAGATACGCGAGCAGATGATTGCCTTTGCGGGCAGGGTGGTGCAGAGCCAGCAAACAACAAATGAAGATAAGCAGCGAGCGGTCTCGCTTGCGATAAGCGAAATGCAAAAACAAGTCGCCGCATATCCGTTTGATACGCGCGAACGTCTTCAGCTCGCCCAGGCCTATCGCGTAGCCGGAGACAATGCCGCCGCGCTTAATGAAATTATGGCTGCCGCACAACTCTCGCCGGGGAAGGAGGAAATTTGGATTCAGGCGGGCGCGGTTGAATGGGATGCGGGTAATGTTGAGGCGGTGCGAAAGAATTTCAATACCGCGTACGCGCTCGGTCCGCAGTTTCCGGATCTCGCCGTATATGCAGCCGCGGGCAACATGATTGTCGGTGACATCAAGAAGGCGGATCAGATTCTACTCGCCGCCTATGGTTCCGAGAGCGTGGATAGCGATGTTCTCGCCGCCGCATATTATCGTACCCGGAATTGGCCGCGTCTCATCGCTATGTTGAAAGCGCGCGCTGATAAACTCGATGCAAGCTCTGACGCATGGTTTTCTCTCGCAGCGGCTTACTACACGGCGGGTGACAAGGCGAATGCCATTACGACAATCAACACCGTCATCGCGCGGTATCCGGATTCCGCTGCCGCCGGCGCCGCCGCTCTGCAACAGATAGAAGGAAAATGAAAGTGAAAGAACACGTCTCGCTCGCACCACTCACAACGTTTCATATCGGCGGGCTGGCACGCTTCTTCATCGAGGCGCATACGGAAGAGGATATAGACACCGCGCTTGCGTTCGCGCGCGCGCGCGGCCTCGCGCTGTTCGTGCTTGGCGGCGGCTCAAATATCGTCATTGCCGACGAAGGATTTGACGGATTGGTGCTTGCTATGCGCATACAGGGTATTACCGTAAAAGAGCAGGATAATCGGATGCGGGTGACCGTCGGTTCCGGTGTCGTATGGGACGAGTTTGTATGCTGGACTATCGAACAAGGATTCGCTGGTCTTGAATGTCTTTCTGGCGTGCCGGGCACTGTTGGAGGAGCGGTGGTCGCGAATCTTGGCGCGTATGGGGCGCAGTGCAGCGATACATTCGTGCACGCAGAAGTATTGGATATGCAGGAAAAGGGCGGGGAACTCAAGATCTTAGAAAAAGAACAGTGCGATTTTTCTTATCATGACAGTATGTTCGGTCATGCGGCGGGACGTTACGTCATCGTGCGCGCCACTTTTGCACTCTCGACTGATCCGGCGGCGCAGCTCTCGTATCGAGATAATCGTTTTGACATGACGGCGCTTGCGAGAGAGATTGGCCGTACGCCAACTCAAAAAGAAGTGCGCGAATCGGTGCTCAAGATGCGTGAAGAAAAGGGCGCGCTCATTATGAAGGGTCGCCTCTCCTACAAAAGCGCGGGATCGTTTTTCCATATGCCGTTTGTGTCGCACGAGCGCTATGAACGGATCGGGGAACGCGCCCGCGCCCTCGATGCCTCAAAAGAAGAACAGTTACGCCCGTGGGCCTGGAAACAGCCAAATGGTTCGTATAAAATAGCGCCCGGTTTCTTACTTGAGTACACCGAGTTTCAAAAAGGATATATGCGCGGCGCGGTCGGCGTATCACCCAAACACACGCTCTCCATTATCAATGTTGCAGAGGCGCGCGCAGAAGAGATAGCGCAACTTGCGCGCGACATGCAGAATGCGGTTGAAAATATTTTTGGCATTCGCCTTGAACGCGAAGTTGAGTACGTCGGTACGGTTGAACGCGCAGGATAACTTTCATAAAAAATTCATCGATGAATTTTTTATGAAAGTTATCCACACTTTATATTTTTTTGTCACACAAAGTTTTTTTACGCGCGATAATGATATGTAGAAACGTTTGCGCATGAGAAATTTTCCTCGCGCACAGACGGGTCGACATATCAACCACAATTTCTAATTTGCAACCACCATGGCAAAAAAGCGTAAGGCCGCGAAGAAAACGGTAAAGAAGACCGCGAAGCGCAAGACAAAGAAGCGTTAGTTTCGTATCTGGCTGCCGTTAGGCAGGAAAGAAAAAATCCCCGCCAGTCGGCGGGGATTTTTCTTTAGAGGCCACAATGCTATACTGCGCCGTAATGTTTGGGATCTCCCGTTTTTTCTCAAAGAATCAATCCGCGGCCTTCTTAAAGGCCGCGGCCTCGGTCGTCTCGGCGACAAACAAGTTTTCCGATGAACTCATCGGACTTTCTGACGAGGTCGTCCGCGCGCGGCTACTCGACGTGCGCGTCCGCGCACAGGAGGCGGGTGCGACACCCGCGGCTGATATTCCGCTTGTGTTCGCGCTCGTGCGCGAAGCATCGCGGCGCACGCTCCATCAACCGCATTTTGACGTGCAGCTCATCGGCGGTCTCGCGCTTCTGGAAGGCAAGATTGCCGAGATGCGTACCGGCGAGGGTAAAACGCTCGTCGCCACATTGCCGGCGACCTTTCATGCGCTTGCGGGAAACGGCGTACAGGTCGTTACGGTGAACGACCATCTCGCGCGCCGCGACTGCGTGTGGATGGGACAGGTTTATGACTTTTACGGTCTCACGGTCGGCGTTGTCACGAGTGCGGGCGCGTATCGTTATGACTCGTCGCATGTTGCCCGCAAAGAAGATGCTGAACGCGACGCCGAGGGTTTTTTTAAAGTATTCTATGACTACCTGCGGCCTGCGACAAAGAAAGAGGCGTACGCATGCGACATCACCTATGTAACGAACAACGAACTCGGTTTCGATTATCTGCGCGACAACACCGCGTATGACGCATCGCAAATAGTGCAGCGGGGGCATCACTACGCGATTATCGACGAGGTCGACTCCATCCTCATAGACGAGGCGCGCACGCCGCTTATCATCAGCGGACCCGCGGGCGATTCGGAGAATCTCTACGAGCGTTTTGCGGGAATTGTCCGCAACATGAGCGAGGGCGAGGAGTATACCGTTGATGAAAAACAGAAAGCGATTCAGATGACGGAAGCGGGGATGCACGCAGCCGAAGCCGCGCTCGGTCTCGAGAACTTGTACACCGAAGGCGGGATAAAATATGCGCATCATCTCGAGACGGCGGTGCGCGCACAAGCGCTTTTTCATAAGGATAAGGAGTATGTAGTGCGTGATAACGAAATTATCATCGTGGACGAATTCACGGGAAGGATGCAGCCCGGTCGACGTTGGTCGGAGGGCCTCCATCAGGCGATTGAGGCGAAAGAGGGTGTGCGCATACACGAAGAAACGCGCACCTATGCGACCGTTACATTCCAAAATCTTTTCCGCATGTATAAGCGGCTCGCCGGCATGACAGGCACCGCACTCTCCTCCGAAGAGGAATTTTATACCGTATACGGGCTTGAGGTTGTTGCGGTGCCGACCAACCAACCTGTCAAGCGCAAGGACTATGACGATCTCATCTTCCAGACGAGCGAGGGGAAGTATCGTGCCGTTGCGCGTGCGGTGAAGGAGCGGCATGAAAAAGGGCAGCCGGTCCTCGTTGGAACGGTATCCATTGAGGACAATGAAACGGTAAGCGCCCATCTCACGAACGCGGGCGTGCCGCACGAGGTGCTGAATGCAAAGAATCATGAACGCGAGGGCGAGATTATCGCAAATGCGGGTAAGGAAGGTCGCGTGACAGTCGCAACCAATCTTGCGGGCCGCGGTGTTGACATCAAGCTCGGCGGTGCGCTTGCTTCAAGCGATGAACGCGCCGCGGTCATTATGAATGGAGGTCTTGCGGTTATCGGCACTGAGCGGCACGATGCGCGCCGCATCGACAATCAGCTGCGCGGCCGCTCGGGGCGCCAAGGCGATCCGGGCGAGACGCGCTTTTATGTTTCTTTGGAGGACAAGCTTATGCGCGTGTTTGCCTCCGAGACATTGAAGAAAGTCATGGGTCGCTTCGGTATCCCCGAGGACGAACCGATTGAGAGTGCGATGATCACACGGTCCCTGGAGACCGCACAAGGGCGCATCGAGGGATTCAACTTCGATTCGCGCAAACAGGTTCTTGCCTACGACGACGTGATGAATACGCAGCGGCTCGCGATATATGCGCGGCGCCGCGCCGCGCTCCAGGGCGATACTGTAGAAGTGGAACAACTCATTCTTGCGCTTCTTGGGTCCCGCAGCGGGGCTCCCGAAGGGGAGCTGAATGAAGCGATACTCACTGTGTTTGATGCGAAGAAAATTGAACTTGGCGACGCGTTTGTTGTGCATGCGCGCCGCCTTCTTTTGCAGGTGATTGATACCTTTTGGCTTGAGCACCTTGAAACCATGGATTATCTGCGCCGTTCAGTGTCGCTTCGGGCCTACGGCCAGAGAGATCCTTTGATAGAGTATCGGCGCGAAGGGCTCGCGCGTTTTCGGCAGCTTGAAGAGAATATCAGGATGGCGGTTGCCGAAGCACTGCCGCGCCTTGCACGGACGGACGATACGCGCATTCGTGAAGAAGAAGCGAAGACGCGTGCCGCGCTTGTCGCTGCCGGTCAAGAAGAGAGTAATGCGCCGGCACCAATTAAGAAAGCGGTCGAATATGGCCGCAACGACTTCGTTACTATTTCGAAAGGCGGCGAAACGCAAACGCTCAAATTTAAAAAAGCCGAACCGTTCCTCGCCGAAGGGTGGGAGATCACATCTTAATCATCGGAGCATACCACCCCCATCTATCCACCTACTCATCTATCTATCTATAGATTTCATTCAGCAATACCAATTTCATCCCATAGGACACATTTGGTATTTTAGAGGAGGTGGAAATGCTCGCGGAGCGCCCGGTCCGCTTCAAGAGCATCGGTGGTGATATGTCGCAATTCGCCGACACCGCTTGAGAGATGCGCTCGAATGAGCGTTACGAATTCATCGCAGGGGTACGGATGCACCCACGCGCTGTCCTGCAAGCGGACGAAACCGGCTCCTTGTAGTAAATGACGCAACTGCGTTCGCGTCTTTCTCCGCCGCTCACGAATGTCAAAAAGAAGAATATGCCACCTTCCATTCCAGCGCACTGGCGCGGGAATATCGTATTCCAGCATGAGTATGCGTTCAATACGCGTCCGTCCCTGTCGAGTCAATTCAATGCGGCCATCTGTGTTTTCTTGAATAAGGCCGCGTTGCGCAAGTCGATTTTTTGCCGCTTGAATACGCCCATACAATTCTTGGCGATTCGTTTTTGCGCGATCTAATTTTCCGAGAAGAGATATCATCTTTGGCGCAAGAACTGCGATGGTAAGCATTCCGCCGATATAGAGCGTTCGCAACAGCGCCGCCTGAACCGCCATCTTTCTTTTGTTTTGTATCGGTATCTTTCCCATACCATTTACATCCTATAGGACGCAAATGGTATTTGCGAAGATAAGGAGTGGATAAGGAAGGGAAAGGGGTAGGGAGGAGAGAGGGATAGGATACTGCATACTAAAATGTAATATGATACTATGCGCGTACTAAGATTATGCGTACGGTTGTCATTACGGGCATAGGAAAGGGAATCGGAAAAGCACTTGCGGAGAGGTTTGCGAGCGCGGGATTCAGTGTGATCGGCACGTCTCGTTCCGGGAAAGCGGATATCGTCGGAGCACAGATACAGCAACTCGATTTGCGCGATGCTGATAGTATTGCCCGCGCAACAAGCGCTGTCCGCATAGCGACACACTCAATCGATATTCTAATCAACAATGCCGGCGTACTGCTGGATGAGGACGAAACAATGCTCCACCCCACTCTATTACGAAATACTCTCGAAGTGAATGTGCTCGGCACCGTTTCGTTCACAGAAGGTCTTAAAGACATTATTTCGCCAGGCGGCCACATCATCAACATATCCTCAATCGTCGGCTCGCTCGCGCTTGCCGATAGTCCCATTATCCATTTCCCCAGGAATTATCCGGCCTACAAAATCTCAAAAACAGCGCTCAATATGTATACGCGCACACTTTCCATTGAGTTGAAAGGCAGGGCTATTGTCTCGTCAGTTCATCCGGGGTGGGTGAAGACCGATATGGGCGGAGCGGATGCCGATCTGACGCCTGCGGAAGCCGCGGACAATATATACCGCTTCGCTGTCTCATGTCTTGAAACCGGTCAATTCTGGTTCAAAGAAGAGAAAATACTCTGGTAATCTGAAGCAGCTCGTTACTATTTATGGCATTTGTTGATGAGGTAAAAATATATGCAACAGCCGGTAAAGGTGGCGATGGCGTCATCCGCTGGCTGCGCACCAAAGAGTCCGCGCGTGGCGGGCCTTCAGGCGGCGACGGTGGCAGAGGCGGCGACGTTGTTCTTCTTGGCGTACGCGATTACGCAGCGCTTTCCCAGTATCGGTATGAGAAAAAATTCAGCGCAGAAAACGGCGGGGCGGGAAAGAATGAATTGAAGCGTGGTGCAAACGGCGCGGATGCTGTGCTTAAAGTGCCGGTCGGTACGCTTGCGCGCGTTGTTGAGACCGGAGATGAGTATGAAATTACAAAAGAGGATGAACGCATTATTCTTTTTCGAGGCGGTTCCGGTGGGAAAGGGAATGCTCGTTTCAGGAGTGCTACGAACCAGAATCCGTTTCAGCAGACGTTCGGGCGGGAAGGAAAAGCCGGAACCATTGAACTTACCCTCAAGATTATTGCAGATGCGGGACTCATTGGGCTTCCGAATGCCGGGAAATCATCGCTATTGAATGCTCTCACAAGAGCAAAGGCAAAAACAGGTTCCTATCCCTTCACGACGCTAGAGCCGAACCTCGGTGATTTCCATGGCCATGTTCTCGCGGATATTCCCGGGCTCATCGAAGGCGCCTCGTCTGGACGAGGGCTCGGCATAAAATTTTTAAAGCATGTTGAAAGAACAGGAATTCTCTTGCATCTCGTCTCGGCGAATCAAGATGACCCTCTCGCGGCCTATAGGGAAGTGCGTAAAGAAATAGAATCATTCGGGCATGACCTCGCCCTGAAGCGCGAGATCATCATTCTGTCAAAAACAGACCTCGTTTCGCCAAAAGAATGCGCAACTACGATGCAGCTCCTTGTTAAGGAGACGGGCAGGGAAGTGCTCGCAGTATCGGTGAATGATCCAAAGATGCTTAAGAAGTTTGCTGACACGCTCACCAAAATACTAAGCAAGAAATAAGCAGCCGAACCAGCGCATTTGCCTACTGCCCACCACATACTGCATACTGTGGGCATCATGTATCGTCCGACCACCCCATTAGAAATAAAGCCCATTTCTAACGGGGCAAGTCGGCAAACTCTATGAAATATATTCCGACGATAGGTTTGGAAATTCATGCGGAACTCAAGACACGAACCAAGATGTTTTGCGACTCCGCGAACAACCCTGATGAGATGCGGCCAAATGTGAATATATGTCCGGTCTGTGTGGCGCACCCGGGCACGTTGCCGGTCATCAATCAGGAGGCGGTACGACATATTCTGCGTATCGGCGCCGCTATCGGCGGCACTCTTGCCGATTTCAGCGAGTTTGATCGTAAGAGTTATTTCTACCCCGATATTCCCAAGGGCTATCAAATTAGCCAGTACGAACATCCGCTTGTTACGGGCGGAGAGCTTGTGGGTGTCCGCATCACCCGGGTACATCTTGAAGAGGATACTGCGCGTTCAATTCACATCGGACGAGCCGAAGGTCCCAAAGGCAAAGCCGAGGGAAAGAGCTCGGTCGATTTCAATCGCGCCGGCATTCCGCTCATGGAGCTTGTCACCGAGCCGGTTATTCCTGATGCGCAGACGGCAGGGCATTTCGCGCGGGAACTGCAGCTTCTGTTGCGTACGCTTGGCGCGAGCGAAGCGAATCTTGAAAAGGGCGAAATGCGCGTTGAAGCGAATATTTCCGTCTCGACCAAAGAGGGAATTTTTGGCACAAAGGTGGAGGTCAAGAATCTGAACTCATTCCGTTCCGTTGAACGCGCGATCGCCTTTGAGATAGGGCGTCAGACAGCTCTTCTTGAGAAGGGTGGAAAAGTGGTGCAAGAGACCCGCGGGTGGAATGAAGCGAAACAAGAGACCTTCCACCAACGATTCAAGGAGGGGAGTGCTGATTACCGTTATTTTCCGGAGCCGGATCTCCCCAAACTCTTTCTCTCAGAGATTTCAGAATTTTCTTCAGAGGCGATACGCGCGTCATTACCGGAGCTTCCATGGGAGCGTCGAGCGCGCTATCAAGAAAAAGGCGCAACTCAAGAATTTAAAATATCACCGGAGTATATCGAGATGTTCCTCTCCGATGAGCGATTAGGGAAATTATTTGACCAAACTTCCAACATACATCCGGGCGCATATAATTTGATCGCAAACTACATAGGATCTGACATCGCGGGTCTGGTTTCAAAATTTGGAGATACAGGTCTAAAGAATATTACTCCCGAAGGGTTGGGAACTGTCCTAGACGACTTCATGCACGGACATATTTCTTCGAGGGGGGTCAAAGACGCCATTACGGACGTATTTTTGAACGGGGGAGATTTAGCTGAGATTTCTAAAAAATATCTTCAAAAAAGCAATGAGGAAGAACTCGTGAAGATTGTAGAGGCGATCATTATCGAGAATGAAAAGGCGGTTAATGAATATAAGACCGGTAAGCAAGCAGCACTGCAGTACCTTATTGGGATGGCTATGAAGGGAAGTGGTGGGGCCGGGAATCCGACAATCTTGAAAGAACTTATCATTAAGAAGATAGGATAGGCGTTGTGCACAACCCTTCCTTGCTTGCCGAGATACGGCTATACTGCAGGTATGGATGAGATACTTATAGAGGAGAAAAAATATATATCGTCAAAACGAGCTGCGAAACTGACTGGCTACGCGAAGGACTATATAGGCCAACTTTGTAGAGAGGGGCGGGTACCGGCTCGACTCGTTGGACGCAGCTGGTATGTTCTTGAGGCGGCAATTCAGGACCATCGTTTTGGCGATACAATCGAATCTCCCGCACCAGTGCTCCTGAAAGGGGTCGGGCTCACGGAGAGGGATAAACTCTCATTATCTTCAGAATTTCCGCGCTACGAAACGTCCGTAGAAAAAGAAATTCCTTTTATCGACCGTCTAAGAAATACAGAAGCAGAGGTCTCACAGCACCTGCAGGAATCGTGGCAGGCATGGTTCGATCGTGTAGAAGATATGGGCACATATAAAAGTATAATGGATACCGGACCGGTCGCCCCCATCGCCCAACCTTCACAACAGGAAAAAGACGAAGAAAAGCCAGAAATAAAGCACGACAGCAGAGATATAAATGTACCCATTCACGCCATTTACAAACCACCTCCAAAAGACCTTCTACCACATATTCACCCGAAGATTCAATCGTCAAATGAATCTAAAGAGCAGTCAACACAGCAAGATGTGCGAAAAGGAAAGTTGATAATTATGAGCGCGTTGCAAGTCGTCGGTATATTATTTGCGACAATTGCGGTAGCTACCGCAGTTATCGGGAGCGGATATTTTGATACATATATAACCTCGCTTGCCCAAGTAAGAATTATAAGCGGAGTAACAATCTATAATAAATAGTTTATTTGCAGAGTTTCTCGTCTCGTCTTTACAATCCAGCATATTCAGTACCAGAAGCGTGTATCCGCGGATTTTCTTTACGGACTCTTTAGGAAGACGCTTGAGTGAGATACATCCAGAAAATTTAATACGCTTAATTCTTTTGTCGCGCATAGATTTTAATGGGACCATTGTCCACACAATGATAGAGTGTTTGTTTAGAAAAATACTGTAAAATGATAGGTGATTTGAATATCCTGTATGAATGAGACCATAATGCTTCATGAGGGTTTTATCACCACTAAGGAGGCGTCTAAACTTTTCAGATATACGCCGAGTTACATTGCGCATCTTGTTCGCACCAAGAAAATAAATGCACAGCGATTGGGTCGAAGCTGGCTTATTGAACAGAATTCCCTCCAGCATTTTGTTGCACAATATGACAAACAGAACTCCAATAAAACACGCACATCTACAAATGCCAATACTACGCGCTCGCGCGCACAGGAACAGCGAACGTACCATGCGCCTCCGAGCATATCCCTATCATTTTCTTCAGCGGAGCCCCATACCATAACAACGCACCAAATTGTTTCTGATGATCTGAAGACCCCCCCTTCAATATGGATTGAGATAGTATGTGCGGTCATGTTCATCGTTTCCGTTGTAATTGCAGCAGAATTTATTACCATTGCGGTCCAATCCAACCCGGTGTTCTTGCAGTCGGTAGGGACACTTCAAACGCTTCCGGCGATTATTGGTCGGACATCTCTCGCGCTTGGAGAATTCGTCATAACAGCGACACATGCCGCCATTGCGGCAGAGGTGTCTCTCGCGTACGGTATTGCGATTGCCACACCAACAATTGCGCATGTGACCGTGGGGACTCTCACAAGTATTGGCGATTATTTGTCCATAGCTGTCGCTCGTATTCCCATGCAGATGGCAAGTGTATTCGCACATGGGACTCAATAAATATGGGTGTTATTTCGCATTATCACCGCCGAACATTCATTACTGCTACGACAGAATTCATGATGTTTCTGGCGAGTATCCTTGTATTCATTCTTCCTTCTGCAGCATACGCGCAATCCAGCGAGACCATGATTGCGCGAACCCAACTTATTTCTGGAGGTGTAGCGGAGCCCGGTGATCTTGTATCGTTTGACCGCTCTACGCAGACTTTTCGTCTTGCACAAGAGGTCAACGACTCGAACCTGTTTGGAGTTGTGGTGACTAATCCGACAATCGTGTTCCGCACCAGCACGGAAAGCGTTCCGATCATTAGTTCAGGGGAGGTGTATGTACAAGTAACAACAGCGAATGGCCCAATTAGTGCTGGAGATTACATCACCTCATCATCTATTCCCGGTAAGGGTCAGAAAGCTGATCCCGCAGCATCCTTTGTCCTTGGTATTGCGCTTGATTCTTTTCCCACAGTACCGATTGTTACATCAACTGCAGTGAGTACATCAACGATGGATGAGGGATCTATTCGTGTGCTGCTCACCGTTGGCTCGAAAGCGTTAGATGCGAGAGGGTCACCAATCGCCGGTTCTGGGGGAGGTGATTCGGCATCCGGCGTAAACGTGCTTGGTGTGTCAGTACCACTCGCTACGTTAATCAAATATATACTTGCCGCTATTGTCGTCATCGGCTCTATCCGCATCGCATTTCGAAGTTTTGGTTCGAATATGAAAGACAGTATTATTTCAGTAGGACGCAATCCGCTTGCGAAAACCTCCATTCAGTCCATGGTAATGCTCAATACCGTACTGATTATTCTTGTTACCGCAACGGGACTATTCATCGGACTCATAATTCTCTTCGTGCAACTGTAACGATATGTAAAATAAATAACATGAATATCATCCTATCGTTATGGTCAAACATTCTTTCCGATCCGCTGCTTCCCACGCTGCTCTTGATGCTTGGGATCCTTGCGCTTTTAGCGCTCATCGTAGTCGTCATTCAGTTCGGGAACCGGCTATACTACCTCGTAACCCCTCTGTTCGACCGGACAGTGAAAAAGGCGCAAGAGAGGGCGGAGCACATCCTCATCGATGCCCGGGAACAGGGGAGCGCTCTAAGGATGCGTGCGCAGATGGAAGCAGAAAAGATATTTACGGACCGTATAGAGGAAGACAAAAAATTTCACGCTCTACAAGCCGCGCATCTGGAAGAAATCGCCACACATACAAAAGATCTTTTGATACAACAGGTTCAGTTTGCCGAACAAGCGTTACAAGACGAATCGGAGAACATAAAGAAAATATTTTCCGGTGTCAGCATGCAGGCGCAAAAAGAGTATCAGGGGTTAATGGAAGAAATTAAAAAACGCATGTCAGACGAGCTGTCGAAAGAAATCGATTTTGCCCGACAGACCGTTACGGTCTATACACAAGAACGTTTTGCGATCCTGGATAAGAAAATTGTCGGACTCGTCGAGGATACTGCGCGTATCGCGTTACATAAATCGCTTTCGCTTGACGACCATCGCGGCATTATTCTCGCTGCGCTCGCTGAGGCGAAGCGAGAGGGCGTGTTCGAGACACCATCATGACGAACCCGTCCCTAAAGATATTTACGGAACACACCTATACTCGGGCGGACTTCGCGCACGACATAAGTCTCACGAGAGAATTTTTTGAATACATATTCTTTACGAAACGCGATGCATCTGCAAGCAAAGAAGGAATCGAACAATTTGCCGCGTACAGCGGGAAATCGCCCGTCGACAATGCGTTTTTGCGCTCGCTGCCGCTTTCGTTCCTCGAATCCTTCACGAAAGAATCTTTGTACGACATGCTCGATCATCTCACTGAGGATGCGAAAAAGTTGAAAACTCTTTCACTGACGGTGCCGGTCGCGCTCTCTCGTGCAGACGTGGAGGTCATCGGCATGTGGGCACATCGGGAAGTGAGCCCCGATCTCCTTATTGATTTTGACATCGATCCATCAATCGCAGTTGGTTGTCGACTGGTGTGGAACAATATGCTTCGCGATTTCAGCTTCAATCGGTATCTCATTAAAAATCAGACCGCATTACATGAGAGGTTGACTCAAAGCATGGCGAAACCCTAACTATGGAGCAGCGCATTATTGAAGGAGAAATTGGCTTCGTCATCAAGGCGAAGGGGTACCTTCTTACACTCGAGGGATTACCGTCGGCTCGTGTGAATACTGTTATTATCAATGCAAAAGGGCAACGAGCACTCGTCACAGCATTCCGAGAGGATAGTGTCGAGGCGTATCTGTTTGGTCGGGGCAATCCGAGAGCGGGAGATCAGTTCATTATAGATCCAAAGGGAATTCAGTTTTCGTTTGGGGAGCACCTCTTCGGGCGTACGATAAACGTCCTTGGCGAACCGCTTGATGGCTTGGGTAGTTTTCCGCCAGACAACACGCCACTGAGAATGGAGGCGGATGCTCCTCGTATGAGCGCTCGTGCACCGATGACCTCTCCCCTTCTCACCGGCATGTCGGCGATCGACATTTTAATTCCTATCGCCAAAGGCCAGCGGCAGCTCATCGTGGGCCCTCTGAGCAGTGGGAAGAGAAAATTTATTGAAAACGTCTTCGTCCACCAGAAAGAATCGGGAGTTGTGTGCATCTATGCGCTTATCGGACGGCCGGTTGCGTACGTCGAAGAGGTAATCGCGAATCTTCTGAACGAACAAGGAAATAGCGACGCCATCATTCTTGTCTCGCTTTCCGATGATCCGGCTCCCATGGTGTACTTGACACCCGTAGTTGCACTCGAGCTCGCAGAATATTTTTCTATGAAAGGGAAGGACGTGCTGGTCGTGCTCGACGATCTCGGGAGCCATGCAAAATATTTTCGCGAGATCGCTCTCTTGTCTGGGAAAGTGCCGGGCCGCGAATCATATCCGGGCGATATGTTTTATCAGCAAGCCCGTCTGCTTGAGCGAGGCGGATGTTTCAATAAGAGTATCGGTGGCGGAAGTATCACTATTTTACCCGTGCTCGAGACGAGTATTGAGGATATTACCAATCTCGTTTCTACCAATCTGGTATCGGCGACTGACGGACATCTTTTCTTCTCGCCACTTTTTCATGCGGAAGGGCATTTCCCCGCCGTGGTGCCTGAGCAGTCGGTAACCCGTGTCGGTCACAGCACACAAAGCATGCTGGCCAAACAGCTTTCCATTCGTGTGAATGCGCTCATTGCACAATATGAACGTCAACGAGGTTACGGTCAGTTCGGAACACAGCTTTCAGAACAGACCCAGCGCATCATTGCTCGGGGACAATCGGTGCGAATTCTTCTTAACCAAGAGCCGATGATTGCATTGTCTGTTGAAGTACAGATCGTGCTGTTGACGCTCGTCTTCACGACATTGTTCGATGGAAAAGACGTTGCATTCGTCTCATACAATCGAGATAGAATTATTGCCGCCATTTCAAATGCGCGTGATACCGCGCTTGAATCGGTGGTAGCAAGTGCGCGTCGAGGCAACATATCGTTTGAACAGTTCCAAAAGAAGCTTGAAAGCACGGTGACGCATCTGCACACACTATGTCAAACGCCCTAGGAACACGACAGGATGAATTGGAAGACCTCGAGACGATCGGTTTCGTCGCCTCGGCGCTGTTTGATGTGAGCGCCGAAAAAATAAACCGATTGCGCGCCGCCTTCGAAAAAAACAAGGCCTTTTATGAGGACATCGCGATTCTCTATCAATCTATTAAACAGACGGCATTTGATCGTGGCGAGTTGCCGCAGAAATCAGCAACCGTAACTCAAACCGTGACCGTAGCGTTCACGTCGAACATACGTTTCTATGGAGCGGTCAATGCAGAGGTGATAGAAGCTTTTACTCGGCATATGAACAGTGGCGTCACCTCCGACTACATCGTCATAGGTAGGACGGGGAAGATGCTTATGGGGAATACTCCCGATTTACAGAAACGTTCTTCCTACTATGCATTTACAGAAGATGAACCGACAGAAGAAGAGAGGCGACAATTTCTAAAGAGCGTTGCTGCGTACAGCCAGGTGCAGATATTCTACCCCTCATTTCGCAATGTGTTCAATCAAAAAGTAGTTATGCAAGATATTACGTATGCACCGCATGTCGAGACAGGGAATGAGGTAACACTGGCATTTGATTATATTTTTGAACCGGAACTTCCGAAAATCCTTAATTTTTTTGAGACGAAAGTTCGTTACCTGCTCTTCAAGCGAGTCATGCTTGAATCAGAGCTCTCGCGCACCGCAGCACGATTGATTCCTATGAACACAGCCCAGGATCGTTCAAAAGAGGAAATCATTCGCTCGCGCCGAATGATGCGTAGAAAGGCCGCAAATTTCAACGATCTGCGTCTGCTCGAATCTTTCTCCGCGATTTCAAAATGGAAAAAATAACAAAACAATTTGTGGGGCGCGTATACGGGGTGCAAGGGCAAATAGTCCTTGTGCATTGCGAGAGTGAGTACCGTCCGTCGCTTCTCGAGCTTCTTTCCGCAGAAGATGCGGTGGATGTACAGCTCGAGGTCCACTCCTATTCCAGCAGGGACATGCTCTACTGCCTACTCCTTTCTCCAAAAGAGAATGTGTCTCGAAACATGCGTATTGTGACTGATGGCGCTACGCTCTCCATTCCCGTAGGAACATGTGTGCTTGGGCGCGCCATCAATTTGTATGGCCGGCCTGTTGACGGAGGCGAGATGCTTGCCTATAGCGATTCTCGACCGATTAACCCAATCACGCGCACCACAGGGTTGAAATTAGGGAAGGAGCGGAAATTGCTTGAGACCGGGATTAAGGTTATCGACTTCTTTATGCCGATCATTGAGGGTGGACGACTCGGACTTGTAGGAGGCGCAGGTGTCGGCAAAACGGCGCTCCTGACAGAGATGATTCGAAACCTCAATAAGGAACATAAAAATGTCACGATTTTTACCGGTATTGGCGAACGCATTCGTGAAGGGTTTGAGCTCTGGGAATTATTACAAGAAACCGGCGAGCTTGCGAGATCGGCGCTCATCGTTGCGCATATTAACGAAAATGCGGCAATTCGTTTCAAGATTGGAGCGGCTGCTGTGACGCTGGCTGAGTACTTTCGCGATGAAGAAAAAACCAATGTATTGTTTTTTGTGGACAATATATTCAGATTCGTTCAGGCGGGAAACGAGCTCTCGACGCTTCTTGAAGAAATCCCGTCTGAGTTTGGCTATCAGTCAACGCTTCAAACACAAATCGCTCAGTTCGAAAACCGTCTGGTAAGCACTGATAAAAATTCGATTACCTCAATACAAACCATATATGTTCCTGCTGACGATCTGTCCGACCCGTCAGTTGCGGCCGCCACCCCTTATTTTGAAGCCATTGTGGTACTCGCGCGGGAGATGAGTCAAGAGGGGCGTTACCCGGCGGTTAATATTCTTAAATCAAAATCATTGGCGCTTGATCGCGCCTATATTACCGAGCGACATTTGAAATCGGTTACTGAAGCCATACGGGTGCTTAATCAGTACGAACGGCTGGCTCGCATCGTTACCATCATCGGAGAGGGTGAGTTATCGGCGCAAGATCGCAGTATGTATGAACGAGCGATGCGATTACGAAACTACATGACGCAATTAACCGTTACCGCTGAAGAGCATTCGGGACTTCCTGGTGTATACGTAAGTCGCGAAGATGTCGTATCTGATGTCGAGGCAATACTGGAAGGGAAGTTTGATTCAGTCCAGCCAGAAAAATTCATGTATATTGGAACGACCAAAGACCTTGAAGTGGATAATCCCGACGTACTATCATGAAGCAACAGCAAGTCGAAGAATTTGCGGTGTCAATTAGTAATGCAGAGGAGCGTATTTGGGAAGGGGTGGCGTACAGCGTCTCATCAGCAAATAGTGCTGGTCAGTTTGATGTTCTACCGGGGCATGCCAATTTCGTAACCATGATAAAAAATGAGCCAATTGTCATACGAGCAAGAATGAAAGAAGATCAGACATTTAGATACAAGACCGCCGTTCTTAGTGTTAAAAACAATAAAGTAGAGATATATAGTGATATCTAATCAGGGAATTCAGCTGGATTCTTATTTTGCACAGACGAACTATAAAATACTGATATTATATAGACAGTTCGTCTTTCTATAATGTTGCGCAGGTTCAGTTTTAATCCGCGAGACAAAAATTCATAACAATATCTATAAAATAGTAAGAATCAAATCCGTATCAGTAGTAAAAACAATTTTAATCAATGTTTATATGGATATCTCATCTCGTGTAGACGATATGTGCAAGATGAGATATGGCTTACTATATTAATTATTGCATATTTAGGTATGGTCATTATATTTTCTTAATCCGATTAGTATTACTTAAATCCATGATTACAAACTTTCATACCGTGCTTACTACTCCAGTTAGCTATCAAACAAATACCAACAAGTTTATAGCTACTCAAAAGGAAATTAAGTGTTTATTTATTATTATCCACAACTATCTTACATTTTACACAGACGAACTATAAAATACTGATAGTATATAGTTAATTCGTTTCTTTGGACACTGATGAAAAACAAAAATCTTTTAAATCGTCAGTTAGTTTCATCCAAAGAACTTGCTCGGCGAGTAGGATATACAAACGACTACATATCAAGGATGTGTCGTTTTGGGAAAGTAGATGGAGAAAAAATTGGAAATTCCTGGTATGTTGATGAGCTCTCATTTAAGAAATTTATTGATTTGCAAGAGGATCAGAATAAGAATCTGAATGAGGATCTATCGAAAAAACGTAAAATAGAATACCAAGGTGATCGATCAAGTCAGAATATGGGTGCTCGACACCCTTTCTTAACCCTTGGTAGAATCGCGATGACTCTCACTGTTGTCGCTGTTGTCGCAAGCGTTTCAACAAACTTCAGTACGGTCAATAGTACGGTTCAATCACTTTTAATTCCTGAACGGATCTCAGTAAGTGCATCGACACAAAGTGCTGCGAGTATTCTATCCGAGGCATCAACCCTTTTGATACATTCTTCCGTCTCCGCTATCGACGGTGTAAAGACCGCATTCGCATCTCTTCTTGCTCTGGTACGATCATTAGGAAACGAGAATACATCTTCCCCGCCACCCGCGGCAGATTCAAAATTAGTCGCCGCAACCAGTACAAAAAACTCAGGGTTACCTTTGGTGAACAAAATCAACAGTGCGCAAAACGCGTCAAGCACCACTCTCCTCAGTATCAATACCCCGGTCGCGATTAACGGCTCATTCCAAGTTTCGGGATCTTCAGTGTTCAGCGGCCGCCTGCAGACACTCGGAGGCATCGACACGAGCAATTCCAATATCAACGCGGGGTCGGTAGCGATTGGCGGCGCGTTACGGACCCTCGGTTTCTCGGTGTTCAGCGGCCGCCTACAGACACTCGGAGGCATCGACACTGGCAATTCCGATATCAACGCTGGCTCTGGTCGCGTGTTCGCATCAAACGTCATTAACTCAATCACTGCCGGTACGAATATTTCTATTACGGGCACACCGGAGCACCCGATTATTTCTGCTACCGGCGGCAGAGCCGTCATTGTTAGCGGCGGTATCAGCACAGGTATTACTTCCGCTGGAATATCGGTCCCCTCATTCCTTTCTGTCTCGGGCTCTCCTATCACATCAGCGGGTACGTTCACTGTCTCATACAGCGGCTTAGCACTCCCTATTGCAAATGGCGGTACGGGCACTACTACCGGCGGGGTGACAAACGGTGTCGAGTACTTTGACGGTTCAGGGTTTGCCAACAGCTCGAATTTGATTTTTGATGGGACCAATCTTGGCATTGGCACTACCACCCCGTATGCAAAACTAACCGTCTGGGGTGCTGGCACTGGCTCAACTAAACTCGTCAATTTCGTAAACTCCGCTTCAACAACACTCTTCACCGTACTTGAGAACGGCTCTGTCGGCATCGGCACCACCACCCCCGGCTCACTCCTCTCCATCGAAGGCATCGCCAACTTCACCACCGGCACCACCACCTTCTATGGCAACGGCATCAACATTCCCGCCAACCAATGCTACGCCGTCAACGGCACTTGTCTTTCCTCCGGCTCTCTTCCTTCCGGTACGGCAGGCCAGACACTTTCATACGTCGGCACGACTCTGACCGCAACCTCCACACTCAGCATTTCCTCCGAAAGCAACGTCGGCATCGGCACTACCTCGCCATACGCAAAATTGTCGGTTGTTGGCGAAACGGTGGCAGCATACTTCACCGCGACCACCACGGCAAACAATACGTTTCCGAACCTCCTCGCGATCAACAGCACGACCACAAACGCAACCACAACCAACTTTTTCGCAACAACCGCCTCATCCTCAAATCTCTTCACCTCCAATCTATCCATTGCTAACCTCTCCGGCTTCCTCAAAGCGACCGCAGGAAGCGTCGCAACCGCTCTCGTTAATCTCGGGACAGACATCACCGGCACGCTCGCGGTTGGGAACGGCGGCACCGGCCAAACGTCTTTCACAAGCGACCAGCTTCATTATGGAAACTTCTCTACAGTCGCCACCTCATCCGTCGCGGTCGGTTCCTCGCTCTCTTCTTCTGGTTCTCTTGGCGCACTCGTGGGCGGTTCAGCGACAACCCTCTCGCTCAATCTCGGCAATGCAAACACATGGACCGCGCTTCAACAATTCAATAGCAATGCTTCAACAACGCAACTTACTGTAACAGGGAATACGTACCTCGCCACCACCGGAGGCAACGTCGGCATCGGGACGACGAGTCCGTACTCACTGCTCTCGGTCGCGGGCCAAGTTGTCGCCCAGAATTTCTTTGCAACATCCACGACGGCAACCAGCACCTTCGCCGGCGGCTTCGTCGCGGGGCAGTGCGTGACGGGGGATACGAAGTTGCGGCGGCGTCGCAGCAAGAAGGACCTTGAAGACGCCGGTTGGGAATTCTATGAAGAACCGAAAGACGGAGCGGAAAAGGAAACCGCCACCCTTGCGGATGGCGATTCCCCTCGTATGTCCCACTCGGGCGGATGGACCAGGTTTGTCAAAGGGAGTATAGCAAACTGGTTTTCCACGTCAAGTACGCAAAATGGTCCTGTGGATAACCTAATCAAGCCGGCAGAGGGAATCGAACCCTCGGGACACAGAGTGACAAACCTGATCCCGCACCGAGCTGCCGGCTTGCGTAGAGTGTATCATGCCGGTCGTGCATATTTCGCTGATGATGTGTATGTGTATGACGAAGTTGAAATCATCAATATTAAAGAAAGTGACGAGATTCAATCGCTTGATGAAAAAACAGGTGAGCTTGTGTGGTCAAAAGTGAAGCGTCTCGCATACATGGGCACAAAGCAGACGTACAAACTCACCACGGCCTCGGGGAAGTCAATCCGCACCACGGCGAATCATCCGTATCTGGCGCGGCGTGTTGCAGTAGATGTTCCCGGCGGTGAAGGCAACCCTGGATCCGCTCACTCTGGTCTACCAGGAACTGGAGGACAGTACGGGGAAAGAGATGCGAGCCGGCTTAAAAAGTTGGTTGCTGCTGGATTCGCATCTCGTCCTGCCTACGGAGAGGCTACGAGCATCGCTCGTGGCCTTTCGCGTTCTGTAGCATTTATCGACTTTGCGAATATAAAAGCTGGGTATCGCGATCGCGGTTATCGAACTATTGATCTGGAAGTGCTCTATGATACGCTCTTTGCCGCTGGTATTACGGCGATTCGTTTCTATTACGGTACTGATATACGTAACGAAAAATCATCTTCATTCTTCGCAAAGATTACCTCCTTCGGCTACACGGTTGTTACAAAACCCGTCCAGTATTTTAATATCAGTTTTCTCGGTTTACTTCAGAAGCCTTTCAATCGTCGCTGGATTGAAGCGTTGCCCGTTAATCTTCGTACAAATCTTTTGCGCGAGGCCAAGCGACTCGATATGATAGGAGTGCGGCTTCTTCAACCAAAAGCGAATTTTGATGTCGAAATTGCAACTGACGCGCTTAAGTTTTCAGATGAGTATGACAACTTCGTACTTTTCTCCGGTGATGGCGACTTTGTGCCGTTGGTAAAACACCTGCGCGAACTCGGCAAGAACGTCACTGTTGTTTCTGACCGCAAGTATCTATCAGGTGAACTTTTGCTCGCCGCTGGCAAATTCGTGACGCTCGGTCTGTTTAATAAATTCATATCCGGCCTTCTGATAGGAGGTGATGCGGTAACGCAAAACCCGCCTCGCGGGCGGGTCTTGAAGAAAGGTAATACGAGTATAGCCGACCTGCTTGGGCTGTCAAGCATCTCCAAAACTGGTGTGGATAACGTCCGCGCAGGCGAGGGTTCCTGGCTCAAAGTATCGGAGCTGAAAGAGGGTATGGAAATCGCCGCCGCCGCGGACGGCGGCGGCATTTGGGACCGCATCGTTTCCGTCGAATCGGTCGCTGAAGAAGATGTCTATGACGTTGAAATAGAGGGCACGCATAATTTCATCGCAGGACATTATATAGACGCTCGGACGAATACTGCGCTCACGTCCGAGCAGGAAGAGCTTGTTGTCCTGCGACAGAGCTTGGAGCTTGGAGCTTGGAGCTTAGCGGAATACACTGATAGCAATGAACGAAGATGCGAACTTGCAACCAAACTACGAAAAGCTGCGCGTTTGGCAGGAAGCGATGACACTCTCGCGAGATGTATACAAAGTTTCTTTGGCGTTTCCGAAGTCGGAGCAATTCGGAATAATAAGCCAATTGCGTCGCGCGGTTCTCTCGGTACCACTCAACATCGCGGAGGGGCAGGGCAGGCAGAGCAAGACGGACTTCGCGCGATTTTTGACAATATCGCTCGGATCGTTGAACGAGACGCTGACGACACTGACTCTCGCGAGAGATCTCGGGATGTTGAAGACGGACTCGTACAACAGCTTGCGCTCTCGCTCGCTCGCCTTGATGCGGCAGGTACGCGCTCTCTCCGCGAGTTTGCATCGGGGCTCGTCCAAGAACTAAGTTCCAAGTTCCAAGTTCCCGCCGAAGGCGAGTACGCCTTCGGCGGTATCGTCGCGCACAACACCGCCTTCACAGTGAATCAGGGCGCTCCGGCTGGCTCGCTCTACATCAATCCGACCGGCAACGTCGGCATCGGCACCACGAGTCCTGCGGCAAAACTGCAGGTGGACGCTGGAGACTCTCTCACGCTTCCGGCTATCCTTGTGGGCAACGGTACAAATTTGGCACCAATTACTACGTTCAATGTGACTGCCCCGATGGACGCGATAATACGTAGAGAATCAAATTTTGCTGGTTGGAACGCGCAGACGGCTGGGACATCCGTCTACCCATATGTGGCCCTTTTCGGTTCTCGCGGGACACTGGCCAGCCCCACAATATCGGTGGCCAATGATATTGTGGGCGAGTTCGGTGCGAATGCTTATGAAGGTTCTAAATTCTTAAATATTGCGGATATACGATATGTGGTCGATTCCATTTCTTCTAACAATGTAAATGGAAAGTTGGCTTTCGCAGTCGGGAGAGGCAACGGAAATCTGGACTCGGTTCTTGAATTAAAAAATTCCCAAACTGAGAATACGGTAACAATTAGCACAAGCAATGTGAGTATCCCAATGGTAATCACTGGGTCTAAAGCCTCTGAAACTTCATACACAGCAATAGTAAATTCTTCCGCAAGTGGGGCCGCAGGGTATCGCGCATTTAATGACAGTGGTCTGGCTGGAACTGGATGGGTTGAATTTGGTGTAGGCGGAACAACAAACACCAATGGCCTTATAGTTAATCAGGGATACATGATTTCCGATGTCGGCGGTCTCAACATGATTACGTTGGGTTCTAATCCGATTCGTTTCGCCACAAATGGAGTAGGAGCAACAAACGAGAGAATGCGTTTAAGTGCAACGGGAGGTTTATCGCTTGGTAATAGTTATGTTGGTACAGATGCTGGCGCAGGGAATATGATAATAAGCGGTAATGTCGGCATCGGCACCACCTCTCCTTCACAACTCCTCTCCGTCCAAGGCAACCTCTACACCAGCGGCTCCTCTTTCTTCGGCGGAGCACTCACCGCCACCTCCACCCTCAACGTCACCGGTCTCACCACGCTTGGCAATGCTTCCACGACACAAATCGGTTCTACCGGCTCCGCGTACTTCGCCACGCTCGGCGGCAACGTCGGTATCGGGACGACGAGCCCATCATCACTCCTCTCGGTGCACGGCAACGGATACTTCTCCGGCAATCTATCTCTTGCGAACCTCACCGCTACCGGTACTGCCTCCATTAGCGGCGCACTCTCTGCCGCATCCGCCAGCTTCACCACTGCGCTCCCGGTCTCCTCCGGCGGCACCGGCCTCTCCTCCATCAACGCCAACCGCCTCCTGTATTCAAACGCT
>CAZJZB010000004.1:0-63261 GCA_964550425.1 uncultured Candidatus Saccharibacteria bacterium | reverse complement strand
CGCTTCGGGTGCGTGTAGACCGGGTTCGATTCCCGGCGGCCCGACAAAAACAAACGCTAGAGTTATAGTATTTCGACAGAGCGTTTTATAGCCACAAACCCGTATCCCCATAAAAATGGGAGCCAAAGCGGCATGAGTCCAAATAAGCTATTTCTATTGAATGTTTCAACGCCGGTACTGATAAACAAATATTCAGAAACGATCATCACCACAAATCCAAATACAAAGACAAGCAACTCATTCGGGTCTCGCCTTAAAGCAAACGCGACGGCGATAATAACAACGTACAGAAGAGTAAGAACATAATCGTCCGGTACGAATGATATCAACCCAATCATCAGCAAGACCGGAATTGAGTTTAGAAAAATTTGGTAGGTTTTATTCATATTCGTATACAAAAAGAGTATATAACGCATCCTAGCATTTTACGCGTTCGGCGATTTCCTTAACTGATCCGCTGATTCCCTTATTCACCACCCTGATCAATCCGGGGTAACGAGAAAATGCCTGCTCCTGATACTTTTTTAACTCCAAAGTGCCGTAAACAATCTCCTTTTTCATATCAGAGAGACTTATCCTCCCCTCTAGATATGCAATGGCCGGCACAATGACCTTGCTTTCCTTCATGAACTTAGTATTTTGATAACCTTTCGCTAGATTTCGTTTAATCTCAAGAAACAATCCTTCATCGATCATGGCGTTAACTCTTTTCAATATGGCATGCTTGAGTACGGTATCGATTTCCCTGTGTACACAAAAGATTGGATTAAATAGCATTATCTTTTTGTTTTCTTCAAACAGAGATTTAAAATATTTTACCGCCCCTCCTTCTATAATAGGAATCTTTCCGCGACTGAGAATTTGTTTTGCTGTTTGTATTACCTTTATTACATATTGTTTTGGAGTAAGTGGATTTTCGTCTGGATTCAAGAAACAATAAAGATGTTTGATAACGTCATTCTCCTTGTGTGCATCTGATGCACCAGAACTTATTTCGAAATATTTATATGTTTGTGTGAGATCAAAATTAATAACCTCTCCATTAAGCCGTCTTGCCACTTCGTAGGCAATTTCAGTCTTCCCCGACGTAGTTGGTCCTATAATCGCAATGCCGTTCATTGTGGACCTGACCGGTTTCGAACCGGTTACCTCCTCATTGCAAATGAGGCGCTCTACCAATTGAGCTACAGGCCCGTGTGTCTTCTGCTTCAATCTATCAGGTCCATCTTCTTGAGTCGAGGAAGCACATCATGCTCAAATATGGAACCTAGATTTATTTTATCCGGTATGCGCGAACTAATCCACATGATTTCTTCTATCTCATTGTTTACCTGTATATCACCTTTCCATCGAGAGACGAGAAATACATCCATCTGCAAGTATTTATCTTCTTGCCCGGTAGCAGGCGCATAGAATGTTCCGAAACTTTTCAAATCTGATACTGCTACTTCAATACTAAACTCTTCATGTAACTCTCGCACCAGTGCCTTCTCGGCGGTTTCACCCGGCTCCAATTTCCCTCCTGGACTTATAAAGGAACTTTTACCTTTCGATCTTCCCACAAGAAATTTTCGATCTCTGATTAAAATTCCACCTGCTTTATGTATATCAACTTTTTTATTCATTTTGATTCTCTTCCAAGCGCGAGATTGACCAGATGGTCCAGAAAAGCGGGAAACGGGACACCGACAGCGGCGAGGGATTTCGGCAAGAGCGATTCGGCTGTGAGTCCGGGCAAGGTGTTGGTTTCCAGATAATAGATGCCTTTCGGGGTAACGATGAAGTCGCTGCGCGAATAGTGGCGCAAACCGAGGGCGCGATGTATCACTTTCGCAGACCGTTGCAACTCCTCGGCAGCAACGCGGGAAAAATTACCGGGACACACTTCGCGCGTTTCGCCGGAATATTTCGCATCGTAGGAAAAGAAATCGTCTGCGGGCGGAATAATTTCGACTGATGGGAGCGTGTAGAGCGCTTCGCCGCGCAATCCCTCCACGACACCAGTGGTCGCCTCTTTCCCTTGAATGTATTCTTCGACGAGGACGCTCTGCGCACCGTCGGTAAAAAGCCGTTCGATAGCGGTAAGTACCGGAGCGTACCCGCCAACAATGGAGACGCCAACGGAGGAACCCCACCCGACGGGCTTCACGACGACCGGCTGATGGAAACTGCGGATGACGTCGCGCGCGACTTCCGCACTGTCTTCACTCCTTTCAATATAGCGGGATTCCGGCGTGAGCAGTCCGGCCTCCTTCGCACGGATCTTCGCCATGAGTTTATGCATTGCGAGGTAGGAACCGAATGAGTCCGCACCGGCATACGGCACGCCGAAACGCTCGAGAATCTTCTGTACTTCCCCATCTTCCCCATATTCGCCATGAAGACCAATGAGGACGGCGTCGAGTTGTCGTAGCACGCGCTCGGGAGAAATGGGCCGCCCTCGATCGTGCCACTGCCCATTTTTATCAATATAAATATCGTGCGCGATGTATCGCTCGGCTGGCAGATTTGCAAGAATAGCGGCACCCGTCTTGAGCGAGACCTCATGCTCGCGCGACGGCCCGCCCCGCAGCACGCCGACGATGGTTTGCATGCGGATAGTATAGCAAAGCTAGATTGGTCTAACTCTATATCTAACAAATTGGCCCACGACTATCCAACTCATTATCATCCCTAGTGACATAGGCACAATAAGAACGAGATCTTGTTGCAAAAAACCATATATGCTCCAAAATGAATACGAAATTGCTAGGAGTATAAAATAGAAAAACGAGAGGCCTTCTACGCTTTTATTTTTGTAATTCTTTTGTACTTGTGCGGTGAGCCCTAAACAGGTGACCGCTAAAGATAAAATAACGGTAACAATTTTTATCATCGTCATGCCCCAATAACAACTATGCACAGTGGAAAGAAGTTTCTATTTTGCCCGTAAACTTTTTGAGCGAGCAATCCGGTGCCGTGACAGTGAAAAACGATGCGCTTCACTGTTTGCTAACACAGCGTCCGCTTCGGTGATGCCGGCGCGCAGCGCGCCGATGACTTCGCGCGGACGGTGCCGCTCATCCTTCACTACCGCGACAACGGGGATGTGTATACCTGCCACTGTGAGCACGCTCTCTGCGACCTTTTTATGCGTCGTGCCGCCATCCACAACGACTATTTTCGGCAACGGCCACTCTCGGTGGTTTAGTCGTCGTGAGAGAATTTCTTTCAACGAAGCGATGTCGTCATTTTTCTTCATACCGCGGATACGAAACGTCCGATATTCATTTTTATGCGGAGCACTGCCGACTAGAACGGTCATCACGCCAATAGCATTGGTGCCCGAGAGATGCGCGGTGTCATAGGCCTCTATCCGATATCCACTATTTCCTGCTATAGCGTTATTATTGGGATACCGGTTTTCGTCCTTGATAAGCGAGACGTCCTGAATATGGTCGAGCGCGAACAGTTCCCGACGCGCTTGCGACGCATCCTCGAAACGTTCTTCTGTGGCTGCCTGCCGCATCTCCTTCTCAAGCATTGCGCGCAATTCCTTCCCGCGGCCGCTGAGAAAAAGCATAATGCGGCGTATCGTGCGGCCATATTCCTTTACTGAAAATATCCGTGGATACTGCTTGATCTGTGTATTGAATTCTATCTTTGCCGCCTGATGTTTGCTCCTCGTCCCGATCGGTTTGGGGGTATCAAAAAATGGAAAGATGCGCCGTATGAGCCGCAAACCCTCGCGTAACTGAGCCCCGGAAGGAAATGGGCCGTAGGACGCTTTTATTTTTTGGCCACCACTTATACGTTTCGCCTTGAAATCAAGGTCTTTACCGCGCACGACGAGCACTCGCTGGATTTCTTCTTCCGTGATGATTGCATAGAGGAACGTTCTGTCGTCTTTCCCCTCCGCGTTCGCAGGCGGATGATATTTCTTGATGAGCGCCGCTTCGCGCACGAGCGCTTCGAGCACGGTCGGTGTCGGCTCATGGACTATCCGATCGGCTTTTGTCACCATATCCACCACGCGCGGCCCCCGAGTCGCTATCAGATCATCGTCAAAATAAGAGCGTACGCGGTCGCGCAGATTCGTCGCTTTGCCGACATACAATACGTTCCGCCCCTGTTTGAACAGATACACGCCCGGCACCTCCGGCAGATTATATTTTTGTAGATCGTTTTTTTGCATGGCGTTGTAACACTTTTGACAGATATTCGCCGGTGTACGAGCCCTCAGTATTCGCAACTTCTTCCGGTGTCCCTTGTGCGATAACTTTGCCACCACCCGCACCGCCCTCGGGACCGAAGTCAATAAGATAATCGGAACTTTTTATCACATCAAGATTGTGCTCGATGACAACCACCGTGTTGCCGCGGAGCACGAGCTCCTGAAGAATCTCAATAAGCTTGCGTACATCCTCGTAGTGGAGACCGACCGTCGGCTCGTCCAGGAGATATATCGTCTTCATTGTCTGAGAACGATACAGTTCACTAGATATCTTCACACGCTGTGCTTCTCCGCCGGAGAGCGTCGTCGCACTTTGCCCAAGTGTAAGGTATTGAAGTCCCGTTGAGTTCAAACTCATCAAACGCTCGGCAATCGCCGGAATATCACCGAAAAATGTTTCCGCTTCTTCAATAGTCATCTGAAGTACTTCGTAAATATTCTTATCGCGAAAGGTAATTTCGAGCGTCTCCTTCATAAAACGCTTGCCCGTACAAATATCACATGTCACATACACCGTTGGTAAGAAGTGCATTTCTACCGCGATGGAGCCGTTTCCTTGACACGCTTCGCAGCGCCCGCCAGGGACATTAAATGAGAATCGTCCGGGTTTCCACCCTCGAGCGCGCGCTTCGGGAGTCGCGGCGAAGAGGTCGCGGATATGCGTAAAGGCGCCAGTATACGTCGCGGGATTGGAGCGCGGTGTACGACCGATAGGCGATTGGTCAATGAGAACTGCGCGGCCGACATATTCGGTTCCTGTCATTGATGCAATGTGTTCAAGTTTTGCTTCACGGCGCGCAAATCGCCCGGCAATGTTGCGATGCAGAATATCGTACAAAAATGTTGATTTTCCGCTCCCAGAAACGCCCGTGATACAGACGAGTTTTCCCAAAGGCACATCAATGTTCTGGTTCGTCAGATTGTGAAGCGTTGCGCCACGCACCTGTATCCAACCCTTTTCGCTTGTGCGACGCGCCTCGGGAACGGGTATTTCTTTTTCTTGTCGCAAATACGAGAGCGTGAGGGAATCGCTTTCGTTTTTTTCGGAAGTCAATAAATCATCCAGCCATCCGGAAGCGACGACCGTTCCTCCATGGATGCCAGCGCCCGGACCGATATCAACGATGTAATCGGAAGAGAAAATGGTCTCTTCATCATGCTCCACGACAATGATAGTGTTCCCGAGTTCCTTCAAGACAAGCAACGTCTTAATGAGACGATCATTGTCGCGTTGGTGCAGCCCGATCGTGGGCTCATCAAGCACATAGAGTGCACCGGTCAGTCCGCTGCCGAGCTGCGAAGCGAGGCGGATGCGCTGCGCTTCCCCGCCGGAGAGCGTCGCGGCAGAGCGGTTGAGCGTCAGATAATCAAGTCCGACGTTTAACATAAATGACAAACGACTGTCTATTTCTTTCAAAATGGGTGCGGCGATATCTTTCTTCATCTCGGAGAGCTCGATGGTATCTACAAACTCTTTCGCCTCCCGTATCGACATATCGGTGAAGTCAACGATGCTCTTTCCGAGCGCCTGCCTGCCGGCAGGTAGGTCTTTGTCTTTTTCTTGACCCTTCGAAGCTTTACGCGAAGTAGGGTTGCTTTTGAGATAAACACGCAACGCCTCGGGACGAAGACGCTTACCCTCACATATGGGACACACTTCTTCTGAAAAGAGCGATTCGGTGCCGAGGCCGTGACACGCCGGACATGCGCCGTAGGGTGAATTGAAAGAAAAGAGACGCGGTTCTACTTCTGGAAAAGACGCGCCGTCTTCCGGACAAATGAATTTGGAAGAAAGCGTTTCAAGTGTGCCGTCGGCGTGCTGAATCTTCACCAAACCATCTGCTTGTTTGAGTGCGAGCTCGAGCGCCTCCGAGAGCCGTTCGCGAGCTCCAACGCTTGCCCTCGTAAATTCAGAAATAAAAATAGAATCAACAACCGCATCAATGCTGTGGCGCTTATTCCGATCAAGCACGATTTTCTCGCGGAGCGACTGGATCTTGCCGTCTATGACAACTTTTTCATAGCCCTTACCAAGAAGGTCGTAGAGCAACTGGTAGTATTCGCCTTTCCTGCCGACCACGACTGGCGCATAAATAGTAACGACACTCTTATCTACTGCCACACCCATGACGCTTCCAGCGCGTGGAGTAGGACCCGCCACACTGGGCGAAGTGTGTCGGGCTTCCACACGTGCGAATACCATTTTTATCATCTCCTCTTTTGAGAGCCGTACGATGGGCACATCGTGATGAATACAGTACGGTTGCCCCGCGCGCGCATAGAGAACGCGCAAATAGTCGTAAATCTCGGTGACGGTCGCCACTGTGGAACGCGGATTGTTCGAGCGGCTCTTCTGATCTATAGAAATCGCCGGAGAGAGGCCGATAATCTCGTCCACATCCGGCTTCGCCATCTGATTGAGAAATTGCCGTGCATACGCGGAGAGTGATTCAACATACCGCCGCTGTCCTTCAGCAAAGATAGTATCGAACGCGAGCGATGACTTCCCGCTCCCCGAAAGGCCGGTGATGACGGTCATAGCGCCGCGCGGCATCTCGACTGAAATATTCTTCAAGTTATGAGTACGCGCACCCTTCACAGTGAGCCAATCGCTCCCGTGCTTATGCTTATGTTCTTCTTGTTTGGTCTGCTTTTTCATTTGATTTTGCGAAATCATGTCGCGTTTATGTCGATTGAAACGCGACCTCCTGCCCGTGGCGGGGCAGGTACGGGATGAGTATATCACTCTCACTATACCTCTGCTATGCGCCTGAAAGCGGTTTGCGAGCGCGGGGCTTACGGGCCTTCGGGCCGGTGCCTTCCAATTTGTATATCTCATCACGGATGAGCGCGGCGGTTTCGAAATCGAGTTTTTCTACCGCCTCTTCCATCTCTTCTCTTTTCCGTTTAATAAACGATTTTGGATCTTCCCTGTACGCAAGCGTATCAAGCACGAGAAGTTCATCAATGGTCCGTTGATGTTCCGTGCGCATCGATGCGGCGATGTCATGAATTTCTTTTCTGATTGTTTGCGGAGTGATGCCATGCTTCTCGTTATACGCGAGCTGGAGAGAGCGACGGCGATTCGTCTCGCCGATAGCTCTTTCGAGTGAACCGGTCATGACATCGGCATAGAGAATGACGCGTCCGAGCACGTTACGCGCCGCACGGCCGATGGTTTGAATGAGTGATGTTTCGCTTCGGAGGAATCCTTCTTTGTCGGCATCCAATATTCCAATAAGCTCAACTTCCGGCAGATCGAGTCCTTCGCGCAATAGATTTACGCCGACCAGAATATCGAATATGCCTTTACGGAAATTGGTAAGGATATCGATGCGGTCTATTGTTTTTACATCCGAATGAAGATATTCGGCTTTAATCCCCTTTTCACGCAAAAATGAAGAAAGATCTTCTGCCATCTGCTTCGTGAGCGTTGTTGCAAGCGCGCGACCGCTGCGTTTGATGACCATCTCTGCCTCACTGATAAAATCTACAATCTGCCCCCGGTATCCCTGCGATTCAATATTCTTATTATTTCCGACCGTTAAAGATAAGAACGCCCCTTCGGAAACGGGACGAGTGGTAAGCTCTGGGTCAATGAGGCCGGTTGGGCGGATGACCTGTTCCACTATCTGTTCGGAATGCTTGCGTTCGTACGGCCCTGGTGTCGCGCTCGTATACAATACTTGTCCAATGCGTTCCTCAAACTCTTCAAAGCGGAGCGGGCGATTATCGCGCGCCGAAGGAAGACGAAAGCCGTATGCAACCAGCACGTCCTTGCGCGACTTGTCGCCCGCATACATGCCGCCTATCTGCGGGACGGTAACGTGTGATTCATCAATGACCGTGAGAAAGTCCGCTGAACCGTCTTTCTTATGGGGAAAATAGGACAGGAGTGTGTGCGGCGGTTGCCCTGATTTCCGTCCGTCGAAATGGCGGGAATAATTCTCAATACCACTTGTGTAGCCGAGCTCGCGGATAAGTGCAAGGTCATGGAGCGTGCGGCGCTTCAGCCGTTCGGCTTCCAAGGGTTTCTCCTCGCGCTTGAACTTCGCAAGCTGTTCTTCAAGTTCCAGCTTGATATCTTCAATCGCGCGTTCGCGCTCATCCTTGCTCGTGATGAAGTGTTTCGCCGGAAAAACGAAAACCGATTTCGGTTCTCTTATCTTTGCGCGCGAAATCGGATCAAGCTGATCAATATGCGCAATATCGTCGCCGTCAAAGGTAACGCGATAGATCGCGCGCTCGTTGACCGGCATGAATTCAAGAGAGTTTCCGATGGCGCGCAACTGCCCGGGATTAAGGTCGGCATTCGTGCGTTCAAAATAGATATTGACGAGTTTGCGTATCAAAGCCGCGCGATTTTCAACACCGCCTTTTTCGATCTTCACATGCACCTTCTCGTATTCCTCTGGCGAGCCGAGGCCGTAGATGGCGGAGACCGATGCGACGATGATGACGTCTTTCCTTGTGAGAAGCGCTTGTGTCGCGGCGTGCCGCAGACGGTCTATCTCGGCATTTATCATCGCTTCCTTCTCAATATACGTATCCGAGTGCGCGATATACGCTTCCGGCTGATAGTAATCGTAGTAGGAAACGAAATAGTGCACCGCGTTCTCGGGAAAAAATTCCCGATATTCTTGCGCGAGCTGCGCCGCAAGCGTCTTATTATGCGCGAGCACAAGCGTCGGTTTGTCATGCGAAGCTATGACATTCGCTACGGTAAAGGTCTTCCCGCTTCCGGTCACGCCAAAAAGGGTTTGATGCCGCAATCCGCGCTCAAGGCCCTGCGCAAGCGCCTTGATGGCCTTCGGTTGATCGCCCGCAGGCGCCCACGGCGTGTGGAGTTTAAAGTTGGTCATGATGCGCGTGTGAGGGGAGTGTATAGGATAATTGAACATACCGCATTCAAAATACCAATTTCGTCCTATAGGACAGAGTTGGTATTGGAGTAATTGCGAATGAAATCTGCACGATATTCGTCAAATCGTCCATCGAGGATGGCCTGCCGCGCGCCGGAGACGAGGTTCAGAATGAAGCCAACATTGTGCATGGAGGCGATGACGGCCCCAAGCATTTCCCCTGAACGCAAAAGATGCGCCACATACGCCCGTGTGAAATGTGGACTTCGTAAGTCCACATGTTCCTCAAGTGAGGTGAAGTCGGTGCGATATTTTTCATTCTTTAAGTGAATGAGACCATGCTTTGTGTAGATGGAACCATGGCGGCCGAGCCGGGTTGCGGCGACGCAGTCAAAGAGATCCATGCCGTTCGCGATGCCTTCCAGAATGTCACACGGCTCGCCGATGCCGAGAAAATGCCGTGGCAACTCTTCGGGAAGCTCAGTTACCGCGGCGGTAAGCGCGCCGCGCATATCCTCCTTAGAGAAAGAACCGCCGATGCCGATGCCGTCAAAACCGAGCGAGGAAATCTCGCGCGCTGATTCCCTGCGCAGGTCCTCGTGCCGACCTCCCTGCACGATGCCGAACAATGCTTGTCGCTTGTTCGCGTCTATATTCTGCCGATGCGCCGTAAGGGAACGCGCCGCCCAGCGGTGCGTGCGCTCCATCGCCTCCCGCTGATACTCATACGCGGCTGTCGGCGAAGTGCATTCATCAAACGCAAAGAAAATATCCGCGCCAAGCGCATGCTGGATCTCCACCGAACGCTCGGGAGTGAAGCGGTGGAGCGAGCCATCAAGGTGCGAGGTAAACGAAACACCCTCGTCATCAATAATGGCGAGTTGCCCATGTTGACTTGCAACATTTTCGTCATACACGGCAACCGACTCGACTTCGGGAGCGTCCTCTTTAACGAACTTTGAGATGGTCTTTCCGAACGCGGCACCAAGCGAGAAGACCTGGAAACCTCCCGAATCGGTCATGGTGGGACCATCCCAGCCCATGAATGTTCCGAGCCAGCCGGCCCCATGCACGATTTTCTCGCCCGGTTGAAGATAGAGATGGTAGGTGTTCGCAAGTACGACTTCGGCGCCGAGCCGCTTCAATTGTTCGGGAAGAATGCCTTTTACATTTGCTTTGGTACCCACCGGCGCAAAAGCGGGTGTGTGAATATCGCCGTGAGACGTAGCGAGTACGCCCGCACGCGCGGCGCTTCGCGCCGCGCGCTTCTCTATTTTAAAATCAATCGCACTCATTATGCTCTACCTTATCGTGTTTTGTATGGCTTGACAAACTAGAATAATTGAGTATCCTTATGTCCGGACAGATGTTTCAACAAAAACCGACACAACCCGCCGGCTCGCTGCGAGCCGGCTCAATGAAAGGAGCCCTGCCATGGTGGATGTGCGACGTGCATTGGCGCTTATTGTGAGCATCGCGATCCTCGCGATGCTTGCTGCAGGGTGCACGACGGCACCCGGCATTTTCAACGGACTTGCAGACGATAGGATGACACAGCTCGTCATCTATCGGACTGATGATACTGCTCCTACAAAGGAGCAGTATGTGGCGATTCAGAAAATCGCCAAAAAAATGGGGGCGAGGATAGATGGGCAACTGTCCTCGACGGCTGAGGCGATCTTGTCGTCGGCTGTCCCATACGCCGCCGCTGGCGCGGGAGGCGGGGCAACACAGGGACTCTATTTCCCCGGGTTGACAGTTCCCGGGACCGTCATCACCGCCACGGTGTATGGGCTTGGTGGCGGTGTAAATGGAGCCGTAACGGCTTCGTATGCGAACGTGTATGCCCTCGGCAAAGCGGTCGAGGACACGTTGCGAGACGAAGAGCGCGACGGGAAGAAGCTGTTCCGTCGGCTCCACGTTGTTGCGGCGTTCATCCGGAGTCGCAACAACCAGGACGATCCGGCACCAAAGCTCGCCCAGCAGATGAACTGGCATGGGCCGGTCTCCTCTGGGAGCCCTGCGCAACGATAGTGCGGGCTCAAAAACAAAATCGCATGGTTCCCTCTGGGGGCCATGCGATTCTACTTTTATATACAGCGTTAGCGAGTCGGTTTTTGCACTTTCAAGAGTTCCACTTGGAAGATGAGCGTTGCATTTGCGGGAATGACTGGGCCGACTGCCTGGTCGCCGTATGCGAGCGGCGCGGGAATGACAAGTGTGCGCTTGCCTCCTTCTTTCATACCGACGATGCCGAGGTCCCAACCCTTGATAACCTGCCCTGCGCCGAGATTGAATGTGAAGCCAGTCGTTCCATGATTGGCGGAAGCGTCAAAGACGGTTCCGTTGGTGAGCGAACCGACATAGTTCACAGTTACGCTATCGCCTACTGCGGCAGTGGCACCGGTACCGATAACATCATCGGTCGTCTGGAGTTGTGTAGCATCGGTAGGCATAGTGATTGATGTAGGTTGATATTGGATAGCAGCAGCTTGTAATGCCTGACCTTGTTCGGTCGTCCCTGTTTGCGACGGCAATTGACTAAAAGGCGAAAAGTCCTGAGAAAAGAAGAGTATGGCGACCACTACGAGTGCGAGTGCCACAGCAATGCCTGTCTGGGTTGGTTTCATAAGGTGTGATGTTATGCCTTGATTATATTATGGTTTTTGAAAATCTTTAAATCGCCCGACCTCCTCGGCAACCGCCTGCTTCGCGATTGCCTCATGAGCGGGAACCTCGCGATCAAGGAACGCTCTGAGCGCCGTCGCATCGCCCGCTTCGGAGATCTTCACGAATTCTTCTTGCTTGCCGCCCTCGAGCTTGCCCACGACCGCAAGCGTCGCTGCCTTGAGCGCCACCTCGCCGAACTGCGCGATGAGCGCCTGCTGCTCCTCGGACGGGAGATCCGCAATACCGAGATCGGTGGCAATCGCAGCTGTCAATTCATCGTGCATAGGTGACATCATAGCATAGTCAATTATTACTAATTTTTTTATTTAATAGGTTTATACACTTCTTTAAGATCATCAATGCTTGGGAGATTGACACCTCGCAGTGTTGCATCGGCTATGTCGTCTACAATTTGCGGCAGGGCTGAACCTTCAGGAGAATATGCTTTGCTTAAATGATGCTCCTGGAACCATCCGAATAGGCCGCCGGGCCGTGTTGAGTCGAAATACACGGCGATGGAACGATCTTTGGCGGCTAATTGAAGCGCCGTTTTCATCCGATCTTCAAGGGAACCGCCGAAAATGATGTGATTGCCTTGTGCATCAAGATACGCATTTGCGTGGGCGGTATCGACCGCTAATCCTGATGCGTTTGTTTCAAAATGAGTATCGCTCATTTCTGTTGTATTCTTATCTTCTTTAAACCAATCTGAAATTTTATCGAGAAATCCTTTTTCTTGTGAGGGTTCGGGAGGCCACGCACCCGTTTCTCTCGGATCGCGTATCCCTTTATGTATGAGATCGTCATAATCCTTTGCCTCTTGCTCAGACGGGAAAGGATGTCCATTGGCGTCGCGTCCGAATGGGGACTCTGAAGTTCTACCTGCTTGCTCTGCTCCGGATATATCCCCACTGTCACTCTGCTGTTCAGCCGGCGAAGCAGGCAAGATACTTTCTAACGGCTTGTCGGCATTTAATGCTTCAAAAGCGGCTTTCTTTTGAGCCGCGAGATCTTCATAAGCGTTCTTGGCATCTGCGGCTTGAGATTTAAGATATTCGGCGCGCTTAAACTTATCGTCAATGATGGCTTCAGCATCGTCATAGGCCTTCGCCGCTTCTTCAGCATCACGTTCAAGCACCTCTTGATCTCCCCGTATTTCCGCGCGTATTTGCGCTTCGTTCGCATCGATGTCACTATCCTTTGTATTTTTTATTATATCTTTATACTTTTCCATATGTTCTTTGGCATTCTCAAACGCACTATTTGCATCAGTATGAAGTTGATTGGCTCTTTGGTTTGATTCTATGGCCTCGCGTCCAGCCGCTCCATATTCATCCAAAAGAGCATTGTGCCGCCCCAAGGCGTCTTCAATTTTAGTATCAAGTTCCGCGACACGTGCATTGAATTCGTCAGTAAGATCGTTAGCTGCATTATATCTATCCAAAGCAGCATCGGATTCAGCTACATGTTGTTCAATTTCAAACTTCTCCGCTTTGATTTTATCCAGAGCATCACTTGGTCTCTGGTCTGCATCAAGACCCGCAACGGCTCCGGTTGTACCCAAATCATCGGGAACTCCAGTCGTTTCAGGTGGATTGGCTGCTTCAAGCGCCTTGTCGATGGCGACTTGTTGTTCGGAAGCCAACTTTTGAGCTTCAGCTACACGTTCTTTAAGATTAGCAAACGCGCGATCTGTGACGGCTCGTGCTTCTGTCAATTCGGTGGCTGATTCATCAGGAACAAGCGTTTCGGGCGCTGGTGTTTCCGTCGGTGCTGGAGCCGGTGATGCATCAGGAATTTCCGGTTTTGTGGGCGCGACGACCTGTGGAGGAGCGTCGGGTCCAGGCGCGTTGCCAAACCATTCATTCACTCCGAGCGCATTGAGCGCCTCGACACCTTCGTGCACGGCAAAAGCCGTACCTCCCATATATACCGCAGCGAATACGGTCGCATAGGTATTTTTCATGGTCTCCGATTTGTTCGCTAGCCAATATTTAGAGTTCTCTGCGATTTTCGCGTCAATCTTCTTACGTTTATTTATGGCGAAACCGGCCGCACCGACGACGCGCTGGCCATAAAGAGTTGTAGCAAGTATCCCGGAGACGATCGGTGCAACCATCGAGGTGAGCGAAACGCCGGCGACAAGACCGCCCGTGATGGTAAGTTTCGTCAGCCAATGCAGCTTATTGTATTTTTCGATCCCTGAACCGATGAATGCCGCAATCTTCGGTCCATACCCCTCCGCTTTCTCATTCAAACTTTTCGAACGTTCTGCGAAATATGCTTGTAAACGTCCGGCGCGCTCACCCATGTTGAGACGTTCTGTCACACCACCGATGAGTTTGCGTAATTTGTCGCGAAACTTATTACGCAACTCTTTCGGCGTACCCTCTACAGGCCGCCCGGCCGATTCCAAATCTCTCAACTCTTTTTCAGCCGTCAGGACTTCATTTTCCAATTCATCGTGATTGCGCGAATATTCGGCCGGATGCGCCGCTTGGTATTCAAGCGTCGAGAGGCGCTGACGAATTTCCTTTATCCGATTGGCTTTTGCTTCATGTTTTGCGGACGCATGTTTTGCCGTTTCGAGTGTACGGAGTTTATCCTCACGCTTGAGAATTTCCGGCTCAATATTCTTATCCGCCCCCGGCTGCGTCGCCTCTGCTTCTAAATCTCGTATTTCCGCCCGCAAACTCTGGATAGAGTCGGGCATTTGGCTAACTTTTGACTCTTCATTCTGTTTGGGTTCAATAATTCCCCCTTCGGCGGCATTATTAACGGCAGCACCCTTTTCCTGCGGCTTGCGATAGAGTGTTTCCGCAAGGCGATGTGCGGCACGTTTATAGTCGACTGTATCTGCGTCTTCGAGCTTTTTTTTACCTCCGGGCGGCGGGAATCCTGGTTCTTTCATACGTTATTGCGAAAGGTAACGTTCCCGAATCATGTTCTCAACTGTAGCACGATTGCGGCCGTAGGTGAGTGACGAGAGGTGAATAAGGTCGTCTATTTGCGCTGGATTTGCCTGCGGCAAATCCGGCGTTTTCATATCAAACGGCTTCTGCGGTACGCCGCCAGCAAGAATCTTCACATACGCATTGCGGTTTTCTATGTTGACGAAATCGAGCGTTTCAAAAACCGGCGCGAATTGCTTCGCAAAGAATTCTGCGTCCTCTTCGCCCACGCGGAAGACCGCAATGTTGCCCACGTTGCCGAATACCGCCTCGCGCGTCTTTTCCTCTATCTGCGCAAGAAACTGATGCGCCATGGAAAGCGAGAGTTTGTACTTGCGCGCTTCGGAGAGAATGCCGGGAATGGAATCGGTTGTAACATTCTGGAACTCGTCGATGTAGAGATAGAAGGGTATATGCGCGGCACGCGGATTATCCGCACGAGAAAGCGCCGCCATAAAGAGTTTCCCGACGATGATGAGCCCGAGAAGGTTCGCGTTCTTTTCGCCGAGGCGGCCTTTGGAGAGATTGATAAGCAGTATCTTCTTCGTGTCCATCACTTCGCGGAACTTAAACGACGATTCTTGCTGCCCTACTATGGGACGAATAAAGTCGTTCGCCGTGAAATCATCAAACTTATTGGTGATGTACGGGACGATATTTTCGAGCGCGGCATCGCCGCCGGCCTTCGTCGCTATCTCGTTCCAGAATTGGTTCACGACCGGATTCATGCTTTTTGCGAGCTTCTCGCGACGGAATTCGCTGTTGCTAAGCACACGCGCAATATCGAGAATGGTCGAACCGCTGCCCGGGTCCTCCATCACGAGAAGAGTCGCGTTGCGGAAATATTGTTCAAAAGCCGGACCCATGCTCTCCGGCACATCGCCGTAGAGCCGCCGGAAAATCATCAGGAGTTCGTTCACGATAAAGGTCTTCTGCTCCGGCCGCGAGAGATCGTATTCGAGGAAGTTAAGACCGAATGGGCGCGAGAGATCAGCGGGGTCGAAATAAATAACGTCCTTGTACCGCTCGGGCGGCACCGCAGCGAGAACATCCAAGATGTCGGAACCGTGCGGATCAATAAAGCAGCATCCCTCTCCATGTTTGATGTCCTGAATAATCATCGACTTCATAAGTCCGGTCTTGCCGGTACCGGTCTGGCCAATGATGTAGAGATGGCGCAAACGGTCTTCAGGATCGAGATAGATGTTTGTCGTCTGTCCGCGATAATTATTGATACCGAGAAGTACGCCTGTGTGCGGCAGCGAGAGCGGCGCGCTCGCATGGGTGAAGCGCGCTTGTTTCAGATGCGGCGAGGACTCGATACCGGAGGGCGGGAAATGATACATAGTCGTCAGTTCGCGCAGCGACAAAGGAAGAGCTGAAGAACTGGGCAGACGAAAGGAAAAGTCGTTGAAAACGTTCTGCGCCTGTTTGCCGGCAGACGGACGCGTAAACAGCAACTTGTTCCCTTGCGTATTCGCAAATTGATTAAACGCCGCCTCAAGCTCGCCAAGCACTTGCCCCGCCTTGCGCTCGTTGCTCGAAGAAACAACGAGCCGTATCGTCGCGCCGACGATAGGCGCTGCGGTTTTCTTCTCCACCTGTTCTATGTATATCTTGTTCGCCTCTATCTGGCGGGTCTCGGCCTCCTTCGCTTTCTGTTCGTCCTTCGGTTTGTTTGAAAAAAGAGTTCGACCAATATCGCGTGCAAATTCACCGAGCATGGTCTCTGGTGTACTGAATGCCGACGAATGCTTCTCTCCCTTGCGCAGGGCCTGAAGAATTTTTCGGTAATGCTTGACATGCCGCTCCGCCCTCGGCTCAATGATAATCTGAAGCGCCGCTCCCTCCCCTTGGCGCTCTATTTTTGCAAAAGCATTGGTTATGGCGTTCAAAGGATCATAATCAAAATCTCCATAATCTTTCAAGGGGAGGGAGGGATTCTCGGCGAAGCGCGCGACCGAAGCGAGCGCGACTCTGCCCTGAGCGAAGACGTTGTAGTCAAAGGGTTGCTGCGTCAAATGCGCATCGGGAAATATGGCGAGGAGTTGTTTCTCAAAAAGATTGCATTTTCCATTTGGCACCGCCGCGTAGAACTGGAGCTCGGGACTGTTTGCCGGCACCGCGAGCTCGAGCGCATAGTAGTGCGGCTCGCCGCTCGCAGCATCCTCAACTGATAAGAGTCCCGCGTAGAATTGTTCCATGCCGGAAATAAGCTCTTTGAGCGTTTTCGTACGTCCGCCCTGTTCCGCACTTTTGGGCTCGGGAAGCGCGATTTCATACAGCGTCATTTTAAGCGCCTGAAAGCGCGGCGCCTTCTCGTCAATGCCGGGAGCGGTGAGCCCTGCCGCGACATAGCGCACGAGGTAGCGATGGAAGTCGTCAGCGATATGCGGGTCATGGAGTTTCTCGAGCACTGAAAGCGCGTTCTTTATTCCCTTCTCTTCCATCGTTTGCTGCAGACCCTTTATCGCTTTCTCGCTTCCGTCGAGATTGAGTTCGGTAAGTATCGCATCCGCCTCGCCGCGCTTCGTCGCTTCGCTGATGCGATACTCGGGTACGAGTATGTCCTCGGGTGCGGCATGATGCTCCTTGATCTGTTCGGAAATGATGTGTGTGCGCTCGAGCAAGTCAGGCACCCTTCCCTTTTCGGCAAGCTCCGCTTCCTTGCGCGCTACTTGCTCGCGTAAATACGCGAGCTCCTCCTCGGGCGTGGACAACTTTGGTGTCGATTCCATTCGTTCTAGTATACTGCATCGGAATGCTCGACTTTCTACTCGCAACTGTGCATCTCGACCCGCTCGCCATAGTGAAGACGGGGAGTTATCTTGGCATCGCATTGATTGTTTTCGCCGAGAGCGGACTTCTTATCGGCATATTCTTTCCTGGTGATTCTCTCCTCTTCGCAGCCGGTCTCCTATCTGCCGGAGGATTTCTTGCTCCGAGTTCTCTTATACTAGTGGTAGTAGTCGCGGCGATACTCGGCGACTCGGTAGGATATTGGTTCGGCGCCAAGGCGGGCAACCGCCTTTCCTTACGCGAGGATTCACGCTTTTTCAAACAGGAATATCTGAAACGCACCGAGCTTTTCTACCAGAAGTATGGCGGACGCGCGATTATACTCGCGCGATTTGTCCCTATTGTGCGTACTATCGCGCCGATTCTCGCTGGCGCCGGCTCTATGAAATATCGAGTATTTCTCGCCTATAACATACTCGGCGGATTCCTCTGGGGCATGGGTATGATAGCGCTCGGATACTTTCTCGGTTCGGTGATTCCGAATAGTGAAAAATACATACTCCCACTCTCGCTGGTTATCATCGTACTCTCTTTCTCCCCTATCCTCATAAATCTCGCTCGCAAAAAAAGCGCGGTCTAATCGAGAAGTTTTTATTGAAAATTATACGAGATGTACGACGAGATAGATTAGCGCCGCTCCGAGAAGCGTCATGATGGTCGTAAGCGCGCGGGGATGCCGATGATGACTCTCAGGAATGAGATCGCTTGCAGAGAGATAAAGGAATGTGCCGACAAATACGGCGAGTACAAGCCCGATAGCCGATTCGGGAATGCGCAAATATAGCGTGGAAGCCACGCCGAGCACTGGCGCTGCCGCATCGACAAGAAGCCATTGAAACGCCTGTTTCCAGCTCCCACCATTACGCAGGACGAGATTCACCGTGTTGATGCCGTCCGAGAAATCATGCGTCAAGACCGCCGCAGTCACCACGACTCCCACTACAACGGAGGCCTGGAAGCCGACGCCAATGGCAACACCGTCAAGAAAACTATGAGCCGAGAGCGTTAGCGCGCCGAAAGAGCCGCGCGGAGTATTCGCTTCCTCATCTTCCTCATGCGTATGCAAAAAAATGAGCCGGTCGAGGATAAGATAACCGAAGAGGCCAAACGCGATGAAAAGCGCGATGGTCGAAGCGTCGTGATACTGCGCGCCAAGTTCAATTGCCTCAGGCAGGAGGTCAAAGAGCGCGACGCCCGCGACTGCACCCGCCGAGAAACCGAGGATAAGATGGAGTTTGTCGCGGAACCGCAGCGCGAAAAATCCGCCAACAAACGTAGCGGCTGAAGCGGCGAGAGCAATAAAGAGGATATTCATTCAGAAATGATATACCGAGGTCACTTCAAGAGCGGATCGATTGCGTCTTTGAACGTCGGATAAGGATGGGCACCCTGAATGAGTTGCGTGCCAATCACGAAAGAAGGCGTCCCTGTGATGTGTGCTTTCTTGACTTCGACACGGTCGGCATCTATCGCTGCCCGATAAATATTCGTATTCTCCTTCACGTCAGCGGCAATCTTCACAGCATCGAAGCCGGCGATTGTAGCATTCAATGTGTCGATTGATTCGGCATTGCCAAATCCTTTATCGCCCTCTTCGTCCTGTGCAATGTACATCGCGGTACGCCATGCGAGGTACTGGCTCGGATAGAGTTTCCATATCGAACGGCCATACAGAGCGGCGGTGATGGAATCGTTACCCAAGAACGCGAAGTCCATAAACACGAGTTTTACTTTCCCTGTATCTACGTACTCTGTGATTATTTGCGGTAGAGTATCGAGTTCAAATTGTTTGCATCTTGGACACTGAAAATCGCTCCATGATGCGATTGTGACCGGTGCATCAACAGCGCCGATGAAAGCATCGCCATCGGTCTTCACATTTTTAATATCAACTTTTTGTGCTGCTCCATTATCTTCTTGCGGTGATCCTGCCGGACGCAACCCGTTCCAGACGACCGCACCCGCAACAATAAGAAGTCCGGTGATTACAACTACTATTGGTAAAAAATTACTTTCCGTTTCATTGGTCTCCATATGGGAACGATGATACCATGCGGTAAGATTATTGATACTGAATATAGATTGGTGCTGGGGTGAGGTTAAGCACTTCTTCGGTCGTCAAGAGACCGGTGGAAGGCGGCTTAATATCGTTTTTATAAAATAGCTTGATGCCCGTGAATTGCACCGGTTCCGGCGCGATGACCCGGTTATAGGTTCCCTTTTTCTTTTCCTGCGATCCCCAACCGTCCATATCCATCACTATCTCAACCTCCGGTAGCGGCTGTATCTTTTTGTAATTGGTCACCATTTTCTGCGTAAAGCGATGTATGACGAGAATCTTCGGCGGCAGATGATTGTCCCGCACGAGACCCGCGAGATATTCGGCGGCGTAGTTCACATCATCCGCGTCAAAGGTGCCGATGACCGTACCGGGCCGGTTGCCGAATTTCATTGAGAATTCCGGGTCAATGGCGAGATGCACCTGAGGCATCTTCAGATATTTCTCAAGCATCGGGAGCTCATGTTGCAGAGTACTCTTCCCCACCTGCACATCGAGAAATACGATGCCGTGTATCCGGTCCGCGAGATCGAGCGCGTGCTCTATCTGGTCGTCCGGCATCCGTAGAACATATTTTCCTTCCTTACCCGCAGTCGCCTGCGCCACCACTGCGATGTAGTGAATGGCCGGCACCACTGGCGTCGTTGGATCGGCTACGGCCCACTTCGCCGTTGTGCTTGCGAGCATCGCGAGCATTTGGTCGGTCGGATATTCTCCCAATACTCCCATCCCTTTAGAATAAAAATTGCCGTAGTAGGCGACGATGCGTTTGAATGGCAGTATGGCGTCGGCGTTCGGATAGACCGTCTTTACCGGCCAGAGGCGCGGCGTGCTTGACGCCATGTCCGCGGTCGAGGTCGCCATAGTAGACGTCGCGACATGTGCAAGCGCGAGGAGTCGCGCATCATAATCGGCCTTGTCCAGTACTGGCAGCGGAATAAAACGTTCCGGCGCGTCGGCCGCCTCTGATCGGTATTCCGTTGCAAAGAGGTTTGAGAAGCTGGCGGCGTAAATAAGTGCGAGTGCAACAATACCCATACTTGCATCTCGTATCAATAATGACATACAGGAGTTATTCTAGCTGAAACGCGCCGAAAGAGCCAAACAAAATACTCTGCAATTGGTTCTTATTTTGATTGGGTGCATATCGTTGATAATGTTCAGAACACATGGTAGTTTCGCTACTGGAAGTACACATAACCCAAGGGAGGCGCAATGATGGAAACAACTTTTGCATTACTGCAAGAACTCGCTCAGGCACGTTGGTCCGACGTTGGATCTCCCAATGACGATCACAAGCTTGAGCGGGCGGATTTACCGAGCCGAGCCGGATTTTTCTACGTCCGCAAAAAGTACAACCAGAACCACATCTATGTGGCAAAAGCAAAACATGACGCCAGTTGGAAATGTGTGAAGTGCGCGACAGTCATACTCGGAGCGAGAGTCGAGCATCCGATTCACGACGGACCATTCCCGCTCTCGGGAGGTGGGCAATGTTCCTATGAGAACGTTCCCTACTGTCCCGTCTGCGAGAAAAAGCCCGCCCCGAATGGAAGCATCATCACTGTCGATTGATGATGCGCCAAGCGAAGTATCGTCCGACAAAGACCACCTTACGGGGTGGTCTTTTATTTGCGTAAAAACACAAAGTTCAAAACAGATGTATGGAAACGCTAAATAGTGAAGCGTCCTTACTTCTTTGAAACCTGCTGCCAGAGCCAGATACCCACAAGAACGAGATCCGCAAACACTACCAGCCATGTGAGGAAGCCGAACGATCCCACTCCTCCCATCATGCCTTCGTAGCCATATCCATATCCCATCATAAGTTGCTATGATTAGTTCACTGTAGTAATCGACCTCTGTTCATTATAACCCTTCTGCTGCAATTATTGCACCTCGAAGCTGAACATCATCCCGGCCTCCAAATGCTCCGAGATGTGACAATGTGCCATCCACGTACCCGGGTTTGATGGATCGAGAATGATATCAACCGTTTCTCCCGACTTCACTAAGGTCGTATCTTTCCATACAAGATTTGTTTGTGTCACCCCATTTCGAGCAATCACGAGAAATCGCTGTCCGTGGAAGTGGATCGGGTGTTGCATTGGATGCATTGATGTTGGATCGTTGAAAATCCGGATCTTCACTGGTTCGCCTTGTTTGAACGACCAGTCAATATCCATATTCTCTTTGCTTGTGTCTTGATCGATTATTTTCCACTTCACCATATTGGCGTTTGCCATCTGATTCATCATCTGCATATCGTCTTCCCACTCAATCCCTTCTTTGGGCGCGCTCATCATCATAGATCCTCCCATCACCGTGCCGTCGGGCATCATATGTCCGCCACCCATCATGCTCTGCATATTTCCCATAAAGTTTATCGAGAGTTTTATCTGTTTGTCCGGCTCCGTGTTGAAATATGCGCGGAATGAATCGACACTTCGTGTCGTCGCGGCATTATTTTGAAGCACACTAAATTCGCTTTTGTAAGAAGCGTCTGTCTTTTCATTCCCCACAACAATAGTCCCTAAAGAATAGGTCTTCTCGGGAGTTTTGTTTTGTATTTCGTACGATCCGGGTATAGACAAGAATACATCAACGATTACTCTCTCTGACGGGCCAAGTACCACACTGTCCACAAACGATGCTTTTTCGTATGCGCCGCTATCCGCGCCGATGCGTTTGAGTTTTAATCCATTAATCGCAAAATTAAACGGTCGGGCATTTGCCGCGTTTACCACATACATTCTCACAACCTCTCCCGACTTTGCGCGAAGGATATAGTTTTCTTCTCCGTTTATGAGCATCACATTGCCGTAGTGTCCCATCAGAGAATGGCTTGTTTTGTTTTTATCAAGCGCAATGTTGCCATTTTCGACAGGAACATCGGACAGAAAGAGCGGTACTTCACGATTCACAGGCGGGAAATACGCCGAATCAGTTGAGGTAACGATAAAAGCGCCATAGAGCCCCAGACCCTGTCCGTATACTTCCTTTGCGTGCGGATGATACCAATAGACGCCCGCATCAGGAAACTTGAGTTTATAGGAAAATAACTCGCCCGGCTCCATTTCTTTTTGTTGTAATTGCGAACCGTCAAAGGCGTTGTCCATGCGTACGCCATGCGAGTGAAGAAGCGCGGGTAGGTCGGTATTGTTTTTGAAGTTGATAGTAATTTCTGCACCTTGCGTGATACGAATAGTCGGTCCGGGGATGGAGCCATTATAGGCAAGCATCCTCTGACTTCTTCCACTGATTTCTTTTGTGACGTATGCGGCGGTGAGGTCAAAAGTATCGCCGTCCTTTAGATCAACGACTGAACTTTCTACGGCAGATATAGGAGGCGCTAGAAACTTTTCATTTCCAAGCGCAAACACGCCGAGAATTATCATTCCAATGAATATAAAAAGTGTTTTGTTTTTCATAAACTATTTTGCGTTATTGATAATGTTTTGAATGATCTGATCAATCTCTTTCGGCCTCTCGCCCAAATCGGCCTGCGGAAAGAACTGTGACAAAATAATCGGCCGCATGCCGGAAATAAAAGTTTGTTCGTCTTTGACGTACACATTTATCTTGCAGGGCAAGCAAAGACCGATTTTAATATCTTTACTCAAAAACTCGTTGGCGAACTTTGCATTGCAAAACTCGATGATTTTAAACGGCTCTCTCTCAAAACCCTTTTCGGCTAACGTTTTTTGTACATCATGAATATACAAAACCCGCATGCCGGCTTTGGCGATTTCGTCTTGTACGCTTTGGACCGCCGCGTCGAAGGCCTTTGTTGTGGTTGTAGTGTAATCAAATTCCATACGTTTTCATAATTATAACGCTTTGCGGCGAAGAAGTACGGCGTTGATTGCCACAATAACCGTTGAAACGCTCATGAGTACCGCTGCGATTGCCGGCTCCAATACGATACCTTTGGATGCCAGTACGCCGGCCGCAAGCGGAATGGCGACCACATTGTACCCGGTCGCCCAAAAGAGATTCTGAATCATCTTGGCGTAGGTAAGCTTTGAGAGCTTAATGATCTTCGGAATATCTCGAGGGTCATTTTTTACCAAAATAATCCCGGCTGATTCAATAGCGACATTTGTGCCGGCACCAATCGCGATGCCGAGGTCCGCTTGAGTAAGAGCCGGAGCGTCATTAATGCCGTCTCCAACCATCGCTACTTTTTTGCCTTTGCTTTGGAGCAATCTGACTTTTTCGGCCTTTTGGCCTGGCATAACTTTGGCAAAATACTCGTCAATGCCCAATTCTCCAGCTACCCACGAAGCAACATCCTCCGAATCACCGGTGATCATCGCTGTTTTGACGCCGAGATTCTTCAGGGTTTGAATCGCCTCGCGCGATTCTTCCCTGATAATATCCGCAAGCGCGATACTGCCGAGAAGTTTTTTATCCGAAATCACATGAATGACCGTTTTCCCTTCTTTTGATAGCGTATCTATTTGATTTTGATACTCGTTTGAAATTACTATATTGTTTTCTGTAAGAAAATAATCATTACCGACATACGTTTCGCTCTGTTCAATGATTCCCCTTGTTCCCTTACCGGCGACTCGGGAAAAATCTTTTACCGGAACCGGGGAGATGTTTCTTTTTTCTGCCTCCCGCACCATTGCCTTCGCCAATGGATGTTCCGAATTGTTGTTAATCGAAGCCGCAATCTTGAGAACAGCATCTTCGGTAACGCCGCCATTTGCAATGACTGCATCTACGCCGAATTCCCCTTTGGTAAGTGTCCCTGTTTTATCAAATAAGACGATATCGATATTTCGAGCCGCTTCAAGCGCGCGGCGCTCTTTCACAAGCAAGCCGTTCTTCGCTGCCATCGTGGTTGAAATCGATGCGACCAGAGGAACTGCGAGCCCGAGAGCGTGCGGACAGGTAATGACAAGAACTGCGACAAGCCGCTCGGTTGCTATCACGATTCCCGCTCCGACTAGAATCCATACGCCAAAAGTAATCGTGCCGACCACAATCGCAATAATGGTGAGATAGAACGCCGCTTGATCCGAGAGCATCTGAAGACGCGACTTAGACGCTTCCGCATCGGCAACAAGTCGCATAACCCCGGCAAGAAATGTGTGCTCGCCTATCTTTTCTATTTCTACTTTGATGCTTCCATCGCCATTAATGGAGCCGGCGATGACCATCGCACCTGTAGATTTTTCCACCGGTCTTGATTCACCAGTAATGACGGATTCATTGATATCCGATCTCCCCTCGATGATTTTTCCATCAGCGGGGATTTTTGCCCCCGGCTTTATCAACACAACATCGCCCGCCCAAAGTTCGCCGAGAGGTATGATCTCGGTCTTATTCCCTCTCATGACTTCTGCTGTATCGGGCAAGAGCTTTGCCAACTCCCGTAACGCTCCCTGGGCGCCCTGCACCGACTTCATCTCTATCCAATGCCCCAGAAGCATGATGGCGATAAGCGATGAGAGTTCAAACAATAGATCGTGATGCCCGCCCAGAAGTATTGAAAAGAAACTGTAGAGGTACGCGGCCGTGATGGCAATCGCGATGAGTGTCATCATCCCGGGCAATCGGGCCTGCAGTTCGCGGTACGCACTCGCGAGGAAAATCCATCCGCAATAGAAGAAGACGAAACTTCCAATAGCGAGGAAAACATACTGCGATCCGGGGAACTCCGGTGCCTGTATGTTAAAAATCATTTTCGCCATTTCCGAATAAAAGAAAATCGGAATAGTAAGCGCAAAAGCAACCCAAAACTTCCTCAGGAACGATTCGGTTTGATGGCCTGCGTGCTTATTGTGCTCTTCGTGCCCGTCAGTTTTCTTTGCATCGGTCGGGATGAGATTCATCCCGCACTCCGGGCACATGCCAGCCACATTTCTCACAATCTCCGGATGCATCGGACAAGTATATGAATGTGTATCGTGGGAATTTTTCATACAAGTACACGGAAACCTTCCTTATTCGAAGCGCAACTCGATGATGTCCTTGTCGTGCATGACGTAGTTCTCGTACTCAATGTTTTCTTCGCCGTTGACGGTCATTCTCACATTCGGCCTGCTGGCCTCAGTACTTCCTCGCTCATCGCTCGGTCGCATATTCGACCTGCTGGCCTCAGTACTTCCTCGCTCATCGCTCGGTCGCATATTCGACCTGCTGGCCTCAGTACTTCCTCGCTCATCGCTCGGTCGCATATTCGATCCGAATGATTGCATATCCTTGCCCCAATTTTTGAAGAATTGACCAAGAGTAATATCCTGTTTGCGAACCAGTCCCTGGAACTCAAGATGTATCGTTCCTATCGCGTCATGCGTATGTATCGGCTGATGGACAGCGCCAATGCCGATATTTGCCGGGATTTCTTGTTTTACTCCTTTCATATAGATAGTAAGTTCTGAATGCCAGTGGATGCCTTTTTTCGAAATGATTTCAGATTCCGGAATGGGAGGTCGTGTCGCAACGAACCATATAAGACCTCCGATCGCTGCAATCGTCAGACCGCCGCCCAAAACCCATGAGACAATTTTCTGGAAATTACGTTTCTGTTGTGAGTCCATATTTTTATAAGATAATTAAATTCTGCATACCGCAGGATTTTGGATTTGTTTTGCAATCATAGAAAGAGAGGTCGCAAGCAGTATCACGCCAAGAATGCCGAATTCGCCACCGTTAAACGGCAGAAACGAGAGTATCCAAGATGCGCCAAAGACCGAAAGAATGCTCATGAGAAGAAGCGATCCGCATGCAGCACACCCCATACCGACCACGCCGCTCGTTATTCCTAAAAATCCAGTTGCGATCCCGCTCTGTTTCACTTCAACTATCCTGCGACGCAAGAAATAGATAATCATGGCGAGGTTGATGCCGAACAAAACGGCAATAGCAATTGTATACGAGGCAGAAAGTAGCGTGAAGTTGGTTGCAATAGAACCAAGCAAGCTAATCGGCAGATCAATCCTCTGTGAAAAGGACACGCTTGAATGTCCCATAACTTCCACAATCAATGGAATGTTTGGGAGCCATACGGCAAAGACAAACACGATAACGCTTGTCGCAAGAGCAATAAGTATGTATGGTGGCTTTTGAAATACTTTTTGCAAAACGTGAACGATCATAGTTATTTCCCCTGTAGTGCTAGATCAATGAGTTGCTTCACCGCGGAGTACGGTTGTGCACCGGATAATGGATATTTCTTTCCGTTTTTTGCGACCACGATGCTCCATGGCGTTCCGTTACCGCCAGTAGCAGCAGCATCCTGAACACTGTCTTCAATATGCTTGGTGAATTTCCCGCTCGTGAGACAGGTGTTGAACTTCGCCATATTCAGGCCTACGTATGCGGCTATGTTCTGAAGCTCGGCCGGATCAAGTCCGTTATTGGATGGGGTCACTTCATAGAGACGATCTGTGTAGGCCCAAAATGAGTCGTTGCCGCCCTGATCGTTGGCACATTCAAGAGCGACCGCTTCGCTCCGCGCCTTCGGATGCAGTTGATCCAGAGGGAAATTACGATAGACCCATGCAACCCTTCCGTCTTTGCCGTATTCATCCATGACTTGCTTCATGGTCTCGTGAAATCGTTTGCAGAATGGGCATTCAGTATCAGAGTACTCAACGATTTTAATCGGGGCATCAGGATTGCCTCGAATGTGATCTTCTGTGCTGATCGGCCTCATCTTATCCAAGTCACTTGCCTGTGCCGCCCCCACTGGCGGTACCGCTTGCGGCTGCGTGCCGGTAACGGTCTTGGGATTGCCGCTAAGAAATATCGCTCCGGCGATGAGAACTCCGGCGATCACAATGGCAGAAGAAATTGATAAACTATTTTGCTTTGAACCTGTTTCCATACATTGCGTTTAAATGAATTTTTGATAAAAAGAGTCCCGTCCTAATTCCCTGTCGTAGAATTCTAACATACACCGGTCTTAGAAGACTATTTTTATAAAGTCCTAAAATCTGCGCGAGACATCAGCATAGATTGAGAGGAGAACAAAAAGCAAACTCAGCGACAAGGGGCCAAGGAAGATGCCACTTGGACCGAAGAATATTATTTCGCCGAGGACCGAGAGAAGAACGAGAAGTGAATGAAGTTGCATCCCTCTTCCGACAAGCTTCGGCCCGAGAATATTATCGATAAGTCCGACCGCAAGAGCACCCCAGGCGAGAAGTCCGAGCGCCTGCGGTATGTTCCCGATAAAAAAAAGAAAGGCGATCGCGGGGATGAACACAAGCGCCGTCCCGATGCCGGGAATAAGGGCCGCAATCGCAGCAACCGTTCCCCAGAGAAAACCGTTTGGAATTCCAAAAATGCTGCGATGCTCGGCCAATCGCCAAGCATGTTTGATATTCTTCCATAGAGCCCTTGCAGTACGACGGCGAACACCGCGGCAAGCGCGAGCGGCTTGAGGAACGGTGCGAATATAAACGTCACGAGGATAATCGCTCCAACAAGAAGAACCATGAGAAAATGCGGCCTAAGTTTCTCGCTCTGCATAAGGGAAGTATAGCAAAACGCTTTTGTCTTTCGGAGCAACACTAGAACAATGATCATTTACTAAAGAGTAAATTGAAGACCGCCGCATATGCGGAGCCAATCAACAGCCCGCGATCAAAGCTGGTGGAGGTTAGTGGAGAAGGCGACGATACATAGGAACTACTGTCAGAATAGGTGTTTCCAGAAGGCGGTGGCGCGTATGAACTGTCCGGTGAGGACTGACTCTTTTCTTCGTAGGTTCCAGTACCTCCTGAAGACGGAGAATATGAAGGTGACGGGTATGCATTTGGATCTTGCTGGTATTTCTGATACTCGGACTCATACTGCTTCTGATATTCCTGCTGGTACTGGTTTTGGTATTGCTCTCCGTATTGCTTCTGATACTCGTCTTGATATTGATTCCGAAAGTCCCCGGTATTTGGAGGAAGAGACATCGCTCCGTCCGGTACGCCTCCTTGTCTTCCGTGCATCACCCCGCGGGGAAGGCCCTCTATTCCCTCCTCGGTGCCGCGGGAACCCTGCTCGCCCTCAAATTCTTGCATCATCCCCTCCGGAGGAAGAGGCCCGTCAGAACGCTGCATGAAGCCATGTTCTTCGGCAAATTTCTGACATTCACTTTGATGTGATGTATCCTCGCAATACGTTTTGCACTCAAATCCTTTGCAACCGCCCGGGCCGGTACTATTGAAAAGTTTCTCGGACTGATCGAGCTGTTCTTGTGGAATAAGATCGTGCTCTTTGGCAAAAGCAAAGCACACTTCGCGATTGTCTGGATTGTCACAGTATGTGCGGCATTTTTCTCCGTGGCAACCGCCGGGACCCTCGATATTCATGAATTTCCGTGCGCGCTCGCCATCCTCTTTCGAAATGAGGCCGTTCTCTTCCGCGAACGCGAGGCACTCATCGCCATGAGTGGAATCTTCGCAATAGGTTTTGCACTCAACGCCTCTGCAACCTCCCGGACCGGTTTTGCCGATAAAGTGTTTTGCTTTGACAAGATCTTCTTGCGACATGAGTCCATGCTCTTCTGCAAAAGCAAGACACGCCTCCGCGTGCGAGACATCCTCGCAGTACGTTCGACATTCCTCTCTCTTACAGCCGCCAGGACCCGCTTCGGTTCCTATCTTCTTTGCCATGACCGCCTCCTCTTTTGAGATGAACCCATTTTCCTCCGCAAACGCGAGACATTTGTCAAAGTGTGCATCGTTCTCGCAGTACGCTTTGCATTCAATACCCCGACAACCGCCTGGTCCTGACTTCTCTTTGAGGATCCGCGCATATTTAGCATCCTCCGCTTTTATGATCCCATGTTCCTCGGCAAAGGCGATACATTCTTCAAAATGTTCCTCGACTTCACAGTACGCTCGGCACTCCACCCCCATGCAGCCCCCCGGGCCTTCGGTACTGCCGATTTTCCGAGCTATCGCTGCGTCCTCCTTGCCAATCAGATCGTGCGCTTCAGCGAAAGAGAGACATTGGTTTATGTTCGCTTTGAGATCGCAATATGTTTTGCATGCTTCCTTCGATTCGCAACCGCCAAGTTCTGCGACCGGGAATATGATATCGGCCTCCGCGGCGTACGCTACGCCTCCGACAAGCAGTGCGAACGCAAGAAAGTTCGTCGCAAATATTCTGCGGGACATGTTATTCGAAAGGGTTATACTTCACGCCCTCGTATGGGTTGATCTTCACGTCATCGAGAGGATTGGCCGATACGCCGCTTAGAGGATTTTCGTCGGCAATGTTTGATTCAACAAGGGGAACCGGTGTCACTTTCGTTCCTGCCACATACCCTAATGGGATGCCGATGATAAGGCCGGCAACGATGCCGACAAGCACGAAAAGATAAGGCGGTTTCGGTTGGTCCATATGCTTTTCATTGTACAGGATTATACCCTGCACACTTGCCACAGGTGTTGATAGCTATATCTCCCAACCTCTATTTCTAACTGCGTATATAGGCGATCAGAAGAAAATAGTGCGCTTTTTCATTTTAGAAATCTCTTCGTCAGAGGACTTGAAATTATCTCTTTCGTATTCGTTTCCCACTGGCGTTCGTAAAGTAACCGCTTTTCTTTCCGTAGTTAACTTTTCCACCATGAGTATCAGCGGTGCGATGGAAAAACTCGTTTCCAGCGGTTAGTGAATTTAGATTCCCTTTGATGCGTTTCTGATGGCGGCCCGTTGTTAAATGAGTTGTTGGTTGATATCCAAATTCCGCATACATATCATAAGCAATTTCCCGTTGATCCAAACCAATCCTTTGTTGTTCTTCCAGGATACGCGCCTTTCTTTTTGACAATTGCTCTGTCTTCTCTGGGATTGGGGGTGTGATAGATTTTAATGCCGACTCGTTGATTGTTCCTTCTTCGAGCTGTTGCAACGCCCGTTGCACCTGATCTTCAGATTTTATAATTTCTTGCAACTTTCCCTCTATGCGCCAAAATTCAGCTTCCTTTTCATTCAGCACGTCACGTTCGTACAGATTCAGTGAGCGGGATTTCATTTCAGATGTCTGCTCATATACGTCTTGTTGGTGCTCTTTCAATTGAGTTCTCAGCTCCGATAGCTCTTCTGCTCTTTGCCAGAGCAGGGGTTCATAGGTTGTTTTTAGTGATTCAAGGTTTTTCTTCTGTTGTGGGCTTTCTATCGACATTGGTCAATTATACCAAACAAGTTCAACCCTCCGAGTCAAGTAGTGCTGATTGTCTTGAACGATAGTAGAAACAATAATTACAAGCGAGATCGTATAAACGCATCCGCATCTTCTGCGGCAGCCATCAGTGCTTCTTTAGAAATATAAAGGGATGAGCGGTTTGCGGATGTTTTTCTTCCTTTCATGCACTCCAAGTGCAAATGTATACCGGTGGATTTGCCAGTAGTACCTGTGATGCCGCACTGAGCTCCACCCTTGTACTGACCTTTTATCGGAGCTGCATCGCGCAAATGGAAGTAGACAAACGTTCTGTCTACCTCAGGAACGTAGAAAAAGAAATAATTTCCAAATTGAGCGTGGGAACCACTTTCAATCACTTCACCATCGGCACAAAAATAGAGGGGGACGCCATTTTCTTGCTTGGTGCTGTAATCCACGCCGGGGTGGTGTCCTGTTTTAGGATAAGTATCCGCATCTGGCTGCAAAAACTTTTGAAAGACCTTGAATTTATCGGCACGTATTGGAGCAAACCACTTACTCTTCAGAGGTTCGAGATAACTTGCGGCACAGAATCCCTTCGTGTCATTGGGAAGAGTTACGGCCTTCCATACGTACTCGTCGCTTTCTACAACAGTTCCTGCTGGAATACTCCCTATTTTAGGGCTTGCAATGCTCGGGCCAGACCGAAGATTTATAATGTCTGTCGCTTTAAACTTCATAAGTTTATTTCGAAATTATCCTTCCTTCACGAAACGTGTGATGAGATAGATTGAAGTAACAATAAAGACGCTCCACCATAACCACATAAGGTCAACAAGATAGTCGTAGAAATAAAGACCCAATAAAATGCCTAGTGAGATGAGGCAGAGCTTGATTATACTCACCTCCCACCACTGGAATGTCCACGTTCTAAAGATTTTCATACTCACATTATACCAAACCGGCTGGCCGTCTGATACGACGTGGGAACCTATTTCGATTCGGCCAAAGCTAAGATTTTCTGAATAAATTCAGACTTATCGACCGAATTCAGCTTAATTTGTTCGTACTCTCTCCGCGCTTCTGGATGACCAACAAGATAATCACGGAAAGCAATTTGTCTCCTCCAATAACCGCCCCGATCAAGATATGAGATAGATAAGTGAAATTGAACTGGACTCCCTTTTTGGAAAAAGTGTCTTTCCGCCGAAGATAGATCTGGTTTGTAGGTATATCCTACCGTTTGTAGTGGCTCAATGAACTTGTCGGCGTCCGTATGTTTTTCTATTTGAGCGGCGATATCGATAATTGGTTTAGAAATTAAATCAGGTACTGATGTGCTTCCGATGTGCTGAATGTCGATCAGGTACGATCCGAGGATTTCTTTTATCAAAGTTGATTCTTTTTCATATAGGAATTTCCACTCATCGGAATACGGGATTAATACTGTCGAACTTTCCATATGAAGAGTATACACAAACTTGCGAGCTGCCCGACAGGGATTCGGACCCCAATTAACGGCTTCAAAGGCCGCTGTCCTACCATTAGACGATCGGGCAAGGTACTGAAACACACTAACTCATACTAGCCGCGCTTCAAAGGCCGCTGTCCTACTGCCAAGCGAGTCGAGTTCATGAGTAAGTGTCTTCACTTGCTCATGCGAGGCGAGCGCCGGCAGAAAGCCCATAGGGCTTACCATTAGACGATCGGGCAATAAGAACACTCTATCATTCGTTCGGGAAGAGTTCCAAGACGGCGAGCTCCAGAGGGAGCGCGGGAATGGGCGCGTAGCGGATGCGTTCGGCAGCAGTAAGGAAAGCGAGCATGGTCGCGTGGGTGATGCCTCCTGCCCCGAGCCCTGCCTGCGGTGAGTGTATCGAATCCGTCGAGGGGTTCCCTTTTCCTGCACTGAGCGACTTGTCCTGAGTTTTATCGAAGGAAGTCGAAGTGGCAAATTTCTCAAGCGCCGAAAATTCGTCCGCGCCGAGCTCGTCCGCGAGCGAGGTGCGAAGTTCTGGTGCGTAGCGAATGAGGAGTGTGGCGCGCAGCGCTTCTAGTACAAGTTCCAAGAAGAGCTTCATGTCCGCACCGGATTTTGCCGCCTGTTCAATGGCGGCAAGTGCCTTGCTGCGTCCGCCAGCTGGCGGAGCCGCGGCGAGCGCGCTCACGAGCGCATGCACCTGCTCACGGCGCGGCGCGCCGGTCGCCGCTTCCACTGTCTCGCGTGACAACGTCTTCCCTTTTGTCGCGGCGAACACCTTTTGCAACACCGAGAGCGCATCGCGGTACGAACCCTCAGCGAGTATCGCGATGAGCTCGGCGGAATCATGCGCGAGCGTGTACCCTTCTTTCGAAGCTACCGCCATGGTCATCGAAGCTAGCACCGCCCGCGTCGGCTTCTTGAATTCAAATACTTGGCACCGCGACTGTACCGTCTCCGGCACCTTCTCAAGCTCGGTGGTCGCTAGGATGAAGACCGCATACGCAGGCGGTTCTTCAAGCGTCTTCAGAAATGCATTCCACGCGCCCTTGGAGAGCATGTGCACCTCGTCCAAAATATAGACCTTGTAGGGCGACTGAAACGGCAATGTGTAAACACCCTCTGTGAGTGTGCGTATGTCTTCCACGCTGTTGTTGCTCGCGGCATCGACCTCGTAGAGATCATTCTCGGTGCAGCCGATGGCGCTTGCGAAGATGCGCGCGACCGAGGTCTTCCCGAGACCGCGGCTGCCAGCAAAGAGATAGGCGTGACCGATCTTCTTCGCTTTTGCCGCTTCTTCAAGTGGCTTCGTCACCTGCTCCTGCCCGATGACATCCGCGAAGGTGGCAGGCCGGTGAATACGATAAAGGGACTGATGCGCCATAGGCGGATTATACTGGATTCTCGCGCAGAATGCGCTCTAGCTCGAATGCATTCTCGGCCTGCATCAGGAGCGCGCGGAGTTCGGCGGCACCATTGAAGCCGGTGACGAATGCCTTGATGTGCTTTTTCAGTATTGAGAAGTTCTTGGGCGGCGAGATTTTCTCAAAGGAATGCGCGAGCTCAATAAGCGCCGCGAGCTTCTCAGCGAGCGGCGTGTCTTCGCTTTTTCGGCCAGCGAAAACCCATGGATTCCCGAACATCGCGCGACCAAGCATTACGCCGTCGCATCCTGATTCGATCGCCTTCGCACGCGCATCAGCGAGGTCCTGCACGTCGCCATTGCCGATGAGGAGCACGTCCGGATTCACACGATTGCGAATCTCAACGGCCTTTTTCATTTGTTCCCAATCCGCCGACACGAGCGACATGTCCTTGCGCGTGCGCAGATGGAGCGTGATGGCGGCGGGGCCTGCTTCCAGAAGCGCCGTGAGCCACTCGTCGAGCGATTCAGTGTTGTAGCCAATGCGTGTTTTTACCGACACAGGAATCGGAAATCGTGACAGTACCAAATCCGTCCTATAGGACGGATTTGGTATTGCCGCTTCGAGAGCCGCTTGTTTGGCGGTGCGAATGATCTCTTGAGCGAGCTTCGGATTTTTAATCATCGCGGCGCCAGCGCCCTGCTTCTCAACCGTTCGGTCCGGACAGCCCATGTTGATATCAACGCCGTCAAACCCGAGACCTGCGACAAGTTTCGTCGCATACGCAATCATCTCCGGCTTGCTTGAAAAAATTTGCGCGACTATTGGCCGCTGTTCCTCCATGAACGCCAGATCGCGCACGAGCGGATTGTTGCTTTTATGAGCCGGTGAGTCAGAAAAATCATGTTGAATCGGCCTAGCGGCCTGAGCGCTTGATTTTTCTGACTTGCCGGCGATTTCTTGCGTGTAGTAGAGACCGTCAGCCGAAACGAATTCGGTCCAGAATACGTCGGGGGCGCCACTCTTCGCGACGAGTTGTCGGAAAGCGACATCGGTCACGTCTTTCATTGGCGCCATCACAATAAATGGCTTATTGAGTTTCTGCCAGAATGACATTATTGCACCTTATCACTTCTCTTCTTCACATACACCTTGCCGTCAAAGCGCAGATCAATGTATTCGATAGAACCGTTCGCGAGATTTAAATTCGCGCGCGCAGACACAAGCGCAGTGGAAGCGTTCTGTTCATTTCCGAGCACGTACGTAACACGTGTGCCGCTCTGAAGGTACTCATCAACTTCATCGTTGCGAAAAACGATTGAAGAAACCGACGAGCCAAATGTCTCGAGCTGTCGTGCGAAGTCAAAAGCTGCGGAAAATGTCCCGATATTCGGAAGCGTTGAACCGATAAGACCATCCTCATTCGCGAAAGATTGATACACAGTGAAAGAATTTAGCGGCTGCGCGGTACTTGTCGTCGCGTAGATAACGCCGCTCGCATCAAAAAAATAGCAGTCCTTGCCGAGCGGCGTACTGGTACTAATGCCGAATGACGCATCCGAGGGCGTACCGCACCAACGCGCGATGGGAACACGATTGTCCACTCTGATTGAAAGACCGGTTAGTCCGTTGCGAAATATTGAAACGGCGGCTATGTCCGGATGCGCAGCAAGGATGCCAGCGCGAATGCGCGCAGCAGGCAGGAAAAATGTTGAGTCGCGCGGAATGATGCCGCCATACCATCCCTGCATCGCGCTCGTTGCATACGCGGCGAGCGTAGCATCGGCTCCAAAAACATCTATGCGTGAGATGCGCACGGCACTCTGCCCGAGACCATGCGCGACCGCTCCGAGACAGACGAAGATGAGAATAGTGAGCACTATGATGACTCGGCGGCGCCGTAACCGGCGCCGTTCGGAAAGGCCCTGCCTGCCGACAGGCAGGCGCTCACTACCGCGCGGTTCCAATGACACTCTTTCCGACATACGGCACGAGGGCCTCCGGCACTTTGATCGTGCCGTCCGCCTGCTGATAGTTCTCAACGATGGAAACCAGAATGCGCGGCGTGGGAATGGCGGTGGAATTGAGAGAGTGCGGGAAACGCATATTCCCTTCCGCATCGCGATACCGGATATTGAGCCGGCGCGTTTGGAAATCATGGAAATAAGACGCGGAACTTATTTCCCGATAGGTATTCTCTCCCGGCACCCAGAGTTCAATGTCATATTTCTTCACCTGTCCGAGTCCGAGATCGCCGCCACAATTCACGACCGTACGATAGGGAATATTCAGTGCCTCGATAAATTCCTCGGTGTTGCGATTGAGCCGCTCATGCAGACGAACCGACTCGTCATGTTCCGCCCTACAGAGGACGACCTGCTCCCATTTAAAAAACTCGTGCACGCGAATAAGGCCGTGCACATCCTTTCCGTGCGCACCGGCCTCGCGGCGGAAGCAGGGCGAGAACGCGAGAAATTGTATGGGGAATGCATTCATGTCAAGCGTCTCGTCCATGTGATAGCCCATCATAGAGACCTCGCTGGTACCCGCGAGATATTCGCCGTCTTGCGTCTTATAGAGATCCTCTTCGCCCTGCGGCAGGTAACCGGTACCGAGAAATGCCTCCCGGCGCACCAAAGACGGCACATTCATCAGTGTTAAACCTTTTGTGGAAAAATGCTTGAGTGCCAACTGCCATACGGCGTTCATGAGGAGAACTCCGTCGCCTTTGAGGAAGTATCCGCGGAAGCCGGCAACCTTCGCGCCGCGCTCGAAATCGGCGATGTCGAGAGCGGTCATAAGCTCAACATGGTTCTGTGGCGCGAACGCAAAGGCCGCCGGCTCTCCCCACTTCTTCACCTCAATATTGTCCGCATCGCTTGCGCCGTCCGGCACCGACATATCCGGAATGTTCGGCACTGTAAGCATGATTCTCTGCCATTCGACCATAACCTGTTTCAGACGCTCTTCGCTCTCGGCCATGCCGCGCTTTAGTTGCTGCATCGCTTCAATGACCTTCTCGCGTTCAAAGCCGCTTGCGCGCTGGATCTCATTACTCCGTCTGTTCTGTTCCGCACGTTTGGCATCAAGTTCCTGCCGCAAGAGCTTGCGTTCATCATCGACCGCGAGCAAGCGATCAATATCCGTGTCAATGTGTTTTTTCACCGCACCCGCTTTCACGATGTCCGCATTCTCCCGAATAAAATGTATGTCAAGCATGTGCCGTACATTATACTGCATGAATGGGAATACGAGAATTGAAAAAGAGCGAGTGGCCGGAGCAACTACTCGAGATACCGCAGCCGCCCGAGCGGCTGTGGGTTCGCGGCACTATGCCCGCAGAGGGAACAAAACTTCTCGCAGTCGTCGGCAGTCGCGCGATGACACGCTACGGACAAGAAGCGTGTGAGAAACTTATTACCGGCCTTGCGGGCTATCCTGTGTCCATCGTGAGCGGTCTCGCACTCGGCGTGGACGGATGCGCGCACAGAGCCGCTCTTGCGGCGGGGCTCCACACCATCGCCATACCCGGCTCGGGACTCGACGATTCCGTCATCAGCCCGCGCTCCAATGTGGGACTTGCGAAAGACATTCTGAAAGCGGGCGGAGCGCTCGTGTCGGAGCAGGAACCTCTGCACAAGCCGTGGCTGAAAGAATTCCCATCGCGCAATCGTCTGATGGTCGGCATGAGCCATGCGGTGCTCATCGTTGAGGCCGGAGAGAAGTCCGGCACACTCATCACTGCGCGGCTCGCGGGCGAGTATAATCGCGACCTGCTCTGCATCCCCCACCGTATCGGTGATCCACACGCGTTTGGCCCGCACTTATTTATCCGTCTGGGCGCGGCGCTCGTGAGCGAACCGTTGCATATTCTTGAAGCATTGCATATTGTGCCGCGCGAGACGACCACGACGACCGCACCGACAGATCTTGAGGATGTGGAGCTTGAAATTTGGAGTATGCTTGCAGAACCAAAGACCCGAGATGAGATACTGCGCGCCGGCTCCCGCATCGGGACTTCCGAAGGGAAGCTAGCCGGCGCGGGCGAGCTGCTTACCGCACTTGTCGCCCTAGAGCTTCGTGGACTTGTCAAAGAAGAATTCGGCGCCTGGCGCAAAGTATGATATGAAAATTTATTCCTGGAACATGCTGTTTCGTAATAAGGAACTCGATCGCGCATTTGAGTTCATTTCAAAAAGCGATTTCGATATTTTCTGCCTGCAGGAAGTGCCCGAAGTATTTCTCAAACGATTGCAGACGCTCCCCTATTTTATCGTTTTCCGCACCGATGTGGAGCGGCTCTTCGCAAAAGGCACCAAACATCTCTTTGTCGTCATCCTATCAAAGCATCCTATTAAAACCCAGGGCGAGATACCCTATCCCGACTACGGAGAGCTCGTACCACTACGCACACACCTCTTCATATATCTCATGCGGCCGCTCCATTTCTCAAAGATCCGCAACCGAGGCGGCCTTTATGCGGACGTTGCGGTGGGCGAACACGCCCTGCGCGTTTTCAATCTCCATCTGATCCTCGCGCAGCCCAAGTGGCGTCTGGAGGAATTTGAGATGGCGATGGCCGAGCGCGATACTACGCGGCCGACCATTGTCTGCGGCGATTTCAACATTCTCGAGTCACCAAAAATTACTATTTTAAACTGGCTTCTCGGCGGGCGCTTTAATGATACGCTTTTCTGGACGCGTGAACGAACTCATATTGAAAAACGTTTCATTTCCCACGAACTCAGCAATCCGCTCCGCGGCAAAGACACTCATCCGCTCTCGCGCTCACAGCTTGATCATATCCTCGTTTCGCACTCATTATCGATTAAAGATGCTTCTGTCTTGCCCGATCGTATCGGCTCCGACCATCACCCAATACTGGTTACTCTCTCATTACATAGCCCTGCCACGATCCCGCACTATTGACTTTTACGACCGGAAAGTTTATCACTCCATAAGTTCCTCTGTTCTTTCACCGCCCCGAATTCTCGCATAGGGCGGGACAACGAGTGGCCAATGCATAAAAAGGAGGTGTGAGATGAAACGATTGTCGCTCGCTGCGATCGCGCTTGTTTTGTTTATAGGTGCCATCATCGGAAACCCTTTTCCGACAAGGTCTGAACCCATTTCCGGAGAACTTATGCATTTCTCATCCGTAAATGAAGTCGGGTGGGACACGACAGCAAACGGCTGGTTCGTAATCTTTTACGAATGCCGTTTCCAAAAATCGCTTCATGCAACGTATCATGAAGTGGTGCTTCATGGGTTCGGTGTTCGGGAAGAGAGCGCGGGCGGATTTTCTTTTCCGGTTCGATTTTTCGAAACGGAGGCCGGGTACGGATTTATCGTGCGCGTAAAACCGAGCGCGCGGGAAAATCTCTTTTCGAAATGAGAATGGAAACGCAAATGAACGAATCCTTGCGCGGTGTCACCGGACTACCGCGTGAGGATTCTTTTTTGATTGATTTTTGAGCGCAAGCACTTGACCATATATAGGTAGACGCGCTATGAGTGAACGAGTGACCAAACGCAAATGAAAAAACTGCTTATCGTCGAATCGCCCACCAAAGCGAGAACTATTGGGCACTACCTCGGCAAGGACTACACCGTCCTCGCTTCGGTCGGGCACGTGCGCGACTTGCCGAAGAGTAACAAAGACGCTGTCGATATTGAGGGTGGCTTCATCCCCCGTTACGTCATCCCCGCCGAGAAACGGGAAGTGATAGAGAAAATACAGCATGCTGCGGCAAAGGCCGATGAGATCTATCTTGCAACCGACCCCGACCGCGAGGGCGAAGCGATAGCGTGGCACATTAAAGAAGTCGCCAATCTAGAAAAGCCGAAACGTGTCGTTTTCCATGAGATTACCAAAGCCGCCATTAAAGAGGCGCTCGCGCATCCTCGAGTGATAGACGAGCATTTGCGCCGCGCGCAAGAAGCCCGCCGGGTTCTTGATCGAATAGTTGGTTATGATTTATCTGGCTTGATTTGGAAAAAAGTAAGGTATGGATTGTCAGCAGGCAGGGTGCAGTCGCCGGCGCTCCGCATCATCGCAGAACGCGAGCGGGAAATTAAAGCATTTCTACCGGTAACGTATTTTGTGCTTTCAGCACTTTTCTCCGCCAAAGGCGGATCCGCCTCCGGCGAAAAATCAAAAACGTGTGAGTTACTTACGACCTGCACCGAACAGCCGTCCACAAAAGAAGATGCTGAACGGATCGTGCGGGCCGGCAGGAGTGCGCACTGGAGCGTCGCCGATGTTAGCGAAAAAGCCGAGGAGCGTAATCCCCGACCGCCGTTCACCACATCTACTCTCCAACAAACCGCGTCGACTCGTCTCGGCTTCGCTCCGTCAAAGACGATGCGCGCGGCGCAAAAACTCTATGAGGCGGGTCATATAACGTATATGCGTACCGATTCGGTAAACCTCGGGGCTGAAGCGGTCGCAAAAATGGCGAGCATCATTGAAAAAGAATTTGGTAAAGAATATCTCCAAGTGCGCGCATACAAAACGACCAGCAAGAATGCTCAAGAAGCACACGAAGCCGTCCGCCCCACCGATCCGTCTCATACGCACGCCGGCTCAACGCCTGAGGAAGTAGAGTTGTACGAACTCATCCGAACGCGAGCTCTCGCTTCGCAGATGTCTGCCGCGCGCATCATGCGCACAAACGTTGCGACAAAAGCGAATGCACAGATCCCTCTCTTCACCGCAAACGGTTCCCGTACACTCTTCCCCGGCTGGCTTGCGCTCGACACAATGGCGCGCGGAGAAGATGTGGAGCTGCCGAGGATTGTCGCGGGCGATCCGCTCACGCTTCTTTCACTCTCCTCGCAAGAGAAGCAGACCGAGCCGCCGAACCGCTACACCGAGGCGGGTCTCATCAAGGAGCTTGAGAAGCGCGGTATCGGCCGCCCTTCAACGTATGCTTCTATCATGAAAACCATCCAGGATCGCGGCTATGTGGAGAAACTCGGGCGCGCCTTGAAGCCGACAGCGACCGGTATGGTTGTCTCGGGTTGGCTTGAAGAACATTTCCCGAAGTATGTGAGCGATACCTTCACTGCAGAGATGGAGGATGAATTAGACGAAATAGCGCGAGGCGAACGCGGCTATACTGAAACGCTTGTCGAATTTTACGGTCCGTTTGAGAAGGCCGTACGCGCGAAAGATAAACTTCCAAAAGCGACTTCCCTTGGCGATGCTCAAGCGGAATTCCCCTGCCCGCTCTGCGGGAGTCCGATGGAGTTCAAGCTTGGTCGCGGCGGCGTCTTCATGAGTTGCAAAAAATATCCTGACTGCCTCGGCGCGCGCACCGAGGAAGGCACTGAACTTAAGAGCGATGTGCCTATCGGGCACGATCCAAAGACAGGCGCACCGATTTATATAAAGACCGGACGTTTCGGACCGTATGTGGAAATGGCGTTAGAGGAAGAAGGTAGTAATCAGGAAGCAGTAGGCAGTGAAAATACAGAAAAGAAGAAAGAAAAAAAGAAACGCGGTAAGGGTCGCCCGAAAAAAGTTGCAAAACGCGCAAGTATCCCGGCCGGGACCGACCTCGCCCAAATCACTCTTGCCGATGCGCTCAAATATCTCTCACTACCACGCGAGCTGGGGATGCATCCTTCAACTGATAAACCCGTATTTGCCTCGACCGGACGTTTTGGGCCGTACGTGGGCAGCGATGGCGAGTTCCGTTCTCTCAAAGCGACTGTGGGCGATCCCTATACCATCACGCTTGATGATGCTCTAGCACTCCTCGCTAAGCCGAAACTTCCACCAAAGGGTGTCGAGATCGTAAAAGAAATCGGCAAGCATCCACGCACCGGAAAGAATCTCGTACTCTATAAATCAAAACAGGGGCTGTTCCTGAAAAAAGGCCTGCGCCGTATTTATCTGCCCGAGACAATAAAAGCGGATTCATTCTCCCCTACCGAAGCGGCCGAATATCTGAAATAGAGAGAGCCGCTGAACGTATCATACGGCTCTCGAATTCATAGGATGCCCTCTTTTTTGTTGATTATCACTTACTCATCGTTGCATTTGGTTTCCGTGTAGCTGAAGAAGATGTTCGAGTCAAAACAGAACTTTTTCCGCTGACCGCCATTCTCCTCCACAGTAATAACTGAGGGGGCAAAAAAATTCCGCTCTGAATCTAGAACCTCTATAGCCCGACTAATATCGGGGTGATTCAGCCGTATCTTTCGTAGAATCCCCTCCTCCGTGAACCATTGGTTCCCCATGAGGAATGCCCCGATGACACCAAAAACTACGAAGAAAACAAGAATGATTACCGTTACCAGCTCAACCAATGTAAAGCCACGATCATTCAACATTAGTATCTCCTTCCTTAGTTAGAATCAGGGGGTGAAATTAGGCAGATCGTTCTGATTTTTATATATCACGACGTTTAAATTCTGTCAAATTTTTCAATGACAACATTCTTATCTACATCCGGTCGGCAATAATAAGAATATGTGAGTATCGACAAATTTCGAAACGCTAAATACAAAAACAAAGCAGCAGGTGTATAATATCGTGCATGACGCCCGTTAAGGAGATTATTGGCGAAATGTCGGATGCCTCGACCGAGGACATCGCATTTGTCGAGAAGGCATACGAGTTTTCCCAGAAGGCGCACGAGGGTCAAACCCGCTACTCGGGTGAGCCCTATTTCATCCATGCGGCGGCGACCGCAAAAATTCTCGCTGAATACGGCATGGATGCGACCACGATTGCCGCCGGTCTCTTGCATGATGCCGTCGAAGACGCGCGTGTCTCGCGCGAAGAGATTGAAAAAGAATTCGGGAACGAATTACTTTTCATCGTTGATGGCGTGACGAAGCTTGGCAAACATAAATATCGCGGTGCCGAGCGCCATGCAGAATCGCTTCGACGACTTCTCGTCGCAACGGCAAGCGACATACGCGTGCTCATCGTGAAGCTCGCTGACCGCTACCACAACATGCAGACCTTAAAGCATGTGCCGGAGCATAAACGCAGCCGTATCGCGCTCGAGACGCTGGAGATTTACGCCCCTATCGCCGACCGTCTCGGAATGGGCACCTTGAAACGCGATCTCGAAGATCTCGCATTTCCCTTTGTCGATTCTGATGCCGCGCACCATACCGCCGAAGTGCGCAAATTGAAGACGGAAGAGACCGAAGACGGGCTCGCCAAAGTACAAAAAGAACTCGAGAATGAACTCGCAAAAAAAGGCCTGACGATGTTTCGCACCGATATTCGCATGAAAGGGTTGTGGAGCATGCACCAGAAGCTCAAAAGAAAGCGTGATGATATCAACCTCATTCATGACATTGCCGCACTGCGCCTCATCGTACCGACTATCGAAGATTGTTACGCGACACTCGGCATGGTACATGCGCTCTATAAGCCGCTGCCGGGAGAATTCAAGGACTATATCGCCTTCCCCAAGCCGAATGGGTATCAATCGCTCCATACGACGGTCGTAACGCCGGAGGCGGGCATCGTCGAAATTCAAATTCGCACAGAAGAAATGCATCGTCGCGCACAATTCGGCATCGCGTCGCATATGTCATATAAGCAACTGGGGAAAGGGATTGAAAATTTCGGTAAGGAGGTTCAAAAAAGCAGATTTTCATCGCTTTCTTTCTCGTGGGTCCGCTCGCTCATCCCATCGCTCATGAAGGTTTCGAAAAAGGAGGAGGGAGTGAAAAGTGTAGCCAAAGTGCCTCCATGGCTTGCCGAGCTTGCCGAGGCGCATACGGAAGTCGCCGGCTCTAAAGAATTTGTTGCCGGACTTAGAGAAGATTTCTTTTCGCATCGAGTGTTTGTGTTTACCCCCAAAGGTGACGTTATTGACTTGCCGGCGGAATCAACGCCGATTGATTTTGCCTACGCGATACATAGCGACCTTGGAGATCATCTTCAAGGGGCAAAGGTCAACGGAAAACTTGTCTCTTTTGATACCGTACTTGGTAATGGCGAGGTCGTTGAGATAGTGCGGCGCGATGCTGCGCACCCATCGGTCAAATGGCTCGAGATTGCACGGACTGCGCTCGCCAGACGTCACATCCGCGCAACACTCGGCATGAGCGATCCGACAAAAGCGTCAGAGCGAAAGCGGCGACACTCGAGAAAAGAGAAGTAAGGTAGTATCTAAACGGTAAAGCCGCTAACCGAATATAATTCGTTATCGTTTGATTCTTCAATAGCAGCGGGTGGAACAGGGTCGCTCGAGAGTTGTGTTGTATTCGGAAAGATTGGCATATATGCGCCCTTTTCCGCAACAGCTTCTGTGAGCAGGGCGTTCGGTTCACGGATAGCCGAGTGCTCGGAAAGCGATGCGGCCAGATGCAAGAGATCGTCTGGTGAAAAGAAATCAATAACGAGACGGCCGCCTTCAGCATTGCTCTCAATAATAACGCGCGTGCCAAGCGTTTCGGTCAATGATTTCTCGAGTTCAACCATTTCGCGCGTTTTCCTATGATAGGTTCGCACACGCTCTTGCGCGATGGATCGTGCAATATATTCGGCGGCGCGGACCGAGAGCCGCTTTAAGATAATTTCTTTGAAGAGTGTTTCGCGCTCCTCCGGCCGACTGTTGAGCGCCAAGAGAGGTCGCGCGTGACCCTCGCTCATTTCCTTCCCCACGATGGCGCTCTGCATATGCTCGGGCAACGAAAGAAGGCGGAGCGAGTTTGAGACATATTCGCGGCTTTTGCCAATCTTCGCTGCGGTCTCGGCGTGCGAGATGCCGAATTCCTCAATAAGCTTTTTGAGCGCTTTTGCTCGATCAATTGCGTTAAGGTCTTCCCGTTGGAGATTTTCGATAATGGCGAGTTCGAGCTTGGTCAGATTGTTTTCCCCATGGCGAATCACCACCGGTATCTGAGTGAGGCCGGCGAGTTTGCTCGCCCGCAAACGCCGCTCGCCGGCGATGAGTTCATAGACGCTCTCAAGACCGCCTTCGGGCTTTTCGACATCAGTGCGGCTGACGACAAGCGGCTGCAGCACGCCGTACTGGCGAATACTCTCCGCGAGCGACTTGAGGCCTTCCTCATTGAAGTCCCGCCGCGGCTGATATGGGTTCGGCTGTATCCGACTAACCTCAATCCAAAAGACCGAATCGTACTTGGTCGGAACATAGTGCGCATCATCATTCATTAACGCAATTCTAACATGATGAAAATATGATTGCGAAATGGTACTGTGCACGGATGGGCGAGTGGCGGAATTGGTTATACGCGCACGACTCAAAACCGTGTCCCGCAAGGGGTGAGGGTTCGATTCCCTCCTCGCCCACTCATGAATCAAGCCGAGAAAGAAAAGCTTGCGTACCTTATCGGCGTAGCCCTCGGGGACGGTAATCTCTCAAATCCGAATGGTCGAGCCATTCGACTTCGAATCAGCTGTTTCTCAGGTTATCCGAAAATCGCAGATGAGATTCTGCAAACAATTCGGATATTGCTCCCACGCAACAAGATCTCGATTGTAAAGCGGCAAGGTCGTTGTTTCGATATAAGCGTATACTCAAACAAGCTAAAAGAATGGATGCTGTGGGAAGCTGGCAAGGGTTCGAAAATCAAACAACAGGCACACGTTCCGCATTGGATTCTCGCGGATAAAAAATTCTCAGGGGCATGTCTGCGGGGACTCATTCAAACCGATGGATGCATTTACAGCGATCGTGGCTATCGGATGGTAAATTTTACCAACAATATCGAAATCCTAGCGCTTGATGTGCGTAGAATGATGGAGAACCTTGGGTTCAAGCCGAATTTCTCAAAGATACTGAACGGCAAAAACTTTAAGTACACTGTCCGCCTCTCGCGAGATGCTAAAAAGTTTCTTAGCGCATTACGGCTCTATAAAGCATAGCCCGCAATTCGTAACCGAGTCTCCCTGACGCCAAAAACTTGACAAGAAGACATTTTCTGCTAAAAATAAGGTGTTCCTAAGATGAACTTGGGAATCCTGGCTACGAAGGGTTCGTGGCAACAGTACATTCACAGGAGGTTCGTTATGGACGATATTCGCAAAGGGCAGATCGCTTTCGCCTATCTCAAGAACAATCTCCGCGAGAAAGGTATCCGCATCACGCCGGATCTTCGGCGAGAGGTCGGTAACACCGCCAAGGCCATCGATATTTCCATCGAGGAAGCCATGGAGTTCACGGAAGACATCATTCGCGAGTTGGTCGAGGAAGCATTCGCAAAGCCCAAAAAGCGGAGCTAGTCTGCAAGTTCCGAAAGGACGATGGGGTGAGTTCTCGTTGAGAGGACTCCTAAACGGGTAATTGTACCTCCCTCCATAGCAGGAGGAGTGGACAGAACAAGAACCGCTCCCCTCGTTCCAAGGAACAACCACGGGCGCATCATTCTCACGAGTGATGCGCCCTTTCTCTTTTTGTCGAAAAACAGATTGTCCCTCTATAACTTCCCTACCAAATCCAACCCCGGCTCAAGCGTATCGCCCCCTGGCTCCCAGGAAGCGGGACATACTTTCCCCTTATGCGTTTCCACATACTGCGCCGCTTGGAGCTTGCGGAGCGTCTCGGCGCCCTTACGGCCGATTGAATTATCGTTTATTTCCATCGAACGCAGAATACCAGCCGGATCAATGATGAAGGTGCCGCGAAGCGCCAATCCCTCGTCCGGAGTGAATGTTGTCTCGCCGCCTTCAACAAGGACGCCAAAGGCGTACGCGAGCTTGCCGGAAGGATCCGCCGCCATCGGATACGAAATCTTTTTAATACCGGAGGAAGTATCGTGCCATGCCTTATGCGTAAAGACGGTATCCGTGGAGCATGAGACGATCTCGGCGTTCAATTCTTTGAACTTCGAATAGAGTCCCGCGAGCTCTTCAAGCTCTGTCGGACAGATGAAGGTGAAGTCAGCGGGGTAGAAAACGAGAACCACCCACTTCCCGCGCAGTTGCGAGATGCTCATGGTGGTAATGGTTCCCTGATGATAGGCCTCAAATTCAAAATCGGGTATCGGGGCGCCGACCTTCACCTGTGAAGTGTGATCGCGCACGAAATCATGGAACTCGCCGCAGTTCTCGCAATAATTGCTTTTGGTCTCTTTCATAAAAATAGTTGGTTAAGCGTTAGGCACTAGGCGTTAGCTTTTTGTTATATCTAATGCCTAAAGCCTAGCGCCTAATAGCTATTCTCATGATACCATCGTGCGCAATGGCAAGGCAAATTGTATGCGTAGTAGGCCCAACTGCTTCGGGCAAATCCTCGCGGGCAATTGAAGAAGCACTTGTGCGTGGTGGCGAGATTATTTCGGTTGATTCGCGACAAGTATACCACGAACTTGATATTGGCACAGAAAAAATAACCGCCGAGGAGATGTGTGGCGTTCCCCATCATCTTATCGATATCCGCGACCCGCATGAGGCGTATTCTGCAGGTGACTTCGTGGCGGATGCGACACGCCTTATTGAAGATATTTCGGATCGCGGAAAACTTCCCATCCTTGTCGGAGGAACGCATTTCTATTTCCATGCACTTCTTCACGGCCTGCCGATGGGTATTGATGCAAATCCCCTGCTTCGCGAAGAACTTGAAACGCTTTCCACGAACGAACTCTATGCGCGTGTCCGCTTGGCGGACGCGCGCCGAGGGGCAGAATTGGATCCTAAAAACCGCCGCCGACTCATCCGCGCCTTGGAAATAATCGCCTCACTCGGCACCGTCCCATCAAGGTATCCAAAAGATGTGCCTATAGGCACAAGTTGTGGATACCTTGTTGAATGGATAGTGATTGACCCGCCAAAAGAAGAGTTGCGCGCGAGAATAGACACGCGGCTGGAAAGCGCGTTTGCGCGCGGACTTATTGATGAAGTACGCACTATTCGAGAAATGGTCGGCGATATACGGCTCAACGAATTTGGGCTCGAGTATCGCATAATCGGAGAGTATCTACGCGCCGGAGGTACTGAGCGCAGCGAAGTACTCCTACCGGCCCTCTCGGCGAAACTTTGGCAGTATGCCAGACGCCAAAAAGCCTGGCTGCGCAAGTTAGGACATCCGATGTCCTAATTTTTACTGCACGCCGAGAATGGGAATTAGCTTGAAAGAAACTTTGCGGCTGCCGCCACGTTCGGGACATATCTCTGCGTTTCGATAAGTCCGCCTGGATTTATTGGGCACTGCCACGCTACTAATCCTGGACAATCGGTACTTGGCGCAAATGCATTTTTCTTTCCATCTTGAGTCAAACCGCTCCCGCTTCCGGCATTATATGCTGCCGTGGCATTCGTCGTATTATTGTTGAACTTTTTATAAAGCTTTGCATACTCCATTACACCGGCCTGTATATTGGTCTTTGGGTCTCTTAGTGCGGAAACGCACTCTGGCGATGGGTTGATATTTGTTGATCCTTTACAAGCAGAGACGCCCGCACCAGCAGCTGTGGTTGGAATGAGTTGCATAACACCAATGGCTCCCTTAGGACTAATAATGTTCTGGTTTCCTTCTGATTCGATAGCAATGATTCCGAGAATTTGATTGCACTCTCCTGGAATACCTTCCTTCATGGCAGTGGCACATGCAAAATCTTTAAAGGCCTTTGCACCGAGAGCGGCGCTTTTAATTGCTCCCTCGGTCATAGTGGGCTTAAATGGTAGCGCGGTAGTCGGTTCGGATGGTGGCTTTTGCAATATATCAGAAGTCGGTATGCTTGGTTGTGGTGCGACAGTAAGAGTCGGCGCGCGACTGACTTGACTTGACGTTTCTCCAAGTGCGCCCGCTTGCTCGAGACAGGAGACGCCGTCCGAAGTGATGAGATCCGACCAGTTTTTGCCGAATGCTTTTGAATCGTAGAGCACTGCCATAACAGCACTAACAATGAGCCATCCGGAAAGCGCGATGACGATGCCGACGATCGTGTGGCTAAGAATATTCTTCGCATCCTCTCTGCCGCTCGGGTTTACCGGATTCACGACGAAGAGGAATCCGGAATAGGCAATCATCAAGGGCGCGATAAAGACGATAGCGATCGTGATGAGAAAACTGATGATGTTGTTGATGACATTTATGAGTGCTCCCCAGCCGAGTGGGCAGGTTGCCTGAGACATAGTGGTGGGACCAATAGTACCTTCGGGAATGAAAGTGCCCTGCGGAATAATAGGACCGAGGAACGGTATCCCGCCCGCATGCGCGACAAGAGGTAGTACAAGCGAACCTGCTACGAACAGGAGTGCAAATAATGGAACGCGGGAACGCATGGTCATATCATACCGCGCACCAGCTGCTGGTGCGCGGCTTTTCCCCCACTCCCTTATCTGTTATCTTTCTTACACGGGTCCATCGTATAGTGGTAGTACATCGGTCTCCAAAACCGACAGCCCAGGTCCGATCCCTGGTGGGCCCGCCAAAACAGAAACCGCCCTTTCGGGCGGTTTCTGTTTTGATGTTATCTCTTCGCTTCTTTGAAGATAACGCGCTTGCGCAGTGTCGGATCAAACTTTATGAGTTCGATTTTGCGTTCAGTTGACTTCTTATTCTTGCGAGTCCATATGACGTGTTTGGACTTTGTGGACTTGAGCCGGAGCAGGCGATCTTGTGACATATGAAAAAGGTAGCAAAAAAGATACTATTAAGCAACTGTCGCTTCTTTTGCGCGCGCCATCTTCGACACGCGCTTCTTGCTCACCTCAAAATGCGGTTCGTCATTCTTGATGGAGACCGTCACCGTACCACCCTCCATCAGACCCTGATCAACCATGAGTGAAGCAAGCGGCGTGAGTATTTTATCCTGAATTGTGCGGCGCAAAGGACGAGCGCCATATTGCGGATTGTACCCCTTCCCTGCAAGCCATGTTCGCAGCTCGGGCGCAAGCGCGAGCGCAATGCGTTTCTGTGCGAGCCGCTTTACCACTTCCTCGATGTGGGTATCAACGATTCGGATAAGCGCCTCCTTCGCAAGTACATCGAAGATAATGATGTCATCGAGCCGGTTGAGGAACTCGGGGCGGAAGTGCTCTTTGAGCGCATCCATGACCTTCTCCTTTGTCTCTTCATAACGAGTCGCGTCGGTCGCACCTGCGGTACCAAAACCGATATGCGCGAGCCGATCGATAAATTCCCCGCCGATGTTGCTGGTGAGTACGATAATCGTGTTCTTGAAATTAACCTTGCGCCCCTTGCTGTCGGTCAGGTGGCCGGAATCCAACACCTGAAGCAGGATATTGAATACTTCGGGATGCGCCTTCTCAATCTCATCAAAGAGCACCACGGCGTATGGGCGGTGCCGGATACGTTCGGTGAGCGTACCTGCCTCCTCGTAGCCGACATACCCGGGAGGCGCGCCGATAAGCTTAGCGACCGAATGCTTTTCCATAAATTCGCTCATATCCACACGCACCAGAGCATCCGTATCATTAAACATAAACTCTGCGAGCTTTCTTGATAATTCGGTCTTCCCGACACCGGTGGGGCCGAGGAAAAGGAAGGAGCCAATAGGGCGATTCGGGTCGCTAATGCCAACGCGCGAGCGCTTCACAGCATCGGTAACTTTCTTTACCGCGATATCCTGACCGATGATGCTGCTCCTCAGTGTTTCCTCCATGCGGGTAAGCTTCACGACCTCTTCTTCAAGCATGCGCGAGACCGGGATTCCGGTCCAACGCGAGACAACACCGGCAATATCTTGTTCGGCCACCTCTTCATTTAGGACGCGACGCGACTTCTGCAGCATCTTCAGGCGCTTCAGCTTCGTCTCCAGATCTTTCTGGATATGCGGGATGCGGCCGTAACGAATCTCTGCGACCGTACCGAGGTCGGCGGCGACCTCGGCATTATCGGCCTGTATTTTCAGTGCTTCAAGCTCGGTCTTAGCGGCGCGGATACCGCCCAATATATCTTTCTCATTTTTCCATTTGAGTTCAAGCTCGCTCGTTTTCTCCTTAAAGTCGGCAATGTCTGCATCAATGGTCTTGATGCGTTCTTTAATCTCTTTAGCATGTTCGCCCTCCAGGTCTTTTTGAAGCGCTTGCCGCTCAATCTCAAGACGGCGTATCTTGCGATCGGTCTCTTCCAAGAGAGGCGGTTTGTTCTCAAGCGCAATGCGAAGCCCTGATGCCGCCTCGTCAATGAGATCGATGGCCTTGTCCGGAAGATAGCGGTCGCTGATATACCGCGACGAGAGCTCGACGGCGGCGACAATGGCGCCATCGGTGATACGCACGCCGTGAAAGAGTTCGTATTTGTCGCGCAGTCCGCGGAGAATGGCGATACCATCTTCAACCGACGGCTCTTGCACGAATACCGATTGGAAACGGCGCGTGAGCGCGGCATCCTTCTCAATATATTTCTGATATTCCTTCAGCGTCGTCGCGCCAATCACACGAATCTCGCCGCGAGAAAGAGCCGGCTTTAGCATATTTGACGCATCCAAAGAGCCCTCAGCGCCGCCGGCGCCAACGAGCGTGTGGAGTTCGTCTACGAAGAGAATCACCTTCCCTTCAGCGCGCTCCACTTCTTTCATGACATTCTTCATCCGCTCTTCAAACTCACCGCGATATTTGGTGCCGGCAATCATAAGCCCCAGATCGAGCGAGAGAAGCTCCTTGCTTTTGAGCGATTCGGGAACGTCATTCGCCGCCATGCGCGCAGCGAGCCCTTCGGCAATCGCCGTCTTCCCTACACCCGCTTCGCCGATGAGAACCGGGTTGTTCTTCGTTCGGCGCGCGAGAATTTGAATAACTCGATTAATCTCCTGATCGCGGCCGATGACCGGATCGAGTTTATTCTCGGCGGCGAGCTTGGTGAGGTTGCGCGCATACTTGGCGAGCGCGCGGAAACGCTTTGGTTCTACGATTTGTCCATCCTTGGAACTTTTGAGTTCTTTGAGGATGGCGATTGCAGCGTCACGGCCTATTGAAAAACGAGTGAAAATGTCCGCGGCGCTACCCGGATGTTCAATGACGGCAAGAAAGAGATGTTCGGTGCCGACGAACGTGTCGTTCATCCTTGCAGCTATTTTTCCAGATGCTTCAAGCGCCTGTGCGAGATCGGGCGTAAGATAGATCTGATATGCGGGCGAGAGAACTGATGCATTTTCGGGCGTCTCAAGATGTTCAAGCACAGCGTCCGCAAGCATGTTGGTATCCACTTCCATTTTGTCGAGCATGGAAAAGACGAGTGATTCTTCCTGGAGAACGAGGGCAGCGAGCAGATGGAGCGGCGAAACGTGATTTTGTCCGCGTTCTATCGCAATCTCATGCGCGCGGCGCACCGCTTCTTTGGCTTTGGTAGTGAAATTATTGAAAGGGGGCATCATACGTGAAAGGTTATTTTAGTGCGATTGGTGTTGAAGTTGCAGCGGTCGTTGTCGCAGTAAGAAGCGCGGTTATTTTGTTCGTAGGAATAAGAAGCCCCGGCGTCCCTCCGGCGGCAATGCCGATAAGATTACCTGCAAGATCTACTGCGGCGCTTCCAGTACCTATATCCGGCAGCGTCGTGTGAATACTTTTATCGCCGACGCGCGCGACGATGCCGGTAGAAGCAGAACCGTCAGCACCGAGAGCAAGCGCCGTTTGACCGAGTTTCAAGTCGCCCGCAGCGACGAGGATCGGCGACGTAGCTTTCGGCAATACTGCATCATCCGCGAAACCGTAAATAGTGATGCCGCCGCCTTCGTGTGCGAGAGATGCAGCAATGAAAGCGCCGTTCGGGAACTTGATAAGCGCCTCCTTCGGCAATACGTCCTGCGCCGCGGTCACAACAGCGCGCGTCTTGGAAAGATAGGTGCCGACGGAGACGGCTGGCGTTGAGGTGCCGCTCTCCGCGACATAGATTGCAACAATGCGGGATGCGTCCAGGCCAAGCGCATTCATGACGAGATCTTGATTGGAAGGCGCGGGTGCCTGGAGAACCGCGGCAGGCGCCACTTGCGCAACCGTCTCGATCGTACGCTCGACAACACGATTCACTGTTTGCACAACAAAAGGCGGCGCCTTGTTAAGCAACGAAATCGTCAAGATGCCGGTTGCAACCGAGGTCACAAAGTTCACAAGGATCGTGAGAAGAATGAGTTGGGACTTTGAGAGTTCCTCTATATTCATGCTCCCATAATGCTACCTTCGGCCGTCACTGTCAATAAACGCAACGGTCTCTTGAAGCGCACGGGCAAAGCGAGTAAACGAATGCGGAGAAACATTGGGGCCCCAGGATATACGCAGTGTCGCACGGGTGCGCTCCGGGTCGCCGGTCAGGACCAGAACGGCCCGCGAACCCACCTGCGAATCCGTCTCGCAGGCGCTCCGCGACGAGACGGCGAAACCCGCTTCATCAAGGAGCGCGACGAGATAATCGGTGTCACGGTTCGGAAACGAAAGATTGAGAATGTGGGGTGCCTGAAATCGGCCCTCTTGCACTTGCACATTCGGAATACCGGCAACAATCATGCTGATAAGGTTCGCACGATCACGCTCGGCAGAAGCACGGAACTTCTCGCGCCCGGATGCAGCGGCGGCAACCGCCGCCGCAAAACTCCTCGCGAGTTCCGGCGCCTCGCTTCCTGAACGTAATCCGCGTTCTTGGCCGCCGCCCGCGTAGAGAGGAACGATTGGAATTGTGCGGTGTGCAATAAACGCGCCGATGCCGCGAGCAGTGGAGACCTTTGCCGCATCAAGTGTGAGCATATCCGCGGCGAAATGCGCGCGCGTTATTTTCTCGGTCAGAGGTGCCTGGCTCGCGTCAACATGCAGCACGGGCGCACTGAAAAAAGGATGTTGAATCGGCCTAGCGGCCTGAGCGCTTCCTTTTTTCAGTGCGCCCGTGCTAAATTTTTTCAACATCCCCGCGACCTCGCGTGTGTTCCACACGACTCCCGTCTCACCGCACACCGCCTCCATGGAAACGAGCACTGTCTCAGGCGTAAGCATCTTCTTAAGCTCTTCTATATCAACGCGATAATCCTTCACTGGAAGAATATCTACCTTTACACCTTCCGCAGAAAGCATTTTTGCATTTTCAACGATAGATGCATGCGCGCTCGGCAGATATAACATATGAATATCTTTCGTTCCTGCCGCACGAAGAGCTCGCACATGCCCAAGAATGGCGAGCGCGTTACTCTCGGTCGCGCCGCTCGTGAAAATAACATCGTCCGGTTGTACCTCGACGAGGCGCGCGATAACCGTCCGCGCGTCTTCCAACATGTTCTTAGCCCGCCTTCCCTCTTCATGCGGCGATGACGGGTTAGGCATCACGCCTGCAGCATTATCAAGATATATTCTCCGCTTCCAAAACATTTTCTCATTCTATCCCTTAGGGCCGCTTGGTACAAAATTGCAATCGTATCATTTTTGTGATGAAATAGAACCATTATGGCGCGAGTCCCAAGACCGCCCATCATCGCGGTGATGGGCCACATAGACCATGGTAAGTCGTCGCTTCTGGATTACATCCGGAAGGCGAATATTGTCGCGGGCGAGGCGGGAGGCATCACACAGCATGTCGCCGCATACATTGCGCTCCACAACGGCCGGCCGGTCACCTTCCTCGACACGCCCGGGCACGAGGCCTTCAAGGCGCTGCGCACTCGCGGCGCGGCAGCAGCAGATATCGCCATCCTCGTTGTCGCCGCGGACGAGGGTGTGATGCCACAGACACTCGACGCGCTCGCAGCCATCACCGAAGCGAAGATTCCCTATATCGTGGCTATCACCAAGATAGACAAGAACAACGCTGACATCGGCCATACCAAAAATTCGCTTATTGAGCACGGCATATTCATAGAAGGTATGGGTGGCGATATCGCATTTGCGCTTGTCTCCTCCAAAACCGGCGAAGGTATTCCGGAACTTCTGGATCTGGTCCTCCTCTCCGCTGACCTCGCGGAGTTCACTGCCGATCCGGCCGCGAGCGCGACCGGCTTCATACTTGAATCGACGCAGGATGCCAAGCGCGGCGCATCGGCGACACTCATCATAAAAGACGGGACACTAACGCTCGATGGATTTGTTGTCGCCGGCGACGCGTTCGCCCCAATACGATTCATAGAGGATTTTCGCGGCAAGCGCGTGGAGACCGCAGGGCCTTCGGAACCGGTGCGAATTTCTGGGTTCAGCAAACTCCCCACGGCGGGTTCGCTTTTCAGCATCGCAAAGAATAAAAAGGAGGCGGAACTTCTTGCGAATGAATATGCGAAAACGATTATGACAGCACCGGAGCGTACTGCGGCAATCGAAGGCATCACCGAACTTCCCCTTATCGTGAAGGCGGATGTTGCAGGATCGGTGGATGCCATCGCGCACGAACTGAAGAAAATCACCCATGAACGGGCTTCCATCCGCATCGTTTCTTCCGGTGTCGGCAGCGTCTCGGAAACCGATGTCAAGACCGCGTACGCCGCCGGCGGAGTTATCGTCGCATTTAACGTATCAATTGATGCTATCGCCAGCGAGCTCGCAGAACGGGACCATATCGATATCCTTTCTTTCTCCATTATTTACGAACTTGCTGAGAAAATAGCCGGACTCCTCGTTGGACGTGTTCCTGTTATCGCCTCCGAGAAAGAACTGGGGCGCGCGATGGTGCTGAAATCCTTCTCGTCAAGCGGGAAGAAACAAGTCCTCGGTGCGCGCTATGTTTCCGGCATCCTCGCTGTCGGAAATCGCATGAAAATACTTCGCCGCGAGGCAGAAATCGCGCGCGGCAGCATCACGAACCTGCAGCAGGCGCGCGCGGATGCTAAAGAGATAAAAACCGAGGGTGACTTCGGCATTGAGATCGAAGCGCGCGAGAATGCTGCCTACGGCGACGAAATAATCGCCTTCGTCGTTACCGAATCATGATGCATTCCGACAGAACACGCAGCCCGCGCCGACAAAGCAATCGCGCCGCCGAAATCGTCGCGCGCGAGGCCGCGCAATTTATCACGCGCGAGGCCGGCACTGAATCCCTCATCACCGTCATCCGGGCACAGAGCGTAGTGCACGGTGAGCGCATCATGGTCTTCGTAAGCGTTTTCCCCGTGGATAAAACTCGCGCGGCGCTCGCGTTTCTTGAGCGGCAGCGCGAAGCGTTCTCGGATTATTTAAAATCTCACGCACACCTCCGCCTCCCGCGCGTTGATTTCCTTCTGGATAACGGAGAGCAGCTAGGCGAACCTCCTAAAAGTTAGTATTATTCGAAAACGGCCCGGTGGTGAAGTGGTAACACGACAGTCTGCAAAACTGTTATGCGCGGGTTCAATTCCCGCCCGGGCCTCACGGGTTATACACAGTTGATTATGCTTACTAAAATGGTAGACGCACACATGATAGTATACATGTGTGAGACCCATTAAAAAGCATTGGGAAGAAAAGTCCTTACGAAAAGTAATTGCCTCCTCACAAAGCATCCGTGATGCTTTGCAAAAAATGAATCTACGGGGTGCTGGAGGCAACTACCGTTATTTCGAAAAGTTCGTTGAAGAATACGAGATAGATACGGGCCACTTCTTAGGGAAAGGATGGAGTAAAAATAAAAATGTTCCTAAAAAACCTGTTCGCACTCTTGAAGAAATTCTCGTTACAAACAGTAATTTCTCAATTTATCAACTAAAAAAGCGATTGTTCCAAGCTGGTCTTAAGAGACCAAAATGTGAGGAATGCGGTTGGGCAAAACGGAGTGAAGACGGTCGTATTCCTATCGAAATTGATCATATAAATGGAAATCATTCTGATAATCGACTTGAAAACCTACGAATCCTTTGTCCCAACTGTCATAGCTTGAAATCCACCCATCGTGGTAGAAATAAGAATGTTCGCCGAGGTGGTGAAACTGGTAGACACGCGACGCTTAAAACGTTGTGAGCTTTAATCGGCTCTTGTGGGTTCGATTCCCACCCTCGGCACAAAACATGCAAAAGAAGAAACATCTGCGCATAGGGATTTTTGATTCCGGATTCGGAGGATTGGATATCCTCCGCTCTATTGTGCGTATGCTTCCGCGGTACGACTACGTATATCTGGGCGATACCGCCCGCGCTCCCTATGGACACCGGTCGCAGGAGACAATACATGCGTTCACGAAACAGGCGGTGCAATTCCTTTTCCGGCACGAGTGCGGAATGGTGATCATCGCCTGCAATACCGCTTCGAGCGACGCACTTCGCACAATACAACAAGAATATATGAAGTCGCGCGGTCCGAAGAAGATACTTGGCGTACTTATTCCCGCGGCTGAAGAAGCGGCACGGAAAACCAAAAGCCAGAGAGTGGGCGTTATCGCGACAGAGGCCACTGTCGCATCAAACGCGTTCGTCCGAGAACTTACGAAACTTGATTCGGGCATAAAAGTATTCCAGAAGGCGTGCCCGCTTCTGGTCCCGCTCGTAGAGGCGGGAAGGCAAAACTCTCCGGAGATACAAACGATATTGGAGAAATATCTGCGACCATTAACTCATAAGAAAATTGATGCGCTTATCCTCGGCTGTACGCATTATGGAATTCTAGAAAGAAGAATTCGCAAAATCATAGGGCCGGATATCGCCCTTATATCAGAAGCGAGAGTTGTGCCGAAGAAATTAAAGAGGTATTTGGAAAAACACACCGATCTTGAAAAGACATTCGGTAAGCGGTCGAGTATCCGTTTCTACTCGACTGACAGTACCGACAATTTCAAACGTTTGGGAGCCAAACTTTTCGGCAGAGCGATGCGAGTTGAAAAAGCGGTCCTATAAATAGTTTGTACACCTCTCTGAGAATCTGAAGCGCACTTACTTTATCCACTTTTGTAATGAATTTGAGAGTTAGACCAGTTGGTATATAGCGTATAATCAGAGGTATGAAACAGAAAACCGGTATGCGCAGGATGGCAATCACACTGCGAAAAAAGGGATTAAGTTACAACGAAATACGCCAACAAGTACCTATCGCGAAAAGCTCGCTTAGCCTTTGGCTTAAGAACGTCCGCCTTTCACCCAAGCATCGTGCGCGTCTTTATACAAAACAGATACAAATCCTCTCGCGCGGGACACCGAGCCAGGTCGAGCGTAGAAAAAAGGAGGTTGCACTGATTACTGAAAACGCACGGAAAGAGATTCTGCTACCACTCTCATCAGAGACTTACCGCTTTCTGGGTGCGGCCCTTTATTGGGCGGAAGGAAGCAAAACAAAGAACTTTGCCATTACAAACTCCGATCCTGTTCTTATTGTATTCATGACGCATTGGTTCAAAAAAATGTTTGATGTTCCTCCTTCGACACTTAAAGCGCATCTCAACATCTATTCCCAACAAAACGAGGCGGAAGTAAAGAAGTTTTGGTCGGATATCACGGGAATTCCGATTGAGAACTTTGGGAAAAGCTTCATCAAACCTGCAAATAAGGGATTTAAGAAAAACAATTTATATTACGGAACCATTAAGGTGTATGTACCTAAGGGTACGGATATGCGATATAAAACGCTCGCGTGGATTCATGCTGCTTTACAGGATTTGGTTCCCACAATAGAATCAACTATGCTGCGTTGGTCGCACCTAAAGACAATTAAACGACCGTCAGTAAATATCGACGCGCGCCCATAGCTCAGTTGGTAGAGCAGCTCGCTCTTAACGAGAAGGTCCCAGGTCCGAACCCTGGTGGGCGCACAAAGTAATTACGCTTGCTATAGTTCCACAAGCGCTGGGGTGGCGAAATTGGTAGACGCGCATGGCTTAGGACCATGTGGAGCAATCCATTGGAGGTTCGAGTCCTCTCCCCAGCACCTTCTTTGTCTCTTCACGACCATCACTTCGAAATTTTCTGAATTGTCGGGATACCGAAGGTCCCGAGAGCTAGATTGATAATGCCGTAAGCACCGAAGATGATGACGAGGCCTATGAGGCCATAGAGAATGGCGCTCTTGCCCTCCTCGCGCTTCCCTTCATCTCCCGCCTGTCGGATAAACTCAAATACGCCCCACAAGAACACAATAAACGCTCCTGCGACGAGCAGCAGGATAATCGGATTGACGACCTCCACGACGACTTTCTGGAGAAACTCGTTGAGAACGGGCATTTAAAAACCACCTACTTGGACACCTGCCTTTGGAAGGCCGCTCGATGGTCCAGAACTGGTCCCAAAGCTAACAGTGCCGGTAAGAATGTTCACGAGACCCCAGAGAGAGACCATGACGAAAAAGCCGATGAGGCCCCAGAGCATGAGATTCTTACCATGTGTCTTCACTTCCTCGTCGTTGGCGCCAACGATGAAGGTCTGGAACGCGCCCCACAGGAACACGATGAAAGCAATGGCAAAAAGAACAGGGACGAGGACATTATTAATGGTATTGATAATCAAAGTACCGGCGCTCGAGAGATTACTAACTGTTTGTGCGAAAGAGACGAGCGGCAGAGCGAGTGCGGCAAATGTTCCTGAAACGAGGGCGAGGGCTTTTTTCATAGTGTTGATAAGTGGATAATGGGGTAATTGTAACGTCCCTGGAAACAGAGTCAACTATACCCTCTCACCCCGTGGGGATATCGGAGAATCACAATAGCGGATACGAGGGCGCACCTCTCGGCACGAGATAGAGCGTGCCGCTAACAAGGAACACCAGCCCCCAGACAGAGAAGATAACAACAAGACCGATAATGCCCCACAGGACAAATTGCCGCCCTTCTGCACGCTCGGTATCGCTCGCAGCGCCAAGAATAAAATATTTATAGACACCATATAAGAAGGTGATGAACGCTATCGCCATCAAAGCCGGAACGAGAAAAGAATTGATGAAACCGATAATTTCTCCGGAATATTGTTTAAGTTTTGTCAAATCCATGTGTTTCTATAATTATCGAGGCGCCGGCCCTAAAAAGGGAGAAGGCGACATCGGCAGAAACGGCGCGTACGAGCCCTGAAGGCCGAAAGTATTGGAGACGACATTCACCAGCCCCCATATGGATACCATCACGGCGAACCCGATGAGGCCCCAGAGGATAATCTTATGCCCCTCCTTCACCTTCTCCGGATCGCCTGCGGAAAAAATATACGCGCGGGTGATGCCGTAGAGAAATACGATAAAAGAAATTGCGAAAAGTACCGGCACCAACACGCTATTGATGATGTAGATAACGTTCCCCGCGATGCAATAGATGGAATTTGCGCAGCCGCTACTATATCCGCCGAGTCCGAATCCGCCGCCAAATGGCATACCGAAGACGCCGGTCGTGAAAAATTGCGATGATTGAGAGCTAATGCCCGGTGTTGTGAGTGTATATGATGCGTCACTTAATGCGTATGTAGGAGCTGGTGCGAGAAGTGCGATGAACACGAGAGCAGTATGGGCAATTGATCGCATATGCGGAGAGTATGGCATATTATTTCGCAGGCGCGATGCCGAGCGTGGATAACAATATATGCACGAATCCCCACACCGAGAAGAGCACTACCATTCCGAGAATACCCCAGAGGACGAACTGCCGCCCTTCTGCGCGCTTCCCTTCATCGCCTCCATGGAGAAAGAAATAGTTCACGACGCCCCAAATAAAGGCTGCAAAGGCGAAGGCGAAGATAGTCGGCACGATGACGGTATTGAGAAGGCCGATGATGCCGGCAGTACCGCCGCCCACCCATTCCCTGAACGTCGTGCCGCCGGACAAATTCATATCAGCCGCCAGTGGAGAGCGCCTTTACGGTCGCCTCAATGCCGGCCGCAATGACCTTGGCGCCAAGAAGTATCAAAGCGCCAACGACGGTCCAGAGAAGCATCTGCTTCGCTTCGGAGATTTCTCCCGGTTCGCCCCGCGCGGTAACGAATTTGAATCCGACAAAAACCAGCATGAGAATAACGATAACGGAACCGACACGAATGATGATATCAAGAATACTTTCGAGGAATTTGGAAAGGGTGGTCGTTTTTGGACCAAGCGGGTTGATGAGGGTGGTTTTAGAGGCAGAATTATTGGTGTTTGATACACCTGTTTGTTTTTGTGGAAGATTAGAGACCCCGGACTGTGTCGGGCAGGCCGTTATAACACCTTTTATAAGATCCGCGCTCAAAACACAGCCGCCAGCAAATGATTCGCTGCATCCAGGCGGACAGGATTGCGCAAGCGCGGCGGGCGCAGCGCCCGCCGCGACTATAACAAACACGAAAGTGGTGAACGAAAAGGTAAAAAAAAGACCCATGATTATTGTTGCAGAAGCGGATTCAAAGAACGCGCAGCGCTCCCAAGCACATCATCGACCGTTGAACGACCGCTTATCACATCCCCAATCATACCCGAGAAAATACGGTTGACATCGCTAGACATTGGGGATAGCCATCCTTTGCTGTAGAGCGCCTCGGCGTATGCGACCGCAGCAACAGGATCGGTGAGAGGAATAGTGGCAAGTTCACTCAACGTTGCGGGCGCAAGCCCTGTCGCTCCCGCCGCGATGGATTGCTCGGCAGAGTTAGTAAGGAGTGTGGCGGATTGATAGGCGCCAGAAGGGTTCTTTGCTCCGCGTGGAATCATAAATGCGTAGATGAGGCCGTAGGCGCTTTTCTCCTTTGTAGTCGCGCTTTGCGGCAAAGGCGTTACGCTGAAGTTGAGATTTGGATTTGCCTCTTGCAGATAGCGCGCGCGAGACGCATAGCCGAGGTAGAGCGCAAGATCGCCTGCAAGAAACATCTGCTCGGAATCAGGCAATGAAGTATTCCAGGTATATGAAACCTTTGAAGGATCGGCGAATTGGGTATAGAAACCGAGCACTGCCGACCCGAGCGACGCGCTGCCAGAAGACGTCTCGCCAAGATCAGCCGCGAGGACGCCGTTCGCCGAATATGAAGAGATTGGAATTCCCTGTTGCAGAAAGAGTGCGGAGAGTATGCCGCGCGCATCACGAACGTTATCGTAGGTGCCGAGCGCGATGAGACCGCGAGTGATCTGCCGCGAAGGCGTCAGTATAGCGACATTCGGCACAAGACCTATAAGCGCCTCCCAGGTTGCGGGCGGCTTCGCGATGCCGCTGCTCGCGAGAATGGAACGATTTGAAAAGAGTACGAGCGGGTCAACGAGAAACGGTATGCCGTAGTAACCGGATCCGTCTGGCATCATAAAGATACGTCCCTCTTCAACAAACGTATTCACGAATGTGTTTGTAGAGAGCGTTGATTGCGGTATCGGCATGATGAATTTCGTAAGCGCATGAAGCTCCTCGTGCGAAGCGAGGATGAGGTCGGGTGCGACACCAGTGGCTATCGCGGTCGCGACATTCGAGAGTAGCGTCGCAGGATCTTTTTGCACATATGAGACATTCTTGAGGGTTTCATCGATTTGCATTGTGGCGGCAAGCGCGGATTGCATGCCTTCCGAGGGCAGTGTGCCCCACATGACGACCGTGCCGACCGTGTTCGTATCGCCCGTACTCGTATAGGTCGCGAAAACGAAGAGACCGACAAGCGCGCTGAGGCCGAATATGCCAAACAGAATACCCTGGAAGAGTGAGATTTTCATGGAGAGGTAAAAATGATGCCGTAATGGTGCGGCCCTGCGCGAAACGACTTTACCTTATGAAAACCGCCTTTGATGAAAAATTCTTCTGCGGTATGTTCGGACACGACTTGCTCCTGCGTGGGCCCCATGCCGCCGTAGCTGCCAGCCCAGTCCACAATCATGGTCTTGCCGCCCGACTTCAGAGTGCGCTTCATCTCTCCCAAGAGTCCAAAACGATTCTCAATTTGAAAGAACGTATTAGCGAGTATAACGGCGTCGAGCGATGCGTCGCGCAGATGCGTGCCGCCCAGCTTCTCGATGTCTCCCCAGATCGTGTCAATGGTGCTCTGATGATGAGCGCGGGTGTTTAGCTTCAGATGTTTCAGTACATCCTCCTGCACATCAATCGCATACACTCTCCCGCTGTGCCCGACGGCGGCGGCTGCTGCCCGCGCGTAGTGGCCGGAGCCCGCTCCGAAATCGCCGACTTTCATTCCCTCGCGCAAGCCTAGCTGCAACACGTTCTCGTGCGGACTGCTGAATGAAGCGCTCATGCCTATAAAATACCACACGCGACCCGCGGCGGGCCGCGCAATCAACAGCACAAACAAATATTCTTATTTCTTCCGACCGTCATTTATAAGAATATTACAATTTATGCACCCAACAAATTGAAGTGCCGACGAAGATTCCTATCGTGCTCTATTGTATCGGCAATTGCATAAAGCACGTCCTTGCCTATCTTGAGCTCCGCCTTAAGAAGCGCGACGAAGTCCTCGCAATCATACGGATAGACCCACACACTGTCCTGTAACCGAACAAACCCAATGTCGCGCATGACGGCACGCAAGCAGACCCTGATACGGCTTCTTCGCTCCGGCACATCAAAAACAATCATCCGCCATCGCCCATCCCATTTCATCTTTTGATTCTTGAGCGCAACCTTCGCTTGTTCAAATTCAAATGCCTTGCGGCCGGCCGGAGTCAGACGCAGATATTTCTTGCCATCCCGCTCGACCCACACTGCGTACCCTTTTGCGACAAGGCGCACAGTAGCTGTCTTGGCTCGATAGGCGAGATTGTATTTTTCTTTAGGCAGATACTTGAGAAGTTGCAAGGTGTTCGGCGCAACGGCCGCAAGAACAAGCAGACCAGTAACTGCCACAGCGGCAAGCACCGCGTGTTGAACATTCTGTTTCTTCCGTCTTTTCTGAGATGCTACTTCGAGCTTGCCCATCACTGACATTCTAATGCAAATATTCTAATCTCTGCCGACCGGTTGTTGATAAGAACATCAGAAAGGTACATTCAACATTGAAGTGCAACACCCTGATTAAATACTTCTAACGGCGT
>CAZJZB010000003.1:0-64141 GCA_964550425.1 uncultured Candidatus Saccharibacteria bacterium | reverse complement strand
GTCATACCACTTCAGATTAGCTGAAGTGTTGCACTTACTTATTGAACTAAGAAAACACTTATTTGCTCTAACTTCTGAAGCGACGCCTTAGAAGTTACGACTTAATTTTCTTTAACCAGCACCAAACGGGGCTCGCCGTCACCGTAATAATTCTCGACACGTTCTTTTACTTTAAATCCAAATGACTTGCACATAGAAAGTACCTTCGCGTTTTCAGGATGAGTAACGAACTCTACTTCTTTTACCTCTTTTAATTTTTCTGAAAGAAGTTGTATAGCTTCATAGGCAACGCGTGTCCCTTGAAACTCGGGATGCACCACGAGTCCTGCTATGTAAGCATGATCAGGACTCTTCATTTGAAACTCAGTACTCCCTACGAGCCGCTCGCCTTTGTAAAATAAGTAGACTTCGTTATCCCTAAATTCTTCCAATGCTTCGTCCGTATTCAAAATCCCCGAATAAGTCTTATGTCCGGCAACCATCCGCTCTAATTCGACGAATGCTTCCGCATCGGCCGGAGTAGCTTTGCGAAATGATATTCTCGAATTTTCTTTGCTCTCTCGGCCAGGATTCCCTTCCATACTCACTCAGTATCCATCATCACAGCGCGACCATGGAGGCAATAGAGTCGCCCTCGCGCATCTTCATGATGCGGACGCCCTGCGTGGCGCGGGAAAGGAGTGAGATTGAAGAAACCGAAGTGCGTATTACCTGCCCCTTCTTCGAGACGACCACAAGCTCTTCGTTTTCGAGATTACCGGAGACAATTCGCGCACCGATGATTTCCCCGGTCTTCGCCGTGACCTCTGCGGTCTTGATGCCCGAACCGCCCCGGCCCTGCACCTTATATTCGGACATCTTCGTGCGCTTGCCGTAGCCCTTGCTCATGATGACGAGAAGCGATGCGTCTTTCGCGGTCGCTGGAATCACTTCTGCCGAGACAACGCGGTCACCCTTCCGCACACTCATGCCGCGAACACCGCCTGCAGTACGTCCCATCTCACGCACATCTTCGGCCTCGAAACGAATACTTTGACCTTTTGCCGTCACGATAGATACGGTGTCGCCTTCGTTGGCGTGATGAGCCGAGACGAGCCGATCGCCCTTCTTCAGATTGATAGCGATGATGCCCGAGCGGCGGACATCAGCAAATGAACGTGCCGCAACACGCTTCACCGCACCCGCTTCGGTTACAAAGATAACCGACGTAGCATCAAGCGCCGCGCCTTTCGGAATCGCAAGCACGCTCGTAACCGCCTCTTCGCCAGAAAGCGGAAGGAAATTCATGATGCTCTTACCCTTCGTCGCGCGCCGCCCTTCAGGAATCTCATACATCTTGAGCTGATACGCTTTACCGAAATCGGTGAAGAAGAGCAGGTCGCTGTGCGCGGAGGCGACGAGGAAGTGCGTTACAATATCTTCTTCCTTTGTCGCGATGTCGACGACGCCGACACCGCCGCGCTTCTGCACTTTGTATTCGTTCGGATTCGTCCGCTTCACGTACCCGCCCTGTGTGAGGAGCAACATTGATTCCTCGTCCGGTACGAGGTCTTCTACGGAAATATTCTGCACGCCGCCCCTCATCACCTTCGTGCGGCGATCATCACCATACTTCTCTCCAAGTTCTTCGAGTTCTGCCTTCACCACTGCAAGTATTTTCTTAGCCGAGGAAAGAATTTCTTTCAGCCGCTTGATCAGGGCCTGCACTTCGGTGAGTTCATCCTCGATCTTTTTGCGTTCGAGGCCGGCAAGTTTCGACAGACGCATTTCGAGAATAGCCGCCGCTTGGAGCACCGAGAATCCGAATTTCTTCTGGAGCGCCGCGCTTGCCGCCGGCACATCCGCCGCTTTCTTAATGATTGCAATGACTTCATCGATATGGTCGAGCGCCTTCGAGAGTCCGAGAAGGATATGCTCGCGTGCCTCGGCCTGCCGCAGATCGTACTCGGTGCGGCGCTTCACTACTTCCTGGCGATGTTTTATGAAATGTCCGAGCATGCCCGAGAGCGAGAGCATCTCCGGCACGCCATCGACAAGTGCGAGCATATTGTAGTGGAACGTGCTCTCAAGATCGGTGTGTTTATACAATGCATTCAGAACCGCTTGTGGATGCGCGGTGCCCTTCAATTCGACCACCACACGGATATCCGAGGTGGATTCATCGCGCAAATCGCGGATGCCTTCAATCTTCTTCTCCTGCACCAAGTCCGCGATACGCGTGATGAGTTCGCTCTTGTTCACACGATAAGGGATGGAGGTGATGATGATGCGTGTATCTTTTTTCCCATCATCAATAATTTCTGCTTCGCCGCGTACGACTACCGGCCCTTTACCAGAACTGTAGGCATGTGTGATGTCGGAGCGACTGAAAGCGACACCGCCAAGTGGAAAATCGGGACCTTTTACGAATGCGAGGAGATCGTTCGTCGTCGCTTCCGGATTCTCAATAAGGTGAACTGTCGCGGCGACAACTTCGCGGAGATTGTGGGGCGGGATATTTGTCGCCATACCCACCGCGATTCCGAGCGTTCCATTCAAGAGCAAATTTGGTAGCGCAGCGGGGAGCACTCTCGGCTCGTCCCGGGTTGCATCGTAGTTCGGATTCCAGGCAACGGTCTCTTTCTCAAGATCGGTGAGAAGTGCTTCGGCGATGCGCGACATTTTCGCTTCGGTGTAACGCATGGCTGCGGGCGAGTCACCATCGATGGAGCCGAAGTTGCCCTGACCGAGCACGAGCGGATAACGATAGGAAAATTCCTGCGCCATTTTTGCCATCGAGTCGTAGACGGCGGTGTCGCCGTGCGGATGATACTTGCCAAGCACTTCGCCAACCACAGTAGCGCTCTTGCGAAATCGCGCGCCCGGCACGAGCCCCATTTCTTTCATCGCGTAGAGGATGCGGCGGTGCACCGGCTTCAATCCGTCACGCACATCCGGCAGAGCGCGCGCGGTAATAACCGACATCGCATAATCGAGATACGATGTACGCATCTCGGCGACGATCGGCTGGCCAATGACATTCGCGGCGACCTGCGACCCCGCATTATTCTCTGTACCCTCCTTCTTCCCGCGCGCCATGATAGTAAAAGTGATTACGAATTACATTCAGAACGGTATGGTCGTCTGTTCGGGCTGCGCCGCTTTGCGTGTTGAGGAGGTTGTATCGATAATCTCGATATGCGCTCTGCCCGATGCGTTTGAGAGAGCGGCACTCGCGCCCGCGACTGCGCTGTTAACGGGATTGTTTCCATTCCCGCTATCAGTCGCAACCACGGACTCTTGCCCGACACTCTTTGCAAACGAGCTCTCTTGAATAGCGAAGGCATTTGTTCCAAGAGCGCTCACGAGCCATACGAGCGCGACAAGCCCTGTTCCGATACTAGCCGCGCTAAAAGCGATGCGATTGCGGACGTGGTGCGGCTTGCTTTTTATATGCTCAATGTGATCAAAAATGGTTTTCATAGGTGGATCAGGGTGTTATCACGAGTATACTCCCCTCACGACCGACAAGGTCCTTTTTCTTCAAAGTAAGCTTGTCGACTTTTTCATTGTCCGAACCGGCTTTTTTGAGAAAGGCCTCAAGTGCCTTTGGCGCTCCTCCGCCAGCTGGCGGAGCCGTCCAGTGCATTGGGACGATTATTTTCGGCTCGAGCGATACGGCGAGCTTGTGCGCATCGTCGGGTGAAAGAACGCCTTGACCCCCGATAGGTACGAAGAGTACGTCAATCTCATCGATACTTTCACGCGCCTCCTTAAGAAGCTCTGAATCAGCGAGTGCGCCCAGATGCACTAATGTCATATCTTCAAGTTGAACGGAATAAATCGTATTAACTGCCTTTTCTTGACCTCGTGCGAGACCGTAGGCGCTGTAAGAAAGGAATCCCTGGATGACAATGCCCTGCCGCTCATACTCGCCCGGACCGGTAATAGCGAAAGGGGCTTTCCCGCCATAGGTCACCTCATCAATGCCGTTCATGTCCGAATGATTGCGCGAAACGAGTGCGATATCCGCGCCGAAACGCGAAGGCGGCAACGTTCCACCTTTGGCGATAGGGTCGAAGACGAGTGTGAGACCGCCGAGCGTTACCTTGAAACATTGTCCGCCATGATGCGTGATAACCATATCCGCGCATTCTAGCATTTTTTGACTTCAGATGCTATAGTGTTTCTGTTGCGTGCGGAGGAAGTAGGGAGTGGCTAACCCTTGCGCCGAAAGGTTCAAGTACCGCTCTCGAATTCGCCAGTTGGCGAACCGCGCCGCTTTATATACTATGTCTGAAGAGAAATCATCCTTCACCAAGGATGCGAAGAGTGCGGGAGTGGCTATACCGACGGCGACCATTCATCTTGAAGAAGGTCATCCGATGCTGTCGCTACTTGACGCTATCCCCACACCGCCGTCTCGCGGCGATCTCGTCGAGGGAACGATTATTGCTATCAGTCGTGGGCGGGTGTATATCGATTTGCCTCCGTTTGGCACCGGCCTCATTTACGGCCGCGAATATTTGAACGCTGCCGACGTATTGCGCAAAGCGAATCAGGGCGACATTATCAGCGCAAAAGTTGTCGATCCCGCCGGTCGCGAGGGTTATATCGAACTCTCTCTCAAGGAAGCGAGACAGGCGGCCATCTGGGGTGAAGCCGAACAAGCCATCATCGCGGAGACGCCATACTCTCTCACTGTTGAAGAGGCAAACAAAGGAGGTCTTATTCTATCGTGGCAAGGCATTGCCGGATTTCTCCCCGCTTCACAGCTCTCCAAGGAGCACTATCCTCGCGTGGCGGAAGGCGACAAGGACAAGATACTCGGCGCACTCATGCAGCTCATCGGGCACCCACTCTCGGTGCGTATCATCACTGCCGATGCGAAGGAGGGTAAACTTATTTTCTCGGAGCGCACGGGGAATGAGGCCGAGGAGAAAGCGTCGCTCATCGACAAATATCAGGTTGGCGACACGTCTTCGGGCGAAGTGACCGGGGTCGTTGACTTCGGCGTCTTCGTGAAGATCGAGCCGGGACTTGAAGGTCTCGTGCACATCAGCGAGCTTGATTGGGGTCTCGTCGAGGACCCGCACACACTCTTCTCTATCGGCGACATAGTCAGGGTCAAAGTCATTGAAATAAAGGATGGAAAAATATCGCTCTCCATCAAAGCGCTGAAGGAGAATCCGTGGCACACGGCCGCCGAACGCTATGCGAAGGGTATGGAAGTACCGGGCGTTGTCATTAAATATAACAAGCATGGCGCACTCGCTTCTGTGGAAGAAGGTATCGCTGGTCTGGTGCATGTGAGCGAATTCGCAACGCCTGCAGAACTGCGCGAAACCCTGGAGCTTGGAAAGACCTATCCGTTCACCATCACTCTCTTTGAACCGAAAGATCAGCGCATGACGCTCACGTACGCGGGAAAGAAGAAGTAAGGGTCGCTCTCAATCGCCATTTCGGACAGCAGAAAACCGCCCCGGCCGGCGGTTTTCTTAAGCTCTAGCGTTCATCTTTTGGCATCGCGCCATCGGAATGGCACACTTCACGAATGCCAAAAGACCGTGCATGAACGCCTACGCTACTGCCCGAAATGGCGATTGCTCGCTCAAGGGGAAGAAAAAGTGGTCGCGTTTTTAGATTACGAATCTAATGCAACGATTCCACGCTTGATAGCAATGAACGCATAGCCCCAGAGTATGGGAAGCCACAGCGGCATGACGCCGAGGAGGCTAGTGCGATTGAATGTTTCGACGCCGGTCGAAATGAAGAAATATTCCGAAATAAGGAGCCCGAGAAATCCGAAGGCGAAAATAACAAAATCATTCTTCTCGCGTTTTATATATAACGACACGCCGATTATGAAAATATAAATCCCACTAAGGGTAAAGTCATTCGTAACTAAAGGAATCAGGCCGATCATTACGATAATCGGTACCGCATTATAAAGAATCGTGGAAATCGCTTTCATTTAGCGTGTATTCGCGAACTGAGTTGCGGATTCGATGCCTTCGGTTGCGAAAAGGTGTACCGTTTCGGCAACTTTTTTCAAAACCTTTTTCAGCGCCGCTTCTTCGGCGGGTTTCCACTTGCCGATGACGTGCTTGATGACTTTTTCTTCACCCGAGACCTTCTTCGCCCGATGCTTCTTCCCCGCTGCAGAGATGCCAATGCGGATGCGTGCGAACTCTTGCGTCTTTACGGCGCGCATGATGCTTTCCACGCCCTTGTGCCCCCCACTCCCACGACCGAACACCATTTTTATCGTACCGAAAGGCAAATCAAGATCGTCATGAATGACCAAAAGATTTTTTGCCGCCTTTGGACTCTTCACGAATGCAGAAACCGCCTTCCCGGAGAGATTCACAAATGTCTCGGGTAGAATTACTATTGCATCTTTTCCGGCAACCGCACCCTTGCTCACGAGCGCATGTGCCGTTTTGTTAAAAACGAAGTCATCAAAGTTTTCATTTTTGGCAACGATCTCCACCGCGCTCCTTCCCGCGTTATGCCGCGTCTTTGCATACTCCTTTCCCGGGTTCCCGAGGCCGACGATGACGAGCGTCATGCGCATATAATAGCACAATGCCGCTCGCGGACTCGCGGCACCTCCGGCGATTACGCGCCTGCGGCTTGCGCGCGACGAAGCGAAGCGTACAATACATGCATGCAAGATACTGGAAAGGGTCTTCTGAAGGATCTTTTCACACTCGCGCTCCTTATTATCGTCGTGGTCATCCCGATCCGCGTCTTCGTGATCTCGCCGTTTATCGTTGACGGCGCATCTATGCATCCAACCTTCGAGAATCTGGATTATCTCATCGTGAATGAATTCCTCTATTACTTCCGTGCGCCCCAGCGCGGTGATGTCATTGTCTTCCGCTACCCGGGCAATCCTTCCATTTTCTATATCAAGCGCATTGTCGGGCTTCCGAACGAAACAATCTCTATTAATCATGGCGTCATCACCGTTACCACCGCCGCCGGAGATACAATTTCGCTCGCCGAGCCGTATATCGTTAACGAAGATGCAACTTATACCAAAGATGTTTCGCTCAATTCGGAAGAATATTTCGTCGTAGGTGATAATCGCCCCAATAGTTCCGATTCGCGTGTCTGGGGTCCATTGCCAAAGAAAGATATTATCGGTCGCGTCGATCTGCGACTCTTGCCGGTCGGAGAGAGCGGATTCTTCCCGGGTGCTGCACACTATGACAGCGCGTCAAGCACGACAACCCCTATAACACCATGATGCGCGACACCATTCCGGCGGAAGAACTTTTAAGCAAAGCGCATGCGGTCGGTCAATACTACGGCTTCACGCCGCTTTCAACACTCACCGCTAAAACGCGCGGAAGTATGCGCAAGAATACAAACTATTCCGAAACGCTCTCACATCTGACGCTTGATCCTATCGCCGAAACAATTACAAATTTCTTGAAGCAATTTCAGAATGTCGAATACGCGCCTTCTCCGCGACAGCCGCTTTTCGTTTGGCATACAAACATTGCTCAAGGTCGCCCGGCGCCAAAGAAAGCGATTATACAATTTCATGCGCTTGGCAGCGACCGCGCGCTCTCTGATGCGGTTGTCATTCGCGCGCTCATTGCGCTCGCACGCGACCTTTTCCATGAAGAACCGCTTGTTCGTATCAATTCCATGGGCGACAAAGAGACCCGTGCGCGCTACGCGCGTGAACTGACGAACTTTTTCAAAAAACGCGCTGATGTACTTCCGGAGGAATGCATTACCTGCGCCAAGCGCGACACTTTCGAGGCCGCCGAGCTCGCCATAGCGCGCGAATGCGCGGAGGATTTGCCGGCGCCAAGCGAGCATCTCTCGGATGCGAGCCGCAAACGTTTTGAGGACTTGCTCGAATATCTTGAGATGACCGAGACACCATATGAACTCGCGCGCAATCTTATTAGTCGCGGCAATGTCTGGAACGACACGTGTTTTGAGCTTGTTCTCGGCGAGCGGCGCATTGCATGGGGTTCGCGCTATTCCGACTTCACGCGCCATTTCTTCCCCGCCGCACCCATAAGCGCCACCGGTGCGGTATTTCAAATAGCGAGTACGGGTATGGTAGTTAAGAAGGCCTCAATTCCGCGAATACGATTTTCGTTCGTCCATATCGGCGACGAAGCGAAACGTCTCTCAATCCGTCTTGCTGAGGACTTCAGAAAAGCACGTATTTCTTTAACGCAGAACATCGGTGTCGAGTCGCTGACCGAACAGCTCTATCTCGCCGAGCGGCGAGAGAGTCCCTATCTCCTTATCATGGGGCGCAAAGAGGCGCTCGAGGGCTCCGCCATCTTGCGCAATCGGCAGACCCAGGAAGAAACCGTCCTTCCTCTCTCTGGTCTTATAGAACGACTGAAGTCCGTTACTTAGGTGCTGAGAATATAAAAACCATGACGATGGTTGCATCAACCTATCAAATGTTTATAACGACCGTTACAAACATTTGATAGGTTGTTTACTGGCTTCACTCAGAATGCCCGGAAGCTCTGCTTCGGGGATGAATGGTCGAATTAAAAACATGTGCAGTCGCCATCGTACACGCCACCATGGACAGGTGCGGCCATGGTATGTTAGATTCTCTTTCACATGACTGCTGATACACGAGTTGAGGTGAGGCGCGGAAAAAATGAAAGTTCAACTGCGCTCATACGCCGTTTTACCCGCCGCGCGCAGGGGCTTGGTCTCGTACGCGAGGTACGCAATCGTCGCTACTGGCAGCGCACCAAATCAAAGAATGTCGGTCTCAAGCGCGCCCTTATTTCTAAAGTCAGGCGCGAGAAGTACAATGAGCTCGTGAAGCTCGGCAAGATAGACCCTGCTGCAAAAAAGAATGCGCGTGGCAAGAGCGGCAAGCGATAAACCGATGTCGGGCGACCGGCGAGACGCTGGTATAGCTATTAAAAACCTAACGCGGCGCGCGCGGGTACCGCGTTTTGCCTACACGGCGATCGCGGAAAAAACGCTTCCCGGCTGGGACATCTCCCTCGTCTTCGTCAGTCCGCTGAAAGCGCGGGCGCTGAATAAACAACTGCGCGGCGCGACTTACGTGCCAAACGTCCTTTCCTATGCTCTTAGCGAGCGCAACGGTGAAATTATTATTTGTCTTAGCGAAGCCGAAAAACAGGCCTTTGCATACGGCATGAGTGCGCGCGGGTTCGTCCTGTATCTGTTTATCCACGCATTGTTGCATTTGAAAGGATGGGCTCATGGCAGTACCATGGAGAGATGCGAACGAAAAATTGTAGCGCGATTTGCTGCGGGCGGTATGCGCGCCTCACCATATGTCACGACGCATAGCCACCGGCATCGACATCGGCACGTACCAAGTAAAGGTGGTCGTCGTCGAGGAGACCACGGATAAACGCGCCGGCGTGCGGCAGCTGCGCGTTCTGGGCACCGGCCTTGCCGAATCAAAAGGTTTGCGGCACGGCTATATCGTCAATAAAGAAGAGGTCTCCGCAAGTATCATTAAAGCGAAACGGGAGGCGGAATCCGCGGCGCGCGTACCTATACGCGCCGGTTTCCTCGCTGTCGGCGGTATCTCGCTTGATGAAGCGCGTGCGACCGGCTCCGCCATCATCTCGCGCGCCGATCAGGAAATAACGACCCTTGACCTTGAGAAGGCGGAAAAAGCGGCGCGCGAAGCGGCGGCACCAGGATTCCTCAATCGGCACGTCCTCCACAGCATTCCGCTCGAGTACCGCATTGACGGCGCAAAGGTGCTTGGCGATTCGCTCGGTATGAAGGGCGTCCGTCTCGAAGTGGATTATCTTTTCATTACCTGCCTTGCCCAACATGAGGATGCGCTCTCTAAAGCAGTCGAGGATGCGGACATTGAAATCATTGATCAGATGGCCTCTCCGCTTGCGGGTTCCTATGTGCTCCTTGAGGGCGACCAGAAAATGAAAGGGTGCGTTCTTGCGAATATCGGCGCGGAGACGATCTCAATCGTCGTCTACGATGAAAACATTCCTATTTCGGTAAAAGTATTCCCGATGGGTTCGAGCCATATCACGGACGATATTGCGCTTGGGTTTCGCATTTCGCTTGAAGAAGCCGAGCGCGTGAAGATCGGGCGACTCTCGGGGCAAATGTATTCGCGTAAAAAGATTGACGACCTTATTGCCAGCCGTCTCGAAACAATGTTCTCTCTCATTGATAAACATCTGAGGTCGCTCGGCCGCCGCGGCCCCTTGCCTGCCGGTATTATCATCTCGGGCGGCGGCGCGGGTATCGGCTCCATCAACGATATTGCGCGCGGCTCCCTCAAGCTCCCTGCGCGTCTTGCGGAGTTCCGCATCTCTGCCGATACGAAAATTCGCGATGCGACATGGGCGGTCGCCTACGGTCTCGCGCTTTGGGGGCTTACCGGCGACACCAATGCGCCGAAAAAAAGTTTCCGTACCACTTTTGGAAAGTTTCTGCAGCAATTCTTGCCATGAACAGCGGGTCGTATTTATAGATTGTCAATATTTGCATACTGCCCGATTCTGCTATTATGTCGAGGTAACATCCAATTATGTCAAAACGCATCGAACCGGAAATTGAAACGTTCGCCCGCATCCGTGTCATTGGTGTCGGTGGTTCGGGCAATAATGCCGTCAACCACATGATTAACTCGAAGGTGCGCGGCGTCGAGTTCGTCTCCGTTAATACCGATGCGCAGGACCTCCACCGCTCGCTCGCCAAGCGCAAAATTCATATCGGCAAGAATCTCACGCGCGGTCTCGGCACCGGCATGAATCCGGACCTTGGGAAGCGCGCGGCCGAGGAGACACGCCAACACATTCAAGAAGCGCTTCAGGGTTCTGACATGGTCTTCATCACCTGCGGGATGGGCGGCGGCACCGGTACCGGCGCTTCTTCGGTCGTCGCGAAGATAGCGAAGGAGATTGGCGCACTCACCATCGCAATCGTTACTAAGCCATTTTCGTTTGAAGGGGCGCAGCGCAGGGATCTCGCCGATCGAGGGTTGGCCGAGCTTAAGAAAGAGGTTGATGCGTTTATCGTCATCCCCAATGATAAACTGCTCGGCATTGCCGAACAAAAGCTCTCGCTTAAGCAGGCGTTTGCGCTCTGCGATGAAGTCCTGCGCGAGGCGGTTGAGGGCGTCTCCGATATCATCCGCACGCCAGGAGACATCAATACCGACTTCAATGATATCAAAGCAATTATGGAGGGCGCCGGCCCCGCGCTGATGGGCATCGGCATTTCCGAGGGCGACAAGCGCGCAGCCGAGGCGGCCCAGCGCGCCGTCAGTTCTCCGCTTCTAGATATCTCGATTTCGGGTGCCAAAGGCGTTCTTTGGGTTATCGCCCATTCTGACGATCTCGGCATCATGGAGGTGCATGAGGCCTCGAAAATTATCAGCGAATCGGTGGATAAGAGCGCGAAGATTATTTGGGGCGTGATGAAAGACGAGAAGCTCAAAAAGGGTCATGTCCGCATCATCGTTATCGCGACCGGCTTCCCCGAGAGCGCGGCGCACGCTTTAACAACCGGGCTCGAACGTTCTCTCTTCTCAATAATACCCGCCGAACGGCGCGAGGAGGAACGGGGTCGTATGTATCATGAAATTGTGAAGCGCGGAGATGCGCCGGATGGCAAAGCGGATGGCAAAGCTGAAAAAGTCGCACCCGTTGAAAGCATAATCGTCTCCGGAGGAAAAGAAGAACCGGTCGTGACGGCGACACCGCGTAAACGCGAGGAGGTGCCGCTAGCCCCGGAAGATGATGAGGCGTGGGGCGCGATTCCGGCATTTTTGCGCCGACACAAAAAGTAGAAAGCGAGTTGTGGGGAATAAGTGGGCGAATTGTAGTAGAATACAAGAATGTTTGATTTGATAATCATCGGCGGCGGACCCGCAGGCGTTGCTGCGGCCGTCTATGCAGCCCGCAAGCGTTTGAAAACTATTTTCATCACAGAAGAAATCGGCGGGCAATCGGTTGTCTCTGATTGCATTGAGAATTGGATTGGCTCGCCGAAAATAAGCGGGTCTGATCTCGCGAAATCGTTTAAAGCGCATATCGACGTTGTGAAAAGCGATTCTGTAACGCTCGCCATCGGTGAACGTATCGTATCAATTATGAAGACCGGGGAAGGAGCATTTCTTGCGACGACGAAAACGGGAAAGGAGTTTGGCGCGAAAGCGATACTTATCGCTTCGGGAGCCGGACGCCGGAAACTTGATGTCCCCGGCGCGGAAAAATTTGAGAATAAAGGAGTCACCTACTGCGCTTCCTGTGACGGTCCTTTGTTTGCCGGTATGGATGTCGCGGTCATAGGGGGCGGCAATGCGGGCTTCGAGACGGCTTTACAACTTCTCGCGTATGCGAAGTCCGTCACGCTCATCCACCGGCATAAGGAATTCAAGGGTGATCCGGTTACCGTGGAGAAGGCCTGCGCGCATCCGAATATGCGCGTCATCAGACATGCCGAACCAACTGAAGTCATGGGTGGACAATTCGTCACCGGTTTCAAATACAAAAATAAGGATTCGGGCGAGATGAAGGAACTTTCCGTCTCCGGCATCTTTGTCGAAGCGGGCGTCATTCCGAATACGCAGTTTATAGGAGAGTTGGTTGAGCTTGATGCGGTAAAACGCGTTAAAGTTGATCCGCGCAATCAGCGCACGAGCGTTCTGGGCGTGTGGGCCGCTGGCGATTGTACCGATGAGTTGTACCATCAAAACAATATCGCCGCAGGAGACGGCGTGAAGGCGCTTGAAGACATCTATCTCTGGGTCAAGATGCACTAATTTCCTACACGGGGTGCGCGCGAAATAAATTGATGTCGTTTCCGCTAATCTACTAGGTAGTATAATGGGAAACACATGAGTTCGGACCACTTTTTTGACTGGGAGGGATTTAGATTTTTGGGAAATATAGTGTTAGTGAGCGTGGCCATCGGTATGGCAGGTCATTTCACTTTGAATTATGCGTCTCAATCGCGCTCCACACCTCTTGTCGTCGCTACATCCTCTCTGGCCGCGGTAGTGGCAATAGAAACACCCCCCACCTTCACAGATGACACGGTTATAACTTTCTCAACGACGACGTCAGAGCGTATCGTTAACATGCTCGCCATTGCGGACGCGGTGCCGCAAACAGGCAAATTTATTGCCGCCAATCTGGTACACATGCGGCTCATGCTCTACCAGGACGGCATGCTTGTCGCCGAATACCCCATTCTTGCAAAAGGAACTCCGGGGTCTCCAAGCGAAACACCGAGCGGCTTTTATACCGTTCTCTCAAAAGAGCAGGATCATTTCAACAGGGGCGAGCAGGTGCATCTGCCGTGGAGCATGCAATTCTACGGCAACTATTTCATTCATGGATGGCCGTACTTTGTGGACGGTTCGCTCGTGGACCCCGATTATTCTGGCAGCTGTATTCGGCTCGACACCGATGATGCAAAAAAAGTGTATAACTTCTCCGACAAGGGAACCAGTATTTTCGTCTATGATTCTATCCACACGACATTGCTGTCGTCGCTTGTCCTGGATACTATTCCCGCCCCCACTGTTTCGGCCGGCTCATACCTTGTCGCCGATATTGACACGGGAGACGTATTTTTGGAACAGAATGCGAAGAATCCTCTGCCGATTGCCTCGGTGACGAAACTGATGACGGCGCTCGTCGCGAATGAGACCATCATGTCCTACAAAAAAGTCGCGGTTTCGCGCAATGAATTGTTTGGAACGCGCGCCACGTCCACTGCGACAACAGCCAAAGAACTATTCCCTGTCAGCGATCTCCTGTACCCGCTCTTGATGGAGTCAAACAATGCGGTGGCAGACCGATTGGCGCAATATTACGGTACGACAAGTTTTATCAATTGGATGAATGCGACCGCACAGTCGCTTGATATGCAGTCAACGCATTTCACCGACGCGAGCGGCGTGTCTACCGGGAACGTATCCACTCCCGACGACCTCTATCGCCTCGCAACCTATATTGCGAACAATAAATCATTCATCTTTGATATTACTCGCACGCCGTTCAAGAAGTTGGTCGCCGATAGCGGGAATGTGTATCAAGTGAACAATGCGAATGTATTTTTTGATTCTGCGAATTTCATTGGGGGAAAGATCGGCAGTATGGGCGGAGCGGAAGATACAATGGTCTCCCTCTTTTTGGTTCCAATCAATGGTGTCGCGAGGCGTATCGCGGTTATCGTCCTCAAATCAAGCGATTACACAAGCGACACGCTAAAACTGGCCGACTGGCTCAGGCAGTCGGCTCAGCAAGGAGCGGCCTTGGTCGGTACTGCCTGCGCATCATGCACGACATCTTCTCACTATCGGAAAATCCAATTATAGGGGCGGGGACGATTGCCGGAACTTTGAACAGAGAGGACGACTTAATTACGGCAATATTGATAGAATTATACGAAAATTAAGGCGGATTTACCAAGAAAAGTCTGACCTTTTTGATGTTCCTACTTTTGCTCAGAAGATTTACTGATCTGATCAACGTCTTCATCAGAAAGCTCTGAACCTGCAAGACGAGTAGATGCACCGGCGGATGCTATCAAGGTGGCGTGCTGGATTTCTGCTAGTTTCAAAACCTTCTCAACAAATTCACCCTTTCCCTGGTTATAGACTTTGCTTCTTGAAAGATCAGAAAAATCTTCATCTGAAGTCGTTTCAATATTGTTTGATTTCAGTTGATTGTATTCTTCGATGAGCTCTGGATGCTTTCTTAAATAATCTCTGAAGCTCATTTGGCGATTCCAAAACGTATGCTTCGGACATGCGATAGATAAGTGGTATTCAACAGGATCACCTTTTCGAAGGAAAATACGTTCTGCAGAAGACATGTCTGGCTTATATGAATATCCTAGTGACTCAAGCTTTTTTACGAACGGATCAATATCATCTATTGAATCGACAAGAACACCGATATCAATAAGAGGTTTGCTAATCACACCGGGAATAGAAGTGCTGCCGATATGCTGAATGTCTTTTACCTCACCGCCTAAAATAGCCCTGATCTTTTCAGCTTCAAGTTCGTATTTCTTTGGCCATTCTGGTGAATAATTTTCTATACCTTTCATAAAGTTCAAAGTTTATACAAGTATGTCTTAGAACTCCTTTGTTTAAGCCCTAAAACTACTGGCGGAGAGGGGGAGATTCGAACTCCCGAGACCCTTACAGGCCTGCATGTTTTCGAAACATGTGCTTTCGACCACTCAGCCACCTCTCCCTATAGCGTCGCGAAGCGACGCTCGGGCGAGCGAAGTTATAACTTCGCTTTAGCCTGTGTTCGCCATCCTAGCATTTCGGGGCGGAAATGATAAGGTTTTGAGACGGCCCTATCGTCTAACGGTTAGGACGAGAGCTTTTCAAGCTCTAAACCCGGGTCCGACTCCCGGTAGGGTCACAGATTTTGGCGCAGCAAAAAGCGGTCCCGATAGGGTCACAAACTTAGTTGCTTCCCTTCCTCTAAAATTTCTTGAGGATGTACGTTGAATTTTTAGTTGTAACGACAATTTCTCCTTCTCTCTTTCCTTTTCCCAGGGCTTTAACTATATCCGTATTGCCCATCGCGCCAAGTCGTATTCGTTTCCCGACGACAACCTCTTCCATCAGAAGACCTCCCATCTCTTTCCCTCCTTCCATTTGCCACTGACCTCCGTGAGCGATCTGTTTAAGAACAACATGATCCATGACCTTAGGCATCGGCAATTTCTCCTCTTCCTGTCCGGCAGACGATGGTATGTGTTCTTCTAATGACATGGGCGAATTTTCTGGTGCATAAATGATGCGGTAAGTAAATTGTAGCATATTGGCTGATAGTATATAATTCTCGTACGCGCGGTTAGCTCAGTTGGTAGAGCATCTCATTGACGTTGAGAGGGTCAGGGGTTCGAGTCCCTTACCGCGCACCATGCGACCAAAACGACGCACTATATATAAAGGACGGCGCGCTCCGGCGGCGAAAAGAGCGGTCGGGGACAAGGTCTATATCTACGGCAAGCATGCGCTCATGGAGGCGCTCCGCAATACGCCGCAGGTCATTCGCAAGGTCTTTCTCGCTCCCGATATGCGCCATGCCTACCGGCAGGCAGGCGATACAGAGTTGCGCGCGCTCCTGGAAAAACATGAGATCCCGACCGCGGCGCTTGCGGCGGGCTCGGGCAAGGAACTTGTGGGGAGAGATGCTGCTCATCAGGGCGTCATCGCTACGATGGACCCATCAACACTGCTCATATCGCTTGATGATTTTCTGAAGAATGTTGATGTGAAAACAAATCTGTGTATCGCCGTTCTCGGCGAAGTCCAAGATCCGCATAATGTTGGCGCCATCATCCGCTCGGCCGCCGCGTTCGGTCTCTCGGGCGTTCTCATTCCGGAGCATAATCAGGCGGGCGTCACGGGCGCGGTCGTGAAGGCCTCTGCAGGCATGGTATTCCGCATCCCGCTCGTCACGATAGGCAATGTGAACAACACGCTTAAAATACTTAAAGAAAAAGGGTTCTGGATATACGGCCTCGCTATGGATGGTACAACGTCCCTTGGCACGGATGCCTTTAATGTACCGGTCGCGTTTATCATCGGAAACGAAGGCGCTGGCATACGCGAGAAGACGCTCGCCGCCTGCGATGTCACGCTCTCAATTCCCATACACAAACGGACCGAGTCCCTCAACGCCGCCGTCTCCGCCGCGGTCGTGTTCTACGAATGGTCGCGGAAGCACCCGGAAACGCTATGACAAAAAAATTAAATTGCGACAATCATCTTGTATCCCTCCCATGGAGCGATTACGAGCTCCTTGATTCGGGCGACTCTATGAAATTAGAACGTTTCGGCGACATCATTATCACGCGGCCGGAGACGCAAGCGTTGTGGGGAAAAATGCGCCCGGAACTATGGGAAAAGGCGCATGCCGAATTCACCTTCCGCGAGAAGAAAGGTTCCTGGAATATGAAAAAGTCGGTGCCGGAAGCATGGGAACTTTCCTGGAATGCCGCCCGATTCATCGTACGGCTCACGGGGTTCAAGCATACCGGCATGTTTCCGGAGCAAGCGCCCAATTGGCAGTGGCTTCACGAACGAATGAAAGACCTTGGAGGTCGTTCATCAGATGAAGGACCTCCAAGGTCGAACATCCAGGTGCTGAATCTCTTCGGCTACACCGGTATTGCATCCGTCGTTGCTGCGCACGCCGGCGCATTCGTCACGCATGTGGACGCATCCAAACAATCCCTGGACTGGGCGCATGAAAACGCGCGGCTTTCGCATATCCCTGAGGATAGCATTCGTTGGGTGCTGGATGATGCTCTCTCTTTTGTAAAACGCGAGGTACGACGGGGCGCAAAATACGACGGTATTATTCTTGACCCGCCGGCCTTCGGCCGGGGCGCCAAAGGCGAGGTATGGAAGATCGAAGAAGATTTACATACGCTTCTTGCCACGCTCAATGAATTGCTCTCAAAAACTCATGGTTCTTTTTTCCTTATAAACGGCTATGCGGCTGGCTATGCGCCGCGCTCTTTTGCACAAGCAGTGGAAGGCACCTTTGGCGAGGCCAACAGCGAATGCGGCGAACTTCATATCAAGGAATCCTCTTCCGAGCGCGTTGTTCCTGCCGGCATCTATGTGCGGTTTGTGCAATAAGCAGTACACTAGGAACAATGCACTCCCATCATAAAAACATAGTGATTTTGTACCATGGCGGTTGCCCAGACGGCTTCGGCAGTGCCTACGCTGCATGGAAAAAATTCGGCGACACGGCGGAATATATACCAGTCAAACACGGCCGACCGGCTCCCGAGGGTCTTGCGGGCAGGAAATTATACTTCGCTGATTTCTGCTATCAAAAAGAGATCGTGGACGCTCTTATCAAGGAGGCGGCATCCGTGACAGTACTTGACCACCACCTCGGCAATAGAGACGTCGTAGAAAGCATGCCGGAATATGTTTTTGACGAGAAACGCTCGGGAGCGACTATCGCGTGGAGTTACTTTCACCCCAACGTTCCCGTTCCAAAATTATTAAAATATGTAGAGGACGTCGATTTGTATGTCTTTAAACTGCCTGATTCTCGCGCGATAATCTCGTATATGTATGCACAACCCTTCCATTTTGATACGTGGGACGCCCTTTCCGCCAAACTTGAGAATGATATGGAACGCGCGGCGCTCATAGAACGCGGAAAAATATACGCGGAACATTTCGCGATACTCGTGGAACAAATCGCCAACAAGGCGGCGCTCATCTCGTTTGAAGGATTTGAATGCTATCTCGCGAGCGCCGTGGATATGTTCGCTTCGGATGTGGGAAACCGGCTCGTGCATTTGAAACCTCCCTTGGGCATGATAGTGAACCTGCACGGGGATGTCTTGAACGTCTCCCTCAGAAGCGATGAGACCATTGATGTATCAGCTATTGCGCGGAAATACGGCGGCAATGGACATCCTCGCGCTTCGGCATTCCGGATTAAGTGGGGTGACCCGCTTCCTTGGATTGTATTAAAGGAAAATATGCCGGTATCGCCCGTTCCGGGCGCGGCATGATTGCCGCTAGCCAAAGCGGCAATCACATGAAAATCTTGGGAATTGAAACATCCTGTGACGAGACGGCTATCGCCATACTCGAATGTACTGGCGATGAGGAACGCGCCGAGTTTACCGTGCTCGGGAACGCACTGCTCTCGCAAGTTGAAATACACAAAGAATATGGAGGTGTTTTTCCCATGCTTGCAAAACGTGAACACGCGAAGAATCTCGTGCCTATTCTAGAAGCAGCGCTTGAAGAGGCGGAACTTTTGCACGAAGACAGACAGGTACTACCGGAGGAAATGCGGGCCAACATTTCTGAAATGTTGGCGCGTGAATCGGGATTGGCCGAAGCATTCTTTGATTTCATTTCCGAATGCGAACCGCCGGAAATAGATGTGATAGCCGTCACGGCGGGTCCCGGACTTGAACCGGCTCTTTGGGTCGGTATCAATTTCGCCAAGGCGCTTGCGCTCATCTGGAACAAACCCCTTATTGCCGTCAACCATATGGAGGGGCATATACTTTCCGCGCTCGCCACAAGCGATGGTGATACGCTCATTATTGACAATGTTCGGATGCCGGTGCTCGCGCTTCTCATCTCAGGAGGGCATACCGAGCTGGTGGTAATGAAAAAATGGTTTGAATATGGACTCATCGGAGAGACGCGCGACGATGCCGTCGGCGAGGCCTTTGATAAGGTTGCGCGGATGCTCGGTCTACCCTATCCCGGCGGGCCCGAGATATCGCGTCTCGCCGAACAAGTTAGGACATCCGATGTCCACATTCAGAAACTAGGACATCCGATGTCCACATTCGCATTGCCGCGGCCGATGATGAACGATGCAACGTGCGATTTCTCATTTGCAGGATTGAAAACAGCGGTGCTGTATTTATTGAAAAAACAAGATGTCCTTATGAGTGACCGGTCGGATGCCGATAAGGACATGTTCAGTCGGCATGTTGCGCATGAATTTGAAAACGCTGTCACTGACGTACTGTGGAAGAAAACGTCGCGCGCGCTCGAGCAAACGCAAGCGCGGACTCTTGTCCTTGGTGGAGGCGTCTCAGCAAACACTCATATTCGCCGCATTTTTACGAAAGAAATAAAGAACGAATATCCGGAAGTGATGCTTCGCATCCCCTCCCCGGCACTTACCGCTGACAACGCCGTCATGATAGCGCTCGCTGGGTTCTATCGCGCGAGGCGCAAAGAGTTCGCAACCGATATCAAAGCGAACGGCAATGCGCACCTCGCGTAATGTGGCATATTTGCTATATTTTGTAAACGATGCCTGAGAAATTCCTTAGCCCGTACGACCCTGCCACAACCGAGCCGCGGGTATATGCGGCATGGGAAAAAAGCGGGTTGTTCGATCCGGACGAGTGCGTGAAGCAAGACGTCGCCAAAGCGGACGCGCCGACGTATGCCATCGTGCTCCCGCCGCCAAACGTTACCGGACGGCTTCATATGGGCCACGCGCTCATGCTCGCAATAGAAGATGTCTTCATCCGCTACAAGCGAATGCGCGGTTTCCGCACGCTCTGGATGCCCGGAACCGATCATGCCGCAATTGCGACACAGTCGATCGTGGAAAAGCAGATAAAGAAGGATGAGGGTAAAAATCGTCACGACCTCGGGCGCGAAGAATTGCTCAAGCGCATTGAGACATTTGCAGCGGAGAGCCATGACACCATTGTGAATCAGCTCAAAACGATGGGCGCTTCGCTCGATTGGTCGCGCGAAGCGTTCACGCTCGATGAAACGCGCAGCCGCGCGGTGCGCACGATATTCAAACGTATGTACGATGCCGGACTCATCTATCGCGGCTTGCGCATCGTGAATTGGGATCCTAAAGGGCAGACCACCATTTCGGACGACGAGATAGTGTACGAGGAGCGCCCCGCGAAACTCTACACGTTCCGCTACTCAAAGGACTTCCCTATTCCTATCGCGACAACACGCCCCGAGACCAAAGTGGGCGATGTCGCCGTCGCCGTGCATCCGGATGACGCGCGGTACCGTGCATTCGTCGGCAAAGAGTACGATGCGACTTTCTGCGATGTGCCGATTCATATAAAAGTTGTCGCCGACAAAGAGGTTGATCCGGCCTTCGGTACGGGCGCAGTCGGTCTCACGCCAGCACACAGCCAGACCGACTGGGACATTGCCGACCGACACGAACTCTCGCACGAAACCATCGTCATAAACGAACATGCAAAGATGACGGTCGCAGGTCGTCTTGAGGGGAAGAAAACCAGCGAGGCGCGCGAGACGGTCGTGGAGTGGCTCAAGAGCGAAGAACTGCTCGAAAAGGAAGAAGATGTTCAACAAAACGTCGCGACCGCCGAGCGCACCGGCGGCATCATTGAACCCTTGCCGAAGTTGCAGTGGTTCATCGAGGTGAATAAAGAAGTTCCCGGTCGCGGAAAAACCCTGAAAGAATTGATGCTTGAGCCCGTGCGCTCTGGAATGATTAAAATCGTTCCTGAATATTTCGAAAAAACCTATTTTCACTGGATAGAAAACCTCCGCGACTGGTGCATCAGCCGGCAAATCTGGTACGGTCATCGCATTCCGGTCTGGTACAAGGGCGAGGAAATTGTAGTCGGCGTCGCTCCCGCCGAAGAGGGGTGGACACAGGATGAGGACTCCCTTGATACGTGGTTCTCCTCCGGCCTCTGGACCTTTTCAACTCTTGGGTGGCCGGAAGCAACCCCTGATTTCCAAACCTATCACCCGACCGATCTTCTCGAGACCGGATACGATATCCTCTTTTTCTGGGTCGCGCGCATGATACTGATGACTGAATTTGTGCTCGGTACGATACCTTTCAAAACAGTGTACCTGCACGGCCTTGTTCGCGATGCGCAGGGACGCAAAATGTCGAAATCGCTCGGTAACAATCTCGACCCGCTTGATATCGCGAAGAAGTTCGGCGCGGATGCTGCAAGGATGGCGCTCGTCGTCGGGAACACACCCGGCACCGATATGCGTATCAGTGAAGATAAAGTGAAGGGCTATAAACATTTCGCAAATAAACTCTGGAACATAGCGCGCTTCATTCTCGAAAATGCCGGGGCGAGCGCGAACGGGCAGAAAAATGGGGATAGGACTTGGGCTAGCGCCCCGGAGCGTGCCCATTTTTCTGCACGCGAGCGCGAGCTAATTAAACAATACGAAACACTGACTCAAGAAGTCACGCTTGATATTGAAGAATTCCGAATCTATATGGCGGCGGAAAAAATCTATCACTATGCATGGCATGAACTCGCGGACAAGATAATCGAAGAATCAAAACCGATTCTCGCCAGCGCCGATGCTTCCGCGCGCGCTTCGCGCGCGCGGCTTCTCCTCATGCTCCTCGACCGCACATTGCGACTCCTCCACCCCTTCATGCCATTTGTCACCGAGGAAATCTGGCAATCTATGCCTACCAAAGACGCCGAATTCCTCATGGTCGCTCGCTGGCCTGAAGCGGCGGAGATTTTCGGGCAGTTAGACTTGGCCTAGCGGCCCGGAGCGACCAATTTTCCTTACCCGTACTCGGGTTTAGGAAAATGGAAGTACTCTTGTGGTGCGCTCCCTTTTTCTATTTTCCGGCGAAAGGCCTGTTATAGTATGAAGGTGACCCTTACGACGCTCGGCTACGCATTCCTCGGCGGACTTCTGCCGTCTTTCATCTGGCTCTATTTCCTTTTAAAGGAGGATGCGCGCTGTCCGGAACCGCGCACACTCATAGCGCTTGCCTTCGTCGCGGGCATGGCGGCAGTACCACTCGCTCTTCCTCTTGAACACTATGCGAAGATGCATCTGGTAGACAATATATCGTTCTTAACCGCGTGGGCGCTCATCGAGGAATTCCTCAAATACGTCATGGCTGCCGTCTTCATCCTCTGGCGCAATGCGGTGGATGAAACGCCCGATTATGTCATCTATATGATTACCGTGGCGCTTGGTTTCGCCTCGGCAGAAAATATGCTCTTCCTCTTTGCTCCTCTTTCGGATGGGCATGTAGCCGTCGGTCTTTTTACCGGTGATGTGCGCTTCCTCGGCTCCACCCTGCTTCACGTTATTGCTTCCGCGACAATTGGATTCGCGCTTGCTTTCTCAGCCGCGAGCCGCCCCGGAATGCGCGTGACTGCGGCAGCGACTGGACTTATCCTCGCCATCGCATTGCACACTGCGTTTAATATGATTATTATGAATCAAGACGCTTCGATTGCGCCTACAGCGTTCTTCCTGGTGTGGACAGTCGTTCTCATCTTCTTTGCAGCGTTTGAAGTGCTCAAATATTTTCGGTACCGCAACTTCCCTACCAAACAAACTTATTAACAATGAATATGAAGCGCTCATTTTTCGAACGTCTTTCCGGAAATTCTTCCCACGGCGACACATTCGATGCGTTCGATGAAGAATTACCGGTGACAACATCCGCGCGCGAGAAGCCGCTCTCTCAAGCAAGCGTGGCGGCTACTCGTCCGGCACCGCTCAATGATGATGCTCCCGCAAGCGAAGGACAGCTCCCTGTGGATGTACACCAGACCGCAAGCGATATCGTCATTCGCGCCTTCGTCGCGGGTGTGCGCCCCGACGAGCTCAATATTTCCATAAGCCGCGATATGGTTGAGATTTCCGGCTCGCGCATGGAGCGCGAACAAACTGCCGGACCCGACTATTTCACTCGCGAACTCTTCTGGGGCTCATTCTCACGCACGATTATGCTCCCGCAAGAAGTTGATGTTGAGGCATCGTCTGCAAGCGCCAAGGACGGCCTTCTCACCATCATTCTTCCGCGTCTTGATAAAGCAAAACAAACAAAACTGCGCGTGAAAGTGGGTTAAAAAATCATTTTTTGAGAATTATTATTTCTTGGGGCGGTGGAGATGTTACTCGTTCCACCATAAAGGGCATGCGCGCGATGCGGCGACCATCGTTCGTTTCTACATTGACCCGCCATTCTCCGATTTCACTTATGCGTATTGTTGAATAGCCGCGGTATCCGCCATCGCGCCCGCCGAAAATCGGATAGGCGATAATCGCTTTCGTTATCCACATTTTCTGCGCTGGGTCGTACCACTGCCAGCGATGCACGATAGTTGTCGTAAGCGTCGTCGGCGCAAAAACGGAACTGTAGGCAAAGACCGACTCGCCCGGGACGACGTGCAGGATAGTCGGGAAACCAAAATACCGTACTCGCCACGATTGTCCGGTTTCGCGTATCGCGAAGTATGCGTCCGGAACGCGCCCCACTGAATGATATATGCCCGCGGCCTCAGCCGAGAGCGGCAGGGGCGGCAATACATTGGTGAAATAAAATATATTGATGCCCGCGAGTACGAGAAGTGCTCCAGCGCGGATACGCCAGACATCATTGAGGAAACGCTCGCGCGCAAGTACGCGCAAAAGGATGGTAAACAGCGCAAAGACGCCAATCGCGAGTGCGCCGCTCGCGAGAAATGCCTGCGTCCCTATAGAGCCGGTCGCAATCGGTACGGCAAAGATCGCGTACGAGTAGAGTGCGAAAAAGAAGAGTACACTCGTGAACACGAGTCGAGAATGATAGCGGCTGAAATATTCGTTGCCAAGAAGCACAAGGAGGAGGAAAAGAAGAAATGGCCATGGGGCGCCGAGATTCGCCGAGTGTCCATAGAAAATAATAAAGCCGCTCCAGAATCCGCCAAGCGCGAACTGGATAATGACCGGAAGAATCAGGCGCCAGCGCAGGAAAGGTTGACCGCGCTCCGCGCGCATCTCGAACCAATGGAGGAGCGGAATTGCGATAAAACAAACGGTAGTGTAAGCAGTAAATATCACATGCGTCTGCCAGAGATCGATACGCTCAAAGAAAAAACCATCGGCGATAAAGCCGGCGATCATCGCCAACGCCGAAAGGTGCCGTTCATGGGTGTGCATCCAGAGAAAGATCTTCTGCGACATGTTGGTGCCTGGGCCCGGAATCGAGCCGGGGACCTCTTCGTCTTCAGCGAAGCGCTCTAACCAACTGAGCTACCCAGGCAATACGCAGAAATATATCATACTTGGAACCTTGTTTGTACGCCTTCTATAAGACCTAAAAGGTAGTGGAATTTTGCCGTATCGTACACCGCAACTTGAAGCGTACCGTTCGGCAAACGATTGTAAGGACGCTTCCCTTTGCTCGCTATGCTCACCATGTTGGTTGTCCGTTGAAAACAGGTGGGAGGCAGTTTTGTGACATTCATCCAATATATACGCGCATGCTCTTCGTTGATATGCGGATGGAGACGCATGGTTAGATGTATCGCGTCACGAGGGATAGCAAGCACTTCGAACAAGAAACGCAAAAACGCTTTTATCATGGCGGGATCTGAATTCACAAAACTGATCGAATGACTCATCCGTTCTTTCCCGTCTCGAATGTGAAGGCGTTTATACCCTTCTGCCCAATACAAGGTCGTACCGATTATAAGCATGTCGCGCTTGGTTAGAATGGGAACCCTTCCCTTCGCAGATGCGCGCAACTTACGCGCACGTTGCTCTGCTTCGTGCGTCTGCATCTTATTGCGCTTTATCAGCGTTGCACTGCCGAGACGAGTCCTCAACGCGAGACGGATGCGCGCCTTATCTGACAACACGATATGTTTGAACCATCCTGAGAGCGTCGATTTCGGTACGTCGAGCTCCATGGAAATCTCCTTATAACTCTTTCCAAAGAGACGTAGACGCAACGCGCGAGATCGTACCGCATTCATACATACATTATAATCTCACTGGTACGAATCACTGACCGACCCTTGTGGATAGTAAAATTATTTCCCCTGAAATGAACTCAGTAATTTCTGCAGTTCGGCAGTAGTCGGAATACCGAAGACGCCAGAGGTAGTTGCTCCAGGAATCGCAGAGAATTGAGAGACGAGCGGCTCCAGATACTGCTGATAGAAATAGAGCGGCAAGGCGAGTACGACGATCCAGATAATGATTTTTCCCACGAAACCGTACCATTGGTGGCGCCGAATGGCGCGCAGCATATGATGATTATCCTTCGCAAGCGCGTGTATCTCTTCAAGCTCACGTTTCAGTTCTGGGTCCATATGGCTTCTATTCTAACACATTTGGTGCTTGCACTTCGTAGCTCCGTTTCCGAACGGAGCGAAGTAGTGCCCCTCTCAGGACCGCGAGTACGCTTGTCGACCCTTACAGGGTCAGTACACCTTGCGGATACATTCGTCACAAAGCTCCTCAGTATACTCGCAAGGTTTTCGACTCCTGGACGCACGCCTCCCAGGCGTGCTAGGGGCACAAAAATTGCTTCGCACTTTTTGTGCCCCTCTCAGGAGTCGAACCTGAATCAGCTCGTTAGGAGTGAGCCGTTCTATCCATTGAACTAAAGGGGCCGAACGGATTACGCGGTGACGCCGAGGTAGGTAGCAATCCTCTCCTTGTCGAAACCGATGATCATTTCATTCCCAATAAAGATGACGGGTACGCCCATCTGGCCGGATTTCTGAATCATCTCCTGACGCTTCTCCAAATCGCTTGCGACATTAAACTCGGTATACCCAATACCTTTTTCCTTAAGAAAATCTTTGGTCATTTGGCAGAAGTGACACGTTGGAGTGCTATAAATAGTGATAGTTTTATCCATATACATGAAGTTATATGGCGAGTATAGCACGTATGGTTATCCCCAGAAACATCTGTGCTGTGCACTTCGTAGCTCGATTTCCTAATCGAGCGAAGTAGTGCGGAATGGGAGAATCGAACTCCCGCCCGTTGCTTGGGAAGCAACTGTTCTACCACTAAACCAATTCCGCTACTGGAACCAATCCAATATCTGCTGCCACCAGGATGGTGTCGTCGTCGGAATCTTCGAATCGGGCGGTACCACTACGATAACCTCTTCTCCCGGCCGCGCAACCCCAAAAGCTGTCCGAGTGGCTGCATCCTGTCCACGTTCCGTGGCGAGCGTGGCAAGATTCCCTTCCAATATCGCTTTCCTCTCCTCAAGCGCCTGATATTGCCCTTGGGCATTATGCGCTTCTCCAACTGCCACTCTCGCCTTCCCGACGAGTCCTATAATAAGCGACAGGAGCCAGAATGCGGCGAGCAAAAGGATGCTGATGAGGACTCCTTGTCGCCATTGCTCCTTGCGCATGGTTCGAGTATAACCGATTATTCGGCGGAAGATTGCACCATCTTCATAAAAACCTCTTCTGGAATATTGACCTTGCCGGTGCCGCGCGCGAGCATTTTCTTTTTACCGCGCTTTTGTTTATCCAAGAGCTTGTTTTTGCGCGAGACATCGCCGCCATAGAGGTAGCCCGTAACATCTTTCCGCATTGCTGAGAGCGTCCGTGAGGCGATAATGCGCCCCTGCACTTTTGCCTGAATCTTTGTAATAAAAAGTTGCTTCGGTAGGAGTGTGTAGAGCTTCTCTACCATCTTCTCCGCGTCTTCTTCTACGCGCCTCCGTGCGCATACGCGCGCGAATGCCGCTACCGGTTCCTCGGCAACGAGGATATCGAGTCGCACCACATCTGCCGAACGTTCGGGAAGGAGTTCGTAGGAAAGCGACGCATAGCCCGAAGAGATGTTTTTCAGTGTATCAAAGAAGCCGCGCATAAGCTCCCGAAGTGGCATCTCCACAGCCATCTCGACCCGACCGTCCTCATAGGTCTCGGTAGAGAGTGTTTGTGCCTCATGCTCATAGAGTATTTGGATGAGTGCACTAAGCGAGTTGGGCGGAGTGATGATGATAACTTTTGCCCATGGCTCTTTTATTTCTAAAATATCGCCCTGTTCCGGAAATTTCGCTGGCGTGTAAATGATTTCGTGTGTACCGTTCATTCTCGTAATCACATAGGAAATGGTCGGGATGGTGACAATGAGTGAGATACTGAATTCCCTCTTCAAGCGCTCGGTTACAATTTCCAGATGCAGGAGCCCGAGAAAACCGCAACGAAATCCTCTCCCGAGTACACCTGATGACTCTTCTTCAAAGGAGAGTGATGAATCGGAGAGTCGTAATCGCTCAAGCGCTTTTCTTAGCGACGGAAGATCATCCTGACTCTCAGGATACACCGATGCCCAGACGACGGGGCGCGGCCGCTCAAAGCCCCCAAGGGCTCCGAGAGAACCTCGTACTGAGCCAATAGTGTCGCCAACCGCGACGATACCCGGCTCTTTAATGCCTGTCACGATGTAGCCAATCTCGCCAGCAGAAAGCGAATCGGTAGGCGTCTCCTCCGGCGCAAAAATACCGACCTCAAGCGCTACAAAATCTTTTTTTGCGGCATGAAATGTAAGCGATTGACCCTTTTTGAACGTACCATCGAATACGCGTAGATACACCGCAATACCGCGATGCTTTGAATAGGAAAAATCAAAGGTAGTGCCCCTTGGTTCATCTGTTCCGACGGCCTTACCCCCCACATCCTTGTGCGAAGGAGGGGGTACACGACTGACGATTGCCTCAAGAAGCTCGTCAACACCAGCTCCCGTCCTTCCCGACACAGCGAGCACTTCGTCATTTGAGACATGCAAAAGCTTCGCGAGTTCGGCTTTCACTTCAGATATACGCGCGGCGGGAGAGTCAATTTTGGAGACAACCGGAATGATGACGCATCCTTGCGAGCGCGCCGCTGCGAGTGTTGTCAGTGTTTGCGCCTGTACGCCTTGTGTCGAGTCAACAAGCAAGAGTACGCCCTCGACTGCCGAAAGCGCGCGCGAGACCTCATAGGAGAAATCAATGTGTCCTGGTGTGTCGATAAGATTCAAAATATAGTCCGGCCCCTCGCTTCGCTCGGGACCCGTGGAATGATAAATCATTCTCACGGGTTGCATTTTGATCGTAATACCCCGTTCGCGCTCGAGGTCCATACGGTCAAGCACTTGGTCGCGCATCAAGCGCGCCGGAATGGTACCGGCGCGCTCAAGCAGACGATCGGCAAGAGTCGACTTCCCATGGTCAACATGGGCAACGATGGAAAAATTACGAATACGTTCTGGATTCACGATTGTACTGGTTCTTCGGCGGAAGGCGCGAGAGCGGCAGAACGTCCTTGCGGCAAACGTACGAGTTTGCCGAGCGCATTCGTCACAATGCGAAATTCTTCATTTTCAACAAGATACAGCGCAAACGCCGAAGCGATAAGGCCAACGATACCAGCAATGAGTCCTTGCGTGAAGACCGCCATGAGAGTCGTAAGCGGCGCGATACCGCCCTCAAAGACGAGAGTGGCGTAAGCCGCTGCGCCGCCGGCAAGCGCAGCAAGACCACCGTCCATACAGGGTCGTGCAAGCGTGCGTGCAAGACCGGGTACGATGCTCCGCAGCGCGACGAGAGAGAGTAACGCGAGAAATATCTGGCCGAGCGTTGCTGCGAGCGCGAGAAGCAGAATCCCTGTCCCCTGCACATCCCCTACTCGCAAGAAAACGGCGAGAGAGGAGGGGAATCCTGTATTCTCCATTCGCAGAAATGCGATGGCGAGAAACACGGTGAGAGCGCCGCCGGCAAGCTGGTACAAGAACGGGCGCCAGGACTGTCGAGCCGCGTAGAGCGCGCGCGAGAAAAGAAGCACCAGTCCCTGCGCGACGAGACCGACGGCAAGAATGACCAGAAGAGCGGCCGTAAGACGCGTCGCATCCCAATCAAACGCGCCCGTGCCGAGAATAACGCGCACGATATGCGCGCGCAGAACCGCAATGAGTCCGAGGGCGACAAATGACCAGAGGATGATGTGGCGCGCGCTTGAGGAAAGGATGCGTGTGAATTCATCGCGCTTATCCAGCGCCGATGCTTCGGAGAGCGCCGGAAATGCCGCCACCGCATAGGACGAGCCGATGAGCGCGAGCGGAACCGCTTCCAGATTACTGGCAAAAGTGAAGACGGAGACCGCGCCGGTGCCGATACGAGATGCGAGCGCCGTCAGCACAAGCGCGGTAACTGAACCAGCACCAAGCGCGAGCGAGCGCGGTACGGAGTCCCGCATGATGGATGCCATGGGAGCGAACTTCGGAAGGACAAGACGCGGGATAACGCCCGCCTCAATAAGCACCGGAATATGTACAGCGAGATATGCGAGCGCGCCCAGAACAACGCCTACACCGATTCCCGGGAGCCCCCAGTATGGATACAGGAAGACAGTGCCGAAGATGATGCCACTATTGTAGAGAACGGGCGAGAGTGCGAAAAGCGTAAACCGCCGATGCACTTGTGTCACGCTCGAGAGCACGCCTGAAATCCCGAGCAGAATGGGTTGCAGAAGCAGGATGCGTGCGAGCAGTACAAACTCGTCGTGGTACGGAGAGGTGATAAGACCCGGATACAAAAACGCGAGGAATTGCGGCATGAGGAAAGCAAGCGCTACGCAGATGAGACCGCCAAAACCAAAGAGAAATGACGCCGATTCGGAAAGAAGCCGCCGAGTTGCTTCCCTATCCATCCCCGTAATACGCGGAATAAGAACGTATGCGCTCACAAGCGAAGAGACGAGAGCGAAGACGAGATCCGGTACACGGAACGCCGCGTAGTAGAGATCAAGCGCCTGACTCGCGCCAAAGATGTCGGCGAAGGTTCGGTCGCGCAGAAGAGCAAGTACTTGTGAGGCAATAGTAAGCGCCGCGAGCAGATACGCCGCCTGATGAAGGTTGTGCACCGGCCGCATCACCAACTCGCGCACCGGCGCCGTAATGCGCTCGAAAATTTGTCGAACCATCGCCCTATAGTACTCTCATTCCTCGCTATTTCACGGGTGCCGGAGAAACAGAGAGAAGATTCGCGGGGAATGGATTCTTGCCCGCTTCAAGTGCCGCAAGCTGCGTCACCACCGCCGCCGCGTTTTCGCTCGAGAGTGCTGCGATCGCCTGCATTTGTGCGAGTGCATTGCGCATATCGCCCCGCTTCGCATAAACCGCCGAGAGGAAGTAGCGCGCATTCGCGAATTGCGGATTCGCTGCGACTGCCGCCGAGAGCGCGTTAATGGCTCCCGGTAAATCATTTTCCGCCGCGCTCAAAATACCAACTTGGAAGAGAATGTTCGGATCATTTGGGGTGAAGTAGGCGGCCGCGAGAGCGGAGGCAAGTGCGTCTTTCACATTACCGTCTTGAACCTCGAGTTGCGAAAGGAGGAAGATGGCGGTCGTGTAATCCTGCTTGAGCGTAATGGCGGCCTTAAGGTTGTCATTGGCTGCCTTTATATTCCTGTTCGCGATGTTCAGTTGCGCAAGAATGTAAGGGATTTGGGGATTCGTCGGGTTCAGGGCTTGTGCCTTCTCGTATGCGGTCTTGGCGCTATCGTAGGCACCCGAAACCGAAAGCGGAACCGCTTTGGCATAAAGGTTCCCCAGTACGAGCCAATTCTGATAATTAGAAGGAGCGAGACGTGTCGCAGTCAGTGCGGCATTGATGCCCCCCGAGAGCGCCGTTTGAAATGCTTGCTGCGCGAGAGCTGTCGGCATTGTCGTGGAAGCGATTATTCTATCCAGGCGAGCGCCTGCAATTCCTGCCTGAATCTGATAGGCGACCGCACTCGGCGCGAAGGAAATTGAATTCCGTGCTGACGTATCGGCGCTCTCAAGATTACCGGCGGAGAATGCGGTGTTCGCGTTCACGAGTTCCGTCGTGGCAATGTAACGCCCAACGAGCGAGTAAGCGGCAACGACCGACGCAAGCAGAAGGATCGTGAGAGAGAACACTATGACGAATCCTATCCGCGGGCTGTGCGAGAAGATGATACCCCATTGTTCACTCTCTGCGGCGAAACGCGTCGTCGAGACGAAGAGACCGGCGAAGACGAATGTGAGGGCGAGAATGACCGTATTGGGCAGCCCGAAGATCGCGACCGTGAAGAGATAGAGCGAAGCGATAAACGAGAATATCGCGACATACCGGATAAATGCATTCTGCGGCGCGCGCTGGATAAGCATACGCAAGCCGAACACAATAAAGAGCAACAGAAGCCCGATCCACGCAAGGGCTCCGAGAATTCCGGTGGTCACGAACGAGGTCGGAATGAACCCGATACCGGAAGAGAAATCCACATTCCAGAAGACAGTTGAGTTCAAGGACGCGTCACGATACTTAAGCCACTCAGCTCCGAAGGAGCCGGGACCGGTACCAAAAACCGGCGATGTGACGTACGTCTGCTGGCCAACCGCGAGGGTCGACTGCCACGAAGGACGAACAGTGAGGACGTTCACGTTGAGCGCATTCGCCAAAGCGCTGCCGAGTGTGCCGCCGATGAGGAAGAAGAGTGAGACGGCAAGCACGAAGAGCGGCATGACGAGCGAATGACTGTTCCTATCCGCCTCAAGCGGCGTTTCGTCCATAACGGCGACATCATCGAGATCGGTGTCGGCGTTCTTTGACCCGCGCTGCATAACCGCTTCAACAAAGAGACCGAGTGAAACAAGTGCGACCAGAATCCACACAAGCGAGGAATTTGCAATCGCAAGCAAAACGAGCGCTATAACGCCAACAACGCTAAACGTGTTACGCGCGCGCTGCGAGAGCTCGAGAAATCGAAAGGTGATGAGAATACCGATGATACCGAGCCCGAGTAGAAACGCGAGATCGTCAAAGGAACCAATAATAGAAAACGCCGGTGAAATCGTGTTCGGTGCGAATTGTCCAATGATGACGACGAGCGCCTCAACAACAGCGATGGCGGCGAACACGGAAAAGCCCGCGCGGAGGAAGGATCGATAGTGTTCGGAGCGCCTCAGCATGAGCGTCGTCAAGACGCCGAGACAAGTCGCGATGAGTATAAAGCCGAGTGTGTCCGGTTCAATCGCCGTTCCCCAGAGAGCGTTGGTGAACGATACTCCGGAAAATGTCGCCGAGAGAATATATGCGAGCACGGGCAGACAGAGCGCACCAACAAGCATGAGAGGCGGGAAGATGACATTGCCACGCCCGAGACGCGCGAGAATATAGAGTGCGATCGTGATGAGCGCACCGGTGGCAAGCACGAATGTTTTAGTCGTTGTGAATGGGACGGCTGCGGACGGAATAAAAATAAAAACGGCAACAATAAGAGTGGCGAGGAGCGCCCAAATACTTATGGTCTCGAGCGAGCGGCGCGGCTTCTTGCCCCGAAAGGAATCGAGAGGAGCGACTGTTTGATGTTCTGGAGGCATGGTTGATTCGGTTGATGTTATTCAAGTAGTAATACCGTTCAGTATACCTTATCGGCAGTGCTGTCCAGATATTCTATCCACACTATATATTGTGATATAGTGCACGCGGACCGAGCTGGGCGATCGACCCGCCTGTTCTCCAAGAACAGGCGGGTAGGAAAGTCCGAACATGCGCCAATTTTGCCTGCCGCAGGCAGCTGCAAAATTGAGCGTCCCGAACGAAGTGAGGGGTCAATCCCTCGCAAAATACTCGGGATGCTTGATTCTGCAACCACCTCCGGTGGGCAGAATTGACAAACAGGTAGCGGGTAACGCCCGTCGTCCGCGAGGATAGAGGTGCCTACAGAGACGCCTTCGAACGAAAGTGGGAAGGCGCCCCGTGAGATGTCGCGCAAGCGACTATCTCATGGGGCGAATCCGGAAGGTAACTTTCGGGGTGCAACGAACAAATCCTTACCCGCATGCAAGGCCGTATCGCCAGCGCTTTGCGCTGGCGGGGTGCCGCTTGAGGCGCTGAGTAATCAACGTCCCAGATAAATGATCATCACCGATTTTGCCTGCCGCAGGCAGTTGCATAAATTGAGCGTTCCGAACAAAGTGAGGGGCCAGTCCCTCGCTGGACTCGGGATGCTCGATTCTGTAGCCACCTCCGGTGGGCAGAATCGGCACAGAATTCGGCTTATCGGCTCGGTCTGAAAAATGCAAAAACCCACGCTCCTGCGTGGGTTTTTGCTTGAACGAAGGGGCGGAAATGATTTTATACTATTTCACAAGTCCCGCCGGCGCAGGCGAGTTCCCTCTTCATATCCGATTCATCCTGACGCTCATAGGCAATAAGGTTTGAGTAATCCACTTCAGGGAAACGGGATATGCGTGCCTCATATTCCTCTTTCGTAATCGTCTCGTAAGGCGCGAGGCGGTATACGTGGTCAGAACGGGGGAGAAATGAGAGCCCACCAATGATATCCCAGTTTTTCTGAATCCAATCAACGACACCAATCCATTCATTTTCGCTTACAGAGATAGTCGCCGAGGGATTGTGCTCGGTAAGGTTAATCTTCACTTGCTTCCAATACTCAAGTTGGTCGATTGCCGAGAGATCGTCTTTAAATCGCGCTTCTTTTGAATGGTCAGGTGCTTTTACCGGGAACTCAAGAACAAAAGTGTTCGCCTCTTCCATTGACTGCCCCACCTCCGGATAATACGGAACACCTTGATCGCGCATCATTTTGAAAAGCGAATCGGTCGCGCTGATGCGTACGCGGCGAACGTAGTAGGGTGCGTGGCGCGGGTGAATACCTGAAGCGCAATTGAATGTCTGGGAGACCGTGCCCGAGGGCTTCACGGCGGTAACCGCCATAGACCGTTCCACGCCGAAACGTTTCGCATAGGTTGTGTTCGTCTGTATCGCCATATCACGGACCTTGCGCATCACTTCCGGCTGTCGCGCCACTGGTGAATCCCACTGCCCCGTGACCGAAACACCGAGGAGTCGTTCCTCTTTACAATGATCAGTCCATTCTTTGGAGATGTAGCCGAACTTTGTGAGCGTTGATTGGTACGTGCCGAGAATAGCTGCGAGACGCGTCTTCTTCAAGAGTGATGCTTCCGTATCATTCGCACGCGCTATGACCTCCGAAAGATTGCAGAATTGCTTTGATTGCAGAATAATTTCAGCACACGGGTTCGTGCCGATGGACCCATGCACGAAACCGTCTTCCCCAATGAAACCGATTTTCTTAAAATAATCCTCCCGACGTTTCGGAAAGGTCTTCGCGAGTGATCCGCGATTGAAGATGCCTCGCTCGCCGCTTCCGCTTTTCATAAGCGCGACCCACTCGTCCATGAGTTCGGCATTCGTTGGCTGCACCTCATAGACCGCGGAGTTGTTCGCGACCGAACGATGAGGGTCGGTCATATAGAACTGGCCTTTCTTGGCGTCGCGCATCTCCACGTCGTCGAGGTCGGAAAGCGATATCATCGCGGTGCGCCGCACCCCGCCCGCGACCACACACTCGCCAATCTTACAAATGACATCGTGTACGTCGATTGTGCGCATACGCCGCCCCTGGCGCCGAATCACGCGCTCCCGTGCAAAGGCAAGCAAGTTCTTGAGTGCTTCGGGACCGCTTGCCTTTCCGCCCATTGTTTTGAGACGCGCGCCCGCCGGACGAATTTCTGAGAAATCGAAAATGATGTCTTTACCGGCATACCAGGTCTTGAGCCCGAGCGTCAGAGCATCGCACCAACCTTCCTTGGAATCAAGAATAGTATGGATAGGTAACTTCTGTCCGGTTTGCTTCATGATTTGCGGGAGTTGTTCCACGTTCTGACTCTCCACCGCAAACCCGACACCGCATCCCTGCATTGAGAGGTACATGATCTCGGCAAAGTCCTCTATCCTCACGGGTGCGACAAAGGTGCAGTTATACGCACAGGCATTGCAGCGGCGCGCCGCTTCGCCTGAAAACTGCATAAGACGCATTGATGGCATCACTTCTTGTTTCAGAATACCCATGCGCACTTCGGCATATTCTTTTTCAGTAAGTTTGTCTCCGAGATTCTCACGCATAAAACTCATATAGCGATCTACCGTCTCCACCCACGTCTCGCGACGCCCCTCTTCAGGAATCCATTTCGCATACGTGCGCAAGTACACGAACTCGCCGAGCGCGTTACCTTCAAAATATTTCTTACTTTCTTCGGCAAGTTTCCGCACATGCTCCGGGATCTCAATATGAGAGGCGCGCAGCTGGGCGCGCTTGTCGCGATACAGAATATACGCCTTCGCGGTCTTCACATAATCATTCAAAATGAGATATTTCTCGACCGAGTCCTGAATGCCTTCAACAGTGGGAAGGAAATTCTTGTATTTTTTTGCAAATCGTCCGAGCTCGCCCGCCACTTGATGCGTGATGAGAGTCGCATCATCCTGATCGCCCTCTTCTGTCGCGGCGAGCGCCTTCCACACGGCGGCGGCGATCTTATCGAAATCGAATGGCACCAATCGTCCGTCGCGTTTCTCTATCTGCGGGATCATATCGCGGTAACGGCGCGTTTCTTTTGAAATCGGCGACTCCGTCTTGCTGACGGAAAGATCTTTCACCTCCTTTATCTGAACGGAAACTTTTGCGGTTTTTGACATGAGCAAGACGGTTAATAAATTGAAATAATAAATCGCTTCGTTAGGGTCAAGTTTACTCCTGTATGCAAAAAAATGCCCTGTGGACAGCGTTTATTTTGAAACATTTGGTAGATTTTTCAATATGAGCGGCGCGCCGATAATGATGTTGTGCAAGCGTGCGAAACCCGCAGCGGTCTCAAGGACATACCGCGCCGGAACGCTCGGATAAAAGACATGCGGATAGCTTGAAGTAGCAACATCCGGAGTCATTGAAACGATCTGTCCTTGAGCATTTAGCCAGAAGATATCGAGCGGCACGAGCGTATCTTTCATCCAGAACCCATAATAGCCGTCGTTTGGAAATACAAAGAGCATGCCGTAATCTGCCGCGATGCTTTCTCGACCGCCAAGACCTTTTTCCCGCGCTTCACCTGTTGTCGCATACTCAATTCTCAAGGACACTCCGCCAAATTCTCCGATAGTCGCTGATTCTATCGGTAACAATTCTGTCCTATAGGCGGATAGAATAATTGTACTTGTCGCTATGACTAATAAAATCAAAAAATATCGTAGCATGTCATATTCAGCTTTTCGGCCGCATCATTGTCATCGGTAACATTTTTATGTACGAGGTGCTGATATTAAAATCAATCTCAATACTTAGAGACGATAGTTTGTAACTTTCCATGAAATCTATTGGGACAGTATGTGGTGCTGCCCTATGTACTCATTCATTCGCCGATTATTCTACCATTTTCCTTTTCAAACTCGATTGCTGCGTTTGAGATCTCCACTATCTCTCCATTTTTATAGCCCTGTCATACTGCTGAGTTTCTGGATTAAATCTCTTTCGCGTGGCTGTCATTTTCGCAATAATCCTTCCCGCAAACAGCGAATCTCGTTCTTTACCTTCTATCCTCTCTTTAAGTTTCGCGTCTCTCATTTCAGAAGTTCCCATTTCAATAATTCTTTTGTTTGCCGCTGTGTTGACAGTTCCCGGTATAACCGAGAAAACAAAGATCCCGCCATTTTGTTCGTCCTTTATAAAGTCATCCAAATACACATGCATCCGCTTTTTGTTTTTAAGATACTGTCCAATATCTTCTTGTGCTGCTACCGATTGACCATCGACAATTGGGGCGGTTTCAATACCCTTGAATAAAAATCGTGTTGTTATAAACACGATTACGCCCTCCGACTTTCTAAGCGCTTCTTTCGACGCGCGAATAAGAGCGACCTGAGCGACTTCATTGACTTGAAACATTTCTTTTCGCACATCGTCTTTACTTACATCATTTCTTTTTTTGAAATCGAAATCAAAAATCGCCGCATTCAAAATAAGGGCATCGAGCCCGCCGAGATCATATATAACTTGCTGCACGAAATTTTTCGTCGCATGTCTATCACTAAGATCAATCCGTTGCGCGATTAACTCCGGATGAGCATCTTTCATTCTTTCGAGGTTCTCTTTTGTCCTTGCACAGATAGCAACTGAATTATTGCGCAATAAAAACTCCTCTGCGATTTCTTTACCAATTCCCTCAGTGCCACCAGTAATCACGAATCTGCCTTTCTCTGGCGATGGTTTATAATTTTCCATGAAATCTGTTGGGGAATGTTGATATGCTATCCCCCAAAAAAAATTGCAAAACGATGCAAGAGATAAACGCAATGGTTCTGAGTTTGGTATCCTTGAAGAATGACGAGCCGTTTCATCCATTTACATACCCATTCGCATTACACGTTCCTCCAGGCGCTGCCAAAGGTGAACGAGCTGGTCGAGAAAGCGAAGAAAGAAGGGATGGACGCGCTCGCGCTCACTGATGGGGGCAATATGCACGGCGCCATTGAGTTCTACAAAGCCGCGATGAAGGCGGGCATAAAGCCGATTCTTGGCGTTGATGCGTATCTCGCACCACGGTCACGCCACGACCGAGACCAGAATATCGACACAAAACGCTCGCGTATCGTACTCCTCGCAGAAAATAATGAGGGTTATAAAAATCTTCTCGCGCTCGTAACGAAGTCGTGGACGGAAGGATTCTATGAGCGGCCGCGTATGGACAAGGAATTATTGCGCGAACACCATAAGGGAATTGTTGCGCTGCTTCCCTCTTTTGCGAGCGACGTAGCGCAGCTGTTGCGCGCCAGCGACAAGGATGGCGCCACAGCCGCACTCGCGGAGTTCAGGAATATTTTTGGCGCTGAAAATGTGTTCTTAGAAATCACGCATCATCCGCGCGTGAAGGGGCACGAGGAATTAATGCGGAAAATAATCGCAATCGCCCGTCAAAATGACGCTCCTCTTGTCGCTCAACACGACGTCTACTACCTGAACCCTGACGATCGAGGAGCAACCGAAACCATGCGGCGCATCCAGCAGGGCGAGCGCGGAAGAAATGAAGACGAGGATTTCTCCTTCATCAGTGAAAAAACTGCTGAGAAATTTTTTAAGGACACTCCCGAAGCAATCGAGAATACGCGAAAAATCGCCGATCGATGCAATTTGTCTTTTGAACTTGGGAAATGGACATTCCCCGTGGTGCCGGTATCACCCGGTTTTAAAAATCACGATGAGGAATTACGGGCAAAAGCGTACGCCGGCATCGCCACACGCAAACTCGAAGAGACAAAAGAAGTTACTGATCGTATCGAGTACGAACTGAAGATCATTATTGATAAGGGTTTTGCGGTGTACTACCTCATCGTTGCCGACCTGCTCGGGTTCGCCCGCAGCCAGGGCATCCTCACCACCACGCGCGGATCGGCCGCCGGCAGTTTGGTTGCGTATCTCACCGGCATCACGAACGTGGATCCTCTTTTCTATAAACTTCCGTTCGAGCGGTTCCTCAATCCGGAACGTCCGAAAGCGCCGGACATAGATATGGATATCGCCGATGATCGCCGCGACGATATGATCGCGTACACGAAGCGGAAATATGGCGAGGATCATGTCGCGCAGATAGGCACCTTCGGCACCATGATGGCGAGGGCGGCGGTGCGCGACGTCGCGCGCGCGCTTGGTCATTCCTACACGACCGGCGACCGCATCGCGAAACTTATTCCGATAGGATCCCAGGGTTTCCCGATGACTATTGATCGCGCGCTTGAGCTGGAGCCGGATCTGAAAACACTCTATAAGGAGGACGATGATGCCCGCGAGATACTTGACCTCGGGAAACGAATTGAAGGTTGTGTGCGGCATGTGGGCGTCCATGCGGCAGGTGTCGTTGTCGCGCCAACTCCGCTCATAGAATGGACACCCATTCAGCCGGATCCAAAAGGCACCGGGAAACTCATCACGCAATATGATATGTACTCCATCACCGACGAATACGGCGGTGTCGGGCTCTTGAAGTTCGACTTTCTTGGTATCAAGAATCTCGCCATTCTTGCCGACGCCGTCGCGCGAGTACGCGAGACGCGAGGCATCGAGGTCGATATCGAGAACATCCCCATCGATGATCTGAAGACATTCCAGATGCTCGCGCGCGGCGAGACGGAAGGCACGTTCCAGCTGAACGGCTCCGGCATGACCCGTTGGCTCAAAGAACTCCGGCCGACAACCATTCACGATATCAACGCGATGGTCGCCCTCTATCGCCCGGGACCGATGGAAACGATCCCGCAATACATTGAACGTAAGCATAATTCGAAACTCATCCGTTTCGTGGATCCGCGCATGAAGGATTATCTCGATTTCTCGTACGGCCTCCTCGTCTATCAAGACGATGTGCTCCTTACTGCAATTAAGCTCGCGGGCTATTCGTGGCTCGAAGCGGACTCACTTCGCAAAGCGATGGGTAAAAAGATTCCTGCTGTCATGCAAGCAGAGAAAGAGAAACTCTTGAAGGGTTTCGTAGAATTCGGGAAATTGTCATCGGAGAAAGCTGAAATATTATGGGGACTTATCGAGCCCTTCGCCGCTTACGGCTTCAACAAAGCACACGCGGCAAGCTATGGGAAAGTCGCCTATCAGACCTCCTATATGAAAGCGAATTATCCGGTCGAATATTTCGCCGCACTCTTGACTGCGGACTCGGGCGACACCGAGCAGATATCCATATTTGTCGCTGAAGCGAAACGTATGGGTACCCCTGTTTTGCCACCAGATGTGAATGAAAGTGGCAGTGTCTTTACGGTCGTCCCCTACTTCGCTGAAGCTACGAAGGGCGAGGGCGAGAAGAAAGATGCGATTCGCTTCGGCCTCTCATCCATCAAGAACTTCGGCGAGGGGATTTCAGAAGCAATTATTTCAGAGAGAAAGAAGCACGGTCCCTTCAAAACTCTTTCTGATTTCCTCTCCCGTGTTGGAGAGAGAAACCTTAACCGTAAATCACTTGAGTCGCTCATCAAGTGCGGCGCGCTTGATTCTTTGAGCCCGTCCAAGGGTGGGCGCGGCGGGCTCCTTGAAAACATTGAGACCTTGCTTGCCTTCCATCGGGAGGCGACCGCTCTGGCGCCGCAGGACTCCCTTTTTGGTACGCTCATTGCGCCACCGCCGCTCTCACTCCCGGAAAGTTCGCCTGTCTCGCTCCTTGACAAGCTTGCGTGGGAAAAGGAGTTGCTTGGGATTTATGTAAGCGGCCATCCGCTCGATGCGTATGAAGCACTCACAAAGAAAGCGAAGTTCTCTATCGCCAAGATAAAGAAAGAACCGCAACAGGGGATGCTTGTCATCCTGCCGGTTCTCGTCATTTTGGTGCGAAACATTCTCACCAAGAGCGGCGAAAAAATGGCGTTCATTACTGTGGAAGACCTCAGTGATTCAATTGAAGCGGTTGTGTTCCCAAAACTCCTCAAAGAACACGCCCATGTAGTTACGCCGGGAGCATGTCTCCTTTTGAAAGGCAAAATGTCGGTTAGGAACGGCGAGACCTCGCTCGCCATTGAGGACCTAAAACCTCTCTAAAAACTAAATAAAAAAGGGGGGAGCGAAACGACAGCTCCCCCCTTACGCAAGCAGTCATTTCGACTGCTTCACCCCAAAGACCATTCTTGACAAGGCCGATATTGTTTCACCACAAGACCGGATTCCGGTGGCGCGTCCGGCTTTGTGCCTTCACACTCCACCAGAAGTTCACGCTCCACCAGAAAAATGAGAGAGGGCCCAATGCCCCAACAGCGAGAACGCAGAAACCGTCTCGACGAAGACACATTCCTCATAACAACCTCCTTTGTTATGAGAGCGCATGATAATTCATCCGCTCTGCATTTTGAGTATATAATAAAAACACCGTGGACGAAATTCGTCTGTGAACAGGATTTTCTTGTGGTATCCTCTCCAGTAATGGATGTGCATACCGAGTCCAACAAAGAACACGATCACAAGAAGCTTGGCAAGGAGCTTGATTTATTCGCTTTTTCAGACGCCGTCGGTAAAGGTCTCCCGCTCTTCACGCCAAAAGGTTCGGTGATACGACGCGAGCTCGAACGTTTTATCGTCGATGAGGAACTGCGGCGCGGCTATCAGCACGTCTATACGCCCGCGATAGCGAAACTCGACCTGTATATAAAATCCGGCCATTACCCATATTACAAAGACAGTCAGTACGCGCCGATAGAGATTGATGATGAGAAATTCCTGTTGCGGCCGATGACCTGTCCGCATCATTTTGAACTGTATTTGCGAAAACCGGTCAGTTATCGCGAACTTCCCATCCGCTACGCTGAACTTGCGAACCTCTATCGCTATGAACAATCAGGGGAGCTTGCGGGCTTAGAGCGCGTGCGCACATTCTGTCTCGCCGATGCGCACATCATCTGCGCCTCCGAGGAACAAGCAGTCGAGGAGATCGGAAAGGCGCTGGATCTTATCGAATATGTTACCTCCGTTTTCGGTCTTAAGCTTGACATCGATTATCGCTACCGCCTCTCGCTTGGAGACCGCGCAAACTCGGAAAAATATTATAAAAACGATGAGGCGTGGGAAAAGGGAGAGGAACTTCTCCGAAAACTCATGCAGCAGCGCGGCTCGAAGTTTGAGGAAGCAAAAGACGAAGCCGCTTTCTATGGTCCGAAAATAGACATTCAGATGAAGAATGTGAACGGCAAAGAGAATACGGCATTTACCGTGCAGTACGATTTCTGCATGCCGGAACGGTTTGATCTCTCGTATATCGGAGAGGACGGCGGGAAACATCGTGCGTTCGTCGTGCATCGCTCCTCTATCGGCGCCATTGAGCGCATCATGGCGTTTCTTATTGAGAAATATGCCGGTGCATTCCCTCTCTGGATGTCTCCGGTACAAGTATCCGTGCTACCGGTGTCCGAAAAGCATGTTGCGTATGCAAGAGAAGTTGTAACTGTTCTCAAAGCGGCAAACATTCGAGCAGAAATAGACGATGCAAATGAATCGCTCGGCAAAAAAATCCGCCATGCAAAGACGGAAAAAATTCCCTATCTGCTCGTCGTCGGCGACAAAGAAATAGAAGAGAAAACTGTTTCCGCAGACAGTCGCGATTATGGGAAACTAGACGCGATGCCGCTCGCGAACTTCGTCGCTCGCACAACTGAAGAGATTAGAACGCGAAAATAATCATGCACCAAGAACCGTGAGTGCGCGGATGAGCGCGAGCTTCGCGCCGGTTACTCCCGCCGAATAGCTTGAATCAACTGCGGTCGCGAGCGAAGCGATAAGCTTCTCCAAAACAGGCGTGGGAAGGCGCGCGGTCATACGCGCAATATCGGCATCAGAGACGGTGCCGTCAATGCGCGCGCGATAAGCGTCATCAAGAAGGCAAACGATGGTTGTGAGAAGTTGCTCCGGCTCTCCACCTTCTCGCACATACTCTCGGAAATCGGAAAAAACCGTATCACGATTGCTCTCGACAAGCGCGGCAACGAAGCTACGAATATGGGCCGGTATGGTACGTGTCTCAGCGGCGGCGGCCAGTATCGGCTCGACATTCTCATAGATTGGTTCAACATTGTTATACACCGGTTCTACATTTGGCTTTGGCGGCACGCTCTGTTCAGTAGTCGTTCCGGGATGCTTTCGCGACAAACTCTTCACGATATCCTCAATCGAGAGCGCGCCGTCGTGTGCGAAGGACTTGAAACCGTCATAGGACGAATACTCGCGAGGCGTTTCTGGTGTTATCTCGGATACTGCTTCATGCGACTCGCGCGTCATAGGTGGTGTCGAGGCATGTGCGATCTGCTCGCTAACAGGAACTGGCTCTTGTGCATTGAGCGCCACTGAAACACGAGAACCGAAACCGCGAAGAGAGCGGTTCGCAAATGGCACAACACTGAAGAGTATGAGATACGCTAGCACGAGCGCGAAGACAATAAGCGCGAGCCAATAAAACGTGGTGCCAACGGGTCCCAGATCAAGACCGGTGTATGGAATCTGCGAGAGATAAAGAAACGCTGCAAACGGCTGTACACCCACATGAGGAAGCGTTAAGAGTGTGATAATTGGCAAGGGCGTACCTCCGCCTCCGCCTCCGCCTCCGCCGCCACCACCTCCACCGCCGCCTCCACCGCCGCCAGGAGGAGGTGGAGGCGGAACCGTGATTGTGACAACCGCCGTACACGTTACTGTACTTCCGGTCGAATCAACCGCCGTGCCGGTAAACGTTGTATCCGCGAGTAGCGCCGCTGTAGAGATTGACCCCGCAAGAACCGGGGCTACGCTTCCAATGCCGGTATCAATACTGAAAGTGATGGCGTTCGTCGTCGTCCAAGAGAGTGTAGACGTGGAGCCAGATGCAACAGTAGCCGGAGCGGAAGTGAGAGTGCACGCCAATGGCGGCGCTGGCGGGGGCGGTGAGGGGGGTGTTGAAAGTGGGTCCGCGATCGTCGCCGACACTGGCGGAGGAATAATGATTGTTGGTGGCGGAGGGGGTGGTGGCGGTGGTGGCGGAGGGGGTGGTGGCGGTGGAGGTGGGGGCAACGCGCAACATGGGGGCGCAAGTTGTGCGAACGCGAGCGGCGGCGTTGCGATTCCACTTATGAACGCGATCCCTACACCAAAAAGAACGGTGAGGAAAAAGGTAAAAGATCCGACAAAAAGCGGATTAAGTTTTTTATGAGAATGAATATTGTTTTTGTTCATTTTTACAGAAAGGGGTCTTTCGCGCGACGGTTTTAGAAAACCGCCGCGCAAGACCCCGGATCACTCTTTGCGAGGAGCTTTCTCCCACTTAGAATAATCCACATGACCCCACGCCGGCCACTTTTGACCGCCGTAAGGAATTTGCACAATCGCCCCCCCTTTCCACGCAGAGGGCTGGACAACCCAGGAGTCGGACTGGCCAAGCTCGGCGCGAGTAACGCAGAGCGCCAGATACGAACTCGCGATCTCGAGCGGAAAGCGAAGCGACTGCTTCGCCGACCGCGCAGTGTATTTACCCGTGTGTTGTGTTTCGAATCCGGCCGGAATAATCGATTCCGGATCGAAACGATCGCACCAGTCGCATGACGATGGTGGTGCCGAGCAGTTCGTGCCGTCGCAGAGCTGCCAGCAGGCCGAGGCCTGAAGGCGTTTCCGCGCCAGGACAAAGTAGCGGACCTCGTCACCCGGCTTGACGGTGTACTCAACCGTCGCGCATTTCTCCGCCACTGATGCCAATACTCGAGGAAGCGGAGGAGATGGGGGAGCATCGGGGCCGAACGCCCAGCTCCAGTTGAAACACACGAGAGGGAGATAAACGATATACATCTTCCCTTCGTGTATCGCGCCCCAAGAGAACGCTTTCGCCGTTTCGGCGACTGAACCCTTGCGGTACGGACGGCCGTCGGGCGAACTGGAAACGGGAAGTTCAGCAACCCGCCTCTTGTTCATCAGACGCGGCTTTTCTCCGCCCGACCACATCTGCTCAAGCACCATGTTCGGTGTGAGCCATGCCTCTTTGCCGCCCGGACATCCGGTCCGGACGGTTTCCAAGAAATACTCCTTCACTTCCGACGGCATCGTAAAGCCGCTGATAGCCACAGGCGCCTGCCTGCACGCCTCCATAATGCTGGAAGCGTAGGGTTGTATTCCCCACCTATCCCATGAATCTCCATTAGCAGAGTGGACCGGACTCGCGACAAGCGTCGCACATGCGAGCGCCAACAAAATGACGACGATTTTTTTCATCACTATCCCCTTTCATCTGTGCCGCGCGAGCGGCGTTGGTTGATCAAAAGAACACCTCCCCCATTGCGGAGAGCCATTTAATCTCTAACTAGGTAGAAATCAAGTGGCTTTCAACAAGGTCCGCGACAACGACAAATCGGTCTGTCTTCGCACCGAAGGAATCGCAGGTCGCGAGCGTGAGTACGCTTCCAGCGACCGAAAGCGAAATACTCGCATCATTCGCACTTTCTTTCGTAACGCTTTTTACCCGGTACGTGTATGCCTTGTCCGATGAGTACACAATGACCGCGTCTCCCTCCGAGAGTTTCTGAATGCCGTTGAACGTCTTGTACGCCTGATTGCTCACTATCGGCAGATAGCTTGAATGGCCGAAAAGTACCATGTTGCCCGTCTCGCCAAGACGGGCGGACGTCGGGTATCGCACGACCCCTTTGAGCAACGCCTCATCCAGTACCGCTACAACAGTCGTCGTCGAATTTACAACGGTCGCCGATAGATTAATTTTCGGAATCTCAATTTTTATCGGCAGTTCTGCGACAACAATCGGTTTTGATTCGCGCGCATTCACCGGCATAGTCCGATCTTCTAGTGTGGTGACGGCTTTTGCGGCGGGCGCAAGAGACATGTGCGGCAATAGGTCAAGCCAGTTGAGCACGGCAATACTCCCAAGAAACACAAAAGCAAAAAGACCAAGGAAGACCAGTTTCCTCTCATAAGCCCGCTTGCCAGCTCGGATAAGCTGTGCGGTGAATGTGATAATTTTTCCCATATCGTCTTACCAATGAATACACTATAGTATCAATAATGTCAAGCCCCCTCGGGCTTGACATGGAAAGTGCGGTGTGGTATGTATAGTGTATCGATATGAATAACACCACCGATCTCAACACCCCGGTTCGCCAGACGGCCATGAACGGTCTCGCTGTTGCTGGCTTTATTGCCCTCGTTATTTTCGGTATGTGGCTCGCCGTTTATTCGACGCGCTTTGTGCCTAACGTGATAGGACGCATGAGTACGGCTGCCGTCTATGTTGGTTCGACCCTCACCCCGGCAATAGATCGTATTGGTATGGCAACCGTCTACCTCGGCTCGGTTTTCACTCCAACGCGGCCGACCCTTTCGGTCGTTTCAACACCCGCAGTATCAACGACAACCTCCCCGAACGAAGCGGATTCGATTACCTCGACACCGTCTTCGCCGACTGTGCCAAAACAAATTACACCGACCGCCGGTGAGAAAACGAGTAATGTGTATCAAATAAATAGTACGCCGGCATCGCCGACGCTTTCCGGCCTTCCCGATTTCATCGTGAGCATTAATGCGATTGGTTATCTCGCGACCACTTCGGCAGAGTCATTCGTCGCGAGCTCAACCGTTCCTGCAGGTCTTCGTCCGGCGGTTACGTTCACTATCAAAAATATCGGTATGAACACCGCGAGCGCGTGGCGCTTTAGCGCATCCATTCCGACACAAACCGCCTTTATCTATCAATCGGATCCTCAGCAATCGCTCAATCCGGGCGATAGCATCGATTACACACTCGGCTTCGATCAGGCGAATAAAGGCACGGATCAAATTATCTCGATTACCGCAAATTTCAACCGCGCAGTTACAGAATCAGACACCGACAACAACAGTGCCTCAACAAAGATAACAATTCTTGGAAGTTAAACGTCCAGATTGGCGTATTTTGCGTTTGATTGAATAAATGACTTGCGCGAGGCGACGTCGGTGCCCATAAGAATATCGAAGATGCGGTCGGCCGCCTCGGCATCCTCCACATTCACCTGCTTCAAGACGCGCCGCGACGGATCCATCGTGGTCTCCCAGAGCTCGGATGCGTTCATTTCGCCAAGACCTTTGTAACGCTGAATGTGCGCCTTCGCCGGCTTTCCTGCTTTGCCGGCAGGCAGGTTTGTCACCGCAGCATCTTCTTCTTCCGCTGCGATATCCTCTCCTTCTCCGAGGATTGCCACTTCACTGGAAGCAACCCCCATTTCCTTGAGCGCCTCTTCTTTTTCAGCATCGGAATAGGCATACGCAACCGCCTTTCCTTTGGTGATTTTGTAGAGCGGCGGTTGTGCGATATAGATAAAGCCCCCATCGATAATTGCGCGGAAATGGCGAAAAAAGAGTGTGAGGATAAGTGTCCGAATATGCGCGCCGTCGACGTCTGCATCGGTAGCGATGATGATTTTGTGATACCGGAGTTTAGAGAGGTCAAATACATCGCCGACCGCGGTGCCAAGCGCAACCACGAGATTCCTTACTTGCTCTGAAGCAAGCATCTTGTCGAGACGCGCGCGCTCAACATTTAAAATTTTCCCGCGCAAAGGCAGAATAGCTTGCACACGGCGGTCGCGACCCATCTTTGCGGTGCCGCCTGCCGAGTCGCCCTCCACAATGAAAAGCTCGCCTTCTTCGGCGCTCTTGGTCTGGCAGTCCGCGAGCTTGCCGGGGAGCGTCATGCCCTCAAGCGCTCCCTTGCGCAATACTGAATCCTTTGCCGCCTTCGCCGCTTTGCGCGCTTTCAAGGCGAGCGATACTTTATTGACAATAGCGCGAGCATCGTCTGGATTCTCCTCCAGGTATGCGCCGAGCGCTTCGCCGAAGACAGTGGCGACTGCGCCCTGCGCCTCGACCGAGCCGAGTTTCGCTTTGGTCTGTCCCTCAAACTGAATCTCGGGAAGCTTCACCGAGACGACCGCCGTGATGCCCTCAAGGACATCGTCACCGGTAAAATTCTCATCTTTCTCCTTCAGTATGTTCGCGTTCCTGCCGTAGGTATTGAGAGAACGGGTGAGCGCCGTCTTGAAGCCGGTGATGTGCGTACCGCCCTCGCTGTTGTAGGTATTGTTCGCAAAAGCGGTGATACGCGGCGTGATGTCGTCGACGTATTGAAATGCGACCTCGACTTCTACTCTGTCTTGTTCGCGATCGATATAAAAAATATTTTTATGCGCCGGCGTTTGATGCTTGTTATGGAAAGCGACGAGCGATTTTAATCCCCCCTCAAAGTAGAAGGTCACCGAGGGAACATCGAGTGCCTGTTCGCGCAAAAATATATTGTCTGTCAAAAAGGCCTCCTGCGAATCGCGTGTGTCAACCATGGAGACCCGGACACCTTTCACCAGATACGCCTGCTGGCGCAGATGTGTCACAATCTTTTCCCAATTCCATTCGATACCCTCTTTGAAGATGGTCGTGTCCGGTTTGAAGAGGACGATGGTCCCATGCTCTTTCGTCGTGCCGATCTTCTTCACTTTCGCGAGCGGTTTGCCGATTTTATATTCCTGCATGTGCTGACCCCCGTCTTGATGTACGACAACCTTTGTATGTTCGGAAAGTGCGTTTACCACCGACGCGCCGACACCATGCAGACCGCCCGAGACCTTGTATGCGTCATTATCGAACTTTCCGCCCGCATGCAGCGTCGTCATAATGGTCTCGAGCGCAGAGACCTTTGTTTTCGGGTGAATACCGACTGGAATACCATTGCCGTTATCTGCGATGCGCACATAGCCGTCAGGCAGAAGTGCGACCTCTATATCGTCGCATCGACCAGCCATCGCCTCGTCGCGCGCATTATCAAATATCTCCCACACCAAATGATGCAGGCCGTCGGGACCAGTGGTCCCAATGTACATACCCGGGCGTTTCCGAACCGGTTCAAGCCCTTCAAGGACGGTAATAGACGAGGCATCATAGACCTTCTTTTTTGGTTCCTTTTCAGTGCTTTTAGCCATAAAAATAGCCGACATTTCGGTGCTTTCAGTATAGCACGAATTAAGCCCGTTTTCCCCTGCGAAATCAGCGGACTTCGTAGCCCTTTGCGACAAGCGCGGCGATGATATTCGCCATACTGCCACCAACTTCTTCATCGGTGAGCGTGCGTTCCATGGACTGGAAAACTAACCGGAAAGCGTAAGATACTCTCCCCTCTTTTTCAAAATGATCAAACTGATCAAGACGCACAATGAGTTCTCCCGCATTCTCTCGAATGACGTTCTCAATGAAAACCTCCTCCGTACCGCCCGGGACCCAGACCGCAATGTCGCGCGTGATAAATGGATACACGGAAAATTGCCGATACGCTTCAAGTGCATATCGGACAGGCATGTAATCTTTCCCATATTCTTCAAGTTTTGCTACTGAAAGATTGTCTGAGACCTTTGCGGCATCTCCACGTTCGGCTGCTACCTCAGTACCTCCTCGCTCTCGCTCGTCGCCCCACTCCGGTACGCGTTCGGTCATCCGAAGCTCGAGATACTCGCCTGCTTTTGGAAAAACGGTTCCAATCTCAAAGAGTTTCATCGGCGTTTTCGGCGGGAGCACGAGTGGTGCGTATTGCTTTGCGCGCTCCAGTGCCTCGCGCAAATTCTCTTCAAGTGAAATGCGCAATGCGGGCCTTGTTTTATCGAGAGGATTGGCAAGGAAAATGTCGCCCTTCTTTGCAAATGATTGTGTCGATACCTCCGTAAATCCTTGTGCTACGAGTTGATCTTTCATCCGTTCGATGCCGCGATACCGCGCATGGTCGGGTGTACCGGGGATGGATGGGAGTTCGATCGTCGGAACTCTATCGTACCCGAGGATGCGCCCGACCTCTTCAGCAACATCTTCGGGAATCTGAATATCGACGCGCGGTAAGGGTGCGGCGACACGATAGGCATCTCCACTTTTCTCGACACTGAAGCGCAGCTGTCGGAATACACTCTCGATTTCTTTCTCTGAAAAGTCCGCTCCGAGAATCGCGTTTATACGCGAGAGCAATACTTCAACTGTTTTTTCAGAGAAACCGCCCGCGGGTTCACGCCTCAACGGAAAATCGAGGATCGCCGAAAGTTCCACAGCGATTCCCGCTTCCAAAGAGCAGTCAACGCTGCGATTCGGGAGCACTTTTATATCGAGAATGTCGCCTGCAACCTCTTCGATTTCAAAACAGTGAAATGTAAAAGCGTCTGCGAGCGCTGCCGTACTCGGCAACGGTGCTTCAAAATATTTCTGGAGATCGTTTCTGGAAATTTTCATAGTGATTTCTCATCAAATCCGTACACGAAACGAATATCGCCCGAATGGAAAAGGCGAGCATCCGGAATACCGTATTTCACCATCAGAAGCCGTTCGAGTCCGCCGCCAAATGCAAAACCGCCCATTTTCTCCGGATCAAGTCCGGAGGCGCGGATTACGTTCGGGTGGAACATGCCACCGCCGCTCATCTCGAGCCAGCGCCCCTCTTTGCCGGGAACCTCGAACCAGACATCAACTTCTACCGATGGCTCGGTAAACCCGAAGAAGCTCGGACGGAAACGAACTTTCGCATCGGCACCAAGATACTCGCGATAGAAGCGGGTGAGCGTACCCTTTAAGTGCGCAAGTGTCACCGAGCCGGTTGATCCAACAGCGAAACCGTCAACCTGATAAAACTGCGCTTCGTGCGTAGCGTCGGTCGCCTCGTTGCGAAACACTTTTCCCGGCATAATGCGGCGCATCTCATTCTCGCCGCTTCTGGCAAGTTTCTCAAGCTCGCGCACAGAGACGGATGTTGTGTGCGTACGCAAAACGAAGTCCTTCTGGTCTTTGATCCAAAAAGTGTCCTGCATGCCGCGCGCGGGATGATTCGGCGGGATGTTAAGCGCGGTGAAGTTATGAAAATCGTCTTCAAGTTCCGGACCGTACGCAATACCGAAGCCCATACGGCCGAAGATATCCGCTATCTCGCGGATGGCTATAGAAATGGGATGAAGGCGACCCTTCTGATGCATGGACTCTAAATATAGCAGATTGTGCTACAGTTACGCCATTATGAGTCCCGAGATGCTTGCGTATCCCTTCCTGTTCATCGCGATATTCTTTGAATCGTTCATGTTGGTAACGCTGCTCTCGAAGCCCGCACGCGAGGCCCGCAAGCGTCTCGCGGCGCAAGATGGGGGTGCGTATCCGCTTCCTTCAGTCGCCGTTATCGTGCCCTGCTGGAACGAGGCCTCTACCCTCGCCACTACCTGCGATTCGCTTCTTGCACTCAAGTATCCGAAAGAAAAGCTTGAGATTATTCTCGTTGACGATGGCTCTACCGATGCGACACCGGCCGCCATGGCGCGCTTCGCTTCGCATAAACAGGTACGCATCATTCGCAAAGAAAACGGCGGGAAACATACGGCACTCAACGCCGGTATCGCAGTGACACATGCCGAATGTATCGGCTGCCTCGATGCCGACTCCTTCGTCGAGCCGGATGCGCTCGCCGAAATCATTCCTTGTTTTGCCGATGCGCAGGTCGCAGCGGTAACCGCCGCGATGTCTGTGCACCGCCCACACACCATTCTTCAACACATGCAAAATGCCGAGTATACTTTCGGCATTGCATTTCGCCACACATTTGCCTCGGTCAACGGCCTCTATGTCACACCCGGACCTTTCTCATTTTACCGGCGCAGCGTTATAGAAAAACTGGGCGGTTTTCGTTACGGACATCAAACCGAGGATATGGAAATGGCGCTCCGCATCCAGCAGGCCGGTTACAGCATTGAGAATGCTCCGCGCGCTCGCGTGTATACAAAGGCGCCGAGCACAATCGGAAAACTTATCAGACAGCGCACTCGTTGGACATCCGGATTTCTTCGCAATATCCTCGGCGAATACCGCTGCCTCATAGGCAATCGTTATCGCGGCGCACTTGGCATGCTCGTGCTGCCGAGCGCTCTTCTCTCAATCGGCAGCAGCATCCTGCTTTTCTCGCTCGTGCTCTTTAAGCTCACTCGACATGCCGCTGCTGCAATTGAAATTCGCACCGGCATTCCGCTCTCGTATGCGATAACCCCTCACGGCTCGTTCGATTGGTTCTACTTCCCCACAAGCATGTATCTATTTCTTGGCGCCGCAACGTTACTCGCTTCATTTACCCTCATCACCATCGGCAGGCGCATCTCGAGAACGCCGGGGAATCTGGCGTTCGATATCACTTCATACGCGCTTCTCTACGCTTTTGTCGCGCCGCTGTGGCTCATTAACGCGACCAGCGATGTTGCGCGCGGCAAACGTCGCGGCTGGCGTTATTGATACATGTCTCTCGTCGCTCGGAACGCTCTTATAGCTCTTGGCATCACAATCGCTCTCGTGAGTACGGTCGCGTACGCCATTAATTACCTGAATCGAGCTCGCGTTGCCGAACTCTCGGCGATACAGGACAAGATTTCAATTGAGATACTCTCCCTTGATACGCAATTTTCTCTGCTTACCGCAGCGCCCTGCGACAGTGTCGCTTCATCGACTCTATTGGCACATGAACTCGCGGACTTGGGCACTCGTCTCTCCTATGCCGAGGATCAGCTCGGCAGCGATAATTCGCAGGTGCTGCGTCTGAAAAATCAATACTCCTTACTTGAAATTCGCGACTATCTCATCACCAAACAGCTTGCCGCCGCCTGTAACACAAAACCGCCGGTAACCGTTCTCTATTTCTACAGCAACGCTGGCGACTGCATCAACTGCGATAGAGCGGGATATGCGCTATCTTACCTGCGCAACACCTACCCCGACTTGCGTGTCTACTCCTTTGACTACAATCTCGATCTCGGCGCTTTGAAGACCCTCATCGCCGTTACCAAAGTGAAGAATACGCTCCCCGCTTTCGTCATCAACGGAAAACAATCCTATAATTTTATATCGTTAGCCGATCTTGAGAAACAATTCCCCAAAGGATCGCTTGCGACGACCACATCAAAACTTTGAGCCGCCTCCCAGATTCGAACTGGGGACCTTCGCTTTACAAAAGCGTTGCTCTACCAACTGAGCTAAGGCGGCGTCTATCTAGTGTATATCAGGAACCTCGGGATGCGTTGTTTTGAGACGATCCTTGAAATCAGAGAGGGTCTTCACATACTCTCTCATGCTTTCGCGCGGCACGGTATCTACCGCGTCCTCGCGGCGGAGATGCCGGACGAGGCGCGTGAGAAGCCGTTCAGCGGCACGCACCGCTTGAAGGGAAACGTGCGCGACAGCATGTCCGGAACGACTGACGATATGACGCATCTCTTCAAACAGAAATGCGCCAACATCAACACGTGCCAGAATAAATGCGATCTGCTCAATATCTCGATCGAGACGCATGCGAAGGGACGCAAAAAAGCGCGTACCGCGCCGCATCTCATAATCGCAAAGCGCAACAAAACCTACAAGAAGTCCTATCGCGGTGAGGATGGAAACAAGATATGCCATGACGATTAGCGGGCGGAGAGGCGCGCAAAGCGGCTTACCTCAACACGCTCGCCAAATTTCTGCGCCGCCGTGTTCAGAAGGTCTCGCACGGTTTTACTATCGTCCTTTATGAAGGACTGCTCAAGAAGTACTTGGTCGCGGAAGTATGCAGCAATCTTGCCCTCAAGAATCTTTGCTTGCATATCAAACGGCTTATCGGCAACCTCCTTTTGGAACACGGCAGTCGCGGTCTGCTTCGCTTCCTCCGGAATCTCTTCGCTCGTCATATAGAGCGGATTCGTCGCGGCGACATGCATGGCGAGTTCGCGCGCAAGCGCCCCGAACTCCGGATTCTTCGCAACAAAGTCGGTTTCGCACGAGAGAAGTACCATTGCGCCGATGTTTCCGTCGTGGGTATAGCTGCCTATCGTACCGGCAGCAAGCGAACGGTCAGCTTTCTTCTCTGCGGTCGCCGCAGAATGTTTCTTGAGGATAACGGCGGCCTTATCAAGATCGCCACCCGCCTCTTCAAGCGCTTTCTTACACTGCATGACGGACACTCCTGTCGTCTCGCGCAGTTCTTTGATGCTGTCAGTCGTGATTCCCATAGGTGGTGAAAATAATAACATATGGGGCAGGCGGGCGAATGCTGTTTTCTTGCTCCCTCGGGCCTCATCAGAATGAGTCAGCCAGTCGCAAAGAAAACAGCATTCGCCCGCGCGCTCTTACGCTTCTTGTCCCTTCTTGAACGCCTCAACAAGGCCGGTAAGAATGAGCCGCACGGTCTCGCGTGAAGTATCGTTCGCGACAATCGGATACGCCGCTTCTTTAAGATTGCAGTCGGAACTCATGATGGCGATGATAGGAATACCGGCATCGTTTGCCTCTTTGACTGCGTGCTTTTCGTGCTTCGTATCGACGACAAGCAATGCATCCGGTCGCTTACTGAGCGTCGTGATGCCGTCAAGCCGCTCTATGAGCCGTTTCTTTTCACGATCAATGTAGACGAGTTCGAGTTTCGTATGTTGTTTGGCAAGCGTACCGACGGTGGTTTTTTCAGACAATTCTGCAAGCCGATCAACGCGCTTCTTGATTTCGTTCCAGTTAGAAATGGTTCCGCCAAGCCAGCGCGCCGCTACGTACGGTGCGGAAATTTCTTGCGCCGCCTTCTTCACGAGCGCCGCAATTTCAACTTTTCCACCGACAAAAAGTACCGTCTTGCCCTCCTTCGCAAGCGTAGCCATAACACTCTTCGCGGCTTCGAGCTGTTCTACCGTCTTTACTAAATCAATAATCTCCTGACGGCCCTTGGTGCCGACCACAAAGGGCTTCATAGAGGGGTGCCGACGACTTTTTACCTGCGCAAAATGCGCCCCCGTGTCAAAGAGGCGCTTAACTCCTACCGTATCATTCAGGACGGCCATGTGACACTACTGTACCCGAACAGTGGTCGTCATGCAAGCGAAATATTATGTGACTTCAGAATCGCTTGCGGCGCGAAGCGCTTTCACGATATCGCCAAGGTCGCCTGAGAGAATCTTCGGCAAGTTGTGCCAGGACTCTTTTAACCGGTGGTCGGTAACGCGGTCTTGAAGGTAATTATAGGTGCGGATTTTCTCCGAACGGTCCCCAGTGCCTATCTGCTCCTTTCGTTCTGCCGCATGTTTCTTCGCCTCCTGTTCCTCATGTAATTGCTCAAGCTTCGCGGAGAGAATCTGCATGGCCTTCTCGCGATTCGCGAGTTGGCTGCGCTCGCTTGAAGATCGAACATCAATGCCGGTGGGCGTGTGGATGAGCCGCACGGCCGTCTCGACCTTGTTCACATTCTGCCCGCCCGCTCCACCGCTTCTCGAGAACTCCATCTGGATATCGGCGGGATTGATGTCTATCTTTGATTTCGAGCGGATGGGCAATACTGCGATTGAAGCGGTTGAGGTATGGATACGGCCCGATTTCTCGGTGAGCGGTATGCGCTGGACTCGATGTACGCCGGTCTCATACTGCAAGGCGTCATACGCATCGGAACCCACGATCTCGAGCGTGAGATCGTCGATGGAACGCGCTTTCCATCCGCGATGCTCGGCGTACTTTTGATACATCTCCTTCAAATCGTGGGCAAAAATGCCCGCCTCGTCCCCGCCGGCGGCGGCGCGCAGCTCCATCACGACCGAACTCGGCCGTACGATTTCTTCTTTTTCTTTCGTGAGAATATGCCCTATCTCGCCGAGGATATCCGCCTGGCGAGCGCGGACACGCGCTTCGTCTTCTGCGGCCATCTGCAATAATTCCGCATCTCTTCCCGCGGCGCTTCGCGCCTCCGCCACCTCTTTCTCAAGACGCTCGTATTCTTCCGCGAGATACGCAGTCGCGAAGTTCTTTTTAAATTCAGGCGAGTAGTCCATGAAATCAAGATACCAGAAAAGCGATAAAACTGTTTCGGATGCGAGGCACGGGAGAGCGACTTTCGGAGGCGTACTCGAGGTACGACGGAGAAAATCGCTGGGACCCGTAACAAAGCAGACGGGGAGTTTTATCGCTTTTTCGCGGCGCGCTGCTTGAATCGCTCAATGCGGCCTGTCGTATCAAGTGTACGGTCCTCGCCTGTGTAAAAAGGGTGTGATTTTGATGAGATTTCTACGACACATTTCGGATACTCTTTACCGTCTTCCCCTATGGCAGTTTGGGTTGCGGGAACCGTAGAACCGATAAGGAAATGTGCGCCGGAAGCGCTGTCCTCAAAGAGGACGGTGCGATAATTCCCCGGATGGATATCTTTTTTCATCCTGCGCATGATAGCACACTACTACGCCAGATACAATTTATCTGGCTTCGAAGTACAGGCGCACCTAGAATTCCTGGAAGTCCCCCGCCACGTTCACGATTTGCGTATCGGTTGCTGCGCTCGTACTCGTATCGTTCGTGCAAGAAATGATGTAGGTGGTCTGGGCGTTGACCGTATCGCTAGCGGAACCGGAAATGGTTCGCGAATCGGGGGCGGTAAGCGTTCGCCACATCGTACCGTTCTTTGTGATGGTGCAGGAACTTGCGTCGACAGCGCTCCATGACAGGGTTGTCGAGCCACCATTCGCCACGCGATCCGGTACGGCATTTATTGAGACAGTGGGGAAAAGAACTTTCACCGTTGCGATGTTCGAATCGGTGGAACCGCCGGGACCGGTACAATTGATTTGATAATTCTGAGTGGACGTAAGCACTCCCGTTGAAGCGCTGCCGGAGGTGGCGCCGCCCGTGGAGAAGCCGCCTGCCGACGTACAGGAAGTTGCGTTCGTGGAACTCCAAATCAGCGTTGAGGATTGACCGTTGTCAATAGTATGTGGGTTTGCAAAAAGTGTAGCGATTGGCGCGCATGCTTGCGTATTGCAACTCTGGCTTGTCGGGCCGGTGCACGCGGCTCCCCCGTTTGTGGGAGAAGGGTTCGTACAACTTCTTGTTTGGGTGCCCCCTCCGCAACTGACCGAACAACTTGAAAAAGTAGACCAGCCGCCGTTTACAGAGGCGCAGACAGTCGGATCAACGCCCACAACGCCGTACGAAGAGCCGTCAGCCGTTGAGCCGCTCACATTTATTGCGCCTATAGCATCAGAGCCCCATGCGTAGCCGGTCCACGCGCATGCGGCATTCTGTACGATGCCATAGGACGAACCGTCAGCGGCAACGCCCGAAAGGGCAATCCAGCCATCCCAGCCGCCGCTCTTCGGGTCAAGCGCGCCGCTGCAAGCGTTTTTGTTGGCAAATGCCGCGCATGCACGCACCCAACCGGTTATTTTCCCGGTACCGGAAGCAATGTTCGGCGCCGGATGCGTTGCATCAGACGCGGCAAAACTAATCCAACCGATATTAGAGGACCATGCGTAGCCGGAAAATGCTCCGGTTGTTGTATCTTCAAACACGCCATATCCCGGTCCACTGAAACTAATCCAACCCACACCGGGAGAAGCGGAAGACCATGCCCAGCCGGTAATGGGCATGGGACTAGCCGCTGCCGCTCTATAGGGCGCCATTGAACTCCCGAACATATATGCGACCGCGAGCACTGCGATACATACTGATATGTGGAACGGGCGAGCGATGAGTGCAGACGACATGATTAGGTTATGGGGTATTCAAGTCGGGTGCTGAAGGAGAATCGGTGGGCGCGGTGAGCGAATCGAGCACGCTTTGCGGAATATCGCTCTCGGGAGCATTGGTTGGCGCAGTGAGCGAATCGAGCACGCTTTGCGGGATTTCTTGCGTTGTTTCTTCCGGTGAAATTGTGGTCTGCGACGAGAAAGGAGATCGGCCATAGAACCAACTAATCCAGAGCCATAGGGCGATAAGCGCAAGAATCAACAACCACCATACCTTGAAGGAACGCGGTCTTCGTAAGCCGTTATCCGCTTCTTCGTAGGAAGAGTCCGCTTGATTTGTCATTTCCTGTTGCGGGGGTGTGGTGTCCATTTTCATTCGTCAGGATTATGGATTCATAGTAACAGTTCCCCATCTATATGTCTGGGTTGTTCGTTGACACATGTACGTAATACAAGTTCCCCAGCTTGAAATGGGGTAGAGCGCCGTGCCGCCGGGACACCCTGTGTTGCAGGCCCCTCCGGATTGCGTTGTTGAAGTAATGCTTCCGCAATACTGGAGTGAATTATTATTCGATCTCAATGTTCCATAATTTGCCTCGGTGCACGCAGAGGTATCATCCCCTATTTGCACGCCGCCAGCGACCGACAATTTGGCTACGGGAGTCAATGTCCCGATGCCGACATTGCCGAACTGCACGATGAGACCATTGGACGCGCCGCCCGTGTTAAGAAAGAGGCCTCCGGACTTTTTTTGCACACTTGGACCGGCATTGAGCGGCGCGTACGCGTCGGCGTTTGGCGGAGATGCCGATGGCTGCGTGAAAGCAAGGGCCTGAAGACCTATCGAGAACAGAACGGCACCTATGAGTACGGCGACCTGCGAGAAAAAACGATGAAGATTCATATGCATAATGTAAAGCTAAACGGATGTAATCACCCTATGCGTATAGTGTATCACTGCCCATGGAACGACTTGAGAGAAGTATGAGCGCGTAGTGGACAACTTTTGGCGAGGAAAATCATATGTTCTCGGACACTATGCCTAGAGAAAATAAAAAAGACCACCCCTTGTAGACGGCGTGATTGCCTGTCTACAGAGGGGTGGGATCTTTGTGAAAATAGTTGTGAAAGCGGGTCTTTATCTTCTTGACCTCACACTCCGCATACTGCAACCAACGGAGGATATACTTTTTTAGCTCTACTTTCCTCTCATTGGGAATATAGCTGAGCCAGCCGAACAATCCTTCTACGAGTCCAGTGAGAATGAGCAGGACCCAAAGGATGCATTCGCAGAGCAGATCAAGATTCCGCCCTATACGTGAATGACCGAGGAACAATTCAACTCTCTGTCGTTCCTCTTTTTTCAGATGCATCGGACTTCCCTCCTTTCGACTGTCTATTGAATTGTGCAAACCATTGTGACAGTCGCTCCAGAAGAGTTATCAAACAGGTTTGCTCGACGGAACGCATGATTCCTCGATACTGCATTGCTTAATCCTCCTTATATTGGTTAGAAACGTCATGCAGTTTGCTCTATTCTTCCACGGTACATGATAGCACTCTTTATATATCTTTTAACAACTTGCGGCAGTGTCAAACACCGAGTGTTAGACATCTGTCTGTCCGTTATTACACGCCGAGTTGATTGATGTCTCTCTGAAATTGGGCGGCGAATCCCATCACACCGTCGCCATAGGGAGCATAGGCCGGTTTTTTTGCATGTGTCCATCCGGCGAAGTATCGGAGTGCTGCAAGGCGTTCCGCAGCCGGCGTTCGTGCCGATGCGCCATTGTCCGCCATAAGCATCGCAGTCGCCATGATGGCAGTTTCTGCGTTCCAAGGATTGGAGGGTGATGAGTTGCCAAGGAGTTTTCGGACGCGATCTTTGTTCGCGACATATTGCCATGGACCCTGCCAGAATGAACTCGTGGCGCCCGATGAAGGTGAACAGGTATTTGTCTTCACATTGATGAATCCGCCGTAGCAGACCCATGTTGAAGGGATAAATTGTCCCGGCCCCATCGCACCCCCCCACGCACTCAATCCCGCCTTTCTGGAAATCGGCATTTTATCAGGATCAAGGCCGAGCGCTTGCGTGATGTAGACAAAGACCGGCTGATCGCGGTGCGGCGCCATATCAACGCGCCATGAGCCGGTACCGAGATTCTGACCAAGGTTCGTCTCCTGTTTCAACACGCCGAGAGTAATTGCGGCTCGAGTGCCGGTCGCCTTCTCGGCGGCGAGTGCATACGTAAGCGCGGTGCCAAAAGGTATCGCCGCACTGTCGCGCAGCGTGAAGAGTTCGGAACGAATCTGGGCTGCGGTCTTCTGGGTTACTGCGATTATCTTTTGATAATTTGCCTCGATGCCTTTCGTTTGCGTCAACAATTTCTGTTTTTCTTTTTCCTGCGCCTGGACCTGTTGCTTGGCGAGTTGCGCCACCGTCCGGAGCTGCTCTTGTTCCGCGAGTCGTGCCTGGAGCGCCTCCTTCTCGGCCTCGGTTGAAACGCTTGTCCGCTTAATCTGATCAAATGATTTCGCAAGCAATCTTTTGATGGAGGTAAACGCATCAAGATCGCTGAAGAAAGTTGAAACGTCTTGTGAACCGAGTGCGACACTAACTGCCGAGTAGCTGTCAAACATTTGTGTCTGACGCAGAATTTGCGCGAGCGACTCTTTCTCAGCCGCAAGCTGCGAAGAGAGTTGTGAGAGCGTCTGATTGCGCACCCCGATATTGGTATTCAGTTGCGCTATGGTGAGATTAATCGCCTGAATCTGGAGTTGGGTTTTCTTTATTTCCGCATTGAAAGCGTTTATTTGGGTCTGGAGCGTCTGATGCTGATTTTGTGCGACATCGAGCAGTTGTTGCTGTACGGCTATTTGGCTTTCGAGCACATCGAGTTGATTCTGAAGTTCTTGCTGGCGATTCGCTACAGCAGAAGACACGCCCTGTGCAAACATGGAAGACGGCACAGCAATGCACGCGCACACGAGAATAAAAAAGAAAAACCGACGCATCGCGTCTATGTTAGCACGCTCCCTTTGCGTGCGTTATGCGCTGGGCGCCGTTTCCCCTTCCGCCTCTTCTTTGCCCTTCTTCTCAACTTCAATTGAAGCAATATCAGCCGGCGCAACCGCTTCCTCTTTCTCCTCAACGACTTCCTGCGCGAGCGCCACGACTTCCTCGGGTTCGCTGACAAGTGTTACACCCGCCGGAAGCACAAGGTCTTTCGCGTGGATCTTATCGTTAATTGTCACGAGTACGGAGAGATCGACCTCAATGTTGTGCGGAAGATTCATCGGATCCGCTTCCACTTCAAGCTCGTGAAGCACCTTCACGAGATTTGCGCCCGCCTCTACTGCCGGCGACTCACCGACGAACGTAAGCGGAATGGCGACCTCCACTTTTTCGCCTTTGGTTACCGCATAGAAATCAACGTGGCGCGGTTGGTTCGTGATCGGATCAAGATCGACTTCATGGATGAGGGTCGGAAGCGGTTCACCGAGACCCGCGAGTGAAACGATGGTCGCCTCGCCCGCCTCGCGCAAAACCTTCTCAAAGGCGTGGGCCGGGATGGCGATCGCCGTTGACGCATGGTGTGCGCCGTAGACGACAGCAGGAATGGAACCCTTGCGGCGCAGAGCCGCCGCAGAAACGCGGGTCTTCTCGCCTGCCGTGCCAACAAGCAGGCGTCTCTCAACTGAAAGCGTAAGCATAGTAGGGACTACTATAGTGGAAAGGGGACTTAAATGCAATTCTTCTGAACTCTGATACATTAACAGCCATGACTGCTGATGGACCTCCGAAGAATATTGAAACCGGAGTTAAAATAGAAACTGCTCCTACGTTAGAAGAAGTTGCGGCCGTCTTTGAAAAATTGACGGGTACGAAAGAATATACGGAGGTGCGAAAACTTGAAGATGAACGAGGTATTTACTTGTGGGAAATAAGCGTAGCAACAGAAGATGGACATACCGAGTACGAATATAACAGATCCGTGATAAATCCTCCAGAAAAAGTTCCGAAAACGGTGGTGTTTGCAACTTATTATGGTAGTGATGGTATGCCAATCAGTGGATCCACCGTTGCGCAACTGATTAACAATACATGGAAAACCGAACTCATTGACCTTCGCACCTGGTTGCCGAAATGAAAGACCTCAGAGGTCTTTCATGGGTTATACTCAACAAGTGGAGCTGTATCACCTACTCAATCACAGTATCGAGGGGCGTGACCTATTTCTAGATTCACAGGACTATGCGCGTTTCATTCATAATCTGTATGAATTTAACGACACAAGATCGGCAGACAATTTACACCGACTGTTTGATTCCGGAATGAAAGACCTCAGAGGCCTTTCATTCCGGCGAGTCCGAGAGAAATTGGTAGAGATTCACGGATGGTGTCTCATGAAAGATCATTATCATTTACTCATTTCTGAACTCATTGAAGGCGGGCTGGCAAAATTCATGATGAAGGTAAACGTCGGCTACGCGAAATATTATAATGAACGATATAAACGACACGGGCATCTCTTCCAAGGAAAAACAAAGAAAATTCTTATTGAGAACGAACCGCATTTCTTATACATCCTCCACTATCTACATCTCAATCCGCTCGATTATCTTACAGGAGCAACCAAGTGGCGCGAACGAGATAAGGGAACCATAAAAAATGCAAAAGAGACATTGGCGTATCTGGGTGAGTATCGCTGGAGCAGTTATCTCGACTATTGTGGAAAGAAAAATTTCCCTTCCATTCTTACCAAAGATTTATTCGGAAATGCATTTGAAAATTATCAGGAAGCAATCAAAGAATATCTGAAGGATTCGGAAGCAGCGTTAACTACTGACTTAATTCTTGAAAGATGAAAGACCTCTGAGGTCTTTCATTCACCGACCGAGCGTGGCAGAGACCTTGGCGAGACGGGCGAGGAAAACTGCGCGAGCGGCTCCGACATTTTCCTCCTTCCCTTTCCATACTGAAAGCGCCTCTTCTTGGAGAGCGCGTGCGTAGGAAAATGTAAGCGGCCAAGGAGCGTGTATGTTCCGAGCGTGCTTTATTATTGCAGCGAGATTTGCTGTCGCCTCTTCCGGCGTTTGCCCGCCCGAGAGGAAGACGATGCCCGCAACCTGACGCGGCACACTCTCTGTGAGCGCGGCGAGCGTATCCTCGGCGACCTCCTCGGGCGTGTCATGCCTGTTGCTTTCACTGCCGGAAAGCGCCATGGAGGTCTTCAAAATCAGACCTGCACGGTCGACCGAGTGTTCCCCAAGCACCGAAAAAAGCGTGCCGAGCGTCTCTATAACGACCGAGCGGGCGCGCTGGCGGCTGTGCGCACCCTCGTGCAGCACTTCCGGTTCTATAATTGGCACGAGACCCGCCGTCTGCGCTTCCTTCGCATATTGCGCAAGGCGCTTTGCATTTTCATGTATCGCCACCGCGGTCGGCAATTGATCGCCATCGATACGAATAACCGCGCGCCATTTAGTAAAAACGGCGCCCTGCTTCTTATATTCCGCAAGCCGTTCCGGAAGATCGAGAAGACCGTTGGTGATGGACTCTTGCGGACTCTCGGGGAGCGGTTCGGTCCCGAGATCAACTTTCACGCCCGGCATGATGCCGCGCGCCGCGAGCGATTCGGAAAATAATTTTTTATCATTCCCTTTTTGAAGGAGCGTCTCGGAAAAAAGAATGATGCCGGAAAGCGACTTCTCAATGCCCTCCGTACCGATGAAGAGGTTGCGATATTGTCGGCGCATCTCCGCACTCACGGGAATGCCGTAGGAAGCGAGACGCGTCGTCGCCGCATGTACGCTTTCGTCCGCTGCGAGGAGTCCTTTGCCGGGTGCAAAAAGTGAACGGGCAACCGCAACAAGATCAGTCATGTGTGTATCGTAACATGGTACACTCTCTTTTATATGGATTTCGTAGCTATCGGCGACACAGCTGTTGATGAATTCATCAAACTCAAAGAAGCGCGCATCAACTGCGATATCAATAATCAGGACTGCACGATTTCGATGAAGTGGGGCGACAAAATTCCCTACGATTTTTCCATGCTCGTGCCGGGCGTGGGGAATGCGGCGAACGCCGCGGTTGCGGCAGCGCGTCTCGGTCTCTCAACCGGATTCGTTTCAAATGTCGGGAGAGACCGTTTCGGCGAAGAGATCATCGCAACATTCACCCGCGAAGGCGTCGATACGAAATATGTCGCCATAAACGACGGTATACCGACGAATCATCATTACGTGCTTATGTATGAAGCCGAGCGCACTATTCTCATCCGTCATGAGACATACCCCTATGTCATTCCGAAAAATTTTGTACCGCCGCGATGGATCTATCTTTCTTCAGCGGGAGAGAATTCTGAAATATTTCATAAGGAACTCGCCGTGTGGCTTACGGAACATCCCGAGACGAAACTCGCCTTCCAGCCCGGCACCTTCCAGATGATGATGGGGAAAGAAAAACTAAAAGATTTATACACCGTAACAGAAGTCGTCGCCTGCAATAAAGAGGAGGCCGAACGTATTCTTGAGTGTGGTGAGACGGATATAAAAACCCTTCTTCAAAATATGCGTGCGCTCGGACCGAAAACGGTGCTTATAACGGACGGACCGAAGGGCGCGTACGCATTTGACGGCACCGAAATGCTCAAAGCGCCTATGTACCCGGACCCGAAACCGCCCATTGATCGCACTGGTGCCGGTGATGCTGCGACCTCGACAGTCGTCGTCGCGCTCGCGCTCGACAAGCCGCTTGCCGAGGCGCTTCGCTGGGGGCTCGTGAATTCTATGTCGGTCGTGCAGGAGATCGGCGCGCAAAAAGGTCTCCTCACGCGCGAAAAAATAGAAGAGTATCTCGCCAACGCTCCGGCTGACTATACAGTTTCCGCTATTTAAGTTGGGTGTGGTTCTTCCCGCCACCGCCCGCGGTCATGAGAGAAATAACCGCATCTTCGGTTTAAAGAAAGAAACGGGTTGCTGAATTAAGCGCCATCCCTGAGCAATTT
>CAZJZB010000002.1:0-78304 GCA_964550425.1 uncultured Candidatus Saccharibacteria bacterium | reverse complement strand
TGGTGCCGATAGCAACACTTCCTTGGAAGAACGCGCTGATGGGGTTGGTTTGAGTAGATGATGCAACTCCGACCGAGAGCGGTCCTGCAGAGAAGATGCCTCCGCTGCCGACATTGACTCCCCCACTGATTTGGAGTTGACCTTGGGCGATGATGTCGTTTCTCACTTGGAGGTTGCCGGCTTCTAGGGAGTGCGCTAACAATGATTGGGTTTCGATGCCGGTGAGATTAAAGACCTTGAATTCGTTGCCGGAGACGGCAGTGGTGCCGACATACGCCCTCTTACCGGAGATATAAACATCTTGTCCACCAACTCCTAGATTAGCGCTCCCAACCAAAACAGGGCTTGCGGGATTTGACACATCATAAATACGAATAGCGGAGTCCACCGTCATATACGCATAGCGACCAGAAACAAAAACATCAGTTCCTGAACCCCCTAAATCAATTGCGCTAGTTGTCGCGATTGAAGCAGGGTTGGAGATATCATAAATAAAGAAATCCTCAGTATTACCGGCATTAGTTTTCACAACATACGCATATCGGCCAGATACATAAACACCTCTTACTCTTTGATTCAAATCCATACCGCCAAGTGCTATAGGATTATTAGGATTTGAAATGTCAAAGATTTCAAAATCGTTCCCTCCACCACTGCCCCCCACATAGGCATAGCGGCCGGATACAAAAATCTCCGGTGTTGGATTGTCCCCAAATTGAAATGCTGTATTACTTACAACCACTGGTTTCAGTGGATCTGCAATATCAATTATTTCAAAAGTACCGCCTACCGTTACATACGCATAGCGGCCGGAAACATAAACGTTGAATGCATTAGCTCCAAAACTACTTAAATCAATCATGCTCGTAGTCGCAATTGCTGAAGGATTTGAAATATCGTAGATAATGAATTCCTCGATAACGCTCCCGCCATTTTTCACAACATACGCGTAGCGGCCAGAAACAAAGACACCATTTGCCTGCGCACCTAAATCCATACCATTCACATACGAAGGAGACGAGGTTGAAATATCAAAGATAAAAAATTCGCAGAGAGATGAATCGGTGGTGGAACATCCGGTACCGGTGATGTCATCGCCACCAACAACATACGCATAGTTTCCGGAGATAAAGATTGGATTACTCGCTATGTCTACACCAACCCCACTCGGAATATCAAATCCTCCAATTTCCTGCGGGGTGTAATTGGTGATGGCATCCCCTCCTGCTTGGAACATGCTCCCTCCGACAAGGGAGAATTTTTCAATGGGTGATGAGGTACCGATGCCAATGTTTCCATTCTGGTTCACGCCGCCAATGATGAATGCGGGGGTGGAGGAACCTTGATTGGATACCACGAATGCGGGGTTGGTGGCATCCAGTTCCACGGATAATCTCCCCCAGGGGGAAGTGGTGCCGATACCCACGGAGCCGCCAGAAGTGGCGAAGTATGCGGAGCCGGTGGAGCCGATCTGGGTGGTGGAGGCGTTGCCGAGGGTGGTGAGGCCAGTGACATTCAGGGTGGAGGTCGCTGTGAGCGCGCCGCCGAAGAACGAGGAACCGCTGGTGTAAGCATTGCCATGCACACTAAGGAGTGATGATGGGCTGGTGGTTCCGATGCCGACAGAACCATTTTCAAGTACGGTGAAGAGCGTTGTGGAGGCAGAGTTTGCGAAATTGACGAGTTGGCTTGTGCCCGTACCGCTGCCCCACACCGAGAGTTTTGCGTATGGTGTGGTGGTGCCGATAGCAACACTTCCTTGGAAGAACGCGCTGATGGGGTTGGTTTGAGTGGAGGAGGCAATGCCTACCGAGAGCGGACCTGCACTAAATATTCCTCCTGAACCTACATTGACTCCTCCACTGATTTGGAGTTGTCCTTGGGCGATGATGTCGTTCCTCACTTGGAGGTTGCCTGCTTCCAGAGAGTGGACGATGGCAGAGGTGGTTTCAAGGCCGTTGAGGGAGAGAACTTTGAAGTCATTGCCGCCTTGGTCCGAGCCATTTGACACGTAGGCGTATCGGCCGGAAATAAAGACGCTGGCGAAGACGCCTCCAGACTTGGTGCCAACTTGAATTGGGGATACGGGATTTGAGATATCATAAATTCTAAGATCGGCGCCGCTGACTATCACATACGCGTATCTACCAGAGACGTAGACGTCGGTGCCAGCGGTTCCGAGATCAATCGCCGAGGTGGTGGCAATAGAGGATGGGTTTGAAATGTCATAAATGATAAAGTCCTCGGTAATGCCGGAATTCTCTTTCACTGCATATGCATAGCGACCGGAGACATGGACGCCGTTGCCAGCGGCTCCAAAATTAACACTGTCTACCAGAATCGGGGACGCGGGATTGGAGACGTCAAAGATTCTAAAGTTGTCCTCACCTGGGTCACCGGAATTCACCACATACGCGTATCTGCCGGAGACATAAACATCGTTGCCATTATTTCCAATATTAGCATTACCGACTTCAACCGGAGACGCGGGATTTGAGACGTCATAGATTTTGAAGTCGTTGCCAGCAGTATTGAGACGCACAACATACGCATATCTGCCGGAGACATAGACGCCGGAAGCGGGGCCCAGATCAGCTCCGCCGACTTCAACCGGAGACGCGGGATTTGAAACATCAAAGATCTTGAAATCATTGCCGGCAACACTGCCAGTCACTACATAGACGTATCGTCCAGAGACGTAAACGTCGTTGCCAGTATTCCCCAGATTAGCTGTTCCAACTAATGTAGGAGATGATGTTGAGACATCAAAAATCTGGAGGGAGCTACCGCTTAACACATATGCGTATCTTCCGGAGACGTAGATGCCGTTGCCGCCTCCTGTGTCAAACCCTCCGACTTCAGTAGGATTAAACTGACTTGACGCGGTATTCGTAATATTCCCCACCACCTGCAATCTACTTTCCGGAGTTGTCGTCCCTATGCCGATGTTGCCATTGGAGCCGATGATGACGAGCTGATTTCCCCCAACAGTGAGTCCTCCGGTAGAGAAGGTGGAAGTGGCGGTTGTTGATTGGATTGCGAGCGTGCTTGTGCCGGTTATCGCTCCGCCGAAGAAGGATGTGCCAGAGAAGTATCCGTTGCCGTGCACACTGAGTAGAGATGATGGACTCGTGGTCCCGATGCCGACATTGCCACCAGTTGTTGCGAAATACGCCGAGCCGGTGCTGCCTATCTGTGTGGTGCTTGCATTGCCGAGGGTGGTGAGACCGGTGACGGAGAGTGTTGAGGTCGCGGTGAGCGCGCCGCCGAAGAACGAGGAACCGCTGGTGTAGAGATTGCCATGCACACTGAGTAGTGATGATGGACTCGTCGTGCCGATGCCGACGTTGCCATTTTCTAAAACACTGAAAAGCGTAGTGGATGCGGAGTTTACGAAATTGACGAGCTGGTTTGTGCCCGTACCGTTACCCCACACCGAGAGTTTTGCGTATGGTGTGGTGGTGCCGACAGCAACACTTCCTTGGAAGAAGGCGCTGATGGGATTGGTTTGGGTAGAGGATGCAATGCCAACAGAGAGAGGGCCTGCAGAGAAGATGCCTCCGCTTCCCACATTGACTCCACCGCTGATTTGGAGTTGACCTTGGGCGATGATGTCGTTTCGTACTTGGAGATTCCCAGCTTCCAATGAGTGGACGATGGCGCTTGTGGTTTCGAGGCCGGAGATGTCATAAACATAGAGAGCGCCACTAGCTGCCACATATGCATAACGCCCGGAGACAAAGACGGAGTATCGTTCACTTCCCGACATCGAACTGACAAGTATAGGAGCTAATGGATTTGAAATATCAACGACTTTAAGACCAGATCCATCAATATACGCATAGCGGCCAGAGACAAAGACGGATGATCCTGCTACCGAAACAGAACCAACGACTGTAGGAGAGACAGGATTAGAAACATCGATGACTTGAAGAGTGCTTGAGGTCGGATTTATTATATAGGCATATTTACCAGAGACATAAACAGAATTGGGGTCTGTTCCGGTGCCGACAGAACCAAGTAATGCAGGAGCGGATGGATTTGAAATATCGATTATTTGAAGAGTATTAGAGGTAATACACGCCAAATACGCATATCCGCCAGAGATGAAAATAGAGCGATCATTGCACGTTCCAGCGGTAATAGAGCTAATGACTACAGGAGAAGATGGGTTTGAAATATCAATGATTCTCAAAGAGGTACCGTCAGCTCCAACATATGCGTACCTGCCGGAGACAAAGACCGGGCGAGAAACTGTTCCTCCTACAACAGAAGAGCTGACAGCTACTGGAGAAGAAGGATTTGAGATATCGAAAACTTGGAAGAAGGGAGTGCTAATACTTGTCACATACGCATACCGACCAGAAACAAAAACAGCGGAAGGAGACGATGCGGTTGTTGTAGAGGCAACTAATGCTGGACTCGATGTTGAGATGTCATAGATGTACAATTTATCTGAAACTAGATAGGCATATTTACCCGAAACGCGAATAGAACCAGGATTCCCAGGAATTGTCGCACTCCCCACCAACACCGGATTAAACTGACTTGACGCGGTATTCGTAATATTCCCCACCACCTGCAATCTACTTTCCGGAGTTGTCGTCCCTATGCCGATGTTGCCATTGGAGCCGATGATGACGAGCTGATTTCCCCCAACAGTGAGTCCTCCGGTAGAGAAGGTGGAAGTGGCGGTTGTTGATTGGATTGCGAGCGTGCTTGTGCCGGTTATCGCTCCGCCGAAGAAGGATGTGCCAGAGAAGTATCCGTTGCCATGCACGCTGAGTAGAGATGATGGACTCGTAGTGCCGAGTCCGAGCGCACCCGTGGAGGTGAAGGTGGAGGTAGCGGTTGCACCGAAGTATGCAGGGCCGTATGAGGAGAAGAGTGTCGTGGAGGCGTTGCCGAATTGCTGGAGCGCGGTCCAGGTGTTGGCATTGCCGAGGTTGAGGGCGAAGGTGCCGGAGCTGCCTCCCACAAGTGCGCCGAGGGTGCCGCCGACGGTAAGGGTGGAGTTGGCGGCAGAGAGTGAAGAAGTAGCGATGCCATACACACCTGCCGCACCGTTTGACACCAGAAGGTTGGAGGAAGAGGGTTGAGAAGTGGTGGCAAGACCGGTGTACGTGATGGTTGCGTTTGAACCGCCAACGGTTGCACCCGTGACCGAACCGATGAAGGGGCCGCTGAAGGCAAGAGTGGTGGTGGCCACACTCGAGAGTGCGGTGGTACCGTTGCCATAGAGAAGTTGTGAAGTGGTGAAGGTGGATTGGCCGGTGCCGCCGGAGGAGACCGGGAGCGCAGTGGTGAGGGAGAGTGAGTTCGCGGTAATGGATGAAGTGGCGGTGAGCGCTCCGCCGAAGAAGGAAGAGCCGCTAGTGTAGAGGTTGCCGTGGACGGAAAGGAGGAATGCCGGACTCGTGGTGCCGATGCCAATATTACCGCTCGCAAGGACCGTCATGAGGGTTGATGTGGAGATGCCACCTGTGGTAGAGGCGATGGTAAAGAGCGGAGTATTCCCTGCAGTTGTTACGGAGTTTGAGATCGAGAGGAGCGAGTAGGGCGAAGTGGTGCCGATGCCGAGGCGGCCGGTCGATGTTGAGTAATTAAAATTGTTTACATCTTGCCCCAAAACACCACCATCACCGATGAATAAAACCGATCCTGTGGTGCCGTTGGCTACTTCCCCACCGATTTCTGTCGAGCCGACATTTTTCCATGCCGAACCGTTGTATACGTTGAGCTTGTTGAGTGTATTGTCATACAGGAGTAGGCCTGCTGCGGGAGCGCTGATTGCATCCTTCTGCGTCGTGGAGAGTCGTGGAGAGAGGAATCCCTGCGTCGTCGAGTCAAGCTGGAGGAGCGCAGAAGCAACAATCGTCGTCGTCCCGATGCCGACAGAACCATTTTCAAGTACAGTGAAGAGTGTGCTAGATGCGGAGTTTACGAAATTGATGAGTTTAGTTGAGCCAGTGCCAGAGCCCCATACAGTAAGTTTGGATGAAGGAGAGGTGGTGCCGATGCCAACGCGCCGATTCAGCGTATCAATGGAGAGAACCGAATTGCTTGCAAGCGCATCGGTGAAATTAAACGAGTTGACACTGTTTGATTGCGGCGTGAAGGAGAGTGAGGGCGAGGAACCGTTGATGCCGATAGTAGAGGTGCCGGTCGAACCGGTAGAAAACGTTATCTCGTTTGACGAATCGTACTGAACCCGGAACTGCGGCGACGAAGTCGACGTGATGGTCTGACTCCCTGTATTGATGATGCCGCCGGCGAGCAAATTCCCGGAGTTGTCTACGCGGAAGAGCGTTGCGCCGGCTTTGCTTTTGTAATTGATGAAATCGCCGGAGGGGGCCGCGTCAGTGATGCGGTAGGCGGAGATGAACGGGGTGCCGTTTGCGGATTGCAGCAAAGAGAGGAGCGCATCGGGCGAGGTGGTGCCGATGCCGATGTTCTTGGTTGCCTGCTGGTAGACGAAGCCGGTGCCGCCGATAGCGAGCCCACCCGCGAACGTGCTCGTGGCGGTAGTCGTCGTGGCGGTGAAGTACCCGGCGATGGCCTGATTGCCAAGAGATGATGAGCCCTCCACTGAAAGAGCGAAGGCGGGTGAGGTGGTGCCGATGCCGACAAAACCGCTGTTCGTGATGCGGTACACCTCGCTTCCTGCAGCGTTGTTCGCGACGAATATCGGCTGTGTGGATGTGCTGTTCTGAATCGCAAGAAGTGCAGCTGGAGAAAGGATGCCGATACCGACATTCCCCGTTGATGTTGCGTATACGAAGCCGCCGTTATCCACATTGAGGGAACCGGCAAACGTGCTCGTGGCGGTGGTTGATGTGGCGACGAAGTAGGGTGCTGTCACATTGTTGTTTGAAGAGAGCACGCCGCTCACCACGAGAGTGTCGGTGATGGTCGTCGCGCCAAGATTCGTTGTGCCGCCCGTGAGATTGGTGAAGTTGCCGTCGGTGGAGGAGACCCTGATGCCGCTATCGAATATTCCGCCGGTGAAGATGCCATGCTCTATGGTAAGACCGGAAAGCTTCTCGATGCGATTCACGAACTGAGTGGTTGCGGCGTTCGTCGCCGTTTGACTTCTGACCGGAGCGATCATGCCGGCGACGGTGGTGACGATATTAGTGCGGAGCGACGCAAGCGATTGATTCACGAAGTCCGGAGAGACGCCCTGCACGACGGTCGTATAGGTTGGATAGCTCGTGACTGGAGCAGGTGCGGGATTCGAGGTCGAGGTCTGCTTCGGAGACGATGTTGCGACCGCGAGGACGGTCGGTTCTATTCTGTTTACTGCAGGAAGCACCGTGGGCGCGGGCGGCACCAGGAGCGTAGCAAGTATGCGACCCGTCGAGGTAAAGAAATCGTTTATTTGCTCATAGATGGCAAGCGCGATGCGTTCACTGGCGGAAAGCCCCGCGAGCGCGGCGGCAATCTGCGGCGCGCGAGTAACTGCACTGAGAGCCGCCGCGCTCTTTCCGATCGTACCGAGATACGCGTCCAGAAGAGTGGCGGGCGCAGCCGCTACGAGGGACGAGGCGGTATGCACAAGCGTGAGTCCGGATGCGAAGCTTTCATACGCGAAACTGCCGGTATTTTCTATGAATGAGAGGTAACGTTTTGAAACAGTATCAGAAAATGCAAAATTCGTTTCGATAACAATCCGTGGCGCGGTCGCGAGCGCGTCGCGCACGGTTGCGGCGAGGACGAGCGTTTGTGTTCCGGACTGCGCAATACGCGCATGATATGCGGAAAATAATTTTTCTATCGAAGCATAGGTGTTTTCTCCGATCGCAACATACGTGCGCGTGAGCGAGTCCACGATCCGTGATGGTGTTGCGATATGCGCATACGCATTGAGTGCAACCGTTCGCACATCCTCGGCAGTAACTGTCACTGCGTATGGAGAGATGTGGGTTTGGGTCGGCACAAATACGAATGACGAACCTGTCGGTATGTTCTCAGCAAACGCCATCGTCAACAAGGAAAGATTGAATGGTGCCGGCAGCAGTAAAGCAAGATTCTCGGAAGTTTGCTCTGTGCGCATCAAGTCCGTACGCATATCAACTTCTGCTGCATCTATTCTCGACACGATGCGTGAAGGAATGTCACCAAATGTCGCATTGAACCCGGATGCTATATCACGAGCGACTGTTGCCGCTTGTGTTGCGACTTGCGAGAGAACTGCGGCTTGCGCCATCACCATGGCTGAAACAACGACCAGTGATGCAACGGAAAGAGCGAGAACCTGTCCGCGCAGCCAGGTTTTACCTAGGGGTATATCGGACATGTCCGATACATCGTTCATGCGATGTCCGATATGTTTTTGTGATGTAATGACATTGGAGGGATTGAAAGTGCGGCGCAGGAACGAACGGTGCGCGCGATACTCCTCTTCTCGCGCGCGCGCAAGAGCGCGCGCGTAATCAACTTTGCGATCCCCTTGCTGGTCTATAAAACGGGTAAGTGATTCACTGTCGATGAGCCAGCTGTGTCCAACTCTTCTTCCGGTGATTTTCCCGGAACGTGCGAGACGTGCGAGATAATCCGAAGTGTATCCAGAAAGCTCTCCAGCATCTTTCGTCGTTATCAAATTTTTTTCAAAGAGTGGATCCATGTCGGATAACCGAATTAACTAAATAATAACTTGTTATTTTGATATTCAGTAAGAAAAATAAGAAATTATGTGGATAAGATCAGTAAGTTTTCTATAAGTATCGAAATCGGCATTAAAAAGCAGTTTTTATTTATTACAGGAGCAACAATTTCATATACAGACCCGTTCCTTTGCAAATATAGTCACCGAATTTCAAGGATAGGCATTAGATAATGAGCAGTATGAGGTACATTGAGTCATTAACACTCTATGAATACGCCCGGGAGGTAATTTCCCCCTAAATGAACCATTATAAATTCATTTCTTCAGATTCATATGGACTTTGAATGATTTATTTTTAAATAGTATCGCAACTTTCATGCCAAATTAAACTTGGAATATAGCGTATGTAATAGATATATCGGATATCAAGAATAGAATTTTGGTTATGTTTAATTCTTGACTGTTTTGTTGATCATAAATAAGAGAGATAGTATTGATAGTTCGCAAAATGTTGCAATTAACAGATTGTGCGAAGTAGTCATTCAGATCTTATTACATTTAATTCATTACATAACGATGTATCTGCTCATTTGAGCATATATTGATCAAAAAATGCTTATTTTATTTGTATTGCAGCTAATTAATTGACTTGTCTAGACGAGACGAGATATATAATGAATAAGCTATTTATTATAGAGTATTGCTCCGCTAATCATACTTGCTTGATTATTCGAGATGATATACGCATCAAAATATCCCGTACCTAAAGCAGCTGTAATGACTGCCAGAACTGCCAGAACGACTCCGGCTGTCCGAAATGCCACCATTACCATACTGTTTGTGCTTCTTACCTCTTCTCGAAAATAAGATTCTTGAGATTTTGCTTCAAAATGACGCTTAGGTAAAAGCTCTCTTGGAGGTGATGTATATATAGCGTGTATGGGCACATTTACGTCTTTGCCGTTATCCTTCTTTGTTTCTGGGTTTTCTCCGCTGTCTGCCGGATGCTCGGTCCTGGCTGCTGGGACAACTGTCTCGGTATCCACTATTTTTTCCGATATATCTGGTTTCCCTACATGATCGAACCAAGCACGCCATGAATCCTGCAGGTGCTGAGCTACCTCGGCCTCCGTATTTCGCAGATGATTTATGAAAGGAATAACTTCTTCATTTGAGGCCTCATAGCGTGGAAATTGAGAAGTTAAGGAGAGCATTGACGTATCATCACCGCTTTCCTTAGATCTGGATGTTGGAGACGTATTTTGATCGCCAAAACGATGGTCCTCAATTGCTGACTCAAGCACATACCAACTGCGTCCAACGAGTCGGGCCGGTACTCGCCCTTCGCGACAAAGTTGCCCGATGTAGTCCTTCGCATAGCCGGTCATCTTTGCGGCTCGTTTTGACGATATATACCTCTTCTCTTCTATGAGTATCTCATCCATGCCTTTAGTATAGCCATATCTCGGCTTGTCTACAATACTTATGCACAGAGAAACATCGAATTACTTCTTCAAAATATCCAGTATGAGATCCTTCAGTATGGCTGGATTACCGGCACCCTTTGTGGCTTTCATACTCTTGCCAATGAGGTATTGCAAAGCAGCTTCCTTCCCAACACGGTATTCCTCAACTGCTTTTACTTCTTCATTAAGAACGCTTGAAACCGCGCTCCGTAAATCCTCGGTGTCATGTATTTGAATAAGGTTATGCTTCTTCGCAATGTCTTCCGGATTGCCCCCGGATTCAACCAGTATGAGTAACGTGTCTTTGGCACCGCGCGATGAGAGCTCATGAGCGCTGACAAGATGTATGAGTTTAGCGAATGCTATGGGATCCAACTCCGCATACGATTCGCTTCCCCGCTTCGCATATATGCCGGCGAGATCCGAAACGATGTAATTCGCGGCAAGAGGTATCAAGATCTTATCACTTCCGAGAGCAGTGGCGACTGCATCAAAAAACGCAGCGCGCTCCGGAGTTGCGCAGAGATATGCCGCATCAGTATTCTTGAGTGCGTACAGACGCGCATAACGCGCTCGACGTTCCCATGGAAGTTCCGGTAGTGATGCACGTATGGTTTCTGCAGAAAACTCCGGAATATCCGAAAGAAAAAGTTTCGGGAGATCGGGCTCCGGGAAATAGCGGTAATCGGCGCTTCCCTCTTTGAAGCGTTGATGGAATGTTTCCTGTTTTGCCTCATTCCATCCGCGGGTCTCCTGCACCACACTTCCTCCATTCTCAATAAGGGTGGTTTGACGTTCTATCTCAAATGCGATAGCCCGCTCAACAGAACGGAATGAATTGAGGTTCTTGACCTCAACCTTGGTACCGAAGATTCCTTCTTTAGCTGAGACGGAAATATTCGCTTCGATGCGCATTTCGCCCTTTTCAAGATTCGCTTCGCCTGCTCCAAGCGTACGCAACAGAAGTTGCAATTCTCGTGCAAAACGCCCTGCCGTTTGCGCATCGGGAATAACCGGCTCGGTAACGAGCTCCATGAGAGGAATGCCGGCACGATTGAAATCAATCAAACTCTTTCCGGCTGTATGGATAGAACGCGCCGTATCTTCTTCAAGATGTACCCGGGTGATGCGAACACCTGCGAGTTCTCCGCCCGTAACGAGCGGATGTTCATATTGACTGATCTGATAGCCCTTGGGGATATCCGGATAGAAATAACTCTTGCGATCAAACTCACTAAAATCGGCGAGAGAGCCCCCGATTGCCGAGCCGATACGCAGGATGTGCCTGACGGCTTCGCGATTGATGACCGGCAACGTACCCGGGTGTGCCATGCAGACCGGACATATATTCACGTTTGGCCGCGTCTCGTCAGGATCGTTCGCAGAATCGCAGAACATTTTGGTCCGCGTCTTGAGCTCGGCGTGGACCTCGAGACCGACGATGGGGCGGTACATAGTACCCACAGTATGCAGTATACGGTAGGCAGTAGGCAAGCAACCCATAAACCCTCACCCTGCTCGCCGCATGAGCAAGGACTACCCTTGCTCAAAGAAGACCTATCCTCTTGTTGTGATATTGTCTACTTCTGAACTTGTTTACTGTTTATCTCGTTGTTTAGTATTTTCGTAAGCCGATTAGCGAATGCCTTGAGTGTCTTTTGGTCCTCAACTGACACTGGAACCACTTCCCTTCCAGTCCCCTTGGCAAGCAGTTTCACTTTTGCTTCGCATTCTTCGGAGGACACGAGGTCTATTTTTGACAGGATAATGACCTCGCGCTTTTTATTCAGGCCATGCCCGAATGACTCTATCTCTTTATGCACTTCCCCATATGCCGCGAGAGGGTCATCTTGATTCGCCGAGACAAGATGCAAGAGAATTCCAGTCCTTTCAACATGTTTCAAAAATTTTATACCAAGCCCTCGCCCAGACGAGGCGCCTTCGATGAGTCCTGGAATATCAGCAAGAATGCGACCATAAAAATCACCGAGATTCGGCTCCAATGTCGTGAAGGGATAGGAACCTGTTTTTGCTTTTGCTTTCGTAAGCGCATTTAAGAGTGATGACTTCCCGGCATTCGGAAGCCCAATAAGCCCAGCGTCCGCGATGATCTTGAGCGTAAGTTCAATGGTGCCGGCTTTTCCTTCCCGCCCGAACGTCTGCTGAAATGGATTTTGGTTTGTAGCGCTCCTGAAGCGAGCATTGCCTTTTCCACCGGAGCCGCCTCGAAAGAGAGTTATGCGTTCGTCCTCTTTAGTAATTTCATACTCATCCCCGGTCTCAATAACGCGCGCAAGCGTACCAATGGGCACCTTAAGCACGGCATCCGCTCCGTTTGCACCGCGCTTCAATTCATTCTTCCCCGCCCCGCCGTTTTCTGCGCTGAATTTTTTCTCATACCGATACTGAGAAAGCGCCGCGTAATCGCGGACGCCAAGAAGAACAACATCACCTCCTTTGCCGCCATCGCCGCCTGAAGGCCCGCCGCGCGCTGACTCCTTTGTACGCAGCCAACGGATGACGCCGTCGCCGCCTTTGCCGGCAATCGCATGTATCTTTACCTCATCAACAAATGCCATAAGAATAGAAAGTAGTAAGTATAATGTAGTCAGATCTTCCGAGACAACGATTCAATCATACGTTCAACTTCATTTAATAGCGATAATGCACTTTCCGGGTTGTTTTCGTATAAATCTTTCGAAAGAAGCAGTTGTGTTTCGAGTTCGGCTGCTGAGCCCGCAGCGATGCGTAGGAATTGCTTAAATTCCTTTTTGCCGCTCCTCTTAGAACCTTCTGCGATATTCGATGGAATGGATACTGCGCAGCGTCGTATTTGATTCGCTAAGCCAAACTGTTCTTCCTTCGGCAGTCTGTTTGCAAGTGCATAGGAAAGCCGCGCGACATCCATACTCTTGCGCCAGACAATCAGATTCTTAAAAGCACTTGGTTGGTATTCTTTCATACTACATTCTACCTTCTATAAACTACCTACTGCTGTACTATTTCCCACCCCTCTAACAGCAGAGGTTCTGCTTTTTTGAATTTGAGTGTTTGGGTTTTATCGCCTTTCTTAATAGTGACGAAATCATTACGGCCATATTCAAGCGTTTTTTTGATAGGCATCTGTGGGCCGTTTTCCTCTTCATGTCCGGTCGTAAGCGCCGCCCGGACTTTTGCTTCCTCTGCCGCCCGCTGGTTGGCCAAACGAATGTCCTCCGCAGACATGAGACGCGGCAAGGCCTCGACGACCGCCGCTCGGATATTCTCTTCAAGTTGGCGAAATCGCGTAAGCCCCTCCCGCCGGTATTCTATGAGAGGATCCCTTTGACCGTAGGCCCGGAGCGATACCGAGTGACGCAGGTAGTCCATGGTTTCAAGGTGTTCAAGCCAAAAAGTATCTATCACCTGCAGAAGGAGGCGCCGCAGATGTGTGGCGAATGCGGCACCAAGATCAGTTTTCTTCGCTTCAAACGCGACGAGCGCCACTTCGCCATCCCCGATAAACTCGCGAATGAGTCCTTCTACTTCCGCATCGCTTCCGAGGAGCGCGGCGCGGCGCCGCGCATACATCGCCAGACGCTGCGTATTCATCACATCGTCGTAGGCAAGTACCTGCTTGCGCGAATCGAAGTTAAATCCTTCAATGCGTCCCTGTGCGGTCTCCAGAGACCGTGTAATCATCGCACTCTCAATGGGTTCGTCTTCTGGAATGCCGAAGCGCCCCATAACCTTCTTCAGGGTCTCGGATGCAAAAACACGCATAAGCTTATCCTCCAGGGAAACATAGAAACGCGTCTCACCCGGATCGCCCTGGCGGCCGGAACGACCGCGTAGTTGATCGTCGATGCGGCGCGCATCGTGCCGCTCGGTGCCGATGACCGCCAGACCCCCATTCCTAAGGACCAAAGCGCGCTCTTCGTTTGACGCGAGCGCACCCCCGAGCTTGATATCAACGCCGCGACCCGCAAGATTGGTTGCGACCGTCACACATCCTTCTTTCCCCGCATTCGCGATGATTTCTCCCTCGCGTTCATGATTCTTCGCGTTCAGCACTTCATGCGGCACACCCTCATTTGCGAGATATGTGCTTACTGTCTCGTTATCCTCGACGGAGACCGTCCCGACGAGAACCGGCTGTCCCTTCAGATGCCGCTCTTTCACGGCTCGCGCGACGGCGCGATATTTTCCCGCCGCCGTTTGGAAGATGAGGTCGTCATGATCTTTGCGTTCCAAGGGTTTATTGGTCGGCACCGCAACAACCTCGAGTCCGTACACCGTATAGAATTCCTCCTCCGAAGAAAGCGCGGTGCCGGTCATACCGGCAAGCCGCTTATACATGCGGAAGAGATTTTGGAACGTGACGGTTGCATAGGTGCGCGTTTCCTCGTGTATCTTCACACCCTCTTTCGCCTCAATCGCCTGATGGAGGCCTTCCGACCAGCGCCGACCCGGCTGCATCCTTCCCGTAAACTCATCCACGATGACAATCTCATTGTCACGCACCACATATTCCTTATCCCTGTGGAAAAGCGCTTTTGCTCGTACTGCCGTTTCGAGATGGTGCGCGTATTTTATTCCGCCTTCGGTGTAGAGGTTCTCCAGGCCGAGTGCGGCTTCGGCTTTATGCATTCCTTCCTCCGTTATTTGAACGGCTTTTTGTTTCTCATCAACAGTATAATCCTCACTCTCGTTCATGCCACGGACAATGCCTGCGAAGCGCTCGTAGAACATCTGCGCATCGGGCGCGGGTCCCGAAATAATGAGTGGTGTGCGCGCCTCGTCTATCAGAATGGAGTCAACTTCGTCGATGATCGCATAGTTGAACGGACGCTGCACGACCTGCGATGCATCGTACGCTGTGTTGTCGCGCAGATAATCGAAACCGAGTTCATTGTTGGTGACATAGGTGATGTCGCACGCGTACGCCTCTTTTTTGGTTGCGGGATGCAAATAGTCGTAGAACACTTTGAAGGATCCTTCCACATCGCGTTCTGCGTCTTCTTCTTTTGCAACGTGTGATGCGTCGTAACGGTACGCGCCGGTGGAGGTAACAACGCCGACGGTCAGACCGAAATAGTCATAGACCTGACCCATCCAGGTGGTGTCGCGGCGCGCGAGATAATCGTTTACCGTAACGATCTGTACGCCTTTGCCGGAAAGCGCATGAAAAGTTGCTGGTAACGTCGCGACAAGCGTCTTTCCCTCGCCAGTGCGCATTTCAGCGATGTTACCCTCCGTGAGTGCAAGACCGCCGATAAGTTGCACATCGAAATGACGCTCACTGCGCGTACGATGTGCCGCTTCGCGCACAAGCGCGAATACTAACGGGAGGTCGGCCACGAGTGTCATGCCCGCCTCTTGTGCGCGGGTGCGCACTTCGAGCATCCGAGCGCGCAGAGCAGAGTCCGGAATTTCTTTCAGTTCCTCAGAGTGCGCATTTATCGCCGCAACACTTCTAGCCGCGGTCTTTAGAAAGGTCGCGGATTGATTTTTTGAGAAAAAACGGGAGAGTCCGAACATTATGCCGCACTATACCACATAATCCGCCTATGGACTAAAAGAAAGAACGTCCCGCCGTAGAGACGGGACGTTTCTTCTTTTCTGCCTGATAGATTCAGGCAGATAGAGAACTAGCGGCGCTTCTTTGCCGTGCGTTTCTTCGTCGCTTTCTTTGCGGCCTTGCGCTTTTTTGCCATGGTGGTTGCAAATTAGAAATCGTGGTTGATATGTCGACCCGTCTGTGCCTGAAATATGTCATGCACAAACGTTTCTACGTATCATTATCGCGCGTATAAAAACTTTGTGTGACAAAAAATTGCAGAGTGTGGATAACTTTCACAAAAAATCCTAAGGGATTTTTTTGTGAAAGTTATCGAGGGGTACCGAACATTTCCGCCTCCCGTTCAATAGTGATACCGGTGGCGGCGAGCACGCGCTCTTCAATGTCGCGCGCAAAAGCGTCAATGTCCGCCGCGCGCGCGCCGGCGCGAGCGACAATAACGAGCGGATGGTGTTCATACAACCGCACTGGACCTTTAGCGAACCCTTTAAGCGACAGTACGTGGTCCAGAATCCATGCGAGCGACACTTTTATGCGACCGTCTGCTTGTGGAAACGCAGGAAGACCAGGGAAACGCCTGATGAGCGATGGGAAAATCTCACTCGAGATTATGGGGTTCTTGAAGAACGAGCCGACGGTCCCTTCTCCGGACGTGGAAGGGAATTTTTTACTGCGGATGGTGCGGACGGCGCGCGCAATCTCAACGGGCGTCGCAAGCGGCACGCCCTCTGCACTTGCACGGACGAGATCGGCGTAGGAAATATTCGGTTTTGCGCGCTCAAAGAGCCGTACTGCAACGCGCGTAATAATATGTTCGCGATGCTCTTTGAAAAAACTGGTGCGGTAGGCGAATGCCGCTTCCGCACGAGTAATGCGCCGAGGCGAACTAGTCGCACTATCAATGACATCGGCGTACGCGAATACATTTTCCAGCTCCGCACCATAAGCGCCGATGTTCTGTACTGCGGCGCCTCCAACCGTGCCGGGGATACCCGCAAGATTCTCAATGCCAAAGAGGCCGCGCGCACCCGCATTGTCGACGACGTCATCCCAGAGAGCACCGGCGCCCGCAACAAGCAACGTTTCATCACCTTCCTTTTCACATACGATATCGCTCATCGCTATTTTCAGCACAACGCCGACAATGCCCGCGTCCGGTACAAGCACATTGCTGCCTCCGCCTAACGCGAACAGTGGAAGAGCATGTTGTCGTGCAAGCGTTATCGCATCTTTAATATCTTTTTCGGTGTGCGCCTCTATGAAAAAACGCGCCTCTCCTCCGACACCAAACGTCGTGAATGGCGCGAGCGGAACATGCGTGGAAACTATACCTCCCTTACTCGTCGTGACGTTGGATTCTGATTTCCTTCTCATTGCCCAGCCGCCTTTCCTTGTATCTGTTCTAGAGCGGCAGCGCCCTGGGCGGCGGCATCCGGATACCGCGCCATAGCGGTATTGATCGTTGTAACGGCGTTCGCCTTATCACCCATGCTGTAATAAGCCGCCGCAAGAGAGAACCATGCATCAGCCCCTGCATCGGGTTTATCAGTGCGCGCTTTCAACAGAGCGATGAGGCGGAGCCAATTCTGGGTTCGATAGTATGCGGCAGCAAGAACATCGCTGTCCACGCTTTCGGAACCATAGGCGGCGAGCAGGATCTGATCGGCCCTCTCAATATCACCGACAATGATGTTTCCGGCGGCGGCATACACGGCTAGGTCCGGAAATTGCGGGCCGAGCTCGTACGCGGTATTGAAATTCTTCTGCACGGCGGCGGCATCGCCCAAATCCCATTCAGTCGCGCCCGCCTGAATCCAGATTTCCTCTTTTCCTGGCGAGAGTTCTGCGGCGGTCATAATTTCCTTAAGTGCCGAAGTATTGTCGCCAGCTATCCGATATGCTTGCGCGAGCTGGAGATGTTCGCGCGTGTCAAGCGGATACGCGGCAACTTGTTTCTGCATCTCGGTGATTGCAAGCAAGACCGCCCGCTGTTTATCCTCATTAGTCGTTTGTTGGCTCCCTACCACTCTACCCGCGAAGGCGACCATCTGTTCCCGTACTTCCTGCATGCCAAGAAGAGGTGGGTGCGCCGCGAAATTCTCAAAGACGGCAAAATTAGTTGAAAGACCGGCAGCGGAAGGCGACAATGCGGTGATGAGTCCTTTCGCCGTGCGCATCCCGGAAATATTTACGGTCCAGATGAGCGTAACCGCGACAACGATAGCGATAGGAAGCGCGTAGGTCATACCGTCCGCAGCATCAAGCTCGGGCGCCTGTTCAAGTCGCTCGAAAGGCCGTGCGACCTGTGAATCGATAAGCGCCAGGAGCACAAAGAAATATATATATGAGTAGAGATTGTCAAAAACAAAGAGGTTGTGGACGGCGTACCCGATTAGCGCGGCGGTGAGAGCAATGCGTTCGCTTCTCGAGAGTTCTGAACTCTTCCAGAGCAGTACTACGGCAGAAGCATAGAGCGCGAGATAGAGCAGGAATGCCGGTATGCCGCCTGCGGAAAGCCAGTCGATGAAAGCATTATGCGCGCGGTCAAACCACGGCTCCTGATGATAGAGGGACGAATCATAGTATTTATTGAAAACGTAGTTGAAACCCTCCTGTCCCCAGCCGGTGAGAGGACGCTCCAGAGCCCCTTTCCATGCCATGTTCCAAATAGTGAAGCGGGTCTGGCCATCGTTGAGCGAAATAGAGGCGACGCGCTGCAGAACGTGATTGTTTTGTACGAAGTCAGAATTGCGTGCAAGATAGAAGCTGCCCACAAGAATCAGAATAAAAACGAATGCGCCCGCCGCAGCGCGGCGGGCGTGTTTCCCCGCCGTGAGCGCCGTTAGAAGAGCTGCAAGTGCGAGTGCGAGTGCGAGTCCGATGATAGTACCGCGCGTTTCGGTAAAGAATATAAGTACCGCCTCAAGCACCGCAAAAGCGATCAGTAACCATTTCACCCATGCGTGTCTTGAGGTTAAGGCGAGCCAGAGTGCGATGAAGGTATTAAACAGGAGATAAATCGCAAGATAGGCGGAATTGCCGAGTGACGCATCGATGCGCGCTGCGCCCTGATGTATCGCAAGAGAGCCGTTCATCTGAAGAAGAGCATATCCGGAAATAACCGCTGCAACGCCAAGGGATGTGAAGAACCATGCACGCCATTTTTTTTCCACCCGTAGTACTGCGCTCGCCGCAAAGAAGAAACCGAGCAAATGAATAAGAAGCACCCAACCCTCCATGCGTTCAAAATTGCTCCAGAAGGCCTTCACGACATTCAATGCGAACACGTCCGCTACGAACATCCAAGCAACGAAACCGACAACTGTCGCACCGATGAGCGAGTAGCGCGGACGATATTCTTTATCAAGAAGCGCCAGTACCACCCACGCGACAACCACTATCTCGATGAGGATGCGTAAGTAAAACGCTTTGCCGGTGATGAAAGGGAAAAAATAGCTGTTCGCGACCATAAGCGGCGCGAGCGGAATAAGAAAAAGCGCTCCGAGCGCGACCCATCTCACAATCTGTTTCGCCATATCTCCTGACTGCATATCACAAGAAATTATAGCACATTCTTGCAAACAAACCGATCCGCTCAAAACTGAAAGTAAATAAAGGTGCTGGCGGTGAACATGCCAAGAAGGACAATGGCAAGAACTATAGAACTGTAGAATACAGAGCGGGTAAATAACGACTTTCTGCTAAGAAACTCATTAAGACACCCGCGGCGCTCAAGATTTTCAACAAAAAAGAGGATTGCCACAACGACGAGTGAAATGCCTAACTCGGTGTTTTTCATTCCAATCATTGCGAATGGGTGAACGATATATCCTTCTATAAATTGTTCGAACGAAATATTCCATCCTGCGAACATCTGCCTCAAAAAAGACATCGCGCTCGGTAGATCCTGAGAACGGAAAAAGACGAAGGCGACACTCACCAGTGCAAAAGTTATGGCTGTCCGCACCAAGGTGTGCAAGCGAGGAGTGCGCGTGAGGCCGATCCATACCGCGAATGTCTGACGCATTGACTTCGTAAGACGACCTATGATTATGTAACAACCAAATAAGATGCCCATAACGACATACGTCCATGCAGCTCCGTGCCACGCTCCAACTAGAACAAATGTAATGACGATTGCGCAATACATCCACCAGATGCCCCATTCTCTTCTCTTCCAAACAAGTGGAAGGTACACGTAGTCTCGAAACCAAAATGAAAGGGATATGTGCCAGCGGCGCCAGAATTCTTCAACTGAACGAGAAAAATAGGGTTGGTCAAAATTGCGAACAAGCTCAATACCGAGCACGCGTGCGCTACCGCGTGCTATGTCGGTATAACCGGAGAAATCTGCATAGAGCTGGAGAGAGAACGCCAGCATTGCAAATAGTATGCTCGGCCCAGAGACATCGGCAATGTTCGCGTATATATAATTGACCGAAACTGCAAACCTGTCTGCAATAACTATTTTCTTGAAGAATCCCCAAGCCATGAGTCGCAACCCAGAAAGTATGTTGTTTTTATCAAAAACGATCGCTCTCTTAAATTGCGGTAGTAAGTGTGCTGGTCTCTCGATGGGACCTGCGACAAGCTGTGGGAAGAACATTACGTAGAGTGAATAGTGCCCGAGATGCTGTTCTGCCGGGTACTTGCCTCTGTACACTTCTATGAGATAACTGATTATCTGGAACGTGTGAAATGAGAGCCCGAGCGGGAGGAGTATTGAGAGGAACTCTATTGAATAATTCCAATGCAGCACACTCGCGATTGCGCCGACATTTTCGTTAAAGAAGTTAAAGTATTTAAATATAAATAGAACGCTGGCAATAATAACTACACTCGCGATAAACAGGATTTGCCTCCCCTTCCCAATGTTCCGCTCAACCTGCTTGGCAAGGATGAAGCTGACAATAATAATAAAAAAGAGGATAAAAATGTACTTAGGCACGAAGGCAATGTAGAAGTAACAGCTACCAGCAAGCAGAAGCGCCCATCTATAACGCTGTGGGCACACGTAGTACGCGACTACTATCGCAACAAAGAAGACGACAAAAGCGATTGAGATAAAGGTCATAGTGATTTTCTAGACAACAACACAGGATGATCCGTGAGGTATAGAAAGAAAGCGTCGGCACTATAACGATTACCTTCACTATTCCAGTGAGTATCACACGTATAGGTACCTTGTCTGCCAGATGCCGCTTCTTCTGATTGGAACACCGGTACGAGGTCAACATAATGAAAATTATTCCGTTCGGCAATTTTCTGCCCATACTGGGGGAATTCTGCAGCCGTTCCAGTTGCTACCCACGAACCAGTCCATGACGCATATAGGAATTGCGCGCCATCTTTTTCTACATACTTTGCAAAAGTGCTTAACATTTTTTCTTTGTTTTGCCAGAGTACTTGTTCTGCTTCTGCATGTTTTTTTGCCATAATGGAATCCGGTACGAGAGGAGGAGGTGCTGTTGATGCAAATGGTGCGGAAAAGAAGGATTCTAGATTGCTCTTAAATATGAGGGTTCGATTGTAGAGGTTTACAAGAAACTTGGAGTTTCGACTTACTGCACGAACAAAGGCGACTGTTTTGCTTTCACTACCTTTAGGGGTTTGTACCACGATATTTCCCTGCGCATCTAGAACGGACGTATCGATCGTGTGTTCATCAATCAGTTCATTACCACTCTCAACATCAATGACGAGATCGGGATTGAGCACGGAGCCGTACTTGAGGTAATAAAATATATCAAGAAGCATTTTGCTCTGCCCGCCAATCGCGATTGGAATCACCTCGTAGGTGTAGGGACGACTGGGATCAGCATTAAGTTTTTCCTCAAGAATCCTTGAAAACATAGCTTCTACAGGAACTTGTATTGCCGAAACATATGAACTTCCTATCAAGATAATCCTGAATGTGTTCTTCCCTTTTTCGGGAGACACTTGAGGTCCGTGGAAACCCAGGTTATTGACTACTACCGTATTTTCATAACAATCGCTTGTCGTCCTGAATGAGCTATTTTGTATATATCGATAGAGCCCTGTCGTGGGGTCGGTAGAAAGTATGTTGTAATCATTGGCATCAACAAATTCCATTATCGGCACAAACAGAAATGCTGACATCATGATGCCAGCGGTTATCGTGAGATACTGTCTCCTATCCATACGGGCATTCTATACCGATTTGTGAGACCCGTGATGTTTTGAAAAGTAGGAATCCGGCCGTGCCAGAAGCTCGCTCGGCGTACCTTCTTCGATAATCTTCCCGTGATCAAGAACAAGCAGGCGATCAGAATGCTCAATGGTACTCAAACGGTGCGCGATGATACATACCGTCACGTTGCCGTGCAAGTTATGGATGGACTCCTGTATGAGCTTCTCCGAAGCCGAATCAAGCGCGCTTGTCGCTTCGTCAAGAATGAGAAGAGAAGGTCTGCCTGCGAGCGCACGCGCAAGCACGATGCGTTGGCGCTGACCTCCCGAGAGCATCACACCGTTATCACCGGTGAACGTCTGAAAACCGTCCGGCAATCCAATTATGAAGTCATAGATATTGGCCTGTTTTGCCGCTTCGGTAATATCGTCCAAGGATAGTTCGGAGCGATAGAATCGGATATTCTCTTCAATCGTGCCGTTGAAGAGAAACACGTCCTGGGAAACATATCCGAAATGCTTCCTCCATTCCGCCACGTTGATATCATCCGCCGACAGTCCGTCCAAATAGACATTGCCCTCGGTGGGGCGGAATAGACGTAAGAGGAGGTCGGCAATGGAGGTCTTGCCCGCCCCCGACGGACCGATGAGACCGATGGTTTCTCCTTTGGCAATCGAGAATGATACATCCTTTAGTACGGATGGCGATCCGGCATACGAGAACGTTACGTGGTCGAAGGAAAGCGAATTATTGAAAACGAACGGCTTCCCTTCTTTCGCCGGCTGTTCGCGATGTTCCGAAAGCATTTTCTTGAAGTTGTACACATTCTGCGCGTACGGCAAGAATTGGCTCATGCCGATGAGTGCATTCTGGCCGGACTCAAGATACGTGAATATCTTTTGAATGAGATAGAGTGCCGCTGCGAATGAAATAATGTTGAATCCGGGCGAATTATACGTCAGTATAAAAAGCACAACGACAAGGACAAGGATGGCCGGCTGGAAGACGCTAGAGCTGACGGACTGCACAAATGCCTGACGAATCGAGAACGTGCGTAATACTTGTATGTGCGCGGTACCATCAACGAGCGCGGCGCGTTCAGCACCGGCCGCCTTGATGGACTTCATGCCGATAATGTGTTCACTCAGGAATTGCGAGAATTGTTTCTCCACTCCGGCTGCACGTTCTCCGATGTTCCGCGTACGTCGGATAAGTGGCCTCACTATGAGCAGAATGAATGCACCGCCGCCGAGCGTGTAGAACGTCATCGTTGGCGAAATGTTTACAGCCACGATGAGATACATCAGGAATCCGCTGAAGGACTGTACGACTTGCGCGATAATCCCGAGAAGTCCGCAGGTTTGCTGGACGTCTCGCACGAGCGTGTTGTGCACGGTTCCTATTCTCTGTTTCAGAAGAAAAGGCCACGACGACAGGAGCGTCCGACGAAGCACATCCTCGCTCTCTTTGCCGAGAAAGTCGGCACTTATCCATCCACGGATATAGCCGAATACCACCATTGATACGGCGCGCAGGATGAAGAGTCCGAGTATGAAGCCGAGGAGATACCGGAAGCTGAAAGGTATACGTAGGAAATCGAACAGCGCTTTGATCGCATGCGTGATGACATCGGTCGGTGCACTGTTTGCGCCAGTGAAAAACGAGATCAGCGGAATAGCGGAGTTAATACCGATGCCTTCCAGTATGGCGCTCAAGAAACTTAGCACAACAAGCGCAGCGATATGCCAGCGATAACGATTGAATATACGCCAGAGCGTCAATATCGTGACTTTCATGGGTGGTTTACAACTATAACCTGCATAGAATGCTAAAGGCTACTATGCCCCGTTCTTAAGCATCGACTCCGCTTTTATGAAATCTTCGGGATAATCCACATCCACGTTTTCATCTGGCTTCATCAAAAGCACTTGTGCCTGGTTGGCGACTATCTGAGTGCGCACAATAGAAGCACGTGTCATATAGAGGGCCCCATTTTCTACAAAAAGAGGCCTCTGGTACTGGCTGTTCACTAGCTTAGTCGGGTAGAGACGTTTCCATGCATCGCCTTCGGGTAGCCAGTAATGCCCTTTGTCATAATGGCCGCTGATAACTGAATCAGCATTCTTCTCAATGGCGAGTGCGATAGCCTGCTCTATTCTCTCTCGCGAGAGAAGTGGCGAGGTCGGATAAAGGAGGAGTACATAGTCGGGTTCGTAGTCCTCAAGTTTCTTGAGCTCATCGAGCGCATGCACTAACACCTGCTGTGAAGTCACTGCATCTTCCGTGAGCTCCATTGGCCGCAAAAAAGGTACCTCCGCTCCGTACTTGAGCGCTATTTCTTTTATCTTCTCTGATTCTGTGGTGACGATGACACGACTCACTCCCTTCGCACCTTTTGCCGCCTCAATCGGATACGCCATCATTGGTTTACCGCAGAGGTCTTTGAGATTCTTCCCTGGCAATCGCGTTGAGCGTTCCTTGATGGGAATAATAACGAGTACAATCGGTGCCTGATTCATACTATGTTATGACGTGACGATACATTTTTTGCTTATCGGGAGACAAATGGACCTTGCCAAATGGCTCCGGAGTCCCCCATAGTGTATCTTTCCACCACTCCCCGCCCCGTATCCACCACACCCGCGGATCATGGAAGGAGTCGGTAATCGGCCAAAACTCTTCTTCACTCATACCGGTCATCGTCAAGAAATGTTCGAGTGATTTGCGCGGGACGACAGCATCATACTGGCGCACGAGCTTGATGCCCTCGTCGCGGGTCATACTGCCAAGGCGAATATCTTTTGCGGTGTGGTCGGTCCCTCGGCCGTAGCCGAACTTAACAAATTTCAGATAGTCCTTGATGCCGTTCTCATGGATGTCGTCCACATTTGATGCGCGGCGATAGGTGCGCTCAAATGGCTCGGGATTGGGTTTAAATCCAAATTCTTCTTCTACTTTTTTACCATGCTTGTTAGCATCCCAGTAGACATAGACACCCATATAAATACCGCGCACCCCCACTTGAGCTATTTCTTTATCTGAGGGGTATTGCGCCCATAGTAGGTCTTTTTCGGTAAGGCCTTCTTTGCCGATAAAATCTTGCCAATCATATCCGCGCAGCTGATGCTCTTTGCGGTAACGCGCCGTAAACTCCGGCCGATCGGCAAATTGGAATTGTCCTGCTAAATCCATAAATCCATGCTCGCCGTAGATGACAAGAGGCACATTGAACTTCACTGCCATTTGGAACGGCAAGGTATTCACGCCAGCATGGAAGTGCCAACTCATGTCACCCATCATTTCGAAACCGGCAAGATTCATTTTCTGAATCATCTTGTAACTCGGCGTAAAAATATAATGGTCGACGCCAAAATGCTTGCTTATATTGCGTAAATTTGCCTCAGCGGTAGGAGTGTAGTTGTGCGTGTAATACGTCACGAGAAGCGGATTCAACCCGAGCTTTTCCTTGATATACCAAACCTGAAAATGGCTGTCCTTGCCGCCGGATACAGGAATGATGCAATCGTAGTTCTTGCCGTCTGTGCGATATGAGTACAGCAGCTTTTTAAATTCTTCCTCGCGTGCGGACCAGTCGAGTGCCTCCTTTTCGTCATGTACGCGACAACCGCTGCAGACGCCATTCGTTCCAATCGTTAAATTGACCGCGATAATTGGGTAGGTGCAACGCGTGCAATAGATCATTGCCGGCATGTCTGACGGACGTAACTCTGGAGAGGCGCGGGTCATATGCGTGAGTATACTCCCCTCTATAATCTCACAGCAACGCCGGAGTGTTGCAGGTAGCGTTTCGCATTAATGATGCTTTGTTCGGTGAAGTGGAATATGTTAGCGGCAGCGACCGCGCTTGCACCCGCATGGAGCCCTTCTACAAAGTGTTCGAACGTGCCTACTCCACCAAGCGCGATAACTGGCACTGCAACGGCGTGTGCGACCGCGTTTATGAGTTCAGTGTCATACCCGTCTCCCGCTCCATCACAATCTATAGAACCAAGCAGTATCTCGCCTGCTCCACGTTCGGCGGCCTCGACAGCCCACGCTACTGCCTGTCGTCCAGTCGCGCGTTCTCCGTTGTGCGAATATACGTCCCATCCATTCACTGATTTCCGTACGTCGATAGAGACGACGATGCATTGGCTGCCGAAGACCTGTGCCGCTTCAGTAATAAAGGCCGGATTCTCAAACGCCATGCTGTTAATGCTGACTTTATCCGCCCCGCTTTTGAGACGTACCCGGATATCGTCTATCGTGCGTATCTTGCCGCCCACCGTAAGCGGTACGAAGCATTTCTGAGCGACGGCCTGTATCACTTCAATAAAATTGTGAGAGGCAGCTGCGCCGGTATCCTTGCCCGAGGTCGTGGAGCCAATATTTTGCATCGTTCCCTGCGCGTTGTAGATATCAACGCGCGAAATATCAAGATAGATAAGCTCATCTGCTTTCCACTGTGTAAATCGCTCCACCTGTCCTATAGGATCGCCGGTCGATTGAAAGAAATCGAAATGCTGACTGCGCACCAGAACGCCGTTTTTAAAAAGGAGGACGGGTATGAGACGGGGCTTAAGCATACTTATACTATTTCTGAGAAATTCTTAAGAATCTTGAGGCCTTCCTCGCCGCTCTTCTCAGGGTGAAATTGCGTACCAAATATATTGCCCTTCTCCACGATCGCGGCAATCTGAATACCATATTCAGTGACACCAGCAATAACTTCTTCTTCAGTAGGAAGAAAATGATAACTGTGCACAAAGTAGAAGTCAGTATCTTGCGTCAATCCTCTTGTTATTCTTTTTCCTTCTGAGAAATGTACGGAATTCCACCCTATGTGTGGCAGGGGTAATTTGTGTACTTCCGCGGGTATGCGCTCGACACGACCAGCTAGAAAAGAGAGCCCAGCGTGCTCGCCATGCTCGAGTCCTACGTCGGCTAGTAACTGCATACCGAGACAGATACCGAGGAGTGGTTTTTTTCCGATTAACACCGCTTGACGCAATGGCTCTATAAAGCCTGCACGTTCTAGACCGGCCATTCCCTCTTTAAATGACCCAACGCCCGGTAGGATGATATGACTCACCCGCGTCAGGGCATTAGGAGACGTGAGTATTTCGTGAGCAACGCCAAGTGATGTAAGTGCGTGAGAAATCGAACTTAAGTTACCAAGACCGTAATTGAGTATTCCGATGAGTTGTTCCATAGCTCTATGTAGACACTAGATCCCACGAAAAAGGAGTGGCCGCCTCGATATCGCGCGTGGCTACGGTACCAAGTACGTCATCAAAGAACTTTGGTGCGAGCCCGTGAGCGGGTCGCGCGACACGGATATTTTCAAGTGTCAGTGTTTCGCCTTTTTTTATATCCTTCTTCACCCAGATAGAGGGGCGGAATATTCTATTCTCCGCCTCTTGTGGTGAAGCCGGGCCATAGTTCACTACCCCATTTACTTCCGCAACATCTGCCATAGTCCCGACACCCTCAAGTGCTGCCTCGATTCCTTCTCTCTCGCCCTTCCGTATACGAGTAACCATCTCCCGCAGTTCATCGGGCTGAAGTGAGAAGCGCGCGTCGGGTCCTCCCAGAGCTCGTGAGAGCGTGATGTGTTTCTCTACTGCAACGGCCTTGTGGACCACAGCGGCGATGATAGGCGCAACAATGCCGGCGTTATTGTCAGAAAAACCAGCTTCAACGCTAAAACGATTCCTGATGTCATCAATAGTCGTAAGGTTCATATTAAAAAATCTTGGCGTATCCGAATAAGTAGTGACGCAGTGCAGAACCACCACATCCGACGCTCCATTATTCTTCAGTGTTTCTATAGCGAGCGCTATTTCTTCTTCGTCAGCAAAACCAACTGAAATAATAACCGGCTTCCCCGTCGAGGCCACTTTTCGCAGTAGCGGAATATGTACTGCCTCATACGAAGCGATTTTGTAAAAACTGACTTCCACCTCTTTCTCTAGAAAATCTACTGCTGTATCGTCAAAGGGAGTGGAAAAGAGAAGTATGCCGATGTCGTCAGCAAGTTTTTTTAATTTCGGCTGCCACTCCCACGGCGTATAGGCTGTTGTATAGAGATTGTAGAGTGTTTCTCCCTTCCATGTATCCGGCTGATCTTTACCGCTCACTCTGAAATATTCTTTATCCGAATTGAGTGTGATTGTATCGGCGGTATAGGTTTGAAGTTTCACTGCATCAGCGCCTGCATCCTTCGCTACATGCACGAGCGTCTCGGCCTCTTCATACTTCTGATGATGGTTGCCCGATATTTCAGCAATAACAAATGTGGGGTGGCCTGCACCAATAATGCGTTCGTTAATTAGTAATGGTCGTGTATTCATAGTGCATACGAGCGGATGTGAGAGATCTCATCAATTTTATCAGGATGTAGCGATATAAGTTGCGCTCTTCCTCGTTCCTCGTAGGTACCATCACCGGTCAAACTGTTCGTTCTTCTGTGGTATATGAAAAGCGGTTCGGGTACATAGGCGAATTTCCATCTGCTTGAGGTACGAAGTATAAGGTCGCATTCGGGAAACAATAGATCCTTGTTCCATAATCCGACTTCTTCCAAACGGTCTTTACGATATATGATTCCTGCTCCGGTGGTCTCTAACACATGCTTCACCCTCACGCCTCGTTCCGTACCATTGTATTCTTCTTTGTAATCTGAATATACCAAATCAATTTCTGAATCTTTTTCAAACTCAGCTATCATGGTGGAAAGTAGCGTCGGGAGAAATTCGTCGTCTGCATCCAGTAGGGTAACGTAGAGTCCTTGGCTTTCTTTAAATCCCCTGTTTGCAGCTGCAATGTGCCCTTTGTTTTCTTGAAAAATATAGCGTATGCGTTTATCCTTTTCGAAACGTTTTGCAACTGTTTGGGTGCCATCGGTAGAACCATCGTCTAGTACAATCACTTCATACTGGTCACTAGGAAAGTCCTGATGCAAAGCACTCTCTATCGCCCGCGCAAGTGTTGTTTCGGAATTATATGCACGAATGATGATAGAGACTTTCATGCACTTTTACCCGCACCATTAGGAGTAACCAAATAATCTCCAATAGCAAGATAAGGCAGATCCGAGTCAAGAAAAGCTCTGACCGCATCGTATGGCGAACACACGATCGGTTCTTCGTGCATATTGAAACTAGTATTGATTAGATTGGGATTCCCGGTACGTTTGTAGAATTCTTTAAGAATCTTATAGCAACTTTGATTTTGAGAGCGGCTTATATATTGCGGTCTTGCCGTGCCGTCCACGTGCACCACTCCAGGAGACATTTTCTTCATAATTCTGGTGCAATCACAGGTTACGGTCATGAAAGTCGCCGGCCGAGCGTACTTCTTCCATCCTCGGTAACACTCACGAGCATGTTCAACAAGAGTTACCGGTGCAAATGGCATAAATTCAGTACGCTTTAATTTTTTATTTAACCAATCATTTACCGATGGGTCATCAGGTCTGTAGAGAACCGAACGGTTGCCTAACGAACGAGGACCATTTTCCATTTTCCCGTTGAAACGCGCCACGACATGTCCATCGGCTAGCAATCGAGCAGTAACCGTTTCAATATTCTTAATTTTTTTGTATAACACATTGCTATTTTTCAAAACACTTTCTATGTCTTTAGCCGAATATTCTGGCCCCCAGTATACGGTGTCAATAACTTTTGGACGCAGAGAAGTTAATTGTGAATATGCATACAATGCGCTCCCCACTGCAAGTCCACCATCGCCCATATTCGGATACACATAAATTTCTGCCATTTTCGGTAGTAATGCGATTTTTTGGTTTAGTAGCACGTTAGCAAAAATTCCTCCCGCAAGGCACAATTTACTCTTCGTCGGCACCATTGTTTTAACATATTCAAGAATCACATCCTCGAGAACTCGTTGGGCTCCAGCCGCAATATCTTCTCTTGATTCGTTGCGCAATGCTTCAGCGAGCCACGGGTTGTCGAAAATAGGTACATAATAACCATTCTCCATAAATCCCCGAAATGACTTACGTGTATGGTCAAATCCGATCATTCTAGAAAAAAATAGTTCCAACTTCTTTGGGTTGCCATGGCCAGAGAGTCCTAACACCTTGCCTTCGTGCCTGTGTGGCTTGAATCCAAGATGTTTGGTAATACTGCCGTAAAAATAACCGAGTGAATCTATAATTGATGAATTGCTCACTTCCTTCAGCTTGCCCTGGCGACATTGGTACAATCCGTTCGACATGTCACTACCCCATCCATCGGCGGTTAACACATAGCAGTTATCCCACCCGCTCGTAAAATACGCACTTGCGGCATGCGCCGTGTGATGGCTAACCCTGTACACCGGCGGACCAAATGACTCTAGTTCCTTGATGTACGTAACATGTCGATGATGGATTACCTCTTCAACATGCTTGAACTTCTCCCACAATATTTTCAGTTGTGCTTCCTTTCTTTTGCTATCAATCGTTTCTGATGCGCGTATCAGTTCGGCTTGTCGTTCAAACAGAGGTTTTCTGTCTTCTTCTATATTCGTCCCATCGTGGGTCGCGATTATATCAATATCACTCATGGTAAGACCCGCTTCTTGGAGTACCCACTCAATCGATCGCTTTGGTATGCCATACCAATTTTTTATCCTGTTGAGACGTTCCTCGGCTATGGCGCAGACTACTACGCCATTTTTGATTATTGCCGCTTCAGCCGTTGAGTTATAAGAAATTCCAAGAATAGTAATGTTTTTCTTCCTCATATGCCCGAATGTAGCACGGATTTCTTATATTTTTCAAGAATAGTCGCTACCTCACTTGTAAGTGTTGGCAATGTAATTTCATGCCCGAGAACTTTATCTACATTGAGCCACATCTGTTTCGGACGAATTACTCCGTCGACAACGTTATCAATACTTCTTTCCGTTACGTTCCCGCAATAATTTTGGAATCGTGCGAGTACCAACTTCCCTATCTCTGCTTTAGATAAACGGTCTGTACTGCCGATGTGCAGGATTTTTTCTTGCACGTTTTTTTCAATTATCATTTTGATACGTGCGGCTACCGTCCAATTTGAGAGAGGATTAATAAACTGGTCGTTGAATAACGTCAGATCATTATTCGCACGGACGGAATCAACAAGCCACTCCATAAAATTCTTTCCGCGCGAACCCTCTGGATGTATCCCTATAAGATTTAGTCGAAGTATCATGCCTTTTTCATATGCCGATACTGCGGCTTCTCCATCACGTTTTGTTGTATTATACACATTCATTGGCTCTGGAATATCCTTTTCTCTATAATTCCCTTCACGCCCAGAAAATACAGATGCTGTTGATATGTATATAAGACGTGCACCAACGGCGCGTGCGGCATCTACTACATTTTTTGTTCCCTCAACATTCACTGCTCTCGCTTCTTCAGGATTGCGCTCACACTCAGCAACATCCGTCTTTGCCGCCGTATGAATTACCAATTGTGGCTTGAGTGCTTCTATTTCCGTGAATACTGCCTGTGCGTCGCGTATGTCTGCACTAAGTGCAATAGGAGCGCGTCCTGTCATTGGCGTACGGAGCAGTGTATAGCCGAGAAGTCCGCGCGAACCATTCACTGCTATGGTCAACTTAGTGTCGGTCTCGTTTAAGTCCTCTGTAGAGTATGGGACCATTAATTTTTTATGGTCTTCTCCATATTCGCAACTATCTGAAGGAGCGTCTTGCGCGACAAACGATTGTCAGTGGTATCGCTCGTTAGATGAAATTCTGATTCAAGTGCTTTGCCGTTCTTAAGGTGCTTGAGGAGACCTTTCTGTTGTCTCTCAGAATTCGCGTGCTCCGGTAGAACGACGAAATACTCTTTTAATTCTCGTGCGTGGCGTGCCTCCTCCTTCGTGAGAAGCACTTCGTGGATCTTCTCTCCCGGACGAATACCAATGACGCTGCGCTTGGCTTTGGGCGCAAGAATGTCAAAGAGATCGGTCATCTTCATCGCAGGTGCCTTGGGTATGAAGATTTCTCCACCCGCCATATGCTCGAGAGCAAAGAGGACAATACGGAAGGATTGCTCAAGGTCTATCCAGAAACGCGTCATACGCTCATCGGTAACGTGCACCGTATGCGGTCCGCTTTTGTTTAAGGAGATAAGTTTATCGATGATACTCCCGCGACTGCCAATGACATTTCCGTAGCGAACAACACTGAAGGACGTCTCGCCGGTAGCACTGTAGGCATTACCTGCTATGAAAAGTTTCTCTGCGCAGAGCTTGGTGGAACCATAGAGATTGACTGGCATCGCTGCCTTATCAGTTGATACAAGCACGACTTTCTGCACGCGCTGATCAAGTGCTGCCTCAATAACATTTTGACTTCCCAAAATATTCGTCTTAACCGCTTCAAATGGATTGTATTCAAGCGCTGGGACTTGTTTAAGCGCTGCGGCATGAATAACAACATCAACCCCGTCAAAGGCGCGCTCGAGCCGCGGGAGATCGCGTACATCGCCAATAAAAAACCTCACTCGTTTATCACTTATTTCTGCCTCCATTTGGAACTGCTTCAATTCATCGCGAGAAAAAATAATCAACTTTTTAAGTTTCGAGTTGGCGAGAATGTGTTTAGCAAAGTTTTTGCCAAAAGAACCGGTGCCTCCGGTAATAAGCACTGTCTTGCCGCTCAACTGTTTTAGACCCATAAGAAATAGTATCGCACAAATATGGACCTATGGCAAGTGTCCCCAGTTCTTTCCATACAGAGCTACAACCAACGAAGAAAACAAAAGGTTCCGCCTCCCTACAGAGGGCTGGCGACGAGAGAGGGGAAAGCTATTGAAGAGCCGGGGGGAAACTTGGTATCGCCAACGCATAGCCTTCGTATGAGAGTGGCAATCTCTTTTGGTGATTCGGAGTCGGTACCGCTCTTACGTGCGAAAAAATCCTGTATGGTTTTGGGTATACCCTTATTCAATCCACCAGGAAGAAATCCTGGCGCAACGGCATAGACGCGGATGCCGGACTTTTTCGTTTCTGCTGATAGTGCCCGCAAAAATCCGCGGAGTGCATATTTAGCCGGTATATAGGCACCGTGCGGCTGTAGCGTGCCTGGTTCAATAGCGTGTGTTGTTATGCCAATAAACACAGCATTCTCCGCCATATGTTCGGCCATCTCCCTCGCAAGAAGGAACGCTGCACGGGCATTCGTGTTAAGAGCCGCGTCAAACGATGCGGTCGGAACTGAAAGAATTGGTATACGTTCTAAGGGCGGTGAAGCTGCGTGGATACATGCTGAAAGAGGACCATGGATTTTCGTGATGCTCGCTATCGCCTCACGGACATCTTTTTCATTCGCAATGTCGCACGTATATACTTCGTCGTTAGATTTTGAGGCGCTTTTTGAGAGCGAGACCACTCTCCACCCTGCATTCTTCAGTTCTGTGGCTATGGCTGTACCGAGGTATCCTGTACCGCCTGAAACGACCGCCAGAGATTTGCTATGGTTGCCTGTGTTCATGTTATTCATCGCGCACTTGTACCTGCACATGCCCTGTCACAACTATGATGCTCTCTGCATATATGTGTATCTCTAACTCAACGATATGCGTCGCGATACTCACGTTTACAACCGCTCCTTCAACTTTCACCATATCCCCGATACGTATCGGCTTTTTAAATTCAAGGGATTCTTTCATTAGGAGAGCCCGCTTCCCCGGCAATTGCATTCCGACCAGACGTGAGATCATAGCCGCGAGAAGCATACCGTGCACAACCCTACCGCCAAACGGCGTGGAACGAGCATATGCATCGTCCATATGGAGTGGGTTATAGTCGCCGGAAAGTACGGCAAATGCCCGTACATCGTCCTCTGAGATACGACGTTCAAAAGAGGATGTGTCACCGACTTGCAGAGAGATAAATGATCTGTCATCAGCAGGCGTCATATATTGATTAATTTGGCGCGCAACACCTTTTTTATATCTCCAAGTGTTTGCGCGCCAAGTACTTCGTCCATACTGAATGACACCTCATACGCTTTTTCAACATCAGCAATGAAGAGTAGATAATTCATGGAATCCCACTCGGGGATATCCTTTGCACTGAGGGTATCTTTAATCGCCGTTCCCGCTATCTTGAAATGCTCGGCTACGAGCGTGTTGAAATCTTTCATACGAGCGTGATCCAATCCGGTGTCTTGAATTCTACCACGGGAGCGCGCAGCGCTCCCTTAAACAGACGCTCGACCGCTATGCGCGCAGGATCATTCTTCTCGGATGGCTCGAAGGTGATACCAAGGTCGTGAGCGTCTTCACTCTCGGCTCTTCGTGCGATTGCTGCGATAAAAGCATCTTCAATGCTGCGCCCAATGACTCGACAACTCATGAGCAGGGATTCGATATGCCACAATTCTTTTTCTTTACGCACGAGCGCAAAGGCGATAATTCCCTGATCACCAAATTGATCAATCGCGCGCGCGTGGAATATTGCATGTGTCTTATCCCGCATGTACGCTTCAATTTCTTCCTCACGGAGTGGCCGTTTCTTTACGTTGAATTGATTCGTCTTCTCGGTGAGCTGCGCGAGTCGCGCAAGCGATGAAGGATTGTCTTCATACATAGTGAGTTCTATTCCCAAACTTTTTAGAAACGCTTCGCGGCTCTCGAAATGCTTCTCTGTTTCTTTGCGAAGCCGTTCCGTAACATATAAATTTCCACGCATTTTATCTTCGTCAGTGATGGCTTCATTCTCGAAATAAGGGAGTGCATGGAGAAACTTTACATATTTTGAAGGGTCGACTGGCAAATCTGGCGTCTCCACTTCTGGCAAAAAAGTACGCATTGCCTCACGATTAAGAGGACTGTCATCGAGAAACACCATCGAGTCGAGGCCGATGTTGAGCTCGGTGGCAAGTTCGCGCATATTCTTAACCTTGTCGTTCCAATTAATACGCCGTGTGGCGAAATGATTCTCTTTGAGAATCATGTTCGGGTGGTTGCGTATCACGTGTAGCGCATCGTCAGGATTATTGCTGCTGTTAATGGCCAGAATGATTCCCCGGTCATGAAGGTCTCGAAGTGCTTGTTGGAACGCGATGAAGCTCGCGCCGGGTGGTGTGAGCGACAGCGCGATGTTGTCGAACCCGTCTTCACCAATGACACCTCCCCAGAGTGTGTTATCCAGATCAAGTACGATGCATTTTTTCATGATTGCTTGAGAGCGATTGCAATTGCCATAGTGGAATTGTGTGAGATTGAGATGAGGAAAGTGCGCGAACGCCTGCCGTTAATCCAAATCTCTGGCTTCCCTGATGGACGATGACGTACTTCAATATCGGCAAGCAGTATCGGTTCGTCGCCGTAGACCTTGCGAACCGCCTCTTTGGCCGCAAAGGCGCCCGCCAGATGCGGTGCCGGGTCGCGGTAGGAAAAACAGTAGTCCCGCTCGTTTTTGCTAAAAATGTTGTGAACGAACCGCTCGTTACGGCGCATCTTCGACGTCCGAAATCGCGCAATATCGGCCACATCAACTCCTATACCTGTTACCTTCATAGACACCATAGTACCGAAGTACCCTCTATTCCTCAACGAGATCCCTTCCCTTTGGCAAGGACCTCAATAAGCGCCGCAGCTCGCTCGCCTGACTTGCCATCAAAAAGGTACTGTTCTTTCATAAACGCCTTCGCTCCATCCTCAAGTTCTGCACGTTTTTGTGAGTCTGCCACAAGCTCCGCAAGCGCCACCTCAAGGTGCTCTTTAGTTGTGGCAATACGCATCGCCTGGTGCTCTGCATATAGAGAAAAATGATGAAGCCCCATCATCTGCTCCCCGGGAGAAAGCGCAAAATATATGAGTGGCTTTCCGCACGCTAGCGCCTCAAGTGCGGCAGTGGAGTAGCCGGAGATCACAATGTCCGTTTTTTTATATAGTTCGACGAGCGGCTCATCGCTCACGATATGGTGGGGCACTCCCGCAAAAGCACTTGCAATAATATGTTCATAAAACGACACTCCCCCTGATCCTGGACGGAGTTTGATAGTAGCTGTAACGTTTTTGACTTTTTCGAGCGCCGACGCTACCTCTTGAAAATACTCTTCAACGTCATATGTGTCTAAGATGCCGAGGTGCGACAGTGGTGCAATAACGACAACCGATACAGTGCTTTGAGAATCTCTCTCTTCTGATGCGCGGGGTACGGGAGTATATATATCAAAACGCGGCGAGCCGATAATGACTGGTGTTGTATAGTCATCCCCAACCTGTTTCATCTCGCGAGCAGTGAGCGTTCCATAGACCCCCGTGTATTCGGCGAGATGCCGCAGATCTAACGATCCGGGACCGTAATATCCCAATCCATGCTGTATCTCAATCGATGGTATACCGTGTGCGCGTGCAACCTGAGCTAGGACGGGAAAATGTGCCTGGTTAGGACTCGTTGATATGCGCAAGAGGACTATGTCGGGTTTATAAGACGCAAGTAGCGCATGCATGTTGTCGATAGTGTCAAGTGTTTTTGTGAGAACGTTCGTAATACACGCGTTAAGCACCTTGCTGAAAAGAGGGTTGAGCGATATTCCCTTAAACTCTGGTAAATGTACCGCACCCGATGCTTGCAGAGAGCGCCACTCGCGCTCAAAAAGAAAGTGAACATCTTTGTGCTGTGTTGGATCCCGAGAAACAAACGAGTCGCTGTGCAGAAAGCGCATGCGGTAAGTAAAAATATTTTTAAATCCGGCCTTAAATGCCTCCATTCGGCCAAGGAGCAGTACTTCGGCCCCGTTTAGATGTGGAAGTAAGGGTGCAAGATTCCTCCAGTAATCACTTACGAGGATCGTTATGTGCTTGGGGGGCCGCACAAGCGCAACCAGAATGTTGAGTACACTAATGCAGACGCTGAAAAGTGCACGTTTATATGCAAATACTGTTGAGCCATTGCGCGCGCCGAAATTGGGAATACCCCCTGGCACTAATAGTTCTTTACCTATCTGTGTGGCGACCTCACGAACAGCGTCCATAAGCACGTCTTTTTCTTGCGGGATAAAATCGTCACCCGCGGGCGGTGCAGAACGAAGCGGGGGGAACACAATGCAACGCGTTACGGAAGGATGCCGCGCGAGAACATTTGTTACAATATCTATGTAATAAAGGAGCGGAGTGAGATATGTTTGGAGGGAGAAAAAATACACTCGCAAGAGCGACACTCCCCGATACGAAAAGAACTGCCATCTCGTATCTTTAAAAAGAGCAGTTACCCACTCTTCCGATAGAGTCAGAGGGCTCGCGTCATGGGTGCGATACTCTCTCCCCGAGGAGTAGGGCACCCCTTTGCGGGCGAGCTCCCACTCGATAGTAATATCAAGCGCCACAATCATATACCCCTCTGTTTTGAGGTCTGGATGCTCTGCTATGAATTTCTCTGCTTGGGAGACGTGACCGATCTCGGAGAGAAAAAGTACGGTTCTTTTATGTATCTCGTTTTCTCGTTTTTCCATTTCGAGTGCTTGCAGATTATAACAAACAGATACCGCCCGGGGTTTCTGACCCTTGCACAATCGCTGAGGCGATGCAATAGTGTCTCGTACTGCATTTTTACGTCATGATACAAGATTATCTGCTCAACAAATACAGACAATATTTTTCCCGTCTCACCATACCGATGTCCATACGACGTATGAACTGGGACAATACGACTGTTCTGAAGGTTGGCGGTGCAATACGTATATTGGATGGCAGGATAGCTCGAGCAAAAAAAGTAATCGAGGTAAACATTAGCGACACCTATCATGACAGAAAAAATACCGTTGATATAAAAGCAGATGCACACTCTTTGCCTATGCTCGCAGACGAGAGCGTTGATTTCGTGGCGTCCTCCGGAACGATTGAACACCTCACGAATCCGTTGAAGGCACTTTATGAATGGAAAAGAATCTTAAAAAAGGATGGTCTCATGTACGCCGGTATTCCCTATTACAAAAGGACTTTTGATCATAAGCGCTCGCTTACTCCTTTCGAACATCTCATAGACGACTACAAGAATAATACTGGGTTGGACGACAAAACGCATACTGAAGAATTTCTAAAGAACTTTGATGCTACAAAAGAGCTGGTCTACCATGACTACGACGCCTGGTATGCAAATTACATAACGAACCCACAAATTTATACACATTTCCATGTGTTTGATAAAAATTTGGTGCGCGAAATGATGACTCACCTCGGTTTTAAGACGGAGCAACTATTTTACAATGATGCGACTATTGAATACTACGGGAGGAAGATCTAATGAGTGGACTTAGAGGATTTCTATCTGCGGTACCGTGCTGATGAATTTGACCCCTTTCGCTCGAAGTGTTTTTTCCTTTTCCAAAACCGCATCTTTGAAATTCCAGGCAAGAAGGAGAATATAATCGGGAGTGTTGGTGAGAAGTTTCTCTGGCGAGACAATGGGGATATGCATGCCTGGACTATAGAGCCCCTGCTTGAGGATCGTGGTGTCGGTGAGGTAGTCAAGAATGTCTGGCCCAATCTCGTAGTAATTGAGAAGTGTGTTGCCTTTAGCGGGAGCTCCATAGCCGATAATACTCTTCCCTTTCGCTTTTAAATCCAGGAGAAGTATCCGAAGCTTCTCCTTATTGGCGCTTACTTTTTTCCCAAAAGCAAGAAATGTCTTCTCATCAGTCAACCCCGCTTTTTTCTCAATATTCAAAATTTCATTGACTGAATCTCTTTCAGCCCTCTTCTTACTGGCATACACTCGAAGTGACTGACCCTGCTCGGGGACAATAGCAACATCGAATATCTTCATCCCTACCGCCTCAACGAGATATTTCGCTGCGTGCAATGAGTAGAAACAAAGATGCTCATGATAGATTTGATCAAATACGCAACTTTCGATGAGGTGTTTTGCCCAATGCACTTCAAATATAAACGTCCCATCCTCTCCAATGAGTTTCGATACCCCCTTGAATACATCTCGAATTGGGTCGGTATGGGCGAACACATTATTCGCGACGACGACCTTCGCCTCTCCGTATTCTTTCAGAATATCATTGGCGACTTTTGAAGTGAAGAATGCCGGATAGAACGGCACGCCGTTTCCTTCTGAAAGGGGAGCTAGATTGTCGGCAGGATCAACGTTAAGCACGCGTGCAAAATCTTTAACATAGCTCAGAAGTATGCCATCGTTCCCGCCTATATCAATCACGAGGTCGTTCGGTGAAGTTATGAGCGGCAGTATCGCCTCCTCTGCATAACGTTTAAAATGTATGATTGACGGAGAACTCGCACCGGTTAAGAAATGATAATCTTTAAATAGAATTTCTGGATTCACCACATCTAGAAGTTGTGCAAGCGAGCATGTTCTACAAAAATACAGTACCAACGGAAAAAACTTTTCTGGTTTCTCCAGATCCTCTTTTTTCAGATACGCGTTTGCGGGCGGCGTAGAACCCAAATCAAGCACTTGTACTACATCTGTCCCTTCGCATACACGGCACGTTGTTTTATGAATATAATCTTGCATAAAAGTTTCGTTCACGATAGGTGCTTCTCTCCATGGATGAGCGCCGGGTAGGCGGTGGGTTGAGCTTTTTTTGCCAAGAAAACATAGTATAAAAGACCTTTGATTTCATTGTCCGCATATTCTTCCTTTCCTCCTTGTGGTGTGACCATGGGAAAGAGTCGCACAGTCATATCTTTGGGAAGCGTTTGGTACTGACTTAACATATGGATAATGCGCATTATGTGAGGAGCATGCGAGACGATACCAATTTCACCACCTGATTGATGTAATTCTTCTGGAAATTTAAAATCCTTTATTTGATCGACCGTATTGTCTATACCTTCTCCTGCAATTATAGCCCTCTCGGGTGGAATGATGATACCCTCCCTGGTAAGCACATCTCGTGCCACTGAATTCTCGAGTTCTGTACCGTTGTATATGATGGTTGGACCATGCTCAGCTATCAATTCACGAGCTTTTTGTATTCTTGCAGGAACTTTACTTATAGATCCTTTCAGAATCTCACTGGAAAGTTTTTCTGAAATCTTCCGAGAAAGAAGAGCTCCGTAAGAAAGACGCGCTCTGTCCATACCTCTAGCCCAAGAATAATTCTTATAGCGATCTTCTTTAGCTGGTTCATCATAGCTCCCGGGACCCGAAAGTACCCACAACGCCGAAATACTCTCAGCCACTTCGAGCGTAAGAGCAGTAAGAGCATCCGAAAGATTGCCTGCCCTTTCTAATTTCTCTATCTCTTCAAGAGCTGTTCCTATAACCTCCTTGATATCTTGTTCAGGAATCTGTTTGAACTGTGTGTGCTGTTCAAGTGCTGCTGCATATATTCTCTCCACGGACCGCGATCTCTCCGCAGCTTTCTCTTCAACACTTTTCTTTAGTATTATTTTTTCCATTCTGTTTCTATATATTCTCGTAACGCTTCTTGCCAAGACCGTATAGGGACTCTCGACACCATGCCTTCATTTGCTCCAATCGGGTACACGAGTGGAAAATCAGCTGATGTAATCGGAATAATCTTTGTTTGTGCTCCCATAATCGACTTGATCTCATTGGCGATGTCATATCGAGTCGCACTCCCAACATTTCCCACGTTATATATCCCTTTTTTATTCTCCACAATAAGCTGCCGAATACTCGCAACCAAATCCTTTGCATACGTCGGCGAGCCGCGTTTATCAGTAATTACTTTTATTTCATCCTTATCGAGCTGCTTCAAGATCTTCCCTACAAACTTTATATCCTTATCTTTACCGCCGCCAAATATCCACGAAGCACGCACGAGAAGGAAATCATCAAGAATACCCCGCGCAGCAAGCTCGCCAAGATATTTTGAATGACCGTATATGTTTAGCGGATTTGGAATGTCAGTCTCCGTGTATGGTTCTTCCTTGGTGCCGTCAAACACAGCAAATGTCGAAATGTATACAAGCTTGGCACCAATACGGCGTGCGGCAAGAGCGAGATTATACGTCCCAACAGAATTCACTGTATAGGCATATGCGGGATCCTGTTGACAACGTGTGAGATCGGTAGCGGCGGCGAAGTGGATGATGATGCGCGGCATATGTTCTGTACATACGGACATAACATTCGAGAGATTTGTTACATCGAGAGAATGATGATTCATACGAACTCCAAAATGTATGTAGCTACCGACCATACCATCCGATCCTGTAATGAGCGTCTTCGCAAAGAGATCGTGCGTGGGGTTGTTGGTCATGGAAGGTGTGTAGCCACATTAATAATCCCGGATTGATGCAAGTAACGGCCATTTCTTGTCTTGTTCTGAGAGAATGGGATCGTGCAGCGGCCATGCGATCTCAAATACTGGATCATCATACCGTAGACCAAAGGCACTTTCGGGATGGTAGTAATCATCTACTTTATATTCAACCACTGCCTCATTAGAGAGAACGCAGAAACCGTGAGCATATTCGGGAGGAACGTAGAGCATATTCTGTTTTTCTCCAGTAAGATGTACCGCGACACTTTTTCCAAAGGTCGCCGAGTCCCGATCGTAGTCAGCGACCACGTCATATATCTCTCCCGATACACAACGCACGAGTTTCGCTTGCGCATGTGGCTTCTTCTGGAAATGCATGCCGCGAAGAACATTCTTTTTTGAATATGAGAGGTTGTCTTGTACAAAAGCACTGGTGATACCGACAGCTGCCAGATCCTTGTGGTGAAAAGTTTCCACGAAAAAGCCGCGGGCATCATCGTACCGCTTCGGTTGCAAGAGCAACACGCCCGGCAAATCGAGCTCTTTGATTTCAAGTGATGAAGATGCCATATTTTAATTATACTTTCTTATTTCGTATAAATACCGAGGCACGGTGCAAAGATTCTATCGTGCCAGCATCAAGCCATGCTCCGCGCACAACATCAAAAGAAATACTCCCCGCACGCACATAATGATTGATGGCATCAGTCATTTCCAGCTCTCCGCGCCCGGACGGTTTAAGCGTTTTCACGACAGAGAAAACGCTTGGCTCAAGAATCCAGAACCCCGTCTGAGCGTAAGGCGACTTCGGTTTTTTCGGCTTCTCTTCAATACGCAGAATCTTCTTTCCGTCTTTTGAGAATACGGGGACACCGAATCGTTTTGGATCTTTTACCTTCTTAAAGAACACTGTCGCACCACCCGTATACCTATTCACCGCTTTTTTAAAATCATGCTCGAATATATTATCGCCGAGAATGACGGCAATAGGCGCACCTTCAGCAAAATCTTCTGCATAAGAAAGTGCATCAGCAATGCCGCCATTATTCGCATCTTGAAGCGCGTAGGACATCTTTACCCCGAACTCTTTTCCCGAGCCCAAAAACTGCATAAAATGCCCTGCGTGCTCCCGGCCACAAACAATCATAATGTCAGTTATGTCGGAGCGCTTCAATGTCTCGAGCGGATACAGTATCATCGGCTTGTCGTATACCGGCAAGAGATGCTTATTGGTTATTTTGGTAAGCGGATACAATCGCATACCGAGCCCCCCAGCAAGAATCACTCCTTTCATATATGAATGTTCGCTATACCAGTACGTTTCAGCGCGCGGCGCGCCCACCCTGCATTTTGTACATACCACGCGATAGTTGGGTTGAATGAGGTGCGAAATGAATGTTTCGGTTTCCACCCCAATTCTTTCTTAATTTTGGAAGCATCAATGGCATACCGACGATCGTGACCGGGTCGATCCTTCACAAAAGTGAGCGCCGACATATCTTTCTTGAAGTATTTGAGTATGTTTTTTGCCAGGGTAAGATTATCTACTTCATCATTTGCACCAACGTTATATATCTCACCAGGTATTCCCTTCACTAAAGCGAGGACTAGGGCTCTACAGTGATCCTCCACATGAATCCAGTCACGTACGTATTTCCCGTCACCGTAGAGCGCGATAGATTTCCCTTCCATAAGGCGTGTTATTGAGTAAGGAATGAATTTCTCTGGATACGCATACGGACCATAGTTGTTAGAACAACGAGTAATCACGATAGGTAACGCGTAGGTAGCGTAGTAGGCACTGGCAACAAGATCAGATGAGGCCTTTGAGGCGGCGTAAGGGGAATTAGGGGCAAGCGGTGACTGTTCAGTAAATGTACTCTTCGAGTTGAGCGAAAGGGCTCCATACACTTCGTCGGTGCTTACCTGTACAAATTTCTTCACCGATGGTGTGTGCCGCAATGCTTCAAGCAGTACGGTGGTGCCATACACATTTGTCCGTATACACACTCCAGCTCCCCCGTGAATACTCCTATCGACATGCGACTCCGCTGCAAAATTAATCACATATGAGGGAGCATACTTTATAAAAATCTTTTTCATGTGCACTGTGTCAGTAATATCTCCTTTTATAAACGCGAAGCGCTTTGCGGGAAGACCTTTTAGATTTTCTCGATTGCCAGCATAGGTAAGAGCATCAACGCAGACAATCTTAGTTTTTGGGGACTTTGATATCACCTGTCGAATGAAATTGGAGCCGATAAAACCGGCTCCACCAAGCACTACCATGGTCGTATTGCCAAACCCTCGCATCATGAAATGGTACTCTCTGACAACGAGTTAATCAACTCAATGAAGCGAGGAATCATTACCTCGTAGCAATAACCCTCTTGAACCGTTTTCTGACCGGCTAACCCTAGTTTCATCCGGAGCTCTTTGTCTGAAAGAAGATTTTGAAGCTTCAAAACCCACTCGTCTGTATTCGACGCCATATACCCATTTACCCCTTCACGGAAGATATAGGGCATCTCTCCGAAAGTGCTCACCATGGTCGCGACCCCGCAGGCCATATATTCAAGGTGCTTAAAGGCCGTTTTACTCTGGTTCCATTTGCCGTCAGACAAATGTGGCATGACGCCGATATCAAATTTTTGAATTTCTCGTGGGACACTCTCTGGATCAGTCCAATCCAAACTATCTATATATTCAACATTGAGGTCATGAATATTTTCGAATAGCTCATACACATTTTTATTTTTGAGTGCTCCGATAAGACGAAACTTGAAAGGGGTAGTTGTTCCCGTCAGTAGTTTTTTAAAGACGGGAACGAGTATTTTAAAATGGTCAATATGCTCCGGACCATTCCCTACCCAACCAATTATGAGAGGATTCTGTTCATTCGCATATTCTTTTGTAAATTTCCGATACGCCGAGAAATCAAGCGAAATATGGAACAGATGTACGTTTGGATTAAATTGTAAGGCCCATTCTTTTTGTCCATGGCTGCACACAATCACTGCGTTGGCCATTTTAACAAACACCATTGTCTTGAAAAATGTATGGATATAGACAGGGTCATCGAAGTCAAAAATCATCTTCCGACGAAAGAAGAAAAGATATACAACCACAATGATAAAAAAATATTTGTTTGAGATAGTCCTTTGTAAATAGACGATATCTCCTTTTTTAACAGAAGCGAGCGAGCGCAGAAGTTGCAGTATGAGCGCGCCTTTCTTTGGCCATGGAGTAAGAGACATCGACATCGTCGAAGGACGATGTACGACAGCGTGCATCCCACGCGCGTTCAGTTCATTGGCAACTTTAAACGCTCGCTGACGCGACGATCCGGACTGCTCATTCCCATATGTGAAAAAATGTATGGTCATAGCAGTAAGGCGCGCACCCTCTTGGCGACCTCGACAGGGTCGATGGCATCGAGACATTTGGCATAGCCAGAATAATCGTGATTGCCTTCACAAACGTCTAATCGCGTGACAAGTGCTGTGGGTACGCCGCTACCATACATATCTTTGTTCCACCACTGCACTCCTACACAACTGGCGAGTACCACCAAAGGTTTCCGCAGGTGCGCGGCGATGTGCGCGGCGCCTGTATCGAGTGACACTATCACTGCCGCGTGGTCGATGAGGTGCGCAAGTTCTTGGATGGTTGTCTCTACTCTACATACGCCCGCGGGCAATACGCCCAGACTATCAGTTTCTGCGCGCGAGCCGGTGAGTACCAGCGGCACAGGCAAGATTTTTGCGAGCTCTTCAATCAATGACCGTTTAGTATCCGGCGAGAGCCCCCGAGCATTGCTCCCGGAAAAAAGATGCAGTACAGCATATTTTCCCCCCTGTAATCCAAGTTTTGATAAAAGCTGCGGCTGCAGCACATATGCAAACGATGGTTGCGTAAAAGATACCGGAATGCCCGCCGCCGCAAGAGCATCACACTCAAGGATACGCGGAGCGCGCGAACGGCCGACAAGCTCTATAACCTTGTCGTACAAAAAACGGTTCAGCGGCGAGCGGTCAGAAAAGCCGATTAATTTTTTAGCCAGTAAACGCGCAAAAAGTTTAGTCCGCAGCGGGAAGACGCCGCCGGTATAGGGGGTAACAACCAGATCACGCCGAGGTAGACGTAGTGCTTTTATCTCCACCACGTGTATCCATGGATACGCCGCCAAAAGTTCGCGCACCATCTGGACCCTCGTCGGTACGGCAATAGTAGCCGTGAGAGCAGGATGTGTTGCCCGAACCTGCTCCAAGAAATACTTACCCATCAAACAATCACCGATCGAGCCGGGTCGGAAGGTCAAAACCTTCCTATTCTTCATACGAGAAGATGTGTTTGATGTCGGAAAGGTGTGTCTCATGATCTCTCCGAGCGCGCTCACGGAAAGGTATGAATCGACGCGCCTCGTTGTGGTAGTTTGCAAAGCAATGCTTTATCTTTCGCCTTACCCGGTAAATGGTTAGACGATCCATAAAGTATGGTTGAGAAAATTTATAGTCGGGTGGAATCGGCACATCGTCGAAATAGTTTGCGGTACCGGCTTTGCCGGTTATTACGCAACAACCAAGCAGCGCCGTCTCCTTAGGAAACCGGTCTCCGCCCGGGTGAGTGCCGAAATCTATGTATACTTTTGCGCGTTTGATCAATGCTATTTTATCCTCCTCGCTCATACGTGGTATAGATGAGGTCGGTATAAACGTGATGTCCGGCGAGGCAGCTATGAGTTTTCTAGTAAAGCGATACCCTTTGACCGGATTATACAAAACGATGTCCTCTTTAATCGATTCATCTATTTCGTAATTGGTAAAAATGGGGTTTACGTGGTCAATCAAATAAGAAATATTTGGCATCCCCTTACGCGTGAGGTGGTCGTAGAAGCGACGGTTTTGCACAAAATTCCATTTGATCTTTCTAAGCTCCTTATTGAAGAAGAAGAAACGTTGGATCCTAAAACGGCGCAGCAGCATGCTGTTGAACCAACGTTTATTTTTTGAAAGTGCAGGAGATGTATAGTAGCCGTCGACTCCCAGCCACCAGATCGCTTTTTTGATACGGGTAAGCTCCTGCAATTCGGTTGTGTAATACTCAGGGAGAATCAGTACATTATCCTCACTGTCTTCTATTGTAGTGGCGCGCTCCATACCAAAATGTTCGTACTCCGGAGCGATTGGGTTTTCTACACCACTCCTAGCGATATAATACATATACACGCGTACTCTCGGATACATCTCACGCAAGCTGTACGCGAGCTCGTACAAGTCCTCAGGACCGCCAGTTACCACTCCCGCAGGCGCTACGACATACACCTTCGTATTTTTTGTTAACGAAATCTTCATTGCTACTAGTAACTTAATCGTATCATACCTGGTTACTTTAGTTGCAATTTCGACTAAAAATGAGGTACTATCACCCAGTATGAATATAGGAATTATCGGTGTTGGCATTGTCGGTAAGACCATGCACCACGGTCTCTCCCGCATCGGCCACGACATAGATGTGTTTGACACTAAGCTTCCCGAAACGTCTCTCAAGGACGTTCTATCCTCTGAACTGGTCTTTATTTCTGTGCCAACTCCCTCCAATCCAGACGGTACCTGCAATACCTCTGTTGTCGAAAAAGTGGTTGCGGACCTCGCTAAAGCTAAATATAAAGGGCTCGTGACTATCAAGTCGACGGTCGAACCAGGAACTACCGACAAACTCCACGCACGGCACCGAAAGTTGCGCCTTGCATTTTGCCCGGAATTCTTGCGCGAAAAAGCTACATATACGGACTTTGTCGAACAGCACGACATATGCATCGTCGGTGCATACAACGAGAAAGATTTCGAGCTGGTTAAAAAAGTGCATCACCCCCTGCCTGAAAATTATGCATATCTGACTCCACTTGAGGCGGAGTTCTGCAAATATTTCCTCAACGTCTTTAACGCGCTCCGTATCGTGTACGCAAATCAGTTTTACGATGTGACGAAAGCAGCTGGTGCTGATTATCAAAAGATAAAAAACGCTATTACTAAGCATCGCGTGGTACCGCCTGTATATCTCGATTGCAACGACAACTTCCGCGGCTTTGGCGGGTCGTGCTTGCCCAAGGACACCAGCGCGTTCGCAAAGTACGCGCAGCGAATGTTGGGCGAAACCGAGAACTTGTCTCTATTCGATCACATAGTCGAGATAAACAAACGCTACAAAACGACGGTGCTATAGTGCGAGAAATGAAGAAAATCCTCATCACGGGCGGGGCGGGGTTTATCGGATACCATCTCTCGAAGCGTCTTGCGACAGCCGGCCACGACATTACGATTGCAGACAATTTCTTTCGCAGTCGGCACGATACCGATCTCGCAACGCTCCTCGCATTACCGAACGTTACGCTTATTGAGACAGACCTGACACGACTAGAGGCATGGGATGCTATCGGCACGGGGTACGATGAGGTCTACCATTTAGTCGGCATCAATGGGACAAAATTTTTCTACGAAATCCCGCACGAGGTGCTTCGCATCGGCGTCTCAACAACGATGAATGTGCTTGAATGGTTCCGTTCAAAAAATAATAAGCCGGGGGCAAAAATTCTCTATACCTCTTCCAATGAGGCGTACGCTAGCGCACTTGAGGCATTCGGCAAGCTTCCTATTCCGACACCAGAAAATGTTCCTCTCGTTATTGCTGACACGTACAACCCGCGCTGGTCGTATGGCGGCCAGAAACTCATCGGCGAGCTTTTCTTTATCCACTACGCGAAGGCGTACAATTTCCGTATGTCTATAGTGCGTCCACATAACTTCTACGGGCCACGCGCGGGATATGAGCATGTCATCCCAGAGATAGTCCGGAGAGTGAGCGCCAAGGTTGAGCCGTTTCCAATCTTTGGTGCTGACGATACACGCTCGTTTTGCTACATCGACGACGCAGTTGAGGCGATACAAGCGGTCATGGAATCACCCGTGACCGATGGTGGTACCTATCATATTGGCACACACGAAGAGACAGTCATTTCTGATTTGATAGAGAAAATGTTTGAGTTGATGGGGTGGAAACCGCAAACACTTGATATTAAAAATTCTCCAGAAGGCAGCGTGAAGCGCCGTTTAGCAGATGTATCGAAGATAAAAAAAGATATCGGCTGGGAAGCGAAGACATCTCTTGAAGATGGCCTTCAGAAAACAATAGAGTGGTATCTCAAGAACCCTAAACCAGGAAAGAAATAGTTTTTGGAAAAGGCCTTACATTTAGGGTATTTTGCGTATTTTTTCGATAATACCCGAGGTTGATATTTTTTCAAATTCTTTGGGTGCCGTGCGTTTTAAAATCCGCATTTTCACGTCCGGATGCTCCTTCATCATTTGTTTCCTGCGAGGAACCCCGTTTGCATCGTCATTGATGACATACACGTCTGGCTTCAGCTTTGCAAACATGTCGCCTATCCAGTCGTTTATCTGCTCAAGCGATGTAAACGATGTCTTGGGTTGGAGAAAACAATAGTCTACCGGTTTGAGAGAGGCCACCATCCTAAGTCGTACATGTTCATTCTGTATCGGTCTGCCCTTCTTATACTTGCGCACCAAGGCGTCGTCACTGACGCAGACCACGAGCAGGTCTCCTTGCTTCTTGCATTCTTCAAAAAATAACACATGCCCCGGATGTGTTAGATCAAAACATCCCGTGCAAAATACTATACGCTTATTGCGGTACTTTTTGCGCAGACGCGGCAGATCCTTAATGCTCACAATCGCGTTTTCGGTTCGGCTTCTAAGCATGCGACTACTCTATATCGCCAACCACATATTCTCAAGTACATGCACGGTTACCCTGATCAGGATTCGACCGATATCTTCCCGTCGCGTACGACGATAACATCTCCACTGTGGTACTCGCCCGTGCCAAAAACTAATTGTGTGATGAGATGAGCGACTACAGCGGGCGATTGTGCTGCCCGAGGGTCTTCACCGATTTTTAGACGCATGGCAGTGTTAGTAGGGCCGGGACACACACTCAAGAACATATATCCTGTTTTGTTGCGTGCGAGCGCTTTGGCAAAAGCGTTTACCGCCGCTTTCGACGCCGAGTAGGCGGCATATTTCCCATTGGGGTTAAGCCCTGCACTCGAGGAGATAAAAATAACGCCGCCCCCTGGCCGCAAAGAGGGGAGAAGGAGTTGCGTAAGATACATGACTGAAAGGATGTTGAGGTCGAAGGTTAATTTTATTTCTTCTGGTTTTTGCTTCTCGAATTCTGTCTCGGCGCTGATAAACCCATGCGCAAACACGAGCCAGTCGAGCGACACGTCTTTGGCAACTCGCTCGGAGAGCGCCTTCATCTCCTCATACGAGGCCAAGTCGGCATCCTGCCGATCTACGGCGATAACATGCGCTCCGGCCGCCTCAAGTGCCGCTTTTGTGGCGCTCCCGATCCCGCCCCCTGCACCAGTAAGAAGAATTTGCATGAATCTATACTACTATAAATAAAAGCTGCCTCACCCACTCGGGGATGAGGCAGCAAGCCATGCTGTCTACGTCAGGCTGTTTTTTTTTTGCGATAGTCGGCAACCATTTTGGCAAAGTTGGTAAGGTCGCGCTTCTCGAGCTTTTGCCGGACTTCGAGCGAATCGTAGTTACGGCTGCCCTCGGCGAGCGCGTCGAGCATCTTTTCTCGCCACTCCAGACCGAAGAGGTCCGTACCAACCATTATCAGAGCCGCCATCGCAATGATCACGTTGGCGTGCATGCCACCGACGATCCAGTGCTCGTACGACTCGGCAGTCGTGTCGACGAAGAGAAGTTCGTTCTCGTCGTCGTGCTTACGCTCCAGTACCTCTGCTGCGGTGAACCGGGTTTTGGCCGAGAGGATGAGGTCGGTATGGAGTGTCCACGGGTTGTAAACCACACCGATAGCTACGAGCCCGTCCAGTTCACCTGGTTGGACGCCAGTTTCTTCTTCGAGCTCGCGCAGGCCAGCCTCCACCGGGGACTCGTTACGCTTGATCTCCATGAAGCCGCCGGTCGAGGCATGCCAGCCGCCGGGCTTGTAATCGGTCTTCTGATCCCGAACCGTCAGTAACGTCTGGTTGTCGGCGGTGCGGAGTAGCACTGAGATCGCCAGTGGATCGGGCACGGCATCATGACCATAATACTCCTCGAACACTGTCGACAAGGAAGCTAGGAAATCCTTGTACGAAACACAGGGATCAAGGGTGAGCTTGAGTCGGTTGTCCTGTACCTCGACGTTGGCCGTGCGATAGCGTCCAGGTTTAGTGTCGTTCGGCCAGGGTTTGTTACCCTTCGCCAGATGCATCTCCCATCCGCCCTCGATAAAGGCGTCTGATTGACTGTTTCGCACCATCGTTATTCCCGACACTGTGATTTCGGTGTCGATCTGCTCGGGAATGAATGTACCCTCGGCCAGGATTTTAAAGAACTTTTGATTGCTCATTGGCACCTCCCTTCTAGAGCGTTAAAAGACCACGGTACCGAGGGAAATCCCCAAATACCACCGATTTATACTATATCACACTATTATATAAAATGCAAGCTCTATGAGTGAAAAGTGAGACGCTATATACTAGGCATATCATGCTCGTCATTTCTTGCGCGCTTTGCAATTCAAGCGACCTCAGGATCATCCTTGATCTCGGATTCCACCCGCTTGCGGACTCCTTTCTCAAAAAAGAAGAATTGCTCCTGCCTGAGGCAACCTACCCGCTCCAAGTACTCATGTGTCAGAGCTGTGGCCACGCGATGAACTCTTTTGTTGTCCCGCCCACGGCACGGTACCAGGATCACGACTACAGTTACGATTCAAGTAATTCGAAAGTTTCCATAGAACATTTCAAAGAGATGGCAGGAGACGTTGCAGAGCGAGTTGGAATTACCGGAGGCGACTTGGTAGTCGACATCGGGAGCTCGGTTGGAACACTACTGCAAGCTTTTAAAGATCGAACTGGAGCGAATATTTTGGGAGTAGAGCCCGCACATAACATCGCTCTTCTCGCCGACAAGAACAATGTCCCGACTATTCATGACTTTTGGAACGATGCTGCGGCCGCAGAAGTGTTGAAAGTTGGAAAGGCAAAAGCGATCACTATAACCAACGCGTTCAATCACATTAGCGACCTCGATGACTTTATGCGCAATATTGTTGCAACGCTTGCCCCGGATGGAGCGTTTGTGATTGAAGCGCCCTACTTACTGCATCTCGTACAGAAGTTGGCATTCGATACGATCTATCTTGAACATGTGTCATATTTTTCCATCAAGCCACTCGTCCAATACTTCAAAAAGTTTGGTATGGTGATTACCGATATTCTTGAGAACGATTACATGGGCGGCTCGATGCGGCTCTATGTACGATTTGGTACGGAGCTATCTCCTGTGGTGGAGAAAAATATTGAGCGAGAAAATACTGCACATTTATACGATCTCGCTACCTACACCGGCCTATCTACGCGCATGCGGCAATTTAAATACGCTCTTGTGAAGCAGCTCTTTGATGTACGTCTCGGAGGGGGCACCATTATTGGCATAGGCGCTCCAGCGAAGGGGAACACCCTTCTCAATTATTGCGGGATAGATTCAACGCTGCTCGATTTCATTACCGACGCCTCGCCACTTAAAATTGGCAAATATACTCCCGGCTCGCATATCCCCATTTTGCCGGATGAAGCTATCACTAGTGCAGTGACACATGCTCTCATCTTGCCGTGGAATATTGCCGAGTTTCTGAAAGGTAAGCTCGCTCCAAAATACCCCCAGATTTCATTTATCACCCCGCATATGCAATAATGGCATCCACATGCAACTTGAACACAAGAACATTAATTTTGAAGATGCACGCGGCACCATCACTGACATCTTCGTCAAAGAGCCCAAGGAACATTGCACCATCATCTTTACCAAAAAAGGTGGTGTACGCGGCAACCATTACCACAACGTGTCCCGGCAGCATGATTTTTTAATACAAGGAAAGTTTGACGTGTATTCTCGAAAAAATAATGAGGGACCTATAGTAAAAACGTTATGGCAACCCTATGATCTTTTGACGTTCGAGCCGGGAGAAGTGCATGAGTTTGTTGCTCTTGAGGACTCATTATGGATTACCTTTATCGATGGATTGCGAGGTGGAGATGAATATGAGAAAGATACTTTTCGTCTTGAGGTACCACTTCATACCCTCGTTGAACAAGAATAAAGGCCTATTACTTTCTAAGTTTCATATAGACGCGCGAGGCACCACGTTCCGCATACAGCATATAACCCTTCTGGAGGAGAAATTGTTTCGCCTCGTCTCCCTCTATCACAATCGCCTTCGGGTAGTGCTCCCAGTCATATGATTGAAGAACTTCCAGATCCATTCCTTCGGCGTCAATGGTAAGAAGGTCTATCGGCCCGTGGACCAATACTGAGAGCGGCTTAATCTCGACATCAGTCGTCCCGAGAAATTTGAGAAACGACTTTTTCTTCCACTTCTCCGCTTCTTCTTTTTTAAACGTGTTCACTGCCGGATCAGAGAATTGATAATACGTAAGTGTCCCTGTGCGACCGACCCCAGTGCAAATGTTTGTATCGGCGGGGCGCGCTTTATTGAAGAGTACAATGGTGTGCGGATTGGGATCGATATTCACTCCGTGCCAACCCTTTTTATAGAGCAGGTACGTATTTGAATAGCGATAGGGGTGGTGTGCTCCGACATCAACATATATCCCGTGCGGAGTATCTTCAAAAAATTCTGCGAGTACCACATCCTCCCCAAACTGAGCATACTCGGTATACCCAAACACCTTACGCTTTAGATTTGAAAAAGTGTAATGCACTGATACTGGAACGATTTTTTTAAGGAAGGACATAAGGCGCCTCTGTTATATCGTACTCTCTATAAACTTTTTTATCTTCTGTGTGCGCGCATCCCACCCAAGACCGCGTGCGGCAACTCGTGCGACAGCTGCTCGACGCTCTGCTTCTTTTGGGACTATTAGAACTTCACGTATGGTACGGTTAAGAGCTTCTGGACTGTCTGGCGCGCAGAAAAATCCCATATTGCTCTCGAGTACGTCGCGAATACCCGGCACGTCCGAGGCGACTATCGGCACTCCGGAAGCCATGTATTCAATGAGTTTTGAGGGTGACGATTCGATTGCACCGGCAGCATCTTTGGCGGTATTGGGAATGCTCAAAACATCCGCCGCGCGTAGCCATAGCGGAATGTCTCCGTGCGGTTTTCGGCCCACGATAACGATGTTTGGGGGCGATCCTGCCTTCTTCCATTTCTGCTTGAAATGATCTATATCTTCGTCAGTGCCACCGACAAAATAAATAACCTCGTTCGCCGCGAGATATTGATGGGTGTCAAAGAGAACATTGACGCCCTTGACCGGGAAAAGATGTCCGACATAGAGCACGATTTTCTTGTCCTGCGGGAGACCGAGCTTAGTGCGTGCCTCTACCCGAGACGTATCAATACCAAATCGTTCAAAATTCACGCCGCAGGGTGCATAGAGAATTTTTTCCTCCGGCACAGCGTATTCCCGCATGATCTCTGTCTGTAAGGGTTTTGTGGCCGCGATGATGCCTCTCAGTTTTTTAAAACCGCGCCGATTGATAAAGTCAAGACCGCTCTTGTAGTACATGTGTACCTCTGAGAAAGTGTTATCGCTCAGCCAATGAGCCGTGAATGCATCCCTGAGATCAAAGAAATAAAATATTGCATCTTTGCGCCCGCGCATGAACAGCATCTTGAAGAAGACCGATACCACGAACGTTCCGAGCATGAGGAGGAATCCGAACTTCCCCGCCGACAAAGGCATAATATCTATCACCGGCAATTTTCGTATCTTGAAATTGCGTTCAATGAGATGGTAGTCAAAAGGATCGGTATGCGTGAACTCGGACGGGTTTTGTCGGCGGGGTGCCCAAAGTTCCACATCAATTCCTTCGCGGGCGAGCGACTCCAAAACCCTCATCATATAAGGGGCCATGGTCTTCTCGGACGGGAATCGCCAGTGGGAGATGCAAACAAGCTTCATGGGTACTCACTATAACCCGGCGATCGTACTAAAAGGTGCTCCAGAGAAATACCACAGTAACTTACTTCCCCTTACTACTTTAACAACTTACGCATACGTTGAAGAAACGGATAAAGTGGAAATTTCCTCACCCAATATTTGAACGTGCGCATACTTTCGCTCTCGTCGATATGAGCTGGGTAACGACGACCGTTTGGTGGCAGGACTTGCATCTTTTCAACATCAAGAGGGATGTGGTGCCACAAGAGACAATCATAGCCGGAAATGCGGAGCGTCCCATCATAGAGTTGAAAAAGTTTTGTCTCATACTCGTGGGTGGTATGGAGCGCATCAATTGAATTGTCAGCAATGGCAAACAATGGAAATAATTCTTTGAGCACAAAAAAGGCATTTACGTCGTTCGTGGCGACCAGTTCGTACCCCTTATGCTTCCCCAATGCAATGAGGGCGCGAAGCGAAGACCCCTGAAAAACTTTCATATCACGTGGTTGAATAAATACCACTTCGTTCGGAATGGTTGGATTAAACTCGATCAACATAACTCGTGGGCGATAGGTGGTCAGAGAATCCCATACATGATATTCATTCCCATCGATATCAAGAGAAAATAAATCGAACGACTGCGGCAGGAGTGTACGGGCAAAAACGACATCGAGCGATTGTTCTCCCTCGAAAGATACGAAAGCGTTTATACAGTGAACTCGGTCGGTATCGGCAAATTCCTTTTCAAGTTTTTCAAAGTACGTCTTGTCGGCTTCGATCAGCACCGCTGACCAACCACACTCTTTGATGAGTCGCCACACGTTGCTACCGTGTGTGCCGTTCAGTGCACCTAGATCAACACACCATTTCGCACCTTCGCCGATAACGCCGAAGATCCATTCGATAACCGCATCTTCTCCGTGTTCGGAGGTACTACGTTTCCCTTCTGGTGCTGACTTATTTGTGGTCATACAAGAGGTGGTAGATTTCATAGCGATCATCAGTGTATACCAATACTGCTCCTAGTTTCTCTGGATGATACTCTGGGTCCAGCACCTTATCTTTAAGAATATATGAGACGTGATATTTCTTGAGATACGCTTTAATATTGAGTTTTATATCCGTTTGGAACTTTTTCTCAAGGTCAGTAAAAAACTGGTCACCGAGCAAACTCTGGGGCGTTGGTATGATCCCGCAGTTTTTGTTCTTTTCGAAAAAGAAAAGTACTCGGCATATTTTTATTTTACGCTCAATGGTCTTTGCCGCATGAGCAGCGTCTTGCCGCCCAACGTACCTGGCTAGATCATTCCTGAGGTCTGCCGTGGTCGGATTATTAAAATAGTGAGCAATGAGATACCGCTCATGAATTTCACCCTCGGGCACCAGTTCCATCATTCCGGGCCACGTATAGAGCGTGAGGTGTTTCGTAAATATGGGTAGATAGGTTGTTAGATAGTTTTCGGGGTTACTCCATACGACAACAGGATCCTTTTCTGCATTCTGGAGCCATGCAAAGGGTTTCGCATAGAGCTGTGCAGTTTGCCATGCTCCGCGATCCACTTGTGTAATAAGAAACGGGGAGAAGCGTTGATAGGCGTACTGCACACTCACGGCTGACAACAGAGCGATCACAATAACTGAAAGTGTTCGAAGTTCTTTTGATATGTGCGTACGCTGCTTCCAGAGAAATACTCCAATGCTGATGGTGGAAAATACAAGCCATGGTTGGATTAATAAACGAACGTGCTCACCGGTCTCCAATAATTTTCCCGTGATGAGATTGCTCCCCTGCATAATCCAGAGACCGAACCCGCTCAGTGTGAGGAACAGACTGAGAAATATGAATTCTTTGTCTTCGCGTAGAGCGCGGGTACGCCAAAAGAGAATCGCCAGTAGTGCGAGTACGGCGCCGATCCATCCACCCGAATAAATGACTTCAGCCATTGGTAAATGTGTATTGACGAGTCCAAGACGACCGACACTTTCCCAGAAATATGGCGAGGTATGAGAGAGCCAAAGTGCGTAAAGCGGGACAGGAAGCCCAATGACACCTCCAATACATGAGGAGAGGAGTGTGGCCTTCAGGAGCGGCCAATCCTTTCTGGCGAGTGCATATAAGAAGAGGAGACCGAGCGTGATGACGATCGTTTGCCATAGATAGGCGAAGAGGTAGAAGGTCGAACCGGTCGTGAGACCAACGAGGATAATGTTCTTGCGGCTCTGTTCACGAATAAGGCGTAGAAGCGTTAGATAGAATAGAAAATAAAGGGGGTATACCGTCTGGAGATTAACCGGTCGCCAGACGTGCCAATACGACTGTATATAGAGGAACATCGTACCGAACACTGCTATCCAAGGAGGCACCCGTAACTCTCGAAAAAGCCAGTAGAGCGATGCGACAAATACTAAGCTCCACAGAACGAAGTTGATGAGAAGCGATACATTGAGTGAGAACCCCGCTAGCTGCGGTAGAGCGTTGAGCCAGACGCCAGCAAAGATGACCAGTGGCGGACCATCACTGTGTTCCATAAAATACGGATTGCCTGCAGTGATATGTCCTTTTACTATTGTCTGTACGCGCGCCAGATAAAAAGTTTCGTCGCCGAACGTAGGCGTAATGCCCTGCCAGGTGTTACCGAGGACAAGAAATATATCAAGAACTGGAATGGTCGTGAGTATCAGCGTAATCGCCACAAGCACTGCAGCGGGACGGTGTTGCCGGAGAAATTCTTTTATCCTGAACATAGATATAAAAGTATCATAGCAGATTTGACGTAGTACAAAACAAGACCTACAATAATGCACACATGGTCAGAGAGCATATTCCGAATCCCGATGTTTCTGCATTAGAGTCTGAGAAAAGACGAATCTATGAACAGCTCTGCGGGGGTAAACCAGACGTGCTATTTATCTTGGCTCGTGGCGTAGTCGAAAATAAAGCCACCGGCGAATTTAAATCGTTGGGCTACGGGGATACCGATCTACACGGGATGGTTGGTGGGGCGAAGGCCAGGAGTATCGCCGCGGCAGAACTGCATCGTTTTTTTCCTAACTCGTCGGTAGTCGCTAATAGCTTGATACCACAGATGCCTGCCAGTATGGCGCGTGTTACCGCACAAGAACTACAAAACAGGGGGGTTCAACAAGAAAAGATAATTATTCAAGAAGAATCCTACTCTACCTTCACTGAACTTATCGAACTTATCAAACTGATCGTACAAAACGATTGGCATAATACAGTGGTAATCGCTAATGAATTTCATATCCCGAGAGCACAAGCGATGCTTGCGCATATCAATGACTTACACGATCCTAATGGATACTCAGAAAAACCGGAAGTGCAAGAAGCATTAAAAAAATTCAAAGAAATGCAGTCGGTATATATTGCGTTCGTCTCTGCAGAAGAGGTTCTTCTCGTGGCTAATCCGCATTATAAGAAAGTCATAGATGCGGCACGACAGTTACCCACGTGGAAGGAAACAATGGAGAAAGAAACGATGGCAACAATACAGATACAGGCTGGAGAATATTGGCGGGATTCTCCGTCAACGACGATAAAAAAATAATATGGAAGAGCAGTCTCTATATAGATTAAGTTCAGTGTCGTTTTTCTGCCCGGCGTATAACGATGAAAAAAATCTGCCGGTTCTGGTGCCACACGTGAGCGAATTTTTAAAAGAAATAACCGACGTGTACGAGATTATTATCGTTCATGATGGCAGTCCGGATAAGACCGGAGAAGTGGCGGACGCGCTGGCAAAAAAATACCCAAATGTACGGGTGATACATCACGCTAAAAACATGGGCTATGGAGTTGCGCTCCGCGATGGATATGCTGCCGCGAAATATGATTATGTAATGTACACCGATGGCGACAATCAGTATGACGTGCGAGAATTCTTACCCTACCTTACCCTACTCGAGACCGCTGATGTTTTAAGTGGATATGCGACGAAGAAATCAGTTTCCTTTCGTCGCAAGGTCCAATCTGAGGCCTGGAATTTACTCATTTACTTTTTATTTTTCATCCGGTGTCGCGATATCAATTGTGCGATGAAGATATATAAACGACGCGTTTTAGAGAATATCTCTATCAAGAGCTCGAGCTGTTTTATTGATGCGGAAATGATCATTAAGACGAAAAAGGCCGGGTTTAAAGTCGCACAATTCCCTGTCACGCATTTGCCGCGTACTGAAGGTCTTGCTTCTGGGTCAAAAATGAGCGTTATTGTGCCTACAATAATAGAGATGCTCAAATATCGCTTCGGGGCACTATAATTTCCGTAATACACAAAGCGCGGGAAGGTGAAGAAAGAGGTACTTCTCTAGGACACATCCGCAAATATATAAAACCTGTAGATAAAGTAACTCGTAGTGGCAACCAAACCGGCTCCGACGGTTTGTGCGATGAGGTAGTGTGCGCTCGCGTATTCGACAAGAAGGAATACGATGAAAGTGTTCACTGCGAGATTACCGAGCGCAAGCGCTGCGTATAGTGCGAACTGTATATGCATACGCTCCGATGAGCGGTCTTGAAATGTCCAGTATTTCTGGAGTACAAAGCCGACGAGCATTGCAACGAACAATGCCGTGGCAGATCCTGCGAGATAAGGCACACCAAGCACATACAGAATATGGAATGCGCCAAGATTTATACTGAGTCCGATCATTCCCGTCGTAAAAAATTTCAGGATATGCATGACACAATAGTAGCATCTAACAAAGTGCGATAGAATGAGCCCGAAATGAAATTTTTCAGATTCATTGGATACTTTTCGCAGCTTCGTGCGCTTATCGGTTTTAGAGCGGCGTGCGCCTTTACGGTGGCGCATATAAGGAACAAGATCAACCCACCCCGCGGAGGAAAACTTGCTCGCATCCCTGTAGGAACATATGTATTTTATTTTCCCTCACTTGCCTTCTTCGAAGGGCTTTTCACAGAAATCTTCTTCAAAGAGACCTATTCCCTCGTACCTACACAGGAGCCGATTAATGTCATCGACTGCGGAGCGAATATCGGCGTGTCGCTTCTCTATATCAAGACCCGTGCGCCTCATGCACGCGTTATGTGTTTTGAGCCAAATCCCGCCGCCCGGGCGGTGCTAGAGAAAAATATCGAGGCAAATGCTTGGGGAAAGGACGTCCGGGTATTCCCGTACGCACTCGGAAAAGAAAAAGGTAGGACAGAGTTTTTCGTTGAGGACAAAGTGCCAACAAGTAGCGGAGGGAGCGTCGCACATCATTTGGGAAAGAGTGGTCGTGTTCTCAACTCGTATAAAGTAGAAGTTGATACTCTTTCGCACTATATCGATGAAGCGATTGATCTGCTCAAGATAGATATTGAAGGAGGAGAGCTTGATGTCCTGGAAGAACTCGAAGCACAACATGCGTTACGGCATATTGCGTCAATACAGCTTGAGTACCATTACATCCCTGGATTCTTCACACGAACGCTGAGTGAGATGCTTACCTTGCTCAAGACGCATGGGTTCCATACATTTGTGCAGTCCACAGCACTGCCGCACCAGATGATCGGCAAAGACACTATTTATACGTATATGATTTTCGCATGGCGCTAGCGAAAAGTGATTTTAGATGACATTCTTGCTTGTAGTTCCTCTACAATCGGCCGCATAAGCGCATCAATGCGGAAATAATTCATGTAGGCATCGCGAGCATTCTGTTGCATCTGTTCATATCGTTCCGGCGAAATGTTCTTATGAAATTCTGCTATCCGTTCGGATAAACGATTGATATCGCGGAAATCAATTATGAGCGCAAAAGACGAGTAATCAATTGTGTCGCTGAAAGGAAAGTTTCGTTCAGTATCAACGATAACGGGAATGCGCCCCAGCGATAGTATCTCAAACAGCCGCGTTGAATCGTTTGCGTCCCCGCGCACATCAAGCGCGTAATCGCTTTGCAGTATGGTCTCAACCATTTCCTCTCGGAGTTTCGACATATCGCCTTCTGCCGTCTTTGGACTCGCGGAAAAAGAATGTCGCGCGCGGAGAGTGAGCGTTACGAGGGAAGAGTGTTTTAGTATCTGTATCGCCTTTTGACGCCACAATACGCCCTTGATACAAGCTCGATATCGTGCGTCAATGACGCCGCGTGCGCGCACCGGCAACTCTTTTATAACCGTTCGGAGATACTGCGTGGGAGAGAGCTTGGTCCAACCCGCAAATCCGACGATGGGCTTCCCTTCTGTTTTTTTGCGAATATCAAGGCGGCCGGCCCTGTACCGCTCCAAGAGATCGTCCGCGAGAGGTGGTATCTGTATCCTCCCACGCTCGCTCATAAAACGGTACCCGCCGATGCGAAGAATAAATGCGTTTTCTATATCAAGGGGATGCTCAACATCTCCGCAACCATCTAAGAGCAGTGGAAGATTTGCAGTTTGTGCGGCATTAGTACACTCCGCAAGTAAAGCGGTATCGAACTGTAACAGCCAATTATGCCGATAGGGCGCGAACACCATATCGGCCTTTTCAAGGTTATCAGTGATGGTGTAGTACGCAGTATCAAACGAATAGGTATCAAAGAGCTGTTTTGCTAAGACCGATGATTCCTCGTTTGGATTACCCCACCATGGGTTCAGGAGCGGCGTATGGATACCTGAACGGCGCCACGAAGGATTCACATACAGCGTAAGGTGATCGGTCGGTGTCATATGACCCCTTCTATGACGGACATATATTCTCTCGCTGTTTTCTCCCAAGAGAATTTCTTTGCCTGCGCGTATCCTCTTTCGATAAGTGTCGCGCGCAGACCGGAATCAGAAAATATTTTTTCCATAGCGCGGCTAATATCCTCGATATCATATGGATCAACCAATAACCCTGCGTCTCCGGCCGCCTCGGGTAGAGATGAAATAGAGGAGGTAATAACGGGCGCACCAAGGTTCATTGCCTCAACAACCGGCATGCCGAACCCTTCGTTTAGCGACGGAAAGACAAACGCCAACGCATGCATGTAATACGAACAGAGCAATTCCGTCGACACATAACCGACAAAAAATACATCGGCTTGCATTCCATTTTTCTCAAGCTCTGTAAGCATCAATTGGTAATAGTCGCCACCGGCCTTGCCTGCTATCACAAGCTTGCAGTCAGCGTGCGTCCGTTTCTTGAATCGTATGAATGCGGATACTATCGCGTGGACATTTTTACGCGGTTTTACCCTTCCAGTAAAAAAGAAATATGGCTTGATTTTCTCATCAACCACGGGCGCTGTGTCTTTATACGGGCTGAGGTCCTGAAAACCAACGTATATGACGGAGATATCCTCTGATGGAATCTTATAATATTTAATTATATCTTCTTTTGTAGCGTGCGAGATAGTGATGATTTTAAGAGCACGCCGCAAGCATATCGGCATAAGTATATAATCGCGAAGAAATGCCAAGAATTTGTCGCGGAGCGATCCGGGCATTATTTTTTGACTCACTAGTTCCGGACAAATAGACACTGCCCCAATGCGATGTGGCAGTATGAGCGGCAGGAGCGGCGTAACAAACAAGAGGACATCTATATCTTCCTTTGTCCATAAAAACCAGAGAAACTTCCCTAGAAAACCTTTTGGGACTATGACATTGCGCACAGGAACTGGTACAAGATCTTTTCGTATAGGCATAGAAGAATAGATGGTGAACTCGTGGTTTCTTCCCGCAACAGGCAGATTTTTCAAGAACTCCCAAATCATATAGCCCATGCCGGAAGCACCGGACTCTTCATAGGGCTCTGCGACGAATCCGATTTTCATATAGTGTCTCGCATAATACCAAGTATCGTGGGAACGAGACGCTGCAGCGAATGATGTTCTTGTACATAGGTAACGAGCGATTGCGCGTTCGCGTCTCGCACGCTGATAACTGCTTGTGCGATGGCATCCGGCGTGGCGGACACTACAGTGACCGGAAGATTCTTTAAAGACGCGCTCGTCGTAATGACCGGGAGGCCGCAGGCGAGCGCTTCAAGCACGACTTTGTCCAAACTACCCGTCTCGCTCGCATGAACGAAGACGCCTGCCCGCCGGTATTCTTCTCGCAATTGTTCTTGTGTTTTCGATCCTAGAAAATGCACGCGCGAAACGAGGGAGAGATGTTTTGTTAGATTCTCTAAATGACGCATTTCCGGTCCATCGCCTGCGATATGGACGTCATTTGGGAAATGCTTCGCCGCGCGAATGACGATATCGTGGCGCTTTATCGGGGAAAGTCGACCTACTGAAAGCACTGTAGTTCCTCGCTGTACGCTTGAATCGGGAGAGAAAAAATCAACATCGATGCCATGCCCCATGATGCGGAGTTTCGCTGTCCCCAACCGGAAACTCTCTATCGAGGCGGTGAAAACGACATGTGCAAATAGAACTGCTATCCGTAATTTCAGATTGACGCTTTTATGTGTGTACCATAAGGCGACATGCTTGCCCCAGAGCCGCCAGAGCGGCCCGGCGAGCATAACGTATTCGGGATTCATATGCACGAAAACCGCGTTGTAATCGCGCCGCAAGCGCCATGCAAGCAGGAGAAAGCGTAGCGCGTACGTGGCGCGCCCGACTGCTCCACGTTCTTTGCCCAGAGAATGAACCTGTACATGTGCCGGCAGAACGTGGCGACCCTCCTTGAGACAAATAACCTCGACTCGCTCGACATGCTTGGCAAACTCCTCTATCCAACGGTGAAAAAATCCCAATATCGGGTCTTCGGAATCAACTACTTGGGTGATGATCAGTAGCTTCATCCCGTTAGAAATAGAACCCGATGTTTTTCGGTTTATTGGTTGTGGTTCGTGATTTCTAACGGGATTCATGCGTGTGATTCGAGCCACTCTACGAGCGGAAGAGTGATTGTATGCGAGGAGAATGCGGCAAGCGAGATGGCGCGGGCGCGCTCGCCGAGACGGGCGCGCTCCGCTGAGTTGTGTTTCAGTTCCAAGATTTTCTCGGCAAGATTGGTCCCATTACCTGGCTCTACCATGTAGACATCTTCGCGATCGTGCAACATCTCAAGCGCGGCCGGGGAACGTTCGGTGATGACCGGCTTTCCGCAACTGAGACATTCATAAACCTTATTTGGAATAATACGCAATGCCTTTGCGCTCGTTCCAAATACACCGAGACATATATCGCCTCGCGCAATAGAACGAGGAAGTTCTTCTATTGGTTTCATATCAAAAAATGCAACGTTCGCGAGATGAAGCTCTCTAGCCATATGAGTGATCTCTGCAAACATTTGCCCTCTGCCGGTAATCTCAAAATGTACATTCTCATTCTTATCCTGCAGAATTTTTGCTGCCTCCATGATGTATTCGACGCCATGTAATGGACTAAACCCCCCGTGAAATTCAACGGTACATTCATCGTCCGATTTCTTCACATGAGGAAACGGTTTGAAGAGGTCGGAACGGCATCCGACAGGAATGATGATAATCTTCCGAGGATTGACGAAGAACTTTTCGGCAAAAAATCTCTTATGCTCGCGCGTATCAACGACAATCGCATCGGCAATGAAACAGGAAATGAAATCCGCTGCCCATAAAAACCACGCACGCAAACTAAAACGCGACACTCTCTTGCGATCTGTGACTTCGGTATCATATTGCGATACGAGCGTATCGAGTATTACCGGAATCCCCCGTCGGCGCGCGAGGTACCACGCAAGCGGCATCAGATAGTAGCCCATGAAAATAACGTACATCGCATCCACAGCTGATATGTCTCTCCATTTCAGATATAGATTGCGATATTTCGGAAAAAACCCGTTAACAAGCGTCCGACACTGTTTGATCGTGACACCGTTTTCAGCAAGACCGGTCCGTATTGTCCATGCGCGTCCGCCTTCATCTTTCTCATCGTAACCAAAAAAACAAATGGTAAGGCGTTTCTGCGCTCGTGTTGTCATATCTTCTGCAGTGTGCCTATGAGGTCGTCCCGGATGCGTTCCGCGATATTCCCTTGTACGGCAAGATGCACTCGCGCAGTATCTTCGGCGTGCCTCGGAAGTTCTTGTCGCATCGCGGTATCTTCTATGAATCTGATGATATTGAGCGAGAGAGCTTTGGGATTGGCAACCGGCGCTACAAGCACATCTGTATGGTCTTTAAATATTTCCCCCACGATGCCGACATCGGTCGTGATGATAGGAATCCTGGCAAGCGCTGCCTCAATAAGCGTACGGCCATATCCCTCATACGCGCTCGCTTGGATGAATGCCTGCGCGCTTCCCATAAGCGCTCGCGCGTCGGAACGTTCTCCGAGAAAGACGATATGTTTCTCAAGATTAAGAGTACGTGTCAGGCGTTCAAGCCGACCGCGCTCGCGACCATCGCCGACGATGAAAAGTCCTAGTATCGGATACTGCTTGATGACAAGCGAGAGTGCTGTAAGGATATCCTCAATGCGTTTCTCGGGCTCCAAGCGCCCGACCGCAATGAGTGCGAAAGTGAAGGTGTGCGTAGGCAATGATGCGCGTGTTGGTATCTCCATAGAAACCGTAAGGGGAATGACCGATGGTTCGGGAATGCGCGAACCATAGCGGGCCACAAGTGAATCCTTTACGCGCTCGGAAACTGCTCGGACACCGCTAGCCGCTGGCAAAACACGATCAGCGATCCTACGGCGGTAACGATTGAGGAATGAGGTGCGTAACGTGCCACCCTTCACAAACCATGGTGAAAGAAAATCGGTATGCACTTGAATATGCAGCTTCGCGTTCGTGCCCTGCACGGCCCGTAGCGCGGCAAGTCCATGTTCAAAAGGGTCCTGCGCCGAGACAACTTCAATGTCATGCTTCAGAATAAGTTCGTGTGCCCGCTCCGCGAGCACACGAATGCGCAAGAATGCCCATGCATGCACTGGATGAAGAAAAAGATTTTGTTCTTGCTCTTCTGTTGTATTTCGATCGGCAAAAGACAGAATGTGCAATTCTCCCATGAACGCCGCGTATGTGCGCATGCGCCCGCGAGCAACGCTCCCCGCATCAAATATCGTCGGATCATTTGAAATAAAGAGGACTTTCATATGTTTTGCAACGCCGTAACCGTTGCAGAGAGCATAGTTTCTAACGAAAACCTTTGTCCGGATTGTTTCGCAGCAGATGAAAGACGAGATCGTTCTTCCTGGTGTTCAATAAGTATTCGAAGGCTCGAAGCAAATCGAGCTTCATCCCCGACTTTAATGGTAATCCCGGTGCCTCGTACAACAATCTCGTCATTTCCTCCAGCGTTCGTGGTGAGAATGCATGTTCCAAGCTTGAGAGCCTCTATCAAGACATGCGAAAGCCCTTCATACGAAGAATTTAGGACGAAAATATCGGCATCTTTGATGGCCGCGAGTGTATCAATATGCGAGAGCTCTCCAGCAAACCAGTAATTATCCTTTAGTAGAAATCTTGCTTTCCTCTCAAGTTCGGTTTTTAGAGGTCCGCTACCCACAATAACCAGCGAGGCATTTGACCCTTTTCTACGTGCTGCCCACATTCCATCGATGAGGCGGTCCATACCCTTCCATGGTACGAGGCGACCAACAGAGACAACTAATGGTCGCGGTAGTTTATTCATGGCTTCAGGCACTGTCCCTATTGAATCGATAGACACGGCATTATAGATAACCTGTATCTTCTGGCTTGAGATGCCCCACGCTGTTACGATACCTTTCAGATATTCGCTCGGCACGATAACCTGTGCGGCGCTTTGTGCCACAAGCGTCTGAACTCTTTGCATTCTGCGTACGAAGAAAGATTTTTGTGGCGTGCGCACGAACTCATCTAGATTCTGCTTTACGCCAAACCGCTGGGTACCCTGCTCCCACGCATAGTCGCCCACAACCTTCACGACAAAGGGCTTCCCCGCCTTTTGCGCCGCCTTCATCGCCGGCAAGCCGACCGAGACCGGGTCAAGCGCGAGAACGGCGTCGGCACCGCGCGCCGCCGCGAGGACGCGGCGGTAGTAGACATAGTGCCGGATAAGCTTCGGCAAATACCGCACCTCGCCAAATTTGACCACAGAAACTCCGATACCCCTCTTGGGTAGTCCCTCTTCTAAGAGCTTCACGTAGGTCGCCGGACCGCCTATTTCGGGCGGATAGAGGGGGGTCGCGATGACGAGCTTCATACGCCTATTCTAGCGAATATGCCCCGCATCTGCTTGGCGATGAGATTCCAATCATATTTCTCCGTCACCATGCGTTTAGCATTCGCGGTCATCTGCGCAACCTGTTCGGGATGAGTAAGAATATCCCTAACCGCTTCTGCGACTTGTTCTGGCGAATCAACATCAACCGCCCAGCCGGTCGGCTCCTTATCGGGGTTTCTTTTCGCATCAAAGAGGAAGTCGCTGATGCCGCCCTCCTGCGTCCCGATAACTGGCAGCCCAGCCGCCATCGCTTCAACAAACGAGTTTCCCATTCCTTCTGAACGCGAAGGACGGATAAAGATATGGGCCGTGGCAAATGCTCGAGCTAAATCAGCATGAGGCCTGTGGCCTTTAAAGAGTACACGGTTTGACACCTTTAAATCTTCGGCGAGCGAACGCAATTTCTTTTCGTCAGGACCGCTGCCATATACTACAAACTGAACGTTTTCCGGCAGCAGTGCGAGAGCCCGAATGACCTCATCAAGCGCGTTCTTGTAGACCAAGCGGGAGGCGGTAATGAGATTAACGACGCCTGCGGTCACGATGGTAGGATGTGAGGTTTCCGTAAAACGTTCGAGATCTACCCCATTTGGGATAACTGCAACCTCTTTTTTGAAACCCATAATAGTTGCCCACTGAGCAAGATACGTGGAGATAGCTTGCACTGCCGAAGCATTTCGGAATCCGATAGAGAGGAGTGGTCGGAATGGGAGGATAAACCAGCGATTGAACATACGCGAGAAAGGATCGCCTTCTTGGAGCGAAAGCAGATACGGCACGCGAATTCCGATGAGGCGAAGCAGGACGATGGGAAACAGCATGTAAGACATCAGCGCCCAGAAAGCGTCGAAATGAAGCGTTTGATGGAGAACGCGCGCCGCTCTTGCGGCGCGCGGCGCAAACAAGATTTTAGAAAGATACGAGGAGCTGTTCCCTATCCGGTGTACAAAAATATTCCCGATTTTTTCTTCCGGTGCATCAGCGCCGAAGTTGAGTGTGAGCATGTGAAATTCACTATCAGACAGGCGGTCGGTGATTTCTTTGAGAGCGACTTCAGCTCCGCCGACATGCGGGTAATAAGCGAGGGAGAAGATGAGTACGCGCTTCATGCGTGAAAGATTAGTATGAAAATCGCTGTACTGACGCCATTAGAGAAATATGAATGCACTGGCGGCAAGCGCAACGATGCCGAGGAAACTGAGTGTCCATGGCGAATGGAGAAGACCAGAAGCAGGTGCGGTGACGGGCGGTGCTTGAGACGGGAGCAATGCCGCCCCCGCAGCGGCGAGCTTTGTCGTCGCTGCGGGGGCGGCTACTGCTTCCTCATGTGTTTGAATGTTCGTTTTTGTACTGATAATTGCTTCGGCCTGTCTCGCCGGAGCTTCCTCAAGGCGGACCGCCTGTACTTTTTCATAACTCGACACGGGAGTGAAAGGTTGCTTCGCTGGAAGCGATGGCGGGTACACAAACACCACCTCACCACTCGGATACAGAAGCGATGCCGTATCTGATATCGGGAGTTGAATTATCTGCGACGGAAATAGAATTGTCTTGCCGGCGAGAATCTGCGTGTCCTCCGGTATTCTAAATTCTTTTCCGCCCATTGATAGACGCCAGAGCGAGAGATCGAGCATGCGCGAATCTGTATTTTCCAGCGTGATGCCGCGAGTTGATACTGAAACAATTTTAATGCCGGCATTCTTCACCGTCATGACCATTTCGCTTCGCGCATCTCCGCCGTCGGAAGTAGTGGCGCGCACAATCGCGACATATTCGCCTGGATCGTAATACTTGTGATAGACGCTCGCACCGGTTCTCTGCATGCCGTCGCCAAACGACCATAGCACCGTAGCATCATCACGCTTATTGCCTTTACCGTCATATACGACGGCGGTGAATACAGTATCTGCTCCTGTTGATACCGTACGATCGCCCCCGGTTACTATGCGGAGCGTCGGTATAGGAAGATATTCAGCCGGCGCGCCGCTTGAAGAAGTTTGAATTGTGACAACCGATGAAGAATCGGAAGAGGAGATCGAAGAATCGCCGGAATCATCAGCGGAAGAAGATGTTCCGGCATACGTGCCAGGCGTCGGTGTCGCAGCACTCCAGGCCCCATTAATCAGTTGGAGAGAATCGCCGAGATTTGATGCGCTGGGTGCGGGTGTGTAGGTCACCGGACTAACATTGATGCCGTCAATAATGATGCCGAGCGCTGTGGTAGTTCCCGTCAAAGAAAATGAACTATCAAGCAAGAGTCCTATGTTCGGGAAATCAAGTTTGGTCTGTGTGGGATTGTTGGCAATTACCGCCACCGCACCGGGTGCAAGTAGTGTCGAACTTCCGTTGAACGACGCAATAATATGATTGTTCCCCCGTTCCATAAAACGCACGGTTGAACCCCCAAGATCAACCGTTGATTGCCCGTTGTTGTATATCTCGACCCAATCATGATCTCCGCTTCCTTCGGTGCCGGGATAGTCATACATGATCTCGGTGATGATGACTGAGGCATGAGCAAACGCAGGGAAGAGAATGGCTAGCATGAACAAGCCGAGTGTGCGCATAAAAATGATTATGTCTCGTCTTTGAACACCTTTCGGAGCGTATCTTCGGAAACCTCGAAGGGCTTTTTCTCGCGCATCGGGACACTTGACGAGGTGCCGACTGTCGCTGGAGCTGCTGCAAGAAGATTCTGCTGCGGCGGGGCCTCCAAAGGCGGCCGGGCCGGCGTGGATTGTTGCGCTTTCTTCGGTTGCTCACCTCGCGTTAATACGTCCGCAAGAACTCCTTTGAGGGACTGTTGGTTTTGTGATTTCTTCTCTTCCCTCTCCGCGCCGGTCTTCGCAGTCATGGTGCGCAGGATCGACTTCAGGTCTTCTGATGATTTCCCGCCGGAGACGGGAATGTTTTTTGCTGGAAAAGTAGCGATGTTTTTTACCGGCAGATTCGGACGCGTACTCACAGGAGGCGCAACAGTATGTTTCGCCTGCACGAGCGGCACGGACCCAGTCGCTTCGCGGGGCATAAACGATTTGACCGGTTCCGCACTCTGACGGAGGGGCGGATTTGTACCTGTCGGTTTTCTGCGCATCCGCGCTTCGGGCGCGGGTTCGGAGAATCCGCTTGCAGCGAGTTCTTCCATAATGGTTTTCTCGACTCCGGCGCGCAGCGCGGTGAATTGCGTGCGCGATGAGGCGAGTACTTTTTCTCTGTGAGAGGAAGGTGGCGGCTCTATCGGAGGAATCGTTACCGCTGAGAAAGGTTCCGATCCGACCCCGTCTATCATGAGCGTGAGATATATCTGCCGGCGATCGAGTACGACGACGTCCTCCTTCGTGAACCTTGGCATGAAAATGGTCTCCAGCACTTCGGCGTCAAAAGGCCCCACCCGGAAGACGATTGTCGTGCCTACGTTGCCGAAGACGGCATCGCGCACTTCTTCTTCCATCTGCTCTATGTACTGATGCGCAATGACGAGATTCAATTTATATTTGCGCGCCTCAGAGAGGATCTCCGCGAAGGTCTCGTTCGCGAAATTCTGGAACTCATCAACATAGAAATAAAAATTCGGGAGCTTCTTGAGGCCTTCGGCGGGAAGATTCGCACGGCTCATCGCGGCGAGGAATATGCGCGTCGTGAGCATGGAACCGAGAAGCCGCATATTGGTCTCTCCCACGAGACCCTTGGAAAGATTGATGATGAGTATTTTCTTCTCGTCCATCATCGTGCGAATATCAAATGAGGATTTCGGCTGCCCGATAATGTTCCTGATGAGCGGGTTGCCGGTAAATTGGCCGACTTTGTTCTGGATGGCGGGCGTCGCCTCCTGCGTGTAACGGTCAGTGTAGACCGCGTACTCCTTCGTCCAGAAGTCCTTCACGACCGGATCTTTCACGTTTTCAACGACTTTTTTCCTATACTCTTTGTCCGTATACATGCGGTTCACGCCCAAAAGAGTCGCGCCCGGATACTCAAGCAGAGCAAGGAGTGTGTTCGTGAGAATGTACTCCATGCGGGAACTCCATGCGTCTACCCATATCTTCTTGAAAGTCGCCATGAGGCCGCTCACGACGAGGTGGCGCTTGTCGTAACCGACGTCCTCCATCACATTGAACGCGATAGGATGCTCTAGATCGAACGGAGCGAAGTACACCACGTCCTGTATGCGGTCTTCGGGAATATAATCGAGAAGCCGGTCGACGGTTCCCCCGTGCGGATCAATGAAAGCGAATCCTTCGCCGTTCCTGAGATCCTGGATCGCCATGTTCTCGAGCAAGGTCGACTTGCCCATGCCGGTTTTGCCGATAACGTACATGTGGCGGTCCCGGTCCTTCGCCTTGATGCCGAAAGGCACATACTTCCCCCGCGAATCAGTTGCCGCGAAGTAGGTAACGCGTTCTGGGTTTTCCATTACGTTTTAGTATAGCAAAAATCACTCACTCCGAGCCCGAAGTATGAGGCCGATACAGAGGACACACACGCCGAGTATGACCGCAAGCAACGAACGAATAGATGACGGAAGTCCCGAAAAAGGTACGAGGATGACAAGAACGCCCAGAAGGATGAGAGTGCCTGCGCGAGACATGTGTCGAGTATATCAGGGCGTTACGATGACGACAAATTCGCCGCGCACTGCCCCTGGGTGCGCGGCGAAATAGTCCTGCGCCTCTTGAACGCTTCCTACAATGACCTCTTCGTGGATTTTGGTAAGTTCACGAGCAATACTGATCTTTGCTATGTCCAAGGTCCCCAATTCTTTGAGCAGTTTCAATATGCGGTATGGCGATTCGTAGAGCACAACCGGAATCTCGCTTACCGCTATTTTTTTGAGTGCGGTTTGGCGTCCTTTCTTATGCGGAAGAAATCCGAGAAACGTAAATCCAGTCGCATCCAGTCCTGCGATAGAAAGTGCGGCGGTGAGCGCGGACGGCCCCGGTATCGCTTCAATAATAATTTGCTGCCCTTCTTCGCGTGAAGCTACGAAGGACCGGAGGGCAGCTTGTCGCACTGAAGCGACAAGCTGCCCTCCGGGATCGGAAATCCCCGGTGTGCCAGCATCGCTGACAAGTGCCACGTGCTCGTCCGCCTCAAGCCGAGCGATGATTTCATCCGCCTTCTTCATTTCCGTTGCTGCATCGAGCCGCTGCAACGGTTTTTTAATATCGTATCTTGCGAGTAACTTTGAAACGACGCGTGTATCTTCGGCATATATCACGTCGCACTCTTTGAGCGTACGCAGAGCGCGCAGCGTTATATCTTCCAGATTTCCGATAGGCGTCGCGACGACCGAAAGTTTTCCTTTGACCATATTAGAAAACGTTCCCATGTTCATACAATAATCGCATCGGCGATCTTGTAAATGTCGCCGGCACCCATTGCCATGATGGTGTCGCCTTTCTTGGCATCACTGAGAGAGCGCTCAATGGCGCTAAAAGAATCAAGTGCGGTCGCGTCCGTACCGGCATCCCGGATACGTTTGGCGAGTAATTCGCTTGAGATCGTCCCGTCATCCACTTCGCGGGCAGCATAAATAGGCGCGATGAATACTTGGTCGGCGTCGGCAAAGGCGACGGCGAATTCATCGAGGAGATCCTTGGTGCGACTGAAAAGGTGTGGGTGGAAGGCGACAATGATCTTTCCTTTCGTTTGCGCTCGAAGCGCTTTCAGAGTCGCTTGTACCGCCGTCGGATGGTGGGCGTAGTCATCATAAACATCCGCGCCGCTGGAAGTTTTTCCTTTGTATTCAAAACGGCGCCATGTGCCTTGGAATGCTGAAAGCGATTCGACAATTATTTTGTCTGAAATGGATGGAAGGGCGGCGCGCGCGGCCGCAGCGGCCGCGCGCGCATTCATCATGTTGAATTCTCCAGGTAGGCGGAGCGTATACGCGGGCTCTTGCGTGTAATCAGCAATATGCGCCCGCGCGGCAGCAAGAAGCGGCGCGATATTTTTATGGGTCGGGTCGGTGACAATAACCCCGTCCGCAGGAACTCTCTCAATCGCTTTTTTAAATGTGTCTTGTAATGCTTTGAGTGATGGGAAATAATCCGTATGGTCCCACTCAAGATTTGTGATCACGAGGACTTGTGGTAAGAGTTCGAGAAGATGATCACGATATTCACATGCCTCGACAACAAATAAATCAGAATCGCCATGCAGATAATTTGAATCAAAATCTTTCACGATTGAACCAATAATTGCCGTTGGCGATACTCCTGCGTCTTTCAAAATCTTGGCAAGCATCCCGGTCGTGGTCGTCTTGCCGTGCGTACCCGCGACTGCGACTGTGCGCTTCTCCGCTGAAACCCTGCCGATCATCTGAAAGTACGACTTCTGCGGAATACCGAGTTCCTCCGCACGGACGCGTTCGGAGTTGTCCGCCGGGACCGCATCGCTGTAGACGACCATCTCTGCGTCAGTCGGCACATTCTCGAACCTCTGCCCTATCACAACTTTCATTCCCTTCTGTTCCAGAAGCTCAGTCACCGGACTCGATTCCCTATCTGAACCCGTCATTATTGCCCCTTGGTCTTTAAAATACTGCGCCAGGGCACTCATCCCGATACCGCCGATGCCGATAAAATGGAGCTTTTTCATAGGGAAAATTTTTCCTCTTCTATTCGACCATTTTTAAAGTCCTCGATCGAGTACCCGGCTGTGTACTGAAAGTGTGGTGGATCTACAAATTCTTTCCAGATCCCGCCCCATTCAAGCCCGAGGTCCATGCCAATCTTCCCCGCTTTCCGGTATAGCTCCGCTCTCGTCTTTTCATCGCCGTCTGTGACTATTGGCTTTATATCAAATGCGACTCCGTAGTTATGAAAAGATGAACCTCCCTGTGCCATAGTGATGATTGCTCCCGATTTCGTCCGTCCCTGCGCATAGAATTCGTCCTGCTCCTCGGATGTGCGGAACGCCCGAGAAACAACAACGGCGAATCCTCGCCGCTCGCACTCTGTAATCAACCGACCTGCGAGTTCTCTGACTTTCGGCTTGAGCAAGCTTATATCGGGTATGTTGCGAATCAGCGTATTGAACTGATCCCCGCGATCAAATTCGTTCTTGAACATGCCAAATGAAGCAAATGCCGGCGAGAGAAGGACGATGTCGCCAAGCCCGGCAGCGCAGAGCGCAGCGGCGGTTGCATCAAAGATAGAATGGTACGTCACCGTACCTTCTGGCAACTGGCTTTTGATACGTTCCGTACCACTGCCGGCGAGCGCAATGACTTTCTTTGTTTCTGGAAGACGTGCGAGCAGCACTTCCATGTCGAGGATCTTATCGGCGCCTCCCATGACCAGTATTGTGTGCGCCGGATCGAACGCAGAGAGTGCAGCAAGTGTTGCCTCTGGCGTGGTTGAGGTAGTGTCGTTATATATCTTCACGCCTTTCACCTCCCTCACGAGCTCAAGTCGGCCCGGGACGCCGACAAACACCTCGAGCGCCTTACGGCTCGTCTCGTCAGGGGCGCCGGCCGCGCGAGCGGCAGCGAGCGCGAGTGCGGCGTCGTAACGATTATGCATCCCGGGAACCTTCAGAACCCAGGTATCAGGAATCTTCGTCTCGTCAATGATGGACGTTTTTGATTCAATCTGCTCGCCGTACGTATCAATGATAGTCGGTGCACACTGCTTGCCGAGTATGAGCGTATCCGCGGGCTTCTGGAAGCGGAAGATATTCGCTTTGTCCGCTAAATATGCATCCAGATTGTTCGTGCCTGTGGTGAGCGAAGTCGAACCATAATAGTTCAAATGATCCGGGTAGAGTGTGGTAAATACCGCGATATATGGGCTCATCTTCGCGTCGCCCCACCCTTGTAGCTGCCACGAGTCAAGTTCAAGTACGGCAGTATGTTCTGATGTAACCTCTTTTAACAGTTCAAGATTTGAAACACCGCGCACGTTCCCCCCGAGCACGGCCTTCCTTCCGGCTTCTTTGAGAATGGCGTACACCATGTGCGCCACGGTCGATTTGCCGCGGGTGCCCGTCACGCCGATGATGGAAATCTTTGAGATCTCCGCAAATAAATCAGCGCTCATGCGGACCGGTATCTTGTGTTTCTTCGCCTCCGCAATATAGGGCGAATCAAAGGGAACGCCTGCGGCCTTAAGGATGAGATCGCGGTCGCGGAAATCTTCGAGTCGGTGTTCGCCAAAGATAAATGTGATGTTTGAGAATGACTCCAACTGCGCTACCGATTCTGCGAGCTCCTCACGCGTTTTAAGGTCGGTCACAATGAGCTCCGCACCGCATTCGGCCAGATACCGCGCATCCCCCACGCCACGGCCCAAGAGGCCGAGACCCATCACGGTAATGCGCTTCCCATGAAAATGCGCTTTTGCATCCATGACGCGAATCGTAGCGCACCCTCACGCCTCATGCACGCTTACTCCGAGCAGGTAGTGGTCGTAGAGATATTCTCGTGCGTGATGGGAAGTGACGTGGCCGGTATCGCAATGACCTCGTAGGGTGCAGTGGTGGCCTTCTTTGATGCACAGTTGGCGCTCGGATTTGTGAACGTTATAGAAATTGTGCGTGCGGCAGCATCCTGAACCTCTGAGACCGTAACCTCATGATGTGCATCTTGTTGTTGCCCCGCAAAAACCGCGATGACCTCGTTTTGTGTGAAATCGACCGAGGGCTTGTTCCCCTTCGCGTCAAGCATCTGCCAAAGTTCGTCTAGTTCGGTCGGCGAGGTAATGAGGTAGTTGACGCGCTTAGTTACGGTCGAATAGGTGCCACGCGCGAGCTTTGTGAACGGCACGGCTCTCGGGGATAAATTTGCCTCGGCGACATCATGGAGCGGATTCTTTTGGGGATGCTGTCCGGGTCCGGAGAGAATGAACGCAGCAATAGCAACAACAAGCGCCAATCCAATGATAATGAGCATTCGCCGCATGTTACCAGTATAGCAACAGGTGTCCGTAGTACCGTGCAACGTGGGTATAAATGAACTGCCTTTTCTTTCGTGGTATTAATTGGTGCGAGCGGTAGGGGTCGAACTCCCACGGGACTTCTGTTTTGTTTCCAATCGCTTCGCTCTTGGACAAAACTGGTCGCTAAGACCGCCCGAGTATCAGGCAGGGTGATCTACTACAAGGAATGAGGTGAAATAAAGTGTCTGCACTTATATTTCGACCGAATGACGCAGGAGAAAACTTTCTTGAATGAAATGAAAGAAAGTTTACTGCTGAGCGAGCGGCGCGGCAAAAGCCGTTCCGACGGCTTACAAGCTGAGCTACGTCTTTTTGGTTTTCGCTTTTTCAAAAACCCCACTTTCTAACAAAACGGAACACATACCATTGATTATTCGTAACACGTGGTCACCATCAGCAAAAGCTTGATCCCAGTTCTGTTTAGTATCTCCACCGTAGTGGGCTGGCGAATGACGAAAATGACGAAGAAAACGACGTGCGTCATTAAGCCACATTGTGATATCGGCCTTGGATTCTTTTGATAAATCTTCAATTTGATTCAATACATCCTGGTAAAACATTTCAAGATTCTCCTCACTAAAAACTACTCCTATTCTTATATCCGCCTTTTCGACATTAAGACCGAGTTCTCGCGCAATTTGAATTAGGGTACCCTCGAGAGCTTTGAAAGCAGGAGTAATCAAGTATGAATAGTCACTCATATTAACAATCCCGTACGGCGAGTTTCTTATTCCTAAATAGTCAGTTAACAACAGATTAACTTTGTTATCCAGCCAGGATATGACTCGCGGGTCATACGTCGCTATCAGGTCTAGCGTCGCCTGTGGTTCCTTACTGAAGGTGTTGGTTATTTTGTGCATATAGTGCAAGCGGTAGGGGTCGAACCTACGACCGCCCGAGTATCAGTCGGGTGCTCTACCAACTGAGCTACGCTTGCGAGCGAGGAAATGTGAAAATAAGTGCAGACACTCATTTTCACATTCTCCGAGCGAGCAAGCAGTATGGTACTCCATACGATTGCGGTTCCTCATTGGTCTGGCTCGGATTTTCTGATACTACCAAAAACCGCCGTAATCTTCCACTATTTAATACAAAGCCCTAGTGCTGATTAGAAGAAGTTTTCTCTATCAAGTATTTGTTTATTTGTTCTGATTGAGCAACCCTGTCCTCTAAATCCCGTATCCGTTTCTTGCCAAATAAATTGCTCAAGGCGTCGCCAATCTTATCTAGCATAGCTAGTAGTAAGGCCACTGGATATAAAAAGACAAAAGCCAATAACTTTTTCATTTTCACCAAAAGTGCCACACAGCAACACTAAGCAATATCAGAATGACGAACAAGAGAATCTGTATAACTGCGAAGTCCCAAGGGTCGTTCATTTCTCTATTGTACCACTTCGTCATTCACATACCTTCTAGCTTTTGGAATAAATACATAAGGCAGCCCTATGTAAAGAAACTACAGAATCCCAAATGCTCTGAGTACTAATCCGACTACAAATGTTAAACCAGCGCCGACGCCGAGCTGTTTGTAAACTGAAGCGGTTGCACCCCACTTATGTAGACCTTCCCTGAAGGGCTCTAGCTCGAGAAACATATAGCCGAGCATACGGAAGATGCCGAACTTTCTTCCTGCTGATGTAAGACGAACAAATACCATTCCTTTCCCTTCTCCCCGTATTTCTTCTTCAATAAGTCGATACGGCTCTTGTTCTGCCATATCAATAGCCCCTCGTGCTACATCTTGTAAACGAACATACGAGGCGCTCTCTATCTGCTTTTTTATAGTATCGCGTCCATACCAGAAACAATATATGTACTCCTCAATCAAACTACTTTTCGACATTATGGGTTCGTCAAAGGTCTCCCGGTTATGTGACAAACCAGCGAATCTAGAGAGCCAATCAAAGTCATCCTTACTTAAATCATTGTATTTCCCGATTTGTTCTAATGATTGTCTTGCTACATAGGTAGATTGTCTCAGCTTCTGAATAGGTCCATGCCTCCGGAGTAAGCGGACAATGAGCCACATACGAGCAATTTCCCACATCCGTTTTAGTATACCTCTAACCACAATTATGTCTGGCCGCACATCACAAAAACACCCTTCTGGGGTGTTTTGTTTTGTATGTGTAGAAAAGATATGCGCTCTGTTTTGTTCCGCCTATTCTGTCTCGCTTGAAGGCTCACGTGTGGCCTTCAAGCAACCACCGGATTACGTTCCCCGGCACTCGAGTGGCGTTTAGAGACATCCACTATCTCTCGTTCATCTTACGACGAACATCGACATGATGCGCCTTTCGGGCGACATCGGTTCCATTTCGGATATGTTCCACGAGCAGCTTCCGCTACCCGTGCCTTGTTACGACTTAGTCCTTGTTACTGAATTTGCCGTAGTCCTGCGCAAGGCAGACCTTCGGGCACCCCCAGCTCCCTTGACTTGACGGGCGAATGTGATACTTGGCACAGTTCACGTTCCCACGTAGCATGCGGATTTCCCGCACTACGCGAGTCCTAAGCGTGCATCTTTGATTTCAAGTTCATGATTTTCTCAAGTCCATCTATTGTGTGATGGGCTTTCGCAACGGCGAGATCAAGAATTTGGCAAAAGAGCTCAAAGTCCTTTATTCGCTTGCTTTCAAGTGGATGCCTTTTGAAGAAAGGCGTGACCACTCTCTTCAGTAGATCATAGTTGAATATCTCGAACCGATAATTATCTCGTTGATTTTTCCGGTATTCGCGCTGGAAATATATCTTTCCGCATCCCCAAAACTTTTGTACTTTCTCAAGGAGGGGAAGTTCGTCTTCTCGCATCTTGATGTAGTACCGGCACTGCACCCTATAATTTATAGAGCCGTGCTTTTTGTTTGGAGGATTAAGATAGACAGTAAAACTTCCTTCGCCGTCGGTTAAGCCAACAATATAATCGGCAGAGAGCACGCCAGGTTTTGTCCTTCTCGCGTTCTTTTTGTGAAAGAGTGCGATACTATGACGCAGCTGACTCCCAGTATCCGTTGATTTCTTCATGTATCTATACTATCAATTGAATTGACGGTACGTACATCAATAATCGTTGCCGTGTGGACAACTGGGTCTCCCGCGGGTCACGCATGATTCTATTCCACACATCCTATACGGCCTTTCTTGGCATCTTCCCCATCCTCACCGCCCACTCATGGGTCGATACGGCTTTTGTGTATAGGCTATGTTTTGC
>CAZJZB010000001.1:0-101953 GCA_964550425.1 uncultured Candidatus Saccharibacteria bacterium | reverse complement strand
AAATTGCTCAGGGATGGCGCTTAATTCAGCAACCCGTTTCTTTCTTTAAACCTCTCTTTCTCATCTGCATTCTCTAAACAAAGTTCAGTCGCCTCTTGTACATTGGCGAGGGCTTCTTCTATTGTCTTGCCTTGGCTATAACAGCCGGCAAGCGATGGATTGACCGCGACGAAGAATCCGTCTTCGTCTCTCTCTATGACGATCGGGAACCAACGATTTTTGTGGTTAATCTTTTTCATTGTCGTTTAGTATAGAGAAACCGACACATCCTCGCAATCTTGACAAGTATTAATTCATCTGCTATGCCAATTTCCAGATGTAATCTTGCAATCCACGCGGCAAACGCCGTAGCAATTAAAGAAGGAGGTGCATTATGTTCGAGCTGGTTATCGTGTTGTTAATTTTCTTCATTTCTACTGCGCTCTCGGCGCTGTCTCTCAAAGAAAATAGGTCGTGGCTGAGCGCGGTCTTCGGTGTCATTGCGCTTTTATCCTTCAGCAGTATGGTCAGCGTCCTCGCACCGCAAGAGCTGGGGTGGGGGCATGTGCCGAATAAGGCGGAGAAATACACGAAGCGACTCGAGGAAGGGGTGGAGCATCAGCTTCTCTACTCGGGAAAGGAGGGTGCCCACAATATTATTCTGCTAGTGAAGAAAACTTGCACATCGGAATTCAAGGCAATCCGGATCGAGGGTTCGACTCCTCCGCCGGAACATTTTGCCTTGATTGGCGGCAAGCCCGTCGCCATCCCCCCGCCATCCTGCGCCAACGTCAAGTAACCCACCGAGCGCGGCGAAGAAAAAGCGCCACAAGTCCTCCTCGGACTCGTGGCGCTATCATTTTTAGTTAGCTATCCACAACTTGTCGTTATAGCGACAAGTTGTGGATACCCTGCTCTGTACCCAGAGCAGCACAAGTGTTGCATCTAATCTATGTTATAATTGCACGCATGATTCAGAATTTTATAGATACATTTCTTTCTCAAGCATCGTACGAAATGATCGATGGCGGTAAGCGTTTTTATGCCGAGATTAAGCTGTTGCGTGGCGTATGGGCCACTGGTCAGACCCTTGAAGAATGTCGAAACAATCTGCTCTCTGCGCTGGAAGGTTGGCTTGTTTTCCGCCTGCGCAATCGCTTACCTGTTCCGCATTTTAAGATGCCCTCAAAGATAAAACTACAAAAGGCCTACGCCTAAACTTGTGCCGCTTTCTCTGCGGGCATTTATCGTCCGCATGAGGAAGTTCGGCTTCGTCGGTCCGTACCAGGAAGGCCGACATCCATACATGATAAAAGATTCAGTCACACCATACCGAATCCTCACGACAGAGAAATAAGTCAGGACCTTCTCGTGCGCCTGCTCCGCCAAGCAGGTATCACGAAGACAGAGTAGATGGGCAAAAAATAATATCGTGCTTGCACGCCACTCCCCTGCCGTGCTATTCTTGCAAACACAGATGGAGGCACTCGTATCGGCACTGCCGTACGCGGAAATCATCCTCTCAATACTCCTCATCGTCGGCATCGTGCTGCAACAGCGCGGAGCGACACTCGGCGGAGCGTTCGGAGGCGACAATTTCGCGTCGACGTTTTATAAGCGCAGAGGCGCCGAAAAATTCCTATTCAATGCGACGATCGGCATCGCGATTGTTCTCGTACTCGCAGCGATGGCGAACTTCCTTCTGGCGGGGTCATGAACCCCGAGACGCGTGAGAAACTCATGCGCGTGCGGAGTACTCCTTCGCTTGAGCGTTTGAACGCGCGCATTTCCGCATTCTCTCCAGGCGACCGTGTTCTATTCTATCTGCTCGCAATTGTGGTCGGCATTACTTCTCTCTCCGGCCTCTACGCGCTCGAACAATCGCTTCTTGTTACGGTTCCGGCATATGGCGGCACTCTGATCGAAGGTCGGGTCGGGAGCCCACAGTTCATCAATCCGCTCCTTGCCATCAGCGACGCCGATCGCGACCTATCCGCACTCGTCTATGCCGGACTCATGGGTCTGTCGGGCTCGGGAACGCTGGTACCGGTACTCGCCGAAAGTTACACCATGAGTGCCGATGGCAAGACGTACACGTTCATCTTGCGTAAAAATGCAAAATTCGCAGACGGCACACCTGTCACCGCAACCGATGTTGTCTTCACGATAGAAAGGGCGCAGGACTCCGCACTCAAGAGCCCCGAGTATACGAACTGGTCTGGCGTGAGCGCTCGAGCGATTGATCAGCGTACCGTACGCTTCACTCTTCCGAAGGCCTATGCGCCATTCCTCGGACTCACGACCATTGGCATCTTGCCCTCGCACCTCTGGCAGAATATCTCGAATGAGAAATTTCCCTTCTCTAATCTCGAGACAAATCCGGTTGGTGCCGGACCCTTCAAGGTCGTGAATGTCTCGCGGGATGCCTCCGGACTCATCAAGAGCGTGTCACTCGCCGAGAATTCATACTATGCGCTCGGCCGACCGTACCTTGACAGTATTCGTTTTGATTTCTATTCACGAACCGAGGATCTCGCGAGCGCGCTTGCAAACGGCGCCATTGAAAGTGGCTATGATATCCCCGCGACGAAAGCGCTCACCGCCCCATATACCCGCGTCTTCGGCGTGTTTTGGAACCCGAGCGAGAAGCAGGTCTATGCGCGGGAGGAGGTGCGCAAGGCGCTCTCGCTCGCACTCGATCGCCGCGACATTGTCGCTACCGTGCTTGGCGGCTATGCGACCGCTATTATGGGACCGGTGCCTCCGGGCGGGAACATAAAGCAGGTGCCGGTTCCGCAATCGGAAAATACGACAGCGACCGCGGCGGGAGTGCTTAAGGCAGCCGGATGGGTCTATGACGGTTCCACACGCGTCTGGAAATTCTCTAAAGGCGGAGTCGCCAAGAGCGGACAGGTATCTCTCGACCGTATTACCTTGCGCACATCAAACGTGCCTGAATTAAAAAATGTTGCGAGCGCGGTGAAAGCGGATTGGGAACGGCTCGGCATCCAGGTTGATATCGAGCTCTATGAGCCGGGTGATCTTGTACAGAATGTTATCCGCCCGCGCAAATATGAAGCATTGCTCTACGGCATGGTGGTGGGCCGCGACCAAGATCTCTATGCCTTCTGGAATTCACAGGAACGCAACGACCCGGGTCTCAACATCGCGCTCTATGTAAATAAGACCGTCGATACCCTGCTTGAGAACGCGCGCGGCTCTACCGATGAGAAGGTGCGTTTTCTTAACTTGCAGAAGATTGAGAACGTCATCGCCGCGGACTATCCGGCCGCATTCATCTATGCGCCAAATTTCATCTACGCGGTACCGAGTGATCTTAAGGGCGTTGTGCTTCCGCAGATCATAACACCCGCAGACCGATTTGCGACGGTCGCCTCTTGGTACAAGGCAACCGACACGGTCTGGCCCTTCTTCGCACACCAAAAACGCTAACTATTTTCGTACGGGTTTTAGTTTAAACATTTTGCAAGCCCGAATAATTAACCAACCATTATGAATCCCGCACCAGCACCAGCACCAGTTCCCGCATATTCACGTCCCAATCCTGTGCGACCGAGCCCCATGAGCCACCCGAAACATTTCGAACGTGGGAATCGCCCCTCCACTCATGCTGGCGCGCGCCCGGGGAGTGCGTCGCGTCGCATCCAACGAATCCTACGGCGTCCAACCGCTCTGCCCGCACGTGCAAATCGCGGCGCTGTCGATTACTTTCCCGAGCCGGTAGCGGCAAACGTCGTCCGCATTATTCCGCTTGGCGGCGTGGAAGAAGTGGGGCGCAATATGATTGCGGTTGAAATAGGCGCGACGGGCGATATTCTTGTCTTTGACGCCGGCTTTCAATTCGTCTCTGAAGACACGTCTCCCGGTGTCGATTACATTCTGCCGAACACAAAATATCTTGAGAAGAATGCTCATCGCGTAAAGGGCGTTATCATCACGCACGGCCACCTTGATCACATCGGCGGCATCCCATTCATCTTGCCGCGATTTGGCACGCCGCCCATCTACACACAGAACCTGACATCAATCATGATCCAGCGACGCCAAGAGGAATATCCGGATGTACCGAAATCGGAGATGATTATCGTCGAGACAGGCCAGACCGTCACCATCGGCTCGACGCGGGTGAAATTCTTCCCTGTAACACACTCGATTCCCGATTCGATGGGCGCCTCAGTAGAAACGCCGCAAGGCAATGTCGTCATCTCGGGCGACTTGAAGCTCGATCACGACAACGGTATTCCTTCCGAACGGGAAGTGGCGACATGGGGCGACATCGGTAAAAATAAAAATATTTTTCTGATAGCCGATTCAACCAACGCCGAGAAGGATGGATTCTCAATTCCCGAAGTGCGCGTCATCCAGACGCTTGAAGACATCATCAGGACCGTCTCCGGCCGCCTCATTATCGGCACGTTCGCTTCGCAATTTGAACGCATGATCCACATCATGGAAGTCGCCGAGAAACACGGAAAGAAAATCGTCCTCGAGGGCCGATCGATTAGGACCAATCTTGAAATCGCAGAGAAGACCGGGCTTCTCAAGGTTAACAAGGACACCTTCATCCCCGCGCAAGACCTTGGCAACTATCCGCCTGACAAGGTCGTTATCCTCGCCACCGGCGCGCAGGGTGAAGAATTCGCCGCGCTCATGCGCATCTCAACCAGACAGCACAAGTACATCACATTCAACGAACGCGATACGATCGTACTTTCCTCGTCGGTCATTCCCGGCAACGAGATCTCTGTGCAGAAATTGAAAGACAATCTGTACCGGCATGGCGTCACGCTTATCCACTATCGCTCCTCGGACGTCCACTCAACCGGTCATGGTAATACGGGCGAATTGGTCTGGATCAACAAGCAGGTACATCCGACATTCTTCATGCCCGGATACGGCTATCGCTCAATGACAACCTGCCATGCGAAGGCCGTCGAGCAGTCGGGATTTCCTCGAGAAAACATCGTCATCCCGGACAACGGCACCGTCATCGATATTGAGGATGGCGAGCGGATGAACGTGCACAAGCAAAAAGTTCCTTCCGCGCCCATGGTGGTCGACGGCTTCACAATCGGCGACATGCAGGAGGTCGTTATCCGCGACCGCCAATCGCTCGCCAAAGACGGCATGTTCGTCATTATCGCGAGCGTGAACCTGAAGACCGGCAAGCTGCGCAAGTCGCCCGATATCATCAGCCGCGGCTTCGTTTATTTGCGCGAATCGCAAAATCTGCTGAATGAGGCGCGGATTCTGATCAAGAAGACCATTGAGGAATCAACCCACAATATGAACCCCATTGATCTTGATTATGTGAAAAATAATCTGACCGATGTGCTTGCCGGATTCCTCTTCCAGCGCACCAACAAAGCCCCGATGGTCATCCCCGTGCTGATCGGGATGTAAGAAATAAACATTCAATGATGCAACACCCGCGGCGCTTCGCGCCGCGGGTGTTGCATTTCTTATTATCTCCGCACTTTCGGATAGCTCTTTTATAGATTCACACCACCTCGTTTTGGTAGCACTGTTCGCAATACACTATCTCCGGTCGGTCGGGGGCGTAGGAGGTTTTAATCGGTTTCTTACAATTGTCGCATGTTCGATCGTACATTTTCATCGGACCGCGACGTTCAATACGATTCCCATGCCTGCAATAAAAACATTTCCGCGGAATTGGCACGAGTATTGCCCGATAGAATGCAAGTTCTGAAGAAATAATACGATAATTGCGTCGGCACGCGATACAGACCGAAATCTCATTCGTAATGGAGTCCTGCACATCACGAATATGGTCGGGGATTTCTTCCGGCCCCATCGTTTCTTTGCCAGTCGTCATCTGCAGTTCGTCCTCCCAGCGGTACCCTTTCTGCAGCGCCTCCTCTTTGGTAAGCGGCGCATTGTCTTGTCCGATCGTCTCATTATATGCAAAGGGCGCCACTTCAGACGGCATAAAAAGCCCATAGAGTTTTTTCTCAATAAGCTCAGCGATAATTCTTTCTCGAAGCTGTATGTATTCATCTTTTGGATATACCTTATTCAAAATTGCGTACTGTTTCTTTTTTATACCGTCACATCCGAAGCAATCCTGACAATTCGCCAGAGCAAATGAATAGGCAATATTTTGAGAGTTTTCAGCCCAATAGGTCCCTAAGACGCGACTGGAGTATCCGACGCCGACACACTCCAAAAGAAGTTCGGATTGAAAACCGTATCCGGTCGTATCGTATGAATCTTTCTCTTCCTTACCGGAAAAAATGTACTTGCAATCCTCCGCTTGCGCCACTTCAAACGAATGTGAGACATTTTTTGAAGAAAAGATGTAGTCCCCTTCAACATTCGTGCTTTTTAAATTATTATTTACGCGCCGGGGAAATTTCAAAGAAAACTCCTCAAACATCTTTCTAAACTCTTCCATCTTTCTATAACTCCCTTTAATGTCGCTCGTCCGGCGCTCATACTCTTCTTTTGCAAGGGGCTCATTAAGAAAATGATGCGACTTGTGGCGTACATTTACGCACCCGAAACAGTTTGATAACCCGGAGCCGTCGCGGACAAACCATGAATCATAGCTCCCCGTTACATTTTGCCCCCAGACAATACTCGCTGACTCCTGAACGTTTACCGTCTCGTATGAACGTTCCAATTTTATTCCAAAATACGCGTCTCCGGTATCGCGCGAATTCTTAACTCCTCGCATATAAAAACAATTTTCGTTGTTGGCGCCGTTAAAAATAAAATAGCAATCTTTATTGGCTCCTGCGACGTTGGTATATTCACTGTTGATATTCGGGCCCAGCCCTGCGCTCGTAACATAGGTTGTTTTCTTCGGAACACGCTGTAACAACTCGCTAAATTGTTCAAAAAAAGACATGGTCGTATCATAATCCATCGCATACGTATCGGGATCCCACTGATCAGAATCCCAACACTTTTCGCAATAAATCGTATAACGCGATTTCGGATGATACATCGAAATAACTGATTTCTTGCATAACGCGCATGTGCGGGAATACAAAACGGTTTCGTTTCGGAAAAGACACCGGCGCTCAAACCGACACTGCGGACAAAGTGCCGGTGGCGGCACATCCATTTTCTCATAAAACACAAAGTCCTCCGGTTCAATTGTGAACGCGATTTTGCAATTTTGGCACTGACGAGTTTCGAGGTTCATGCAAAATTTTATACCACCTCCGTATTGTAACACTGCTCGCAATACACCTTGTATTTTAGGGCCGGATCAAACGACGTATTCATATCTTTGCCGCATTTTGAGCATGGGTATCGGAAAAGACGGAATGGTCGTCTGAATTTGAAGAGGTCTTTGATCCGCTCCAGCGGATGAACGGTCGGGATAGGTAGACGCATCGTGCGATAAAATCCGAGTTCAAATGGAGTGATGCGAAACGGTTTGCCGGTTCTCTCGCACATAATCGGGGTTTTCAAGATCTCATCGGTAACATCCGAGATATTGTCAGGGACTTGTTCGGATGTAAGTATGGTCATTTTTGAGAGATCACTGCCGCCCTCTTCGCGTTCTTTGACATGCCATCCGCGACGCGCAACTTCCTCTTCCGATAAAGGGAAGTCAGCGGATGCGGACGAATCCTGATATGCCGCAGCGCTCGTCGCAAGCGGGAAAAATTCGCCATATTCGCCGTTTGCAAGCATTTTTGTTTTTATCTCATCAATTCGTGTCCAATACGCCCCCTCCGAATACTGTTTGTTAAAGATGCAAAATTTTTTGTTGCGCAAACCGACACAGCCAAATATATAATCGCAATTGTTGCACTCCATGGAATACTCTACGTCCCTTCCGGTACGGATCATGGTAGAAAAAAGTGCTCGTTCGGCGTGGATCGCACCTCCGACTTCATAAAGAAACGACGATTGTGCGCCTGTCGCGTCCATCGCATTTGCCATTCTGTCTGCGGGTGCCGTATATCGCAGATTTTCGCATCCCCCGACTGCGCGAAAGGACATGTAACAATTTTTTGACTCACGTAGATTGTCGCCAAGACAATTTTCCACCCGTGTATTATTTACCGCCTTTCGTATCGCAGATATATACACCCCTTCAAACAATCCATACCACTTATTTACTTCGCTTCTTTTCCCAAGGTCAATATCTCGCATTCGTTTTTTATATTCTTCTTTCGTTAACTGTTCATTGAAAAAATAATACTGTTTGTTACGGAGGTTGGTACACCCGAAACAACTTGAGCAATTTTTGCAATCATATAAAAATGCGCTGTCCATGCAATTCACGCTCTCATAGCAAAACGAGGAGCGATAACAATGATCAATAGAGACCGACGAGTAACATGATTCCGAGTTATCCGTATCGGACACATCTACGGCATTCTTGGTATGAAATGGGAGAAATCCATAATGCACATCCTCCGCGTAGTATGGAAGCGCGACATAATAGCAATTTTTTGATTTGAAGCCGGAAACGGTATATTCAACAGCAACGCTCGCAATATCGCGAAAAAGTGTCTGGCGCGGAATCGCGCTGGAAAATTCTTGCCATTGCTTAAAAAATGAACGCGAAAGATCGTAGTCCTTCCCGAATGAAATAGCGTCCCAGGCATCGGAATGATAATAAGCATCGTCATACACTTTCACCGGATTTGCATTGGAATAATACGCGATGACTTTCTCCGAGTGCCCGAGTGCGGCGCAGGTCTTTTTATAAAAAATGGGAAAAAAATATATTCTATGCCCAAATCGTCGCTGTTGGCGGCACAGTGGGCAGAGTGTCGGCGGGGGCACACGAAGCATTTTAAAAAAATCTATGTCTTCCGCAAATATATTAAAGAGTTGCACGCATTGTTTGCATGTCCGTGTATGCGGCGATAAACCACTGAAAATCTTATCTAACGATTCGTCAAATTTGGGCGTCTTTGATGTCATACAAATTCGCTGTTATAACACTTCTCGCAGTAGATTATTTTCGGCGCGTTGGGATGGTTTTCGGGAAACGTCACCTGAGTTGTAACGCCGCACTTTGCACATGGGCGTGTCTTTATGTTGAAATCAATCGGCCCAACCGCTATTCTTTTCTGTGCAAGAGAAATGCTGTAATGCTCGATTGGCAGGGCAAGATTGTAGCGCCGATGAAAATCTAACTCTTGTTTTGTATAACGAAACTTTTTGTTGTTTTTTGTATCGAAAATGACTTTTCCTAAAATCTCATCGGTCATATTCTGTATGTCATTGGGGACATCGACTGCATTCATCGTTTCCCCTTCGATATTTTGCGCACCTTCCGGCAACTCCTCTGTGTAATATCCGTACCGCGATGCGCGCTCTATATCATCGTATCCTTGATACGATGTCGCGACGGAGATATTGTAGGGCACGGGGCATAGTTCGGGCGGAAAAAACTCCCCATACTCTCCGCGCTTTACCATGTCTGTTTTTATAGTATCCACCGCAAACCAATATTCTTCTTCGCTGTATTGCTTGTTGAAAATACAAAACGATCTGTTCTTGAGCCCGATGCACGCAAAACAATCCCTGCAATTCTCGCACAAATCGCAATACTCGCAGTCGCGCAGGAAATCAGCATTCATTGAGAACTTTGTATGATACGCATTCAGTCCCCACGTCTCATAGGAAAGCTCGCTCCCATTTCCGCCCACAAGATCGTAGGAATCGCGATTTTTCACGCCGCCGATAGCATAGGCGAGATTTTCGCCCGCAATGGTCCAGAAACAAGAGTGGCAATCCCTTGATTTCTGAATATAATCCCCGGTGCAATTAATCGAATATTCGTTATGGTTCGCCTTGTGTATCGCCTCTTTCTTAAGAGCGGAAAACGTATCTTCCCACTCCCTTACCACAGACCGGTCTCCCAGATTGATTGTTCCGATTTTCTGTTCATATTCTTCTTTGGTCAATTGTTCGTTGAGAAAACAATATTTCTTATGACGCAAATTCGTGCATCCGAAACAGGATGTGCAATCGCGGCATTCAAACAAAAACGCGCTATCCATGCAATTTCTTGAATGCTCGACAAAAAAAGCACGGTAGAGATGCGCGCTATCAATACATTCGTAGCATAGGTCGGATGCGACTGGACCGAAAGAATTGTAACAATTTTTTGAAAAATGAAGGTACATGCAATACGCGCAATCCTCCGCTTCAATGGCATCAAAAACAAGATAGCAGTCCTTCACGTGAGAAACGTAATTGGTGTAATTGCTTCGCACGCTGTTTCTTATAAACAGATTCGGCCGCGGCACCGCGCGTTGGAAAACGGCGTAGTGCTCAAAAAAGCTCTTATGTTTGTCGTAGGCGACAGCATATTCCTCCGGATCCCAGCCGCCGCCGTTCCATACTTCATGTTCGTATATTTTATAAGGGGTGGACGGCGGATAGGACGATATGAGCATCGTGCCGGAAAGGGCGGATTTTGTTTTAAAAAGATTGTAGACATTTGAATACGCGAGTTTGCGGCGCGCACGCTCATGCGGAGAGAGTGTCGGCAGCGGCACGCGCATGCGCTTGTAAAATGCGACGTCTTCCGGTCGCACATAAAACTTCTTGCCGGAAAAACGGCACACTCTCCACTGCCCGCCGCTCCCATCCAATTTCAACTTGGAAAAATAGGTATCGAGTTCCCCATCAAATTGAGGCGTGTTGCTCATGCATGTTTAAATAAGAGGTTCGCTGTCTTTCGACTCTTCTCGGGCGGGCGTGTTCGCTGTAGTGTCTTCCGACTCGCTGGCGGCGGGCGTATTCACGTGCCTCTTCCCCTCAATAATCTCCTTCTCGCTCGCGCTGCGCAAGATGCCTGCTTCTTCCTCCAAAATGAGTTTCCGCGCCGCGTCGATGGAGACGGAAAACTTCTTTCGTGAAGCGGCGATGATGCGGTCGCGGTATGACGGATGCGCGGGCGGCATGATATTGAGCGTCTCCGCCGAAAACGGGTCGTATGACTCGCCGTCAATCGTCATTTTGATGTAAAATTCACGCCGCCCTAAGTTGATCATGTCTTTCACTTTGAAAATCGGGGACATCTCCGGCTCCAATCGCACGGCGTCCTCGCCGGAAACGCGGAAGAGGACAATGGTCCCGCAATTGCCAAGCACGGAAGATTGGATTCTCGGCGTAATTTGATTCATATATTGGTGCCCAACGATAAGCGCGAGTCCGTATTTGCGCGCCTCCGACAACAGATTCTCGAAGGTATCGGTAACAACGTTCTGGAACTCGTCGGCATAGACATAAAAGTCCTTGCGCGCCTCTTCCTCAAGGCGCGCACGCCCCATGCCTGCCTGCTTAATCTTCGTAATGAACATAGAACCGAAGAAGCTTGAATTCTCCTCGCCTATTAATCCTTTGGAAAGGTTGATGAGTACGATCTTCTCTTCGTTCATAAGCTGCTCAAGATTTACTTTGTTTTCTTTCTGTCCGAAGATATTGCGCAAAAGCGGGTTTGCGAGAAATTGTCCCAACTTGTTGACCAGCGGAATGATCGCTTCGGTGTCAAATTTCTCCGACCAATCGGCAAATTCAATTGCCCAGAAGCGCTTTACCATATCGTCTTCGATGTACCCGATCACCTTTTGGCGATAGTTGCGGTCGGTGAGCATAGAGATCATGCCGCGCATGGTCGCATTCGGATAATCCAAAAGTGCGAGTGTGGTGAAACGGAATACATGCTCTAAACGCGGCGTCCAGTTGGCGCCGAACTGCTTTTGCAACACCTCAATAAGCCCCTGGGTCAACTGGTGTTTGAATGTGGGGTCGACATTTGCAAGCGGATTGAACGATATGGGATAGTCGGTGTCAGACGGATCAATGACGCATATGTCCTCGATGCGCTCTTCGGGAATGAAGTGGAGAATGTCACGAATCGCGTCGCCGTGCGGGTCCAAGAGACATAGCCCTTTGCCGTGCGCGATATCCTGCCGCAACAAAAGCTCCATCAATTTCGTTTTGCCGACTCCGGACTTGCCCACGATATACATATGGCGGCGGCGATCCGTGCGCTTAATACCGAACACATATTTCTTTTCTTCAAGAGCGGCGACATAATTCGTGCGCCCGAAGAAACATATCTCCACAGGGTCCTCCTTCCCCAGAACAGGAAGCTGGGGCGGCGGCGGCGCATACTTGATGATTTGTATCTTATTGATGTCTGCCATGCGTTATGCCTATTATACCAAATTGCGCGCAAGAATTCTTGCGTGTAATTTCTTTCATGGGAATATTCTTATCTTTGCCGACCGTCACAAATAAGAATGTGTGGTTTTTGTCGGTGGCTTATACCACTTCGGTTTGATAACATTGTTCGCAGTAGACAATTTCTGGTCTTCCCGGCGCATAACTTGTTTCAAACTCATTTGAGCAATGGCTTTCGCCATGAAAATGTAAATCTTTATTTTTGTACATCGTTCGATCATCGGCAGAACCAGCGCAGTGGCACCTTCCATGCCAAAATTTTGGAGGATTTATAAGCTTCATACGTTCTATAAAGCGACAATTCGGACAAAATTGAGGCAACGGCAGACCGATTTTACGATAAAAATCAAGTTCGGTAGGAATAATTCGATAGGCCTTGCGGCATAAAGCGCACGCGATAACTTCTTTAAGAAATGAGTCGGCGACATCTTTGATATTGTCCGGAAGATCAACGGCTTGCATTGTCATCTGAAACTTGCGTGGATCCGCATCTCGCCACGGGAACCCTTTTGTTTCTGCCTCATCTTTTGCAAGCGGAAATAAATCCTGTGCCATGGTCTCGTTGTAGGCAAACGGAGAAAATTCAGGCGGAAAGAATTCGCCGTATGCGTATACCCTCCCTTTTTTATCAAGGTAGGGCATTGCATCCATATGTTTGATTATGTTTGCCCGCAGGAAAAGGAAATCTTTTTCCGAATACTGTTTGTTAAAAATGCAGTATTGTTTCTTGCGAAGCCCCACACAGCCAAAAAGATTGGATGAGGAACTGCAGTAAGCGGAATACTCAACCTCTTGCACCCCTTTCCAGCATTCCCAGCAAAATTTGAGACCGTATGCTTCCAGCCCGGTGGTAACACTTTCATATATCTCTGCCGTATCAATACCGAAATTGGTTAGATCATAACAATCGGTAGTGCGTTCAAAAATAATTTGTCCATATTTAATATCTTGAGAATCACGAACAAAATAACTCGCGTGAACATTTTTTGAATTCTGAATGTATGCACCGTCCGCATTCATGTTCTGAAAGCCCTGCATGTATTTTACGGGATATTTTTCCCAAAGTTCGTGCGTTTTCTTTTTCAATTCTTCCACCGTGCGATAAGAACCGAGATTATATTCTTGCAATTTCCTTACATATGCCTCTTTGGTGTAGGGCTCATTGAATATGTAATAAGATTTATTGCGTATATTTACGCAGCCGAAACAGTTGTTGCACCCGCTCAAATTTTGTGAAAACCAAATGTCATTGCAGCTGACACAATTTCTGGAGAAAAAAGTCCGATAACTCTTATGTATCGTTACGCATTCATAACAAAGCTCACTTTGGCCGGATTGATAAAGATCCATACTTTCCTGAATATGGAGCGAGGATACCAGATAGGATGAATTTTCTGCATAAGCGCTATCAAAACAAAGATAACAATTTTTAAGCCATCCTACCTGGTCGCAATACTCGGAATTTACGATATTGACGGCACTTTTGGAAAAAAGCGGTACAGAATATAAGAGTTCTCGGAATTGTTCAAAAAACGGCCGCGAAAAATCATATTCGCGCTCATAGTCCATTGGGTCCCAGCCGTCAGACCACCAGTAGTGATGCTCGTACACCTTGATCAAGGAGGTCTGCGGGAAACTTGCAAGAATCTCCTTACCTGACACATCATCTTTGCGCCTAAAAAGCAGCCGCTGATTGCGAAACATCATACGACGTATCATCCGACACTCCGGACACCATGTCGGCAGCGGGACTTTGATTTTGTCGTAAAACGCGAAGTCCTCCGATTCAATCGTGAACTCTTGTTTGCAATTCTGGCAGGTTTTAGTTTGTGATTCCATAAAAATACTATTTACCGAAGCTCTATAAAATCAGATGTCTCTTGAAAATTATATCCTTGAATAATCCGCGCGGATTCCTTTTCTTCCAAAATAAGGGCGGTGACTTCTCTGATGTTATGTAAGGCCTCATCAATTGTCTTTCCCTGACTATAACATCCGTCCAGAAGTGGGCATTCGGCCACATAGAAACCATCTTCCCCTTTCTCAACAAGGAGCGGGATTCTATTATTTTTTAACATCGTCTTTGTCTTCCTTTTCATGATGTAATTGTAGCGTGCTCCACATTCTCACACCACTAACCTTCAGCAGGACCTCGCCTTGCTATGTTCACACAAAACCAAATATATTATTTATCGGTAGGTTATACCACCTCTGCCTGATAACACTGCTCGCAATACACTATCTCCGGTCGCTCTGATGCATATGATGTTTTGATCTCTTTCTTGCATTTGGCGCAAGTGCGGTTATAGACAAACATTGGATTTAACAATCTGGTTCTGGCAAAATTGCGGCAAAAAGAACATTGCTTGGGAATCGGAAATTGGAAACGGCGCAAAAAATTGAGTTCTGATTCTATAATCCGATAATTTCTGCTGCAGGCCTCACATTTCAGGACTGCTTTCAAAATGTCATCGGCAACGTCATTGATATGATCCGGCGGTTCTAGAGTGACTTTTTGGTATTCGTGGACGTCGGGATCTCTCCAATAGAAACCGCCCGCAATTGCCTGTTCTTTGGTTAGCGGGAAAAACGGCTGGCTAAGAGATTCGTTATAAGCAATGATTGAATTTTCTGCGGGTAAAAAATCTCCGTAGCCATAAGTCCGTCCCAGCTTGTCTTTATAAGGCATCGCGCCCATCTGGAGCTTAATTCGTTCAATCATTGCCAGATAATCTGATTTCGCGTATTGCTTATTTAAAATGCAATATTCGCCTTTTCTAATACCAACACAGCCAAAGAGATTGTTTGACCCATGACAGCCAATTGAATACTCGGAAAACGTACAATTATAATCCCAATAACAACCTTTAAGATTGCTGACTTTCAAGCCCACCCACGCCGATTCATAAATCCATTCGGCGTTAATGCTAAACTGAGTATAGTCATAGCTTTGAGCCGCCGGCCCGGATTTCAACAATTGGCAATAGCGCAAATCCTGGGCATTGCCAAGCATGTAAGAATTATGGATATTTTTGCTGTTGAAAATATAATCGCCGTCAACATCAACATTATGGCGGCCATGAAATGCCTTGCGCGGATATTTCAACATAAATTCTTCAGCTTTCTTTCTAAATTCTTTTAACCTTTTAGAAGACCCAAAATCGAATTCTTTAAATAATCTTTCATATTCTTCTTTGGAATACTGTTGGTTTAAAATACAGTAATTCTTATTTCTTAAATTAATGCAGGCCGTACAGTTCAGACAACCAACTAAATCGCGGCTAAAATAAACATCTTGGCATTCATTGCAATCTTGCGAAAAAAAAGCCTGATAACTTTTATTGACGTTAATAACCTCGTAGCTTAATTCACAGTCATTGGAATAAGAAAGATCGAAACATTCTTTGCAGCGCGACATTGTGTGGGTATAGGCACAATTTTCGCTATAGTCAGCAGCGAAGCATAGATAGCAATTCTTCAAATAGCCAGCCGCATTGCAATATTCACTGTTGACCATGGTCGGATATTCGGTGGCGAGCGATGGCATCGGAACGACTCTCATTAAATCAAAAAGCTGACTAAAGAATGGTTTGGAAAAATCATAAGTGCGGCCATAACTCTTTGAATCCCATTTATCTGACCACCAGACATCCTGACGGTAAACTGGATAAGGCGTTTCCGGCGGATGCATTGAGATAATCTGCTCGCCGGTAAAATCACACTTTCGCTTATACAGCTCCAAATAACTGATCCATGCGATACGCCTTCGGAGTCGGCACTCCGGACACCATGTTGGCGGCGGGACGTTGATTTTCTCGTAGAACACAAAGTCCTCCGGCTCAATCGTGAACTCTTGTTTGCAATTCTGGCAGGTCGTAGACACTGATTTTTTCGAATGTGTTTTTGCCTGCCCTGAGTTTGTCGAAGGGGTTTCTGGGTTCATGTTGTCTCGGCATTGTAGCACTGCTCACTGATCATCACGACGTATACGAATAACCGGCTTAACGTGGCAAGGTGAAAACCTTGCCGCGTTTCTGTATGAGGGATTCGGTACGAAGATTCCCGAGCGCCCGACGCATTTGTAAAACGCGATTTTTACCAAGAAGATCTGCGAGACGCGCTTCGATACACGGACCCTTAGCGAGCTCGCGCAAAATGGCGCCGCGCGCTTCGCGAAGGGAGCCGACAAATTTCGACTGTTTCGCGTAGTGTCGGCTCTGTGCATTGTGCGAGATACCAGAACGTTTCAGATATGCGCCGTAATCCATGAGCGCGCTGTACCACTCTCTTGCTCTTCCTTTCGGCAGCATCTGCATTAAAATTTTCTCGATTTCATCATCCGAGACCCTTCTCTTTTTTCGAAAGAAATGGTGAATGATTGCCGTGCGTATATTTGTCTCGATGAAAATAACGTTTTTATTAAACGCGAACGCAGCGACCGCGCAAGCGGTATACGGTCCTACGCCCGACAGCTTTCTTAACTCCAACACGACATCATTTGTATTCGATACCAAATCTGTCCTATAGGATAATATTGGTATTGTCTCAAATTCTTTGGCGGCAGCATGTAGCTGCTTAGCGCGGCGGTTGTAGCCGAGCCCTTGCCACATCTGGAGAACAGAGGCCAGAGAAGCTGAGGCCAGATGCCTGGCTGTCGGAAACTTCTTGATGAATTTTTTATAAAACGGTATCACGCGCTCTACCTGCGTCTGCTGCAGCATCACTTCCGAAACGAGAACCTTATATGGGTCATACGTTTTTCTCCACGGCAAATCGTGCCGCCCATGAACCCGGTAGTGCCGCCATACGAGCGTTCTGAACTTTGTCGGTAACATCGGCACTATCCTAACCTATTTTGCCTTCGGCCAGCGGAGAGCGGCGGGCGGCCAGAGTTTGGTGAGCGGATGGGTCGCGCAGTCGTGAGGGCGCGCGGGACACACGTAACGGCCATAGAGGACAAGGCCATTGTTCACATATTTCCAATCCTTCTTGGGAATAAGCGCCTCGAGATCTTTTGATATTTTTGTGAGATCGGTGTTGTCAGTGAGGTCAAAACGTTTGGCAAAGCGCTTTACATGCGTGTCGGTCGCGATGCCTTCCCAGATATCGTAGAGCTCGCCAAGAACGACGTGCGCCGTTTTGTATCCGATGCCAGGAAGCGCGACAAGTTCGGATTCGGTGCGCGGCACGACGGAGCCGTGCCGTGTTTCTATCTCCTTTGCCGCACTGATGATTGCTTTGGCTTTAGTTCTGAAAAATGTTACCGAGGAAATTTCTTTTGCAAAAATCGCCGGATGTGCTCTCGCGAAATCTTTTGGGTTTTTATATTTTCTCCATAATTTTTCCGTCACTCGGTTCACTGTTTTATCGGTGCACTGCGCCGAGAGTATCACTGAGGCGAGAAACTGTATTGGCGTTCCGTGTACAAGCTCGCTCCGCGGAATCGGGTACGTTTTTTTTAAATACGCAATGATTTTCTTCGTGCGGAGTGCACGATCTTCGCGGCTCGCCCCGTTAGAAATCTGATTTCTAACGGGGCTCATAACATTTCAGACGTTTGTTCCTCGTGCGGGAAGGCGAAGTTGAAGAAAATGAGCAGGAGCGCGCCCGCAGAAAAAATAATGAGTGAGAGTAGTGCGAAAGGGCCAATGATTGGAACGAGTGTGACGAGCGAGAGTACGAGCATGCCAAACACTCCATCGTGCCATAGCACCGCCTCGCGCGCATTAAAACGCCGTGCAAACGCACCGCCAAGAAGAATGCCCGCATACAAGAATGCGAGGAACGCCATAAGAGCATACATAATGAGAAGCAAGAACGCGAGACCGATGCCGACGAATGTAAGCATGAGTACAACAAATAGAATCGGCGTAGCGACGAGTATTGCGAAACCGAGCAACATCGTCAGCAGAATGCTGCGGGGGCGCGCATGGGCGCGTTCAACGATTTCCTCCGCGAGTTTCGGGAAAAGACCGGCGAGAAGGCCGGCGAGAATGAGAGCTCCGAGGATACGCGCGAAAAGAAAAAATCCGATACTCAAGAGGGCAAGTATGCGCGACGTGCCGACATCCGGCAGATAGGAAGCATTCGTATATTTGACGCCACCGACTACCGTTGCCGATGCTGGTATCGTCGCCGGTTCGGGTGCTTCATAGGAAAGAATGCCGCGAATGGTAGTACTCGCCGCGAGCGTCAAACGACCACTCGCAACGATATCCACATTCCCCCCGAAGTCGCCTGAGAGTGAAATGTTATTACCGTAAATGGTGACCGGGCCAGAAGCGCCAGCGGTTACGGCAGTGTCCGCGGCTACAATAAAGACACTTCCCGCAGCGCGACCGGAATCGTACACAGAGAAACCGAGGGCGACCAGATCGCCCGCAACCGGTTCTTCAATAATGACACTCCCGCCAATCGCCCGAAGATCACCCGCGACCGAAGCGCGCGAACGTATGGAACCGGCGAAAAGAAGTTCATCGCCCGCCACCGGCGCTGCGGCGATAATCGAGCCACCAAGAGCTGAGAGATCGCCCGCCACCGGGGCAGTAAGTACGACTGAAACGCCCGTAACGTATGCATTCCCGGGTGAAGAACTCGCCGTTATGAGTGAACGAGCTGCCGAAAAGGACGCGGGCGCGGCAAGTGCACTCATCGGTAGAAGAAATAAGATGAGGAGGAGGGAGAATGAGCGTTTCATATCAATGCTAAGGCACGGGCGGCATTGAGAAATGCGATGGGCTTCCTTTTGAGAGTCCCGATGCGGGAGATTCGGGTGGTGGAATTATGGGCGGTGAGGGCGGTTTTTGCTGCATATTCCTCCGTAGCGGCTCAATAAAACTTGCGAGAATAAAAATAAGAACCGCGATGAGGGCGGATGCGAGACAGTAAATGCAGAAAGCATCAATGACGAACATTTGAATAAAAGTGAAGTAGAGCGAGGCGATGACGCCGATAAGAGAAATCACTTGGAGTACGCGCCGCAGGAGTCGATCAAAGATAACGAGTTCAAGGGCGGCAATGACAAAGATGATGCTGTAGAAAAGAACGCCGTATTCGGCAAGCGATATGCCAAAGAGATATGAGTACGGACTTGCGACGACAACATTGCAGTCCGAGAGATTTTCAATAGTACACAGGAGCGGCGTACCGCTCGCCTCATGCTGCGCAACATACGCAGAATCCGCAAGCCCGAAGAAGGCGAGAATCAGGATACCCACGACACCAATTCGTTTCATAACGCGTAGAATACGCGCTGTGCCGCAGATATGCAAATGCGAGCAGATAGGGAGGATATGCGTAAAATATCTGTTAAAATGAATCGGCTCATATGTTCACCCTTCTTTCCAACTTCACCGGCAGCACACTTGATAGCGCCCTGCTTCTATCGCTCGCTATCATTCTCTGTGCCTTCATTTTTGAAGATCTGACCACCATCATCGTCGGCGTGCTCGCGGCCGACGGCTTTATCTCGATCCCGCTCGCGCTCCTCTCTATCTATATCGGCATTACGCTCGGAGATGCCGTTCTCTATTTCATCGGGTCGCTCGCTCGCAACCATCCGCGTCTCGCGCATTATATAGACCATGACTTTACGATATCTTTTCGCTCATGGCTTGAAAAGCGGTATGCGCTGATTATCTTCGTAGGTCACTTTGTACCCGGATTGCGGTTCACGACGTACACCGCGAGCGGATTCTTCCGCTGTCCGCTGACCATTTTCATACCCACGGCAATTGCTGGCGGCTTACTTATAGGGACTATTCTTTTCTATGCCTCCTACTGGTTCGGCAATGCCACTTCGGAGTGGCTTGGTCCCATGCGCTGGGGCATCGCAGGTATCTTTCTCCTCATATTCTTCTTTATAGGTCAGCATACTCTTCTTACATACCGCGCAGAAAAGAATGGGTCTGGTACCGAAGCCGGATGTTGATGGTGTGTATAAGTCATTGACGATGCCACACAAAAGTGCCTATAATGCAGCCATATGACAGAACGGATGCCAACACTACTACCTATACCAAAAGATTTCACGGAGGAAGAAGTGGAAACAATACGGGGACAAATGGAAAAAGAGGCAGAAGCCAGTTCGAACAAAAAGTATGCCCCGAAGTTTACTCGTGAAGATGCCATTAATAGGATCATACGAGACCAAGCTATAGTACACAGACAAGCAAATGAGGCCCTGAAAGAAGCTCAAGAAAACATTGAAAAAAGAACGGTTGGAGACATAAATGATTAACGCCAAAAATCACTCGGGCATGTTGGAGTGATTTTTGTTTTTGCCGCGAACGCCATAGGCACTATACTGAACGTATGAATCCGAAAATAATTCGCGCGGCGGCAGCGCTCGTGCTCGCGCTTGCGGCGAGTGCTGCGGGATACGTGGCGGGCGGCGATGGGGCGCAGAATGCAAGCGTAGACATTCCCGTTCAAACCGTTTCGGCGCCAGCAGCGGGCTCGACGCGCGTTATTTACAGTTTGGATAAGAAACAAAACGACCAAGAACTCATCGCCCTCATCAATGAGGTCGATAATTATATCTACTTTGCGATTTATACGTTTACCCTCCCTAACGTTGCTGATGCGCTCGTCGAAGCAAAAAAACGCGGTGTTGATGTAAAAGGAATTGTGGATTCTGAGCAAAGCAGCAACAGCTACGGAGCTCCAATTACCAAGAAACTGCGCTCCGCTGGCATCCCTCTTTTTACGGAGCGCCACGCAAGTGGAAACGGTATTATGCATATCAAGCTCCTTGTGACGGAGCAGGCATATGCCTTTGGCAGTTACAATTGGACAAGATCCGCGACGACTATAAACGATGAGATTCTTGAAATTGGCACCGATCCGACACTCAGGCAGGCCTATGAGAATATTTTGAAACGACTCCTTGATGCTTACAAAGGAAACGCGGCCGCGGGAGCGGCCGCGAACGTTTCGATCGGAACGATCGACTACACCGATGCCTCCGCGCACGTCGGCGAGTACGCCTCCGTGCGCGGCATTCTCGTCAAAGCATATACTTCTAAAACCGGCACCGTCTTTCTGGACTTCTGCGAGAATTACAAAAAATGCCCCTTCACTGGCGTCATCTTCGCCGATGATGCTAAGAAATTCGGCGACCTCTCTCGATATGTCGGAGCGACCATCACCCTCACCGGCAAAATATCCTCGTATCAGAATAAAGCCGAAATAATTCTCTCTTCTCCAAGCCAGATTTGAAAAAGTTGACTTCTAGAGTTCTCCGTGCTATGCTCTCCTTCAGGTCAAACTGTTCTCTAACCTCAACAAAGGAGCTCAATATGCCCACGATAAATGGCGATGCGTATGAACCAATCCATGTAATACCACTTGATCTCGTCGGCTTCCTTGGTGAAGAGGGGTTCGTGATATTGAATCCTTTCCGGAAGGTTGGCAGAAACTTGCCTTCTGTCGCGAGTTGGATGAATTGTGTGCCATTCTGCACCAGATGCAAAATTGAGAACAATCAGCCGATCAACTTCCACGGCACATTTGCCACCTTGCACAACATCAATGGAGAATGGCATGTCAGAATGCAAGTGGATGGGCGAATGCGGCCACTTTCACCGCACACCTTTTTTGAGATCGGTCATCAACTATAGCCACTCGTCGCATCGAAGAAGCCGTCCATCGGACGCGCTTCTTGATGCGGCGGTTTCTTTTTACTTGTGCCCGCTTCCCTTTTCATGCTATATTTCCTGTACTTCCAGTGGCTACCGACCGACTTCGCATAAATAATGAAATCCACGCGCAAGAGTTGCGCGTTATTGGCGCGCAAGGCGAGAATCTGGGCATTCTCGCACTCCCCGCAGCGCTGGCGGCAGCCAAGACCGCAGGGCTTGATCTCATTGAAATTTCTCCTTCGGCCGTCCCGCCCGTTGCGAAGATTATGGATTATGGTAAATTCGAATATGAGCGCAGCAAGAAGGAGAAGGTAGCAAAGGCAAAGGTCAAGATATCGGAGACCAAAGAGGTCCAGGTCAAAGTGGGCACCGGCGACCACGATATGGACCTCAAGGCGAAGAAAGCAGCCGAGTGGCTCGCCGAAGGCCATCGGGTGCGTGCCGAACTCTTCCTGAAAGGCCGCTATAAGAGTATGGAGGAGAAATTTCTCAAGGAACGCCTCGAAAGATTCCTCCTGCGCATTCCCTATGCCTATAAGGTCGCCGAACCGGTTGCGAGAAGTCCTAAGGGTTTCGCCGGGGTCATAGAGCGAGATCTTGTGGCGCAAGCGAAACGCGAAAAAGAAGCGAACAAACAGCATGAAAACAAATAAATCTTATACCAAACGAATACGTGTTACCCGCAATGGGAAGCTTGTGGTGCGCGCGAAGGGCCAGAACCATTTCAATGCGAAGCAAAGCGGGTCAGAGCGCAGCGGTAAGCGTCGTTCCATAGCGATCACTCTCACAAAGCGTGTTCGCGGTCGTTTCCTTCCGGGCACTGGTGCATAATTAATCTAGTTGTAACAATTTTCGTATGACAAGAATCAAAGGAGGTGTGATGGCGCAGAAACGCCGCAAGAATATTCTGGAACGAGCTAAGGGTTATCGCGGCGTCCGTTCCAAGAAGGAGCGTTATGCTCATGAAGCGCTCATGCGTGCGGGCCGCTATGCCTTCGCCCACCGACGCGACAAGAAGACCGATTTTCGTCAGCTCTGGATAGTCCGACTCAACGCTGCCGTCCGCGACAACGGCCACCGGTCCTACAGCACGTTCATCGCGAAGCTGAAAAAGAACGGCTTCGCCCTCGACCGCAAAGTCCTTGCGCAGTTCGCCTCCGAACATCCCGAGGTTTTTTCACGAATTGCAAAAAAGATAGTTTAGAAATTTTATTGACGACACCTGTATAGTAGTGTAATTTTCAATTGGAGGTTCACCTTCAAGCAAAGGGGGGACGTATGGTCAGAGCCAAATCTTTGTCTTGGTTCAAAACAACCAAGCTGGGCGAGGATTGCAACAGCGAGACGCATTGCCTCGCATGTAAGCCAAGTGGAGACTGCGATTCGTGTAACACCATAGACGGGCGAAATATTGAAAGAGTGTGCGAGTACGCGTCGACCTGCGACTGGTGCGGCGAGCTAACTATGCACGAGAGGATGCGGATGGACCAAGAAACGCAGCTCGGATATTGCGAGGAATGTATCCCGAGGCTCCCGACGAAAATCAGGAAGCGACTTCCTGCAGAAGAGAACGAACCTGAAGTGTCATCGGACCAAGAAGCGGCACCTTGAGTATACAGGTGCCGCTTTCGCCATATGCTACTGTTTTGAAATGGACTTGAGGACACGTGTGCTCGAGGTACTCGCAAATGCTCATCTGATTGGTCTTTCGACACAGGACGATGGCGGTTTGTTGGTTGTTGATATCGTTTAATTTCTGTTATTCTATTCATTGCCAATATATTTAAATCGTGGCACCCGCTTGCCGTCGACGGTAACATTTTCGAGGAACATAGCGAGAGGTCGCACCCAGAGTTTTGACATTTCATTGTCGTAAAGCGCTTCATACACGACCATATCCTCTAATGTCTCACTATGTTTCGCTACGCCAATTACTCGGTACTTCTTTCCACTTTTATAGTGCTCGTATTCACCAAGTTTCAAATGCATCAGACAATTATACCTCATTAAATTCTCTTCACTAATTTTTCGTGATCTTCCAAGTCCCCGGACTCGGGAACGACGGCGATGTTTGTTAACGTATATCAAATTAATATAACGGTCGTAGATACTATTTGATATATCATCAACGATATTATTTCAAATCGAAATGCGCCCGCAGGTGCTTATCATTTTCGATATGTTCGACAACCATGTATAAAATAGCTGCACCGATTTTTAATTTGGCTTTTAACAAAGTGATGAAATCTTCGCAATCGTACGGGAAGACCCATACGCTGTCTTGAAGACGCACGAAGCCAATTTCTTGCATGATAATCCTCAACCGATCGCGTGTTCGACGACGGCGTTCGGGTATGTCAAAAATTATCACCCGCCACCTTTCATTCCATCGGCGTTTTTTCATGTTACTCAGTTTCATCTTTTCTTGCTCAAATGCGAGTACTTGGCGGCCTGTCTCGGTAATTCTGGCGTATTGTTTGCCATCGCGTTTTTCAAAAACGATATGTCCTTGAACCGCCAATCTCCCAAGCGCTGTTCGATACTGATACCGCAGTTGCGCTCGCTTAAAGCTCGACAACTTTGACAAGACCGCTGGCGCATTCGGGGCTATTGTTGCGACAAGAACTACACCAGCAAGCGCCACCGTAGCGAGTAACGCTTGTTGAACATATGCGTATCGGCGCTTCTTTCTCGCTTCAATTTCTATTACTCCCATATCAAAAGTGTACCACGGTCGTAGTTATCTTTTGATATAAGCGTGGCTACATTATTTATTTATATAATTCTGAGAATTGTTCCGCGCAAATCCTTTGTTGCTAACCAAAGTTCACGCACTTTTTTTCGCATCTCCGCATGTTGTGCATAACCATCATCAATAGTTCCTCCCATCAGATCAGCATATTCTATATTCAATAACTCGGTGAGTGATTCTTTAACATCGTTATATCTCTTTTCGTCTATTCCCTGCCCCACAAGCTCGTCATGGAGTGTCTGCCATGTATAGAAATGAAGTAGCTCGTGCATGATATAGGCATTTGGAGAAAATTCTCGATATCTTTGTTGAGATCATATTTGAAATGAATTCTAAGCATGTGCGGAAACAATAAATATCTTTAAATCTTTTTTACTGAATCTTTTGTAATCTCCCAGGTCTGGCCGAGTTCCGGGACAACGGCGCGGGCGCCGAGGTAGTCGTGGATGCGCTGGGCGAGGAATCGTTCGGCTGCCGGTTCGCCGATGGCGGTGAAAATGACTTTCGGCCGTTTCTCTGCGAGCGCAGCTTCTGCGAATTTCAAGAGTTCGTCTCGATCGGCATGTGCCGACCATCCTTCTAGTTTTTCGATTTTCGCATTGATTTTTACCTCGTTGCCCGCAAGCCGTACCGAAGACGCACCCTCCACGATGCGGCGCCCGGGCGTGCCAGGTGCCTGATAACCAACAATAAAGAGCGTGGTTGATGAGTCGGGTAGGTAGCGTGTCTCCCATTGGCCGATGCGGCCGCCGTGACTCATGCCCGCGCCGGCAATGATGATCTTCGGACCCGGCGTCCTTTCTATCGCCATGGACTCTGCGCGTGAAAACGTCTTCCTAAGGAATGGAAATTCAAAAATACTTCCCTCACGCTTCATCTCGTCCTCGGTCTCTGGTTTGAAATAGGTCGGTCCCCATTTCTCATACGCTGCCGTTACTTTTATCGCGAGCGGCGAATCTAGAAATACGGGTATGCGAGGAATGTCTCCGGCGTCAAAGAAATTTGAGAGTTCATAGAGCATTAACTGCGTGCGCTCAAGAGAGAAAGCAGGTATGAGTATCGTGCCGCCTCGTGCAATTGCTTTCGCGAGAGTATCTCGAAGAAGCTCGACACGCCTCTGCTGAGACGGATGCAACCGATCGCCATATACGCTCTCCATAACAAGTGCGTCTGCATCGGTTACCGGCTCCCAGTCGGGAAGAAGCGGTGAGGGCGAATTGCCGATATCGCCGGTGAGTGCGACCGTAACACCCTCTTCATCTTTAACTCTCACGCTCGCCGAACCAAGAATATGGCCTGTGTTGCGCACATAAATGGAGAGTCCGGGCGCAACCTCCTTTTCACTGTGGTACTCAAGCGTTTCAATAAGCGAGAAGGTAGTGTCAACATCTTGTTCTCCATAGAGAGGTGCTTTGCCACGACGGAGGGCCTCTTCGGCAAGAATACCAACCGAGTCGCGCAAGATAAGCTCTGAGAGATCTTTCGTTGGCGCCGTCATGTATATCTTTCCGCGGAAGCCGTCCTTCACAAGTTTTGGAATGCGGCCTACATGATCCAGATGCGCGTGCGTGACGACAAGCGCGTCGATTGTTTTTACGTCATATGGGAACGGCCCATAGATGCACTCTTCACAGAAGTCACGGCCTTGCTCGATACCGCAATCGACAAGCAATTTTCCCCGAGCGCCCTCGATTAAAAAATTAGAGCCAGTTACCTTCCCTGCTCCGCCATAGAAACTCAATCTCAATGCCATGCATGAAATGTAGCATGACGCAGCCCCTCGCTTTTGCTCGGGACGCGAAAAATCCGCATCTAAAGATGCGGATTTTTCGCAGAGCCGTCCTCTTAAGCAACTTTATCTTGCCAGGTGGGTGCCCGAACGACAACTATCGGATTTCCTCGCGGAATTCAAACCAAGCTGTCTTAATGCAGAGCTCCCGTTCAAACGGCAAGTTGCGTAAAAAGGGAACGACTCCACTTACAACTATACACCCCATGTCAAATACCCCTGTGGAAAACCATAAAAAGCCGCAATAGTGCTGGGTTTTGCACTCGACAGCACGATGAGACATCGCCTATCCAAGAATGCTTGTTATATCGTCGTCGTAGAGTGTGGCTTCGTGCGGCACACTGTAATTGATAATCTCTTTTTGGGAAAACCAGTGTGGGATTTCCATCTGCGCTTCCCTAACCGTACCGGATGCGTGAATAAGATTGCGTATCGCACGATCGGCCGTGTCTGCCATCTGATAGGAATCAACGACGAAGTCGCCGCGGATAGTGCCGATAGTGGCGCTTCTCGGTTCCGTGCCGCCCGTAATTTTGCGCACCAGTTCGACCGCATGCGCTCCTTCCCAGACCATCGCGATGACCGGCCCGCTCGTCATATATTTCTTCAAACGCGTGACGACCAAATTAGCGACTTCAATTGGATCATGCGAAGGAGGCGTTTCTCCCTTTTTTATGTAGCTCGCGATTGATTTTTCACCGACATTCTTCTTCCAATCCGGATCGAGTAAATAATGCTGTTCTATCATCGCCTCGGTCGGAACGATCATTTTGAGAGCGGCGAGTTTCAGGCCTATACGCTCATAGCGCTTCATAATCTCGCCGATGAGAGCGCGCTGGATGCCGTCGGGTTTTACGATGACGAGCGTTTGTTCTGTTTTTGGATGTGCCATAGTTTAAAAATTAATCCGCCAGCTGGCGGACGCCTCAGCGGCGGTTATGCGGTTATAATACGCGCTCCGCCCTTTTCTATCAAGATGGTGTGCTCAAAATGTGCGGAGCGAGAGCCGTCCCTGGTTCGGTAGGTATAGCCGTCGGGAGCGAGAGTGACCACCGCTTTGCCGGCGGCGGATATCGGTTCAAGCGCAAGCACCATTCCTTCGACAAGTGTAGGACCATCGCCAGCACGCCCAAAATTTGGAATGAACGGTTCTTCATGAACGAGCTCGCCCACGCCATGTCCGCCAAGTTCCTTCACCACTTTGAAGCCGGCCTGTTCTATCTCCTTTTGTATGGCGCATGAAATATCGCCAATATGTTTCCCCGGAACGGCTGCTCTGATACCAGCAGCAAGGGCGGCTTCGGTCGCAACGAGAAGTTTTTTTGTCTCTTCGCTCACCTCTCCCACCGGTACGGTAATTGCCGCGTCCACAATAACGCCATTATGAGTAAGACCTAGGTCGAGCCCAACGATATCGCCTTCTTTCAATATTTTCTCCGTCTCATTCGGGATCCCGTGCACAACCTCATCGTTTATTGAAACGCAAAGCGTAGCCGGATAGGGGCGACGCGCGCCCTCGGGCGTATAGCAAAGAAAAGCGGGTGCATCTCCCCCATCACGAATCATCTGCTCCGCAAGGTCATCAAGTTCTTCGGCCGAGACACCCGGAGCGACTTTAGCGCGCAGCATCACGAGCACGGCAGCGAGACGCTTCCCTGCTTCGATGAGATTCGCCCGCTCGATATCGTTTTTAATAGTCATTACAGCTTAAGAATGCTCTTAACTTCCGCGGCAATAACCTCAGGCGGACGATGGCCGTCAATTTCAGTCAGAACTCCCATCTTTCGATAGAGATCGACAGCTGCTTCCGTACTCGCATAATATTCTTCAAGCCGCTTGTGTACCATATGATCGTCTTTCCGCGCCCCTGTCTCTTTCCGCAGATTGATTCGCTTGTGCACTTCCTCATCGGGCACGTACAGATAGAAGATATGAAATGGTCTCCCGAGCCACGTAAGCGATTCGCTGACGATTTCGGCCTCGGGGAGTGTGCGGCTCGTGCCGTCAAAGATCACATTACTGTCTTCACTAATGCCAAATAAAGTATTGAGGTAAATATACGAGGCGATCCAATACGGCATAAGAAGCCCTGCATCCATCGTCTCGCGTATCTTGTGCCCAACAGCACCGCCCGCCGCTACAAGCTCGCGCATGCCGCCGCTCGTGCCGACCACCGGCCAGCCCGTCACGCCCGAGAGGAGCTGCGCCTGAGTCCCCTTCCCACTCCCCGGCTTTCCGATAAAAAATATGATTGGTTTTTCCATCCGCTTACTCTACCACTTTTAGTATTCCCGAAGCGAGACCTGTGCGTCAATCTTGCGAGCAAGGTCGAGAGCGACTTGGACGGCAATGAGGAGCGCCGTACCGCCGAGCACAATCGTCGTAATGCCGGTAAGCCCCTGAATGATAGAGGGCGCGACCGCGATGAGGCCCAGAAAAGTGGCACCCGGGAGCGTAACGCGATTTACGACTTTGCCGATGTATTCTTCCGTCTCGCGACCAGGGCGTACGCCCGGGACAAAAGCGCCTGTCTTTTGCAGATTTTCAGCAACGCGGTGGGGCTCAAACGTAACAGCAGTATAGAAATACGTAAAGAGCACGACGAAGACGAAATAGACCGCTCCGTATTGCCACGGATTGAAAAGAAACGCTGTGTACCACAGCGCGGCGGAGGACGCGAAAGAAATGTTCAGCATCCCGAGCACAGAGAGCGCCATCTGCGGCAAGAGCAGGAGCGACAATGCGAAGATGATCGGTATCACGCCCGCCTGTAGGAGACGGATCGGAAGATAGGTCGCAGCGTTCTGCGCGAGCGCAGCGCCGCGCACCGCACGCGCATAAGCGATTGGTATGGAGCGTTCGGCGTCGGAGACAACCACCACCGCATACATCATCGCGAGCGCGAGAGCGGTAAAGGCGAGGTAGGCGGGAATGTTAGCCGCAGTCGCGGCGAAGATGGTCTGCGAGATGCTTGAAGGCACACTCGCGAGGATTCCCGCGAGAATGATGAGTGATACGCCGTTACCAATGCCAAACTCAGTTACAAGCTCGCCAATCCACATAAGGAGTAAAGATCCGGCGGTAATGAGCGCAATATTTGCGATAAGTGCCATCGAGCCCAAATGCGCTATGACCCCTTGACTCTCGAGCAAAAACAGAAAGCTAATTCCTTGCAGGACGGCAATGGGAATGGTCAGGAGACGGCTCCATTCGATGAACTTGGCGCGGCCGGCCTCGCCTTCTTCAAAGTATGCTTGTTTTACCTGTGGAAAGATGATGGTGCCGAGCTGCATGATAATCGAGGCGGTGATATACGGGCCCACACCAAGCATAACAACCGAGAGTTGCTCGAGCCCGCCACCGGAAAAGATGTTCAGGAGACCAAAAAATTGATTGTTCGCAAAAAAAGCCGCGAGTGCGTTCTTGTCGACACCCGGAATCGGTATTGATGCAAGGATGCGAAAAAGCACAAGCGCTCCAACAAGAAAAAAGATGCGGCGGCGGATTTCAGAATCACCGAAAGCGAGTTTGAGTTTATGCAAGAAAGAATTAAACATGAATGGTTCGACTCTGCTCACCATAAATTGTGCCGGCGGCGGCGAGGAGTGCCGTGCGTGCAGTAGCGGAGAGGGTGCAACCGTCAATGACAAGCGCTTTCGTGAGGGAGCCCGTACCGAGAATCTTCACGGTTGGCGCACGCCCTTTCGCTCTTCGCACAAGCCCTCGCGCGAGGAGTGAGGCAGGCGAGACCGTCTCGCCGGCTTTATAGGCCGCCTCAAGTGCTGCGATATTCACCACGGAAACGGAAATGCGATTCGTTCGGACAGTGCGTGCGCGATTCTTCCCGTGACCGCGGCGCTTCGGAAGTTTCTTGATGAGGTCGCGGACTTCCGGACGAATCTTGTGCCCTGCGCGCGCCGTCTGTCCCTTGCCGCCGCGACCGGAGGTCTTCCCGCGCTTGCCGCCGCGCCCAATAGGCGGATTTTTCTTATTTTTGGTGCGCGGAGAAAATGAATGGAGTTGCATACAAAATGGGTTAGGCGATGTGCAGTTTCCTAAGCGCGGCAACCGTTGCTCGTGCGATAGTGAGTTTGTTCTTGGAACGAGTATGGATCTTAGTCACAACATCAGTCACGCCCGCGAGATCAAGTACGGTGCGCATCGCCGACCCGGCGACAAGACCGCGACCTTTTGAAGGGATAATTTCGACTGTAGACGATGCATACTTTGTTGATACTTGATGCGGAATTGAACCGGAAGTCGTGCGTACGACTGTGATGAGGTGTCGCTTCGCGTCACGCGTTGCCTTATCTATAGCGAGAGCGGTATCAATACCTTTTCCGAGACCCACGCCGACGCGACCTTTTTTATCGCCAATAACAACCACCAAGCTGAAGTTGAAACGTCGTCCGCCTGCCATCACGCGCGCCACGCGGCGCGCATCAATGGTTACTTGCTCAAACTCGCCGCGCTCGCGCGGCGGTCTGCCGCCGCGGCCGCCACCGCGCGGCGAACGGCCGCGGAGTGAACGACCGCCACCGCGCGGCGAAGAAACGTGTGCGACTGGTGCGGCTTCCGCGGATAGGACTTCCTCTGCCGGCACAACCGCCGGAATGTCTGCATGCTCTATTGTCTCTTGTTCCATTATTGAAGTCATAAATATTTAAAAAACAAGTCCTCCTTCTCGTGCCGCATCCGCGAGCGCCTTCACCTGTCCACCATAACGATAACCGCCACGGTCAAAAACGATTGCGGTAATACCTGCTGCTATCGCTTTTTCTGCGATTGTTTTGCCTACCGCTTTTGCCTGTACTGATTGCGTTCCGGGGAACTCGCGTCCATGCGCGGCAGCAACCGTCTTCCCCGCCATGTCATCAATAAGTTGTGCTGAGACAAAACGATTGCTCCGGAAGACCGCGAGACGCGGACGCTCTGCACTGCCTTTGATCTGTGCGCGCACGCGCGCGTGACGGCGCTTACGCAATTCGCTATTCGTAGTAGATGCGTGATTCATGGTATGCGATTAGACAGCTTTCTTGCCCTGCTTGCGGCGGACAATTTCTCCCTCGTAGCGAATACCTTTCCCGAGATACGGTTCCGGCGGCTTGATGCGCCGGATGTCCGCAGCAAATTGTCCGACCGATTCCTTGTTTGCGCTTTCAAGTTTGATGACATTTTTTTCGACCGTTGCCGAAACATCGTCGGGTATCGCAAGCGGCACCGTATGCGAGAAACCGACCGTAAGAACGATATTCTTTCCTTTTACTTCAACTCGATACCCGACACCCTCGAGAATGAGCTTCTTCATGTACGGGGTCTCGACACCTTGAACCATATTCTTCACGTGCGAAGCGAACGTGCCGACAAGCGCTTTGCCCAGACGAGAGCGATCTTTTGAGGTGACCAAAACGCCAGCCGAATCGATGGCGATTTCTATCGAGGGATGCACACGCTTGGTGAGCGTGCCTTTCGCGCCCTTGACCGAGAGCATGCCGCCGCTAACCGAGATATCGGTTTTTCCTATTGCTATCGGCTTTTTTGCGAGACGGCTCATATTGAAATAAGTATCGAAGATAGTGAGTTCATACGAATCTACCAGATCTCAAACAGCTCTTCGCCGCCGAAACGATTTTTGCGCGCCTCCGCATCAGAGATGATGCCGACCGAAGAGGAGAGGATGCGCGCTCCAGTACCGCCCTTCACCCGATGCGCGGCGGTGTAGGGAGCGTAGAGTCGGCGGCCGGGCTTTGAGATTCTCTTCACGCCGCGCAGCCGCGCAACTCCGCGCTCGTCGGATGCGAGCGTTGCAACAAATGTTCGCTGCACACCATCATCTTCCTCTTTAACTTCCACTACGGAAATGAAACCGAGCTCTTTGAGTTTTTTTGCAATAGCAACGAGATGCCCCGAATACGGCACGAACACTTCATGTTTACCGATGCGAGCGGCATTCTGAAGACGGATAATAAAATCGCCAACGCGGTCGCTTATCATGGCAGTAGACGCATCGAATTTACCATGATGCTTTTTTAACACCCGGTATCTTCCCCTCAAGCGCGAGTTCGCGGAACTGAATGCGCGAGAGACCGAAGGTGCGCATATAACCGCGCGAGCGGCCAGAAATCGAGCAACGGTTCTTCAGCCGTACAGGCGAAGAGTTTCTCGGGAGCGTTTGCAGGCCTTCGGAATCGCCGGCCAGCTTCAAAGCCGCACGCCGAACGGCGTACTTCTTCACAAGTTTAACCTTTTTGGCAAGCCGTGCGAGCTGTGATTTCTTGGCCATGAGTAAAAAATAAAGCTCCGAGGAGCATCGTTCCAGAATATCAGCGTTTTGCGCCTGAGTCAACGATAAGCGGCATGCCTAGGTGACGGAAGAAGGCCTCGGCCTCGGCCTTTGAAGGCGCTGTGGTGACGATAGTGATCGCAAGACCGAAGACATCTTTTAGATCTTCGTCGGAGGTTTCCGGAAAAATGGTGTGCTCCTTGATGCCGATAGTGAAGTTACCCATGTTGTCAATCGCTTTAGCGGAAAGGCCGCGGAAGTCGCGCGTACGCGGAAGCGCTATATGAATGATCTTATCCAGGAAATCGTACATCCGCGCGCCGCGTAGTGTTATCTGAAGACCGACCGTGTCGCCCTCGCGCACTTTGAAAGAAGCGATGGAGATGCGCGCGGGGCGGGCGCTGGGCTTCTGTCCCGTAATCTTCGCAAGACGGTCTTCAATGAGCTCGAGCTGCTTCTTGTCGCGCTTCTTTCCGACGCCGGAAGAGACGACGACTTTTTGTATGCGCGGACTCTGCATCGGGCTCGTGTAGCCAAATGTCTCTGCAAGCGCGAGATAGGCCGTCTGCTGTCTTTGTTTTGTTATGGACATAGTGTTATATTTCTGCGCGCTTAACGTTGGATACGTGGATGGGCCGTGGTCGCTCAGCGATATGGCCGACCTTCCCTGCACTACCCTTCATGTGGCGCTTATAGAGAGCGATGCCTTCTATGATGACCTTGTCCTCGCGCGGCAGCGCGCGCAGAACGACTCCGGACTTCCCTTTGTCCTTCCCCGTGATCACCTTCACTTTGTCTCCTTTTTTTACGTGCATAATTAAAAATTAAACGACTTCAGGCGCGAGCGACACGATGGAGTGCCAACCTCGCTCGGAGAGTTCGCGCGGCACAGGACCGAAAATACGGTTCCCTTTCGGAGCCATCTCTTTACCTTGCTTTTCGATAAGTACCACTGCATTCTCATCAAAGCGGAGATAGGAGCCGTCTTTGCGAGCAAATGGCTTGACTTGTCGCACGACGACGGCGCGATAAATATCTTTTTTCTTTACTGCCTTGCGCGGTTCGGCGGTCTGTATAGAGATGACGACCACATCACCAATACGCGCATACCGGCGCTTGCTGCCGCCAAGTACCTTGAAAATCCGAGCAATCTTTCCGCCTGAATTATCTGCAACAGTAACGATGGATTGGGGTTGAAGCATATTAGTTTTTCTTGCTCTCCGCAGACATGGTCTTCGTAGGGTCGATGGCGAAATGCTTCAGTTTTGAAATCGGGCGCGTTGCAACAATAGTAACCGTGTCACCGACGCGTACCGCGTTACCCGGATCGTGCGCGAGATACTTCTTTGAGCGCACGAAATATTTCTTGTACTTGGCATTCTTCACATAGCGATCGACACGGACCGTTGCGGTATCCTTCATCGCCGTCTTCACGACGACACCGATAAACGATTGTGGGCGAGTCCCGTTAGAAACGCCCGCCGTAGGCGCGCCAGATGCCAAAGGCATCTTGTTTCTAACGGGACGAGAGGTATTCTGTTCCATAGGTTAGGCGGCCGCCGAACGGGCGTGCTGCTCAGTAAGTACGCGCGCGATCTCTCGGCGAAACTTCCTCGCGGCATTTGAGTCCTTGGCGCGCGCGCCGGCCTTCGCGAAGCGCTCGGTGCGTAAGTGTGCGCGCGTATCGGCGAGCGTCTTCATGAGCTCCTGATCCGTCTGGGTCGTCATAGTATTCTTTTTTGCCATATAAATAAGAAAAAAGCAATGATTTAGCGGCGTGTGATGATTGAAGTGGTAACCGGCAGTTTCATGCCCGCCTGCCGCAAATGCGCGCGCGCAATATCCTCGGGAACGCCATCGAGCTCGAACAGTACGCGGCCCGGACGCACCTCGAAGACGTAGAACTTCGGATCGCCCTTGCCGCTGCCCATGCCAACCTCCGCTGGTTTGGCGGTCACCGGTCTATCGGGAAAAATGCGGATCCACATCTTGCCCGTTTTCGCGGTGGCGCGGACGAGCACTTTGCGCGCGGATTCAATTTGATTGCTTGTCACGCGTGCGCTTGTAAGCGCTTTGAGTGCGAAGGAACCGAATGCGACCGTGGTGCCGCGCGTGTCCGGACGAGCGAGACGCTTCGCACTCTTGCGCTGCGTCTGCCATTTACGATGCTTCACTTTTTTAGGGAACAACATACAAAAATATTAGCCGCGAACGGGCGTGCTCTCTGGTATGCGCACCGATGTCTTCTTATCCTGATACACGTTCCCGCGGTAGATCCATACTTTGATACCAATAACACCGTACGACAAGTAGGCCTGTTCATGTGCGAAGTCAATGTCAGCGCGAAACGTCTGAAGCGGGATGCGACCTTTTTTAACCTCCTCTTTTCGGCTCATCTCCGCGCCACCGAGTCGTCCGGAAATCGCGATACGCACACCCTCGACCTCGCGCGCCGCGATGACCTTCTCAATCGTCTGCTTCAATACGCGACGGAACGGCATTCTTTTTTCGAGACCTTCTGCGATCATATAGGCGACGACTGCTGCGTCTGTCTCCGGCTGTCGTATCTCGACAATGTCGAATTTGACTTGTTTGCCAGCTGGCAAAGCGTGTCCGGATGCCTTCTGTATCACGTCGGTCAGCTTCTTGCGTAGCTTGACCGCATTCTCACCGGAACGGCCGATGACGAGACCGGGACGGGCCGTCGAGAGAATAACGCGTATCTCGTTCGCCGAACGCTCGATGTCAATACCGCTCGTAAACGAGCCGCGCAAATGCTTCGTAAGGAAACGGCGAATCATTTCATCGACTTTGATATTTTCGCGGTAACTCTTCGGATCTGCGGCGAACCAACGGCTCTTCCAGTCCCGGATGATGCCGAGACGGTGCGCGTAAGGATGTACGGTATGAGTCATATCGTAGAGCGAGAGCTCGGAGATGCTGAGGCAGTAGCCGAAGCAGAGGAAAGCGTCACTTTCACTGCGCTCTTCCGGCGGCGGATAAGCGAAGCGCGACCGAATGCGCGAGGCATATATTTCTTCAGTATGCCGGCGCTCTCGACGACAATCGACTGCACACGGAGCGCATCCACATCTTCACCCGACACCTTCGCATTGGCTACCGCGCTCTTGATGAGCTTCATAATGGGCTCTGCGGCGCGCTTCGGGAGGAACTCGAGTGCTGCGAGTGCATCCTGTATCTTCTTGCCTTTCACGAGATCCGTCACAAGGCGGACTTTGCGCGGCGTCTGATTATGGCTCTTGAGGGTTGCGTAGGACATGGGTTATTTCTTAGCGGCAGGAGCGGCTGCGGCAGGGGCCTTCGCGGCCTTTGCGGAAGCAATTTCCGCTTCCTGCTTCTTCTGCTCCATCTCTTTCTGCATCTTGCCTCCGTGACGAACAAATTTCTTGGTCGGCGAGAATTCGCCGAGACGATGTCCCACCATATCTTCGGAGACGAGAACGGGGAGGTGCTGTTTACCGTTATGGACGCCGAGAGTAAAACCAATCATTTCCGGGCTTATCTGGCTTCGGCGTGCCCATGTGTTTATCACTCCGGCGGAGGCCGGTTTTGCATTTTTGACTTTCTTCAGGAGTTTGACATCCACGAAGGGTCCTTTCTTGAGTGAGCGTGACATGTAAGCAATGAAAAACCCGCGCAGCGGGATAGTTAAAAGATACAGGAATGATACTGAATCGTCAAACCTCTCTTAACCCTTGCGCTTCTTGCCGACCTTGCGGCGGGAAACAATGAAGACGTTTGAATATTTTTGGGGAGTTCTTGTCTTCTGACCCTTACCTGATGGCTTGCCCCACGCGGTCTTCGCGCGGCGCAATCCGCGACCCTGTTTGCCCTCGCCGCCGCCGTGGGGATGATCCACCGGATTCATCGCCGTGCCACGTACCGTCGGACGGATGCCCATCCAGCGGCTGCGGCCTGCCTTGCCGATGACGACAAGATTGTATTCCTCGTTCCCAACAGTACCGACAGAAGCCCACGCAAGATCGGAAACCTTGCGTATCTCGGTTGAAGGAAGCTTCACTTGCGTGTAGCCGGCGTCGTGCGCGACAACATCGGCGAAATTTCCTGCGGAACGGACAAGGGCTGCGCCCGCGCCCGGAGAAAGTTCAATGTTGTAGATGAACGTACCCACGGGAATCGAACCGAGTGGAAGCCGATTGCCCGGCGTAAGCGGTGCATCAGTGGCGACGATAAAAGAATCACCGACTTTCATTTCCTTCGGCACAATGACATAACGACGATCGCCATCTCGATAGAGTGCGAGTCCGATGAAAGCACTGCGAAATGGGTCGTATTCAACGGTCTCAATCTTGGCGGGAATGTTTTTCTTATCGTACTTGAAATCCACATCGCGGAGACGACGTTTGTGTCCGCCGCCTTGATGGCGCGTCGTGATGCGTCCGAAGGCGTTTCTACCCCCATGGCGTCCCTTCTTCTTTAAGAGGGGCTTGTGCGGCGCATCGCCCGAGAGGAGTTCTCGATACGGCAGTGTGGTCATGGAGCGACGGCTCTTTGATGTCGGTTTGTAGGTTTTCATAGGTGTAAGTGTGCGGTTGATTGTTTACGAAAATTGAATCGTGTCTCCAGCATTCAGGTACACGTATGCCTTGCGGCGGGCGGCACGTGTCCCAGTCCCGCGCTTAGTGCGCATCGCCTTGCGCTTGCCCGGCACATTCACCATGCGTATTTTCCTTGGAGCGACTTTGTAGATTTCATTGATAGCACTCGCGATCTCGGCCTTCGTCGCGCGTGATGGAACCTCAAATGTGTAGAGGCCTTTCTCGGTCGCGATGAGCGCCTTTTCAGAGAACCACGGCGCACGAATAATTTCGTGCGCAGCGGCATTAAGAAGTTTTGTGGTACGCGTGCGGTGCGTGCGTACCGCCTTCTTTTCTTCTCCTTTCTTTTTAGTGCCAAAAAGTGTCATGGTGATTTAATTATGCGGACTTGGCGCGTGCAAGCAGTACCTTGAACGCTGCTTCCGGATTCTCAATGACAAGGTATTTGTGCGCAAGCACGTCGACCGGGTTGAGATTGCGCACTTCCTCAGTCATTACGTTTCCAAAATTGTTGAAACTCTTTGAAACATTTGTGTTATATGCAGCGAGAGCGAGAAGAACCGCATTCTTTTTCTTCGTCGCGAGCTTCTCGGCACCTGCCCCTTTCGCAAGTGCGGCGAGTACTATCTTCGCAGTCGCCGTCTTTGGCGCGAAAAACGTGAATTGGTCAACAAGAATGATCTCGCCGTCTTTCGCCTTTCTTGAGAGCACCGAGACGAGCGCGCCAATGCGCATTTTGCGATTAATTTTCTCGCTATAGTTGCGCTCCGAACGCGGACCGAAGGTAACCCCGCCGTGGCGCCAGATCGGCGAGCGCGTGGAGCCATGGCGCGCTTGGCCGGTACCCTTCTGCTTCCACGGTTTCTTGCCGCCGCCCGATACTTCGGCACGGTCTTTGGTATGAGCGCGATTCTGGCGTGCATTGGCCTGCATCGCAGTCGTCACCTGATGCACAAGATCGCTGCGCCATGGCGCGCCAAAGATGCTTTCCGGAAGAGTGATGCTGCCGACTTTCTTCCCTTCCATAGAGAAGATGGATGCTTCAATCGGCGCATATGCCTTCTTTGTCACTTTCTTTGTAGTCGAAGATACTGAGGTCTTCCGAAGTATCGAAGATCCCGAACTCTTTGTCTTTGTATTTTTGTGAGGGGTCATGGTATTCAAATTACGCGCCTACGACCTCAAGCACGGTGCCGCGGCGGCCCGGCACCGCGCCGGAAACAATAATCTTTCCCGCGGCCGCATCAACCACAAGCACTTTGAGATTTTTCACGGTCACGCGATCGGTGCCCATGCGGCCGGCCATGCGCATACCTTTGGCGACACGGCCTCCTGCGCGGCCGCCCGATCCGCCGATGGAACCGGGACTGCGTTCGGTGTGCTTCTGGCCGTGCGAGCGCGGGCCGCCATGGAAACCGTGACGCTTCACGACGCCAGCGAAGCCCTTACCTTTGGAGAGTCCAGAAACCTGCACAGTGTCTCCGACGGTAAATACCGATGCGTCGATGGTGCTGCCGACTTCTGCCGCATCATCGGTTCGGAATTCGCGAATGTCAGTGTAACCCTTCCCTTTTGTGTGTCCGAGAACCGCCTTGCTGATGTTCTTCGTCCTGCGAGTACCGGTGCCGACTTGAACAGCTGCGTAGCCGTCCTTTCCGTCTTTTGTCTTGACCTGAGTTACTACGACCGGATCTGCAGTGAGAATGGTCCCCGCATATGCGCGGCCATCCTCCGCGAAAATACGCGTCATGCCTTCTTTTTTTGCGAGGATGAATTTCATTTTGTATGCAAATCGCACGACAGCAATCGCTGTCGTGCGATTTGCTGGAGGTCCCAAGGGGACATAGCGATTCGACTACTCTACACGAGCTGTCTAAAAATGCAAGAAAATAGGAGGTCCCGCAGGTATGTTGTCTAACGTGTAATCTAATACTCAACCAACTTTGTCTTGAGACCATTTTGCAGGGCTTTGAAGAAACTTTCGAATGCGGTAAGTGCGTTCGCGGTCTGCAGAATCTGTCTGATTTGCGCTAAGATATTAAACTTGATCAACTTGAGCATGTTATTTGATACCCGACCATATTTCATGTAATTGGGACTGTCTGGACTAATACGAACGCTAATCGTATATATATGCCCATTTTCTAGGAATATCGTAAACCTTGTGAGAACTTCCCTTCCAGAAGTCGTGTCACTGTAGAAAATATTGTCCGCCTGAACCCTTCCGCCGAGAATTACGGTTCCCTCTATGGCCGTTGGGTCTTGCGTAACGGCAAGGTTCTTGAAATATGCAATTTCCTTCGCTAGATCATCTTGGGTTGAGTTGGGTAATATAGTAACGTTTATTGACTCAGTGAAAGCATCCAAAACGCCCTCGGAAGGCGGCGAGAAGCGTACCGCCCAATCACCATCCGCATCGGGCGCTACCTGCGATATCGTCCAGAGTTCCGGATAGCTCATGCTGAAACCAGGAAATGCATAGGTGCGGGTGAGGTAGGTGTTCGGATCTGACGCAATATCGGGAGGGGAGTATGTCAAGTTGCCCGTCATATTTTCTGTGAAGGTATTGATGAAAGCAGAGCTGAGCAAAAATCCAATATTCCCGCCAACCCGTGCATCGGTTATTCCTGACGTTGGAATGCCATACTCGCAAATGTTGTCCTGCCCTATAGCGATACCGCCGGAATTACCCGAAAAAGTACCTGCTGAAACTTTTATTTTTTCATTGAATCGTCCCAGGAAACCGCTAACCACTCCTTGCGAAAGCGTAAGAGACGACCCTCCTACCCCCGGATATCCAATATTGTAGATAGCGTCCCCGATATTGATGGGATCGGTTTTACGACAGAGCTCAATTATCGCTTTGATTGCGTCTTCCTGCTTTGGGGGGAACGGGAACTGGAGACCCTGCGCATCGACTCCCGGAGCGGTTAGTGTCAACACCGCAGAATCGATTCCATTTACAATTTCGCCGTCAATACGGGACTCGACATTATGATAGAGTGTTGCCTCCATTGCACTATATACAGAATCGTAAAAGGAAAATGATCCGTTAGATGCAATAGGAAAATAAACATTGCATCCGTGGAATTTACCGTCACTCCCTAATACAACATGGGCATTCGTAAAAACTATCGGCTTATTAGCGGCGGGATCAAAAGTGTACACTCCAGAACCAATGGCTGATTCCTCCCCACCATCACGATCGGTGCATCGGATCTGGACCACTGATGGCATAATCCTCTTCCGAATAAGCGCGATGGCTTCGGATTGGGTATATGGTTGCGACGAACCAGACAAACTAGGGCTGGAAGAAGATGTGTTGCCCTTGGCGCGCGCGGCGGCAATTGCCGCCTTAGTGCGGGGCCCGACAGCGCCATAACCGGTCGTCTCCGGAGAGCCCTGTGAGACGAGCCCGTGACTTGATTGCCACTTCTGTACAGCCATTTCGGTCGCCGCGTCGAAAAAACCGGAATCGTTCCCCGCAGCGAGATATCCTTGTTGTATTAGGAAACGCTGAAGTTCGGAAACATCAGGTCCTTTAGCACCACGAGAAAGAGTGCCGGGAGAGGAGTTCTTTGTTGCGATTCCCGCCTTCTGCGAAGAATTTGACGTTTGTTTCTGCGCGGAACATCTCATTGCATTTCTGGTGAGAGGTCCGACGGCACCGGTCGCAGTAATGCCTTTTCCTTGCTGCCATCTTTTCACCGCCGCTTCGGTTAGGCGCCCGAAGTTCCCACCGATTTTCCCCGTATATGCTGCATTGTCGCGGAGGAATTCCTGCAACTTGGCAACATCATCTCCTTTCATATTGAGGGAGAGGGTGCGATCGAGATCGATACAAGAAACCGCGCCAGAAACCGAAGGGATTAAAAGAAGTATCCCGAGTATGAAAAGAATCGAATGCCGCATGTCCGTTATCATACAACACAATATTGGATGGGCTGTGTTGCTTGTGCACAGTAGGCGATTTTACTGAAACACACAACCGCCCCTGCGGGCGGTTATGTGTTTTCTTGGCTATCTTTTGGATTTTAGCGGTTTCAAAAATACTGCAGATACGAGGCGCGGGACGAAAATTTCTGGAGGCGTACTCAAATGTACGACGGAAGAAATTTTCGGAACTGCAACGACGTAGATGCTGTGTTTTTGGAAGCGCTGCTAAACCATCTTTACGTCGATAGTGACGCCGGAGGGTAAATTGAGGTTCGTGAGGGCCTCAATAACCTTCGGCGAAGGGTTCAGAATATCTATGAGACGCTTATGGATGCGCATTTCGAACTGCTCCCGCGCGTCTTTGTGGACGAACGTGGAGCGATTCACCGTCCAACGCTTGGTTTCGGTCGGCAACGGCACGGGGCCGACGACAACCGCGTCAAAGCGCAGCGCAGTATCCATGATCTGCTTCACTGAGAGGTCCAGGATTTTGTGTTCGTAGGCGCGGACACGGATACGGAGCTTGTGCTCTATGGCCGGAGCAACAGGTGCAGCACTTTTCTTCGGCCGCTTGGCTACGGGAGTAGAAACGTGCGCCACCTCTGCACTCTTGGCTGGTGCTTTTTTGGCTGATATTTTTGGCTTTGCTGTCGTCGCTGTTGCCATGTTGTTAGCTGCCCGTAACTTACGCGGTAATTTTCGTCACAACGCCAGCGCCAACCGTCTTCCCGCCTTCGCGGATGGCGAAGCGCTGTTGCTCTTCAAGAGCGACCGGCGCGACGAGCTTCACTTTGAAGGTGACCGTGTCTCCCGGCATGACCATTTCCTTACCTTCCGCAAGAGTTACCTCGCCGGTAACATCGGTCGTGCGGATATAGAACTGCGGCTTGTAGCCGGAGAAAAACGGCGTATGACGGCCTCCCTCGTCCTTGGAGAGGATGTAGACCTCTGACTCGAAGTCGGTGTGCGGCGTGACCGAACCGCTCTTCGCGAGGACCTGGCCGCGATGCACATCTTCCTTCTTGGTGCCGCGCAGAAGGATGCCGGCATTGTCGCCTGCCATACCTTCCTGAAGCTGCTTGTTGAACATTTCAATGCCGGTGACAGTCGTCTTCGCCGTCGGCTTGATACCGACGATCTCAACTTCCTCACCAACTTTTACGACACCGCGCTCAATACGACCGGTGACAACAGTGCCACGACCTTCAATCGAGAAGATGTCCTCGATGGGCATAAGAAACGGCTTAGATACTTCACGTTCCGGCTGATCGAAGTATGTGTCCATCGTATCAACGAGTCCTTTAACCTTAACCGCCCATTCATCGCTAGCGTCCTTGGCATCAAGCGCTTTGAGACCAGAACCGCGAATAATTGGGGTATTTGCGCCGTCGTAGCCCTGCTTGGTCAGGAGCTCGCGGATTTCCTCCTCGACGAGGTCGATGAGATCGGCCTCGGCTACCATGTCTACCTTGTTGAGGAAGACGATGAGCTTCTTGAGACCGACTTGCTTGGCGAGCAGGATGTGCTCGCGCGTCTGCGGCATCACACCGTCGGTCGCGGCAACCACAAGAACGGCTCCGTCCATTTGGGCGGCGCCGGTAATCATGTTCTTGATGTAGTCGGCGTGTCCCGGCGCATCGATGTGCGCGTAGTGACGATTCGGTGTCTCGTACTCCGAGTGATGGAGCGCAATAGTAATACCACGCGCCTTCTCTTCCGGCGCGCTGTCGATCTTATCAACTCCCTCGACGCGAGCGGAGTAGCCCGCCGCCGTCAACATTGAGAGCACATGCAGGATGCCTGCCGTGAGAGTCGTCTTTCCATGGTCCACGTGACCGATGGTGCCGACGTTCATGTGCGGCTTGCTGCGATTGAATTCTGCCATAGTGATCGGTTAATCTAACTAATAATTTGAAATCACGAATTAATAATCCGACTCGAGTCGGAAATACACTCCGGCTCGCCACTAATAACAGCAGGAAGCCAAAGAGCGACGCCAAGATGCGTTGGGGTTACTATACGCAAACACACTTATAAATGCAACTACCCTACCAACATATTTGATGTAATTTAGGAAGGCCGGCAACTTTACCTTAACGTAACCTATAGTGGGATGATAAGGTAAAGTGAATTTAGGACATCTGATGTCCTAGTTTTTAATTTCTGGAAGAGGGTGCTCCTTAAGATATGCAACGAGTGGTGCCTCGGTTTGAGTTAGATCGAGAGAAATTATCTTCCACGCGTTCTCAAGATCAACATCTACATAGTCATGTGCGACTACATCTCGGAAACCAGCAATTTTCTTCCATGGCACATCGACTTCGGTTTTCGTTTTCTCAGAAACTCGCTTTGCCATTTCGCCCATCTGCTGCAATTGCATCAGTACTGCACTCTGTGTTTTTTCATCTTTGAGAAACTCTTCGTAACTCATCTCGCCGACATATCGCCCTATCTTCGCAGCACATTCGAGCATCTGTGCAATGTAGGGACTATCGCTTTTCATACAGTGGACGTACATCAGGCATGATGTACGGACGGAGAAATTTATTCATATTTCCTTCGGTCACTACATCCACCTCGCGACCGAGCTTTTCCGCAAGTTCTTCATGGACAGTATAAAACTCAAAACCGAGTGGTTTTTCAAAATCGAGGAGAAGGTCAATGTCGCTATCAAGACGAGCCTCGCCACGCGCATAGGAGCCGAAGATGCGCGCACGCTTCACACCATATTTTTCAAATACGGGTCGTGCTTTCTCCGATATCTCTTCAAGCGTCGGGTTCATGCGCGGATTATACCACACATACACACGCTATACTGAAGATATGAGGCGATGTTAAGGAACATTAACCGTTATCCATAACTTCCTGCTATAGCAGTATTTTGTGGATACTAGTTGATGGACACGAAGTGTCGGTTAAATTACTTCCGGCTCGCGATGATGTCCCCGTTAGAAAGCTCGAGGACTCGCTTCTAACGGGGCAAGCTCTGTGCTACTTTCGGGACGCAATAATATCGGCTGCGACATTGTTCGGCACGGTGTCGTAGTGGTCGAACTCCATAGTCATGCTCCCGCGGCCTTCGGTCATGGAGCGGAGTGTCGTGGTGTAGCCGAACATTTCGGAGAGCGGCACTTTCGCTTTCACTACTTTGTTCATGCCACGCTCTTCCATGCCCTCTATCTGGCCGCGCTTGCCGGAGAGATTTCCGGTGATGTCGCCCATGAACTGCTCCGGCACGATGACCTCAATGCGCATGATCGGCTCGAGGATAACGGGCTTGGCTTTTTGCGCGGCCTCTTTAAATGCCATAGACGCAGCTATTTTGAAAGCGATTTCCGAAGAATCCACATCGTGGTATGAGCCGTCGTAGAGCTCGATGGAAATATCAACCATCGGAAAGCCGGCGAGAAATCCGCGCGCCATCGCCTCGCGCACGCCCTTTTCAACTGCCGGAATGTATTCCTGCGGGACGACGCCGCCTTTAATGTTGTTGATGAATTCAAAATGATCTTCGCGCGTAACGTTCTTCGATATCTTCTTCTCCGGATCTACCGGCTCTATCTTCTTCATCTTGATCTTCACATGACCATACTGGCCGCGACCGCCGGTCTGCTTGATGTATTTGCCTTCGGCCTCGGAGGAACCGAGAATCGTCTCGCGATACGCCACCTGCGGCTTACCCACGTCCGCGACGACATTGAATTCGCGTTTCATACGGTCCACGAGAATCTCAAGGTGGAGCTCGCCCATGCCGGAAATGATTGTCTCATTCGTTTCTTCGTCGGTCTTGATGCGGAAGGTCGGATCTTCGTCCGAGAGTTTGCGGAGCGCAACGCCCATTTTCTCCTGATCCGCTTTTGTCTTCGGTTCGATGCGCAAAGACACCACCGGTTCTGGAAATTTTATTTCTTCAAGCACGATTGGGTTTGCCTCGTCGCAGAGCGTATGCGATGTTTTCGTATCCTTCAGACCGACAGCGGCGGCAATCTCGCCCGTAAACACTTTCTCGACTTCTTCGCGCTTGTTCGCCTGCAAGCGCACGATACGGCCGACACGCTCCTTGGAACCGGTCGTTGAGTTGTAAATGTAAGAGCCGGAAGCAATCGTGCCTGAATAAACACGGAAGAAAGTCAGTGCGCCAACGAACGGATCGGTCTGAAGCTTGAAAGCGAGCGCGCAGAACGGCTCGTCGTCCGATGCATGACGCTCAATCGGATCGCCCGTCTTCGGATTTATGCCGGTAGCGGGCTTGAGGTCGAGCGGTGATGGTAAGTAATCAACGACAGCATCGAGCACAAGTTGCACGCCTTTATTCTTGAGCGCGCTCCCGCAGTAGACCGGAAATATGTCGTTATGAGTGACCGCCTTGCGCAGAATCGCCTTCAATTCTTCGACGCTTGGCTCTGTACCCTCGAGATACGCACCCATCATCGTATCGTCCTGCTCAACGATGCGCTCAATGAGTGCTGCGCGATATTTCTTCGCGTCTTCAAGAAGCGTCTCTGGAACTTCGCCACAAATAACTTCTTCGCCCATATTTCCCGAGAAGGTATAGGCCTTCATCGTAAGTAAGTCCACGACTCCCTCGTGCGCCGCCTCCTCACCGATTGGGATCTGCATGCGAATTGCTTTTGGTGAAAGCCGATCGAGAATGCTCGCGTAGGAATTTTCAAAAGATGCGCCCGTACGATCAAGTTTGTTAATGAAACAGACGCGCGGCACTGCGGCCTCATCCGCATACCGCCAGTTGGTCTCTGACTGCGGCTCAACGCCGGCAACGCCGTCAAAGACGACAATCGCACCATCGAGCACGCGCATAGAGCGCTTCACTTCGGCGGTGAAATCAATGTGTCCGGGCGTATCAATGACGTTAAAACGATATTTCTTAGAAGTATCAACTTTATCCTTCTCGTCCGTTTTCACCCAGAAACACGTAATGGCTGCGGCCGTGATGGTAATGCCGCGTTCGCGCTCCTGCTCCATCCAGTCGGTCGTCGTCTCGCCCTCATGCACTTCGCCGATCTTGTGCTGGCTGCCCGTATAGAAAAGGACGCGCTCGGATGTCGTCGTCTTCCCCGCATCAATGTGCGCGATGATGCCGAAATTGCGAACTTTCTCAAGCGGATAATCGCGATTCATAATTTAAAAGTAATCCTTCGACAACCTCAGGATGATTTTGATTACAAAATCACCACGCGAAATGGGCAAACGCCTTGTTGGCTTCGGCCATGCGGTGCATCTCGTCTTTCTTTTTTATCGCATCGCCTTCATTTTTTGCAGCGAGGAGAAGTTCTGTAGCGAGTTTTTCTGCCATCGGCTTTCCTTTCTTGGCGCGGGCGGCGTTAATAAGCCAACGAAATGAGAGTGCGAGACGACGATTCTGCGGAACTTCGCGCGGAACCTGATAGTTCGCTCCGCCGACGCGGCGCGAACGGACTTCCATCAAGGGCGAGACGTTCCGGAGTGCTGATTCAAATGTCTCCAAAGGGTTGGCGCCACCCTTTTCTATCTCGGCGAGCGCGCCATACACAACTGCGCGCGCGGTATCTTTTTTGCCGTCCCACATGACGGCATTGATAAAACGAGTGAGCGTCTCCGAACCGTACTTGAGGTCCGGACGCCATGTGCGCTTCTTTTTAAGAGGGCGTCGCATCTTAGTAAGTGTTAGTGAGTCCTCGAATGTTACACGCACGTAGATCCCGAATAATGTTCATACATTAGAGGGATTATTTCGCCACAGGGCGCTTGGCACCGTAGCGCGAGCGCGAGCGACGGCGCTTCTCGAGACCTGCGGTATCGAGTTTGCCGCGCACGACGGTGTACTGAACGCCGACGTCCTTCACACGCCCGCCGCGAAGCAATACGACCGAGTGTTCTTGCAGGTTGTGTCCCTCGCCCGGGATATAAGCGGTTACTTCCATGCCGTTAGTGAGACGCACACGGGCGATTTTACGGATAGCGGAGTTTGGCTTCCTTGGGGTCTTTGTAGTCACTTTCGTGCAGACGCCGCGCTTGAAAGGCGAAGCGTAATACGTCGGGCGATTCTTGAGCGCATTAAAACCGCGCGCAAGAGCGGGCACGCTTGTTTTGCGCGACCGGTCCTTTCGGCCTCTTTTGGAGAGTTGATTGATTGTTGCCATTTAGAAAACCCGCGAACGCGGGATATGGATACTATATAGAAAGGCGTGAGAGAACGCAACTAACGGGAGATTTTCGTTTTCGCCGCTTTTGCCAACTCCCCGATTTGGATTCCATATCGGCGAAGCGTGATGGCGCCCATCTTATTTTCCTGTTGCAGGTCAGCAATATTTCCAGCATTACCTTCACCAATAGTTATCAACTTATCAATCTTTTCTTCAGTTCGAAAAGAAGATGCCTCTATCGAGGCGAGCCGCGAGTTGAAATCGAATCTCTCGATACTCAATGTCGTAAGCTTTTGTCGGACGAGATCGACACTATCGCGCACTTCTTTAAGCTCTTTCTTCGTCGCGAAGTTTTCTGTCAGGAATTTTTTATCGGAAGGAGTCAACATGACCGCAAGTATAACATCTGCGTCCGCCAGTTATCCACATTTCTCTTTTATTTCTCGTCAATTGGCTCCCGATAAGGGTCGATTGAATATGGCTTCACTGGTGGACGAGGGGGCGGCACAGGGGGTTGTGAAATTTTGTTGGGAGGTAACGGTTGGCTGTTGGCTGTTGTTACACTCGGCATCGCGCCGGGGAGATTCGGCGGCGGGGGCGCGGTTCGCGCTCGTAGCGGCGGCGCCATGTTGGTGAATTCAATGTGCGGCTCTTCATGGTCTTCAAGCATCTTGTTGTTTAGTGCTTTTGGAGACGCAATCGCGACAAGATGCGCTGCGCCACCAATAGCTTTGAGCGAATGTGGAGCGGCTTGCGGTGCCGCCAGCGCCGGATGAAGAGAAATTTTGTTCTCCAAATGGATTCGCTCGCCTTTCATTTCTTCCTGCCGCAAGGGAATGAAAATCTGCATATTCACATCCTGCACGATGCCGTCAACGATTTTTTTATCCAGTTTTGCTTCCTCAATGAGCGTTTGCATGAACTCGTCCGGGTTCTCTATACCCATCAAAAGCAACATGGTCTCCCGCTCGAGAACGCCCGCTTGGTCAACACGAAGACCGTATTTAGTCATAAGATTTTTTGCGACCGTGGTGTACTTCCCTTGCGCGAGATAAGCGCGTATGACCGGCGGCAGGTTTTGCATTACCTGCTTCACGCTTTCATCAAAAGTAAGTTCTGGTTGGTCTTGGTTCATAGATGCTTTGATTGGGATGCTTCCTCTTCATGCTTCTCCTCTTTCTTTTCCTCACCTAGTTCTTTATCCATTGTTTCGAATAATTTTCTCATTCGGTCACGATCCATTGCTACTTGATCCTTTTTCGCATCTTTAATGATCTTTTTAGCTGCTAGCGATCCGCCGGGACCAAACATTACCAAGCCCGGCAATGAACCCTTAATATTCTCAGCATGCCCTAGTTGGGCATCTCTCTTCTCGTCTGAAATCCTTTTGCTTGGAACTCTGTTTGCGTCTATCACTGCTTTTTTTGCGGTCTCAAAATCTCCGGTCGCTTTTTTAAATTTCTCGTTCTCGGTTGCAAAACTCATCGTGCTTGTCAAGAGATTCTGTCGAGCATCCTTAAGTTTTTGCTCAATTTCTGGATTTGGCGGTAAGAATTTATCATTCCGATCCTTTTCTTTCTCAAGACGTTCGATTTCTGCCTTCTGTTGTGCAATTTGTGGATCGAGTTGCTCTTTCGCTGTTTTGTATTTTTCCTCCGCGGTTTCATATGCCGTTTGTGCACTCTTTTGTGCTGCTTCCGCTGCTGCGATTTTTGCTTCCTCTTCTTTTGTTGCTCCGCGCTCATCAATAGCTGCAGTAACAGATTGGATGTACTTTTTGTGCGACTCAATAGCTTTTTCTTGTCGTTCGCGATATCCACCTTTTTGTGCCTCTCCGGCTTCAATGCCAGCCGCTTTTAGACCGCCAAGCGTTGTAGCACCGCGTACATCGAAACTTGCTTTCGCCCCACGATCGAATGTTCCCGCAAGCACGCGCCCGACTTTTGTTTTATTACCGTAATATTTATTTTTACTTAAGCGTATTGCCCTTGAAGCAGCATATGACCCTAATCCGACCGTCGAGCGCAAGACCAAACCAGTCGCACCGAAGGTGAGTTTGCCAGCGGTCTTCGTCGCCCAGTCGGCGCCGAAGGCGCCCAACTTTTTTGAAAAAATAGTAACCGCGAGTAGGAGCCCCATCGCGACAAGGAAGGAAAGCAAGATGCTTGCTAGGCCGGGTAAATTAAATGTTCCGTTTGTGGCCTGAATAAATCCCAAATAATCCGGCTTGCTACCGGCAATGGGATCAAATATGAAATTGTCGTTTGTGATGACAAGGAGAGCTATATAGAGAAGAAGCAATAGGATCGGCGCGGTGATGGTCTGTTCAAAAAGCGTGTCCCACCACTTCTTCGCCGATGGAGCAAGCTGTGGTATCGCGAGCCCCGCAAAGCCGATAGGCGCAAGGATGATGAGGAAGATGAGCGCGACGAAACGCGCGATGAGTATGAATGCGAGCGAGAACATCACGAACGCCGCGACGATGAAAAGCAAAATACCCATAATGCTTATGAACCCGATATTGTCTTCTTTAAATATCTCTTTCTTAATTCGTTCTTCACTGAGCGCGGCACCGTACAGGGTCTGGAGCCCTAGTTGGGACATAATCTTGCCCGAGATGGTTTCGTTTGAAGTTGACTTATTCCCTGCCGGAATGCCGCCATTGATCTGCGTGTAGAACTGGGTCGCGAAGAGATTGCCCGTGTCAATGACCGCTTCGGATATGAACAGTGAGAAATTGAGAAAAACGGCGGCGACAAGAAGCATCGGGAGCATCTTTTTGCCGTAGCCGAGTTTCTCGGTATTAAGAATGATCGAGATGCCGATGGCAAGAAAGCCGAATATGAGCGTGATGTTGCCAATGTCGCGCAAGATGCTCCAGGCGACACCGATAGCGGGGAGTGCTTTCACATAACTTCCCATCTTGATAACAGTGTAGAGCACCGAGTAATCAAGCATCACCATCGCCACGCCCAAGAGCCACGCGAAAATGCTCATAAGGAACGTCATGACAGAGGCGAAGATGCCGCCACCCCCAAAAGGGAGGGGTATTTGGGAGGAAGGGTCGTTGGCGGGGTCGTTGGCGTTCTTTTCTGCAGCGACTTTGGTGGCGGCAGCTTTCGTTGCGTCGCAGGACTTTAAAGGATTGTTGATAGAAACGCATTGCTCTATACCCTCAAGAGAGCCGAGTTTACACCCCGCTTCACACGTTTGTGCAAGCGCGGCGGGCGCAACGCCCGCCGCGCTTATGACGAGTGCGAGAACAATGAGTGGAATGGTAAAGCGGCGCATAGTTAAATGGGAGGCGTAAGCGGGACCAGAGGCGTTGGTGTCGGCGCGGTGCAAGCAGAGCCCTTAAGTGCCGTCGCATTTATACCGATGAGCTCCAGCCGGTCAATGAGAATGGGGCCGGAAACAGTGAGTGAGCCGGTGGGGCTCGCTGTCGCCATTTGCGCGCCGGTTTTTAGAGTTGCCTGTTGCGCATTTGCCAGGTCGGCGGGCGTTGGCGGCATATTTTGGAGCGTCAGTATATCGGCGGTGTTGCCGGCTCCTGTAGCGTTCGCATTCTGTACCTTCTGCACCATCGCGCGCGCCGCCGCGATGGTTGTAGAAGCGGCAGCCGTTTGAGCGAGTATCGGCGCGATTTCTGTCGCGAGCGCGGTCTGCGCGACGCTTATTTGAGCCGTGCTGGTATTTGTAAAGTTAGCAAGATTTGTCAGGTCTGTCGCATTGCCGGTACTTGCTAAAGTGCTTGATGCAACTGCTTGTTGGGCGATACAGAAGTCAACGAGGGACGTAATGTTCGTTGACGCGGTATTTGCCGCACTCCGAATAGTATTCACGGCCGACTCATACTGCGCCGCACGATCCAACATATCGGAGCCGGATGTTGTAAGCGTTGCGGCAGTTGCGAACACATTGGAATTGGTAACGCCCAGATTGCCCGGCGAATTCGTATATTGCCGAAGTTGCGAAGTTGCATTTGAGCCAGATGGTTTATTGACTCCGAAAAGGCCGCCGGAACCGGGGCCGCCTAAGATTTTTACCGCGAAGTCCACGGTCTTCAAGACAGTCGCGATATTGCCTAAGATATTATTGATTTCAGGGCCTACGTTACCCATCCGGACAATCGAGTCCTGCTGGCCGCCAAGCACTTTATTGAGAGATGCTGTGATAACCGAGGCAGGTGTCTTAATGGTACCCGTTGTGCCGTCTGCATTGGTGCATGGGTCCCCGGGAGCGATACCTGTACCAATCAATTTATTGCTGGTATTCGCCGCTTTTGCGCGAGCAAGAGCGGCGGCTTTTTCAGCTTTCTGAGCGGCACCGGCGGCGGCCTCGGCCTCGCGTTCAGATTTGCCGGAACTTTTTGCGGCGGCGTAGGCGGCGTCATAGGCGGCGTTAGCGGATTCGTCGACGGCGGCTGCGTTCACGCCGGCAGTGTCAGTCGTCGAGATTGCGCCGAGCATGCCGTCGCTCTCGCCGCACCACGACACGAAGCCGCCGCCATGAGCTAGATCAGCAAGACGCGCGCCGGTGGCGCCGCCGACACCCGGCCCGATAACGCTCGCGAGCTGGTCGCGAACACTTGGATACAGCGCGTAGGGATTGTTTTGAATTTGAGTCGTGAGCGCGAACCACGCTTCCACGCCGCCGAGCGCCCAGTTGCCGTTGAGGTAGCCGTAGGGATTGGGCGATGTCGCGCGCAATGTATCCATATTTCTAGCCCAGAATCCGGCGAGGGATGTTTTATTAAAATATTCTTTGCGAAGCGCAGATACGATTGAACCGGAATAAGGCGATTGTGAACTCCGCATGTACTGGTCGAGATATGCAAGCGTGTGTACGTCTGACACCGTCTGCAGAGATACTTGTATGTCCGCCACGAACTGCGGAATGCCAGTGCCGTTGGCCTTGCCGATGACAAACGCTATGACACCCTCGGTTATCGCCTTCAGCAGTTTCCCCGATAGGACAAAAGCGAGCGGTTGGAGGACATACGCGTCGATCTGCATGGCGACAAGCGCGGCGGTACCCGTAACTTGCGAGGCGGCGGTGATGCTCTCCTGGATGAGAGAGATGGCACTCGTGACGCATTGACCAGCTCCAAGTAAAAGGTTGCCTGGACTAGCACCATGGGGTTTAACTCCGGTAGAAAGACCGAACTCCGTTGCTACAGCGGCAGTTGCCGCCGCAATAGTTGATAAGCAGCCAGCGGGTGCAACATCTAAGGTAGCTCCACTCTGGGTTGGTCCCTGCAAAACACCAGCACCAGAGGCGACGTCCAGTGTAGGACCCTCGAAGGTGGGTCCCTGAAGTTGTGCGTGCACTTTCTGAGGAGCGATGAAAAACGCAGAAGGCGTAATGAGTACGACAGCAAGGAGTATGGCAAGCGTTTTATAAAAAAAAGATGGCTTCATGGCTTCTTGGCGGCTTGCTGGCTTGCGGCGATATTCTGCATGAGATTCACGAAGGTAGCGCCGGGCGCGCCCGCAGGGAGGGAAATATTGGCTGTTTTATATATCGTACCGACGTGTATGAACGCGTTGCCGAGAGCGAGCACTGCTTGCGGATATTGCTGCAATGCAAGTATGGTCGCCAATGGGTCATCATTCACTTTAGTGAAGTCGTCGGCTATCTGGCTTATACGCATGAGCGCATTTACGAGCGCGAGGTCGTCTCCCACGAGCTCCGCAGGCACGGGGAGTACCGCAAGCCCAACGGCGGATTCCCGATACGCCTTCGCTATGGAGGATATGTATAAAAGTGCCTCGGTATCGTTCTTCTCAACCGCGTCTTGCAGATATAGAATTTCACTCTTCGTCGCATTGCTCGATTTCCTCAAGAGCACCGCTTCGGCCCGCACAGCAAATTCTTTAAGCGCCTCTGCGCCCGCACCCTGCACAGTGAGGTCTTTTGCGGATTTAAAATCAGGCGCGGCGGCGAGAGATGTTGAAAGCGACTGCAACGCTTGATTGGCGACATTGCTCATGTCGCTTTCGGAAAGATCCGCTCCGCCGCTCGCCTGCTTCGCGGCGAGATAGAGCGTGAAAAATGTTTTTGCGAAAGCGGCGGTAATAGTTCCCTCCGAGGGTGCTCCCGAGGGCGATGTCTCCGAACCGGCGACGGGAATATCGGCAATCGCCTTCGGCACAATAAGACCTCGAGCGACCGCCTCCCCATCGGTCATGCCGAGATGAAACGTATCGGTAGTGCTCGGAGAGGTACCGTAGAGAACCTCTTCCCAATCAGGGAGGCCGTCGCCGTCAGCGTCCTTTGTCGCGATCGCCTGCAAAAGCGCTGTCTCGGCGGAGGCCTGCGCGCGTGAAGGCGATTCAATACCGCGCCCAAGCACATACACGCCGCCAATAAGCACTACCGAGAAGAGTGTTGCGGTAAGAATACGCCAATGTTCTAGAATATTTTCCCTCATAGCTTCGCTCTAAAGTATAGCAGTCAAGGCCGGAAAGAGGAGTGGTTGTATCTGTATATAAGGTGTGTTAGAAAGGAACACCTCGGAAGGCCGGGATTATCTACTTATACCAAGCCCTTCGATTTTGCTCAGGGAAATCCATACAGAGAGCGACAGGTCTTCGGCGCGGGCTTTCAGGGGAATGTCCCCGGTAGGGAGACCAGCATCAACGAGATTATTCCGCACGAATTTGCGCTTATGCGCGAACCCCGCATGAATAAGAGCGAAGAACCGCCGTTCTTCCTCAAGCGTTGAAAAGTTTTTCCGTGAAATATCACGAATGGTGAGTACTGCAGAGTCAACGTTCGGTGCGGGCTTAAAGGCCCCACGCGGTACAGTAAATTCATACTTCGCTGTTCCGTACGCCTTCACCGAGAGCGAGAGGATGCTTTCTTTACCCCGAGCGAAGTCGAGGGGCTTTTTTGTGCGAGCGATACGCTCGGCAACTTCCTTCTGCACAAGAAGCGTTATCGCACTTGGTTGATTCGATGATTCAAGAAACATTCGAAATATTTCGCCAGTGAGATAGTAGGGGATGTTCGCCACTACATGGTATCCACTATTTTCTGCTATAGCAGTATTTAGTGGATATTTGCGGATGTCGCCGTGTATGAGTTTGAGGCGACCATCCGCGATCTCACTTGCAAACTCAATGTGCAACTTCAAAAAAAGTTCGTAATCCGCTTCAATCGCCACCACCTTCCCCGCGCGCTGCAACAGCGCGCGGGTGAGCATCCCTGTCCCCGGACCTATTTCCAGTACGGTGTCATCGTGCGCGAGATTCGCGACCATCGCGATCCTCTCCGCGATGCGCGCGTGCATCAGGAAGTGTTGGCCCAAACTCTTTTTAGCGCGCATTATGCGAGGTCACTATAACCCTGCTTGCGATGTCGAATTGTGAGGATTATGACTGCAGCGCCAGAAATTTGATACAGTACACGCCAGTCGCCGACTCGAAGCGCTCGTACATGGCGCAAAGAATATCCAAGCGATTTACCGAAACGGAATGGGTCAACCACAAGTTTTGTTCCTATCGCCAATTTGGCGCGTTCCAATATAAAAGCATCGAGACGAACGGCATCATCTTCAGCTCGTTTAGTAAAACTAATGGAATAACGACTCATGCGCGACGCTTGTTTACCCGTTTCCAGAATTCACGTGAAGAAATAAATTTCCCGGGATTCTCGGCAATTTTGTCTCCTATTGCCGATAAATATTTGTCCTCTTCATCTTCAATCAGTGCACGCATAGCGCGCGTAAAGACAGATGCCTGCGATACACGGTCTCGTTTTGCGTAACCACGCACGGCCCTCGCCATTTCAGACGTCAGCGTTACCAGAATCCGTTCTTTGGTTGTAGCCATATATCAAAAGTGTATCACCTGTGATTCTGGATGCAATTTAATTAAATTCAAATGTTTTTAAAGAAGAGTCGAAGGTGTCGGCGATGGAACTATGCCGATTGGTTTACGAAAAAATAAAATTGTGATCAAAATCGCTACAAACGCTAAAACCAGTAAAGCCGATTGAAGATCTACCCCTAGCGGAAAGATTTCTGATTCTACCCACGGTTGATTTAATGTATTCCAAAAAGTGACTCCTTGTTGTTTTGAGAGAAATCCGTACAGAAAAGCATTGAGACCCGGCAATAGTAACAAAATACCGAGCACTCTTCCGGCTGTCTTAGAAATCTCACTGTGTGAGGTAGCTTGTATATTACCTTTTATCAGCATTACTATACCTACGATAAAGAGAATGGCATCCATGAGATGAGTGTATCACACGATGCGCAAGTTAAGATAATCATCATGTTGGGGACAAAGTATCTTGGCTCTGTATTAAATGAAATCGAACGTTAATACAGATGATTCAATTAATTTCCCATATTTCACCCAGTCTGATTCAAGCGATTCTCCCACAACAGAATAGAGGATATCGTTTTTTATAACGTTTAGTTTTAAAAGTTTTCGAGGCCCCCTTTTTTGGTCGGTATATGTCCAAACGATAATTTCTGCCTGCAGACCGTTTTTTAAGATCATTACTTTTTTACTCTCTATTGGGAAATCCGTCGTAATGGTATCCAAATCTGCCCCGTTAGCAGAACCAAAGTGTATCCATATATCCGGAGCAGATGCATTATCACTACCCCTACCAATTTTTGGGTCGTAGAAAGTTCCAATACTTCCTACAAGTCCACCAGACACCGTGTATGCGTTGCTCTCATCAAAAGCCCATCCTGTGGGTACACGCATACTTAATCCGTGCGTTTTATTAACATATGCACCGACGACAATATTGGGAGTAATTGGTTCTGTAGGAGGTTTGTTAGATTCTTTTTTAATGGTTCCTGGATTTTCCAATGCAGGAATCATTGCGCGCATTGAGTGGGCATAAACAGACGCTTCTCCATTAAGAACTTCCGGGTATCTTTTCCCCACAAATGAGATGGCTTCCTGCTCTTTGGTTAAAAGAGCATTGTCACTCAAAGACGAATCATTCTGCAAAGAATCGAGTAGTCCAATAATACTCCAGCCGGAATCCGACATATCCAAAAGACCATTGTTCTCTATAGATTCTATATGCATTAAGGCCGCAATCCAAAAATATGATTGCTTCAAATCTGGTTCGATTTTTGTTTTCATAACCGAGCCAGGAAAATAATCGGCGCTCCCATGTTTATATACCTGAGCAAGCATGTACATTGATCTCGAGTGATAATATTTTTCAGCATCGCATTGAAGAAAAGCAAGGGCGTCATCAAATTGATCGGCTTGTATCAATTTGACTCCCATGTGAGCAAGAGCGGTTGGTATTTCTGAATTAATATATATTTTATTTTTAAGATTAGATGTTAAATCCTCCAAACTACTCTCATATAATTTGTCAATAAATAATTGGGAAGCACTTTCAGAAACTGCATTAACGGATTGCTCTAAAGGAATTTTTATCGGGGAAACGCAATACATGTCATATACGGTATCTGAGGAACCACTGCCAAATTGAAAAGCTTTTTCTAGCCAAGTAGGTAGGACGGGCTTAAATTTCTTAATAAATTCTATTATCTGATAAATCTTATTTCCTCGGTAATATTCGAAAATTAAATCCGATGATTTCTCTGCCCAACCGCCAAAACAAAGTATATTGTTAGGAGTTGATGAATCTTTAACGCATTGAAGACCGCCAATTGCGACTGGCAACGTTATTGGTCTTGTAACTAACCGGTCTGCAACAGGATCATATTCTGAAATTTTATTATACAGAATACTGCTTTGATCAGCTCTGATGGTTTTGCCGCCGAAGCAATAAATTTTGTTATTGGAATTCTCGGCACACGATAGGATTTCCATTTTTGCTGGTAACTTTGCTTCCTTGATAGCCAATTTATCAACGGATGGATCATATTCAAGAATTTGATCAAAGGCACTGTCCGCATTGCCTCCACCAAAACAATAAATTTTTTGAGTTTTCACACTATAAACACAAGAAGTGTCATCTCTGCCATCAGGGAAAACAGATTTCTTTACTGCAATAGCGTCTGTACTCGGGTCGTATTCCGTAATCTGACTAGACATCACAAACGCGTTCCGATAGATTCCTTCTCCATAAGAACCTTCGGTTAATGGTCCGGGTATACTTTCTCCTGTGAATCCACCGAAGCAATAAATTTTGTGATTTTCAGGAAATTCTGCGCAGGAGATTCCGCCAGTTCCTTTTGGTAAATACGCCGACTTTGTTCTTAGATCACCATCTTGAGGGTTGTATTCAAATATTGCGGAAGAGAATGATGGACTGTATCCACCAAAACAGTAAATCTTATTTGAGCCAGAATCTTCCACACATGAATGACCAAAAGTTGGCGCTGGTAATTTAGTAGATTTTGTTTCTAAAACCTTTTTCGTTAAGTCGTATTCGATAATGGAATCATAGTCGATATTGCCATCGCGTCCACCAAAACAATAGACCTTGTTTGCAGATGAAATCACAGCGCAAGAAGTATTATTTGTCTTTTGCGGCAACGAAATATCTTTTGTTGTAATACTTTCCGGTTTAGTAAAAAATAAAGACGTGAGCACTACACCAATAACAACTATTGCGATTATCGATATGGAAACCAAAACCTTTTTCATATAATGAGTATAGCTCATTTATCTACGCCTCGATAATCGTTTCTCCATGGCTTTCATCATAGAGCATGAGTGAGGAATCGATATCGGCAAGAAATGATGAGGGTTCGGCGGCGTAATCGGTTCCGTAGATCTTGCGTACGCGAGCGAGCGTGAGAAAAAGACGTTCTTTTGCGCGGGTCATCGCGACATAGAAGAGCCGCCGCTCCTCTTCTTCATCGCGATCTCCGCCAGCTGGCGGATTCCCGCCCATGCCCTGATGCGGGAATAGTCCCTCCTCCATACCGCTTACAAAGACAGTGCCGAACTCAAGACCCTTCGCAGCATGGACGGTCATGAGTGTAACACCCACCTTCTCACCCCCCTGTCCCGAGTGCCTCGAGGGATGATCCAACTCATCCTGATCGCTTGCAAGCGCGGCTTCGGCAAGGAACGCAGCGATGCCTTCCATGCCGGGTACGGAATCATGGCGCGCCGCAACCGAAGCAAGCTCTTCTACGTTTTCAAAGCGTTCGCGGTCTTCGGCGCTTCCTTCATCCACAAGCGCGCGGCGCATGCCGCTCTTCTCAATGACGAGTTTTACGAATTCGGAAGGAGTAAGCGAGAGTGCTGCGCGCGCAAGCTCGCCGATGACGCGCTCAAACTGCTCGACTTTTGCCTGTTCGCCCGCACGAAGCGTGGAACGCTGTCCCGCCGCGAGCTTCCCAAGCGTTACTTTGCCGATGCCGCGCGGCGGGCTCGCGGCAGCGCGCATCTTATCAACCTCGCGCGAAGGGTCTATAGAAAGGCGTATCCATGCGAGAACATCTTTCACTTCCCTGCGCGCGAAAAAGTGCGTACCTAAGAGTTTATAGGGCACACCGGCGCGCAGCAGCCCTTCCTCAAGCGCCCGTGATTGGAAATTCGTACGGAAAAGTATCGCTATATCTTCGGGAGGAATACCGCGAGCCATCAGCTCCCGTATTTTCACGGCTATCCAACTCGCCTCATCCTCGGCGGAGCGCGCCATATGAACAATGATGGGTTCGCCCGCGCTGCGTTCAGTTGTCGAATATTTTTCCTTGCGATTTTTATTCTTTTCTATGACCGCATTCGCGGCGTCAACGAGATTCTTCGTGGAACGATAATTGCGTTCGAGAATGATCGTCTGCGCCTCGGGGTATTCTTTGTCGAATTCGAGCAAATTTTCCACAGAAGCCCCCCGCCACGTATAGATACAATTGTGCGTCACAATGCCGTTCGCAATAAAGTTGTGAGTGTGTTCAATATCAAGATCGTAGACACGAACATATTTCGCTGATATTTGAGTAACTGCCTGTACCACATCATACTCACTACCTTCATCGAAAAGCACCATGCCGGGACGCACGCTTGCCGCTGGAAGGAATGGGAGTGAATTCCCATCTTTGGGTCGTGCTTTCTTGCCACCCAAACGAGCCGTTCGCACGAGATAAGCTGTTGGAAAAATACTCTGCAGATGATGAATGACGTTCAAAAGAGCTCCGTAGTTTTTATAGGCCGTTTCAAATCGCCAGCTTTTCGAACCAAGTTTAGCTCTACGAACTGAAAATCCTGTATTCTGCAGTAACCGCTTTCCTTCGTCATCGCTTCCAACAATTGAAATTCGATGCATGGGTGTCTTGCCGCGACGTTCTCCGCAAAACGCAACAACGATATTACGACGATTGCTCCGAGTCGCCTGGGCACGATGGTGCGGATATTCTTTCAAAAGACCGCTATCCTTTAGCAACTTTTTTGCGCTACGTTCAGTATCAAACGATGTAAATATGTCATCCAGAACTTTTTGATCGTGCACGTATCCGCCTACGCTTCCTTTCCGGGCAAGAAACGGCAAAGTCGGAATAGAATAACGAAGCGAGAGCGTGTACTCAAGAACGCGCGCTTCCTGAGAGTTGTCGTGAGTTCCAATTATCCAGACAGCATCTCCATGCTCTTGGTTACATCGTTGCTGAAATCCAATCGTTGGCCTGTATTGCCCTTTTGTATACGTCTGCGACACTCCGATCCTCCACCCCTTCCCTTGTTTGTACATGAGATAGGTAAAAAACATTTGGGGAGTAAGACCGGGACGATATCCGGCGAAATGCAGATGTTCTGCCGTGCTCGTGAGCACTCGGCCATTCTGGGTTGTTATGCGTGTGAGCTTGCCGGATACTTTTTTTGAAAAAACGCGTGTTACGCGTGCCGGGCGCATATCTCCGCTTCCGTAGTTCGAAAGAACAAAATCGCCTTTCTTAATTGTTTCTATCGGTCGCTTCAATCCGTCAGGCAGAGCGATTTTAGTCCCGGCAATAAGGCACTGATCAATATCACCGACGACAAAAAGATTCCGGTGTTTCGCCGCGAGCATATTCGCGAGCCGTCCCTGAAGCGCATTCGTATCCTGATATTCATCAATATGGATATAACGCCAACGATTCTGCGCGAGTTCGCGAACATCGGCATGCTCTTCAAGCATTCTTAGAGGGAGCGCGATGAGATCATCGAAATCGAGCGCTTTTTCTGCAGCAAGAATCTTCTCGTAGCGAAGCCATGCTTCCGCGGCTATGCGCACGCCAAAACTCCCACGACCGTGTTTCTCATAAAACTCGTGTGCTCTCATTCCCTCCCCTTTCGCGCGCGAGATGCGACTCAAAACCGCTCGCGGCGAGAGCTCCTTCGCTGAAACGTCAAGCGCTTTGAGTGCTGCGGCTATTGCTTTCTCAGAATCATCACGATCGTACACGCTGAAGAAACGAGGGACGCCGATACTTTTCCCATAGCTTTGGAGAAGTTCTCGACCAAGGCCGTGGAACGTGGCTATGAAGGGCTCGGAAACAGCATGGTCATCGGGTTCGAGCATGGTGCGGACCCGATTTCGCATCTCGCGGGCGGCTTTATTGGTAAAAGTGACGGCAAGAATCTGGTCCGCAAGGACACCCTCCCGGATAAGATGATAGATACGCGTTGCGAGCACGCGTGTCTTCCCGCTTCCGGCACCGGCGAGGACCGAAATGGGACCGTCTTTTGCGAGCACGGCGCGCTTTTGTGCTTCATTCAATCCTTCGAGATGCTTCACTACCAGAATATAGCGCACAAACCGCTCTCCACAGGTGATGATGAAAGCGGTTGACTATCGGCCCGCCTCGGCTATACTCTCTGTATCGACTGATACGGAAGCATTCAAGGGATGGCTTATATACGAGAGTATGTAAGCCATTCTTGTATTTTCAGACACGCCACATTTCCTTGTTTACCTATAAAATTCAACCAACAATTTTTCATAACAGGATTCGTGGGTCTCTCGTTCGCCACAATCATCCTACCTAATTACGCGCGCGCGTTTTTGCCCTTCTCTACCCATGCGGGTGCGGCGGCGAACACATTTATCCCGAGTGCTTCAACGCCGGTACTTGTAGCAAGTATCAACAGCAATCCAAACATAGGTACGCCCATAGCGCTCACCACTTCGGGAAACTCTGCGCTCATTTCCTATAGGGGCCCTTCCGATGTAATTGACAATGGCACGAACATCGCGCCACCTGACCGTATTTCGGTCTATGTGGTACGTCCGGGTGATACGCTCTCGGAGATTGCAGACATGTTTAGTGTCTCGGTGAATACCATTATTTGGGCAAACAATCTCCGCAGTGTACGAGATGTCCACCCGGGTGATACGCTCGTCATTCTGCCTGTCTCAGGCGTCGAGCGCACCATCATCAAAGGCGATACGCTTAAATCAATCGCGAAGAAATACGGAGCGGATGCGGAGGAAATTGCGCAATATAACGGCCTTGATCCGGCGGAGAAACTCGTGGTTGGCTCGACCATCATTATCCCCGGAGGAGAAATCGCCGCGCCTGCGCCAAGCGTGCGCTCATCGAGCCCTTCATCTATTCGCGAATCATATCTCGGAGGTGGCGGTTCCGCGACGACAGGATACTACAGCAACCCCTTGCCGGGCGGCATCATCACGCAAGGTCTGCACGGACGGAATGGTGTTGATATTGGCGCGGCGCGCGGCGCGCCGGTTCATGCATCGGCAAACGGCACAGTTATCGTGGCACGTGGCAGTGGCTGGAACGGCGGCTACGGCAATTACGTCGTCATCACACACGAGAACGGCACACAGACGCTCTACTCGCACATGAGGAGCGTTATCATATCCTCCGGCCAATCGGTCTTGTCCGGACAAATTATCGGCTACGTCGGCGCGACAGGTCAGGCGACAGGCCCGCATCTCCATTTTGAAGTACGCGGTGCGGCAAATCCGCTTCGCAATTGTTTTGTCGGTTCCGTTTGTTCCACGCAATAAGTTGCTACAGAGAAAAACGCGGCGCCAAAGGCGCCGCGTTTTTCATTTTTTATCTCATTCAAATCCAAAAAGGCCGCGCGGGCGGTATTGAAGCGCTTCGTGCACGAAGGCGGGCGTGACAGCGTCGGCGCCGGCGAGGTCGGCAATGGTCCGTGCGACGCGCATGGTGCGATGGTAGCTCCTCGGCGAGAGATGGAGGCGTGCAGCGGAGAGTGTAAGGGTCTCTTTCGCCGCGGCAGTAAAGTCGCTTTTCTCGTCGAGCTCGCGGCCCGTAAGAGCGGCGTTTGTCGCACCCCGCTTGCCCGTACGCATGTGCGCTCGCCCTCGCGCCGCTATGACGCGTTCGCGCACTTTTCTTGACGGTTCGCCGTTTGAAAGTTTCGCAAGCGTATCATGCGGGACGAGCGGCACTTCGATCCAGAGATCGAGACGATCGACGATAGGCCGCGAGATGCGGCGCGCCTGCTTTGCCGCCGCGCGCATCATCACGCGCGAATCGTCGGAGAGCGTGTCTGCCGGGTTCATTGCCGCGACAATCATGCAATCAGCCGGAAAGGTGACGCTGGCGCGCGCTCGCGAGACGGTAACAGTGCGGTCTTCAAGCGGCTGCCGCAGCGCTTCAAGCGTCCGAGAATCGAACTCGGGAAATTCGTCGAGAAAAAGAACGCCTTTATGCGCGAGTGTTACCTCGCCCGCTTTAGGGAACGCGCCGCCGCCCACGATAGCCACATGCGAAATCGAATGATGCGGGGAACGAAATGGCGGCCAATACACCGCTTCGCCCTCTTGAAGAAGTCCTGCGGTCGAATGTATCGCGGTCACTTCAAGCATGTCGTCGTCCGTAAGGGGAGGCAGAATACCTGCGAGCGCCCGAGCAAGCATGGTCTTACCAGTGCCGGGCGGACCGTAGAAAACGATATTGTGGCGGCCGGCAGCAGCAATCTCAAGCGCACGCTTCGCGCTCTCCTGACCCTTCACATCCAATAGGTCAAGTGCGGGTAGCGGCGGCGGCGCGCGCCGATCGCGCACCAGACGCGGCAACTGCTTTTCTTTTTTAAAATGTTGCAGGAGCTCCGCGAGCGATTTCGGCGCATACACGGCAACACCTTCGGCAAGCAACGCTTCATGGGAATTCCCTGGCGGCACATATATCGTCTTAATACCGTTTCGTTTTGCGGCAAGCACTTGCGGGAGAACGCCGCGTACAGCACGCAATGTTCCGTCAAGTGCAAGTTCGCCGGCACACAACGCCTCTTCAGCAAGCGGCGCGAGATCACCGGCGGCGATGAGATATGCGAGTGCGAGCGCGAGGTCGTAGTGTGAGCCCTCTTTTTTTAAATCCGCAGGCGACAATGAAAGAACGATGCGCTTATTCTGCTGCTTGGGCGGTTTGTAGCCGGAATGGCGTATCGCGGCGCTGACCCTGTCGCGCGCCTCCCCAACCGCCTTGTCGGCAAGACCGACGACCGAGAAGTTGTGCAGTCCGCGCGTGAGATCCGCCTCAACAGTAACGAGTTGTGCGGACGAACCGATCGGCTGCGCGGCAAGTGTTTTGGCATATCCATGCTTCGGCAATGCGCGCACTGCAGGAGTGCGCGCAGGAAGCGGTGCGGATTTAGATCTTGGTACGGACATTAGTATTATAAATGAATAGTGCAGGTCATTGCGGCTGGGTCGGCGAGGAGTCGCGCTTCTTCTATAGCGCCGCCGCACACTTCGCATTTCCCGTACATTTTGTTTTCAATTCTGGAAAGCGCGGTGAGAATAGTATCGTAGCGCGCTTCAAGATCGGTAAAGATTGCTGCATTATTTTCGCGATCCACAATAATATTTGCCTGATCGATAAGATCCGGTTCTATACCCTCCGTCTCGGGCGAGGTGGGCTCCCAATCATTGGAAACCGTAGGATTTTTATGACCGATATTCCGCATCTCCAATTCAAGCTTATTTTTTTCTTCTTCAAGTTTCTTTCTACATTGTTCTGTTTTCATGGAGAGATAATAGCAGATCACTGCGCTCGGGAGGTTGCAAGCCGTTGCACTATCTCGGTAAATGCCGCCGCATCGCGAGCGATGATGAGCGTCGTCTGATTCCAATATCCATAGAGAAGAATGCTCCGGCCCGCAGCATCGCGAAAGATGCGCACATCGTGGTTAGCGACAACTTCATCCATAAAGGCGGGAACGGTTGGCTTTTTTGAAGTCGTTTTCACCGTGCTATTGGATGGGGTGGTCGCGAATGTTGAGGTCGCTACGGAAGATTCCGTCGATTCCGCCGGGTAGGGAGGAAAAATGGTTTGAAGATCGCGCGGCATCTGACGTTCCCATGAAAGCATGCCGGAAAAGGTATTGCTGTACGAAAGAACAGAGAGTATGAAGAATGGACTTTGGGCGTCCCCTATTCTGACAGAGCTCGCGGGACCCGTATTCACGATGCCTGCCATACTGCCGACGGCATTCACATTGCGCAGCAGAATATCGGGAGCCGGCACGCGAAGCGCGGAAAAAACGCTGTCGGTATTTGTCGTGCTCGCCATATAGAGGAGTCGGGCGGCGCCGGTGGGAAGCGATCGTGTGACCGACTGCTCAATTGCTTGTAAGAGAGCAGGTCCGGTGCCCGATATTTGTTCGCGATCATCAACAAATATCGGCGCCGAGACCGTTGGCGCAATGAAGATTGGTGAAAGATTCGTTACGTAACGCGTATACGCGATATATATACCCAACCCTCCCACAATGAGCAGTGTGGTGCCTGCAATGATGCGGGTATTCCAACGCGAGGTTGTTTCTGGGACTTTGTATGGGACGCGGGGAACGGCATCCTGTTCTGCAGCAAGTACGGTCGCGGTTGAAGCATCCTTTTCTTTCATCCTTTCCGAAAAATCATCTGCATACGTTTTTATGGGCCCTGCATCAGGGAGCGGCGGAACGTCTCGCCGCGAGACAACGCCAGCTGACAACTGAGGTTCTAATACGGAAACAAGCGGTGGTTCCGAAATTTGAGTTGGGGTAGGAGTTGGAGTTTGAGTCGTTGATGGCGACACGAGCGGCACAAGATCGGGTATTCCTCCCTTTTGAAGGGTCTCCATATCGCCCGCAAACGTGCGGATGTATTTTTCCGAAAGTTCTGAGCCAAAAACAATATCGGGATTTTTGTCGTTCGTATTCATTCACTACCCATAGTAGCGTATTTAGCGCGAAGTGAAGCGAGTTATCACTGCAATAGAGCGTCGGTTGAGCGAATGCCGCGCTGCGGAATGTTTTAACTGCGCGAAGCAATCGTGAATGTGCGCGGATCGTCGCACATGTCGGTGAACGCGTGCGCCGCCTCCTTGAGTTTGCTTGATGAGGATTTGCCGAAAGAAATGACTTCTACCTGGCATCCCTCGTTCATGTCGAGATACTGAATAAGTGGCACGAAGTCGCCGTCGCCCGTGACGAGAACCACCGTATCGAGTTTCGGCGCGAGTTTGACCGCATCGATCGCCAAACCGACATCCCAGTCGGCCTTTTTCGCACCGTCGGCGAAGATCTGTAGATCTTTCACTTTCGTCTCGATGCCCATCTTGGTGAGCGCTTCGAAGAAGTTTTTTTCTTCGCCGCTCTCCGTTGAAATAACATATGCGATGGCGCGCACAAGGATGCGGCCGCCGACGGCTTCTTCAAGGATCTTGCCGAAGTTGACGCGAGCTTTGTAGAGATGTTTCGCACTGTGATAGAGATTCTGCGTATCGATGAATACGCCGATACGCTGTGCTGGATGTTTGATAACTGCCATATAAACTAGTTGGTTAAGCGTTGGGCTTTAGTAAGAAAGCTTCGCGCAGGTTATGTAAATGCGGACTGTGCCGCTCTTTTTATTATATCACTTCTTCGCTAATGCCTAAAGCCCAGTGCCTAGTGCCTACTTCTTCAATCCGAGTTTCTTGATAAGCGCGCTGTAGCGATGCTTGTTGTTCGTCTCGAGGTAGCGCAGATGCGTACGGCGATCAGCGACCATCTGGAGAAGACCGCGGCGAGAATGAAAATCCTTAGGATTCTTTTTGAGATGCTTCGCAAGCTCGTCTATCTGCTTCGAAAGAAGCGCGACCTGTACGTCCGGCGAGCCGGTGTCCGCAGAATGTTGGGCGGTATTCTTTATAACCGCCGCCTTTTTCTTAGTTGTAAGCATAGATGTTTCTACCTTACCACGTCTTGCAGAAATATGCAAATATCGCGCTATACTACTCATCAATGGGGGTTGAAACAGCGAAACGGCAATTTCTGGAATATATAGAGATAGAGCGCGGGCGCGCAGTGAAGACCGTCGAGAATTATGACCATTATCTCACCCGCTACTTCGCACAGATGGAGATAAAAGACGTCGGCGATATCACCGAGCAAAATATCCGCGAATTCCGCCTTTGGCTCAATCGGCAGCCGGGTACGGCTGCCGATTCCATGAAGCGCCGGACCCAGAATTACTACATGATCGCTCTGCGCGCATTTCTCAAGTTCCTTCGCAAGCGCGACATTGTCGCCATTTCTCCGGAAAAGATAGAGTTAGCGAAACTTCCCGAGCGCCAACTTGATCTCATTACTTCCGCCGAACTGGAGCGGCTCATGCGAGCGCCCGGGGAGGCATTGGCGAAAGAAACCGACGAGAACAAGAAAATCCAGTATCTGCGAGACCGCGCAATCTTAGAACTCCTCTTCTCGACCGGCCTGCGCGTGTCCGAACTCTGCGCACTAAACGCCGATATCGATTTAACACGCGATGAATTATCGGTGCGCGGCAAAGGTGAGAAAGTCCGTGTCGTTTTCCTCTCCCCTTCTGCCAAAGAGGCCGTGCGTGACTATCTCAAAGCGAGAAAAGATATGGAGGAAGCGCTCTTTGTCGACGGCCGGCCGAACAAATTGCATCGCATCATTCCGCGCGATATCCAACGGCACCTGAAGTCGTACGTCGCGCGTGCCGGCATCACAAATGTCGTCACACCACACACGCTCCGCCACGCATTTGCCACTGATTTGCTCAGTAACGGCGCCGATATCCGCTCAGTTCAACAGCTCCTTGGCCACGCTTCCATCAATACGACCCAAATTTATACGCATATTACCGACTCCCACCTCCGCGAAATTCACAAAAAATATCACGGGAAAGGCCGCAACTGAGCCGATTGAAAATAAGATACCGATCAGAACCCCCTTTATTTAAGGTATACAAACCTGTAGACACTGGGTGTCTACAGGTTACGTCTGAGATACCCTCCGGAAAAGTAAACTGCCCAGTTACCAAGGGGGTAGTATTGCCTCGATGGGAATTCTGGTCTCTAGTTTTCCTCCAAAAAAATATAGTATATCGTCCGGAGTAAAAGTGGGTCCCATCGTGCTTCTGCATTGATCGTATCCTGCTTGCGGAGTACATACTGCGCCAGGACAGAAGGCGATACCTGTTTCTTTTTCAATTTTTTCGTCAGTAGTGGTCTGTTTGTACCCTCCCCAGGTGAGACCAAGCCCGTGCACGTATGTAAGGTAGTTCTCTTCGTTATTAATCCATTGCGGGTGGTCAGCACAAGTAAGCGGATAAGGATTAGGACATCCTTTGACTCCTTTAAATTCGGGCCAGTACTTATCTTGTTGCTGCCACAAACTATACTTATACTCGTCACAGAGAGACCAAAAAAGATGTCCGATTTCATGTACAACGGTCGATACATTTCTCAAGTTACGCAGATCTACTAAAATAGTGAGGTATTCTTGAAAGTTTTTGCCAAAAAATTTTTCATCGTTGCTTATACCAATAAAGGTTGGATAGGGGTCATAGAGTCGTTTCTTATCAAGGCATTGGTTTGAACATAAGTTTTCTAAATCAAAACCGCTTGTTGGCAACCTTTCTAGACGGCAGATATCTATGCAATTAGTAAGGTTGATTGCCTCAAATCTGCTATTGAAGTACGCCTCGTCACTATCCAGCAAGGGAAATGCGCGCTTCTGGAGCTCAAGATATTGCTTTTTAAATTCTTTCATTGCTGCGCTGACAGAAATATCAAAGTCCCCTTTGGCCCGATTCCAATTCACTGGTATAAAAATGAATTGGTCTTTCCCCAAATATAGTTCCGGCTTCTGTGGGGGAGGCGTTTGTATAATTTTTTCTTTATTTATTTCTGTTTTCTCTTTCTTTGATAGAATGGGCTTTTCATAGGCTTTCTTGATGGGTTCTTCGCTTGTTTTTGTATTTACTTCTTTTTTTGATTTCAACTCAGCCACTTCATTTTTTAACTTTTCAACCTCCGAAAGTTTTGGGGTGCTGGTGCTTTGATTATTCTCGGTCGCAAACTCAGTGTTAAGATTCTTCGTGAATTCCTCACTGACGAAGAGGCCGTCGTTGTCTTTACGGTCTTGGTATTGTTCAAACCTTACATATCCCTCACCACTTAAAATCAAAAAACCTATAGTGATTACAATAAGAAGCGGTATCTGAATAAACCCTCTTTGGTTTGTCAAAAAGTCCATCGGCTTTGAGTATATCATCTACATAATCCTAGAAGGATGTTCTTCACTGCCTAGTATCCACTATATTCCTGTTATAGCAGTATTTAGTGGATAGGTACTTTCCCTCTTAATTAATTATTTTTGGTCTGACGGCGAAGCGATTGATGATATAGAATGGATGCATGAAAATCGTCTCGTGGAACGTAAATGGGTTGCGATCCCTCGCAAAAAATGGCTATTGGGAATCGTTTTTGAAGGGCACCAAGCCCGATATCTTCTGCCTCCAAGAGACCAAAGCGAATCCGGAGCAAGTTTCGCAGGAAATGCTCTCCCCTGCCGGCTTCTCCTCTTTCTTTTCATCCTCGCAGGTGAGAAAGGGCTACAGCGGCGTCGCCCTCTATTCAAAGATCGAGCCGTTGTCGGTCATCTACGGTATGGGAATAAAGGAATTCGATCAGGAAGGACGCCTTATCGGAGCCGAATATGAGGACTTCTGGCTCTTGAATGTCTACTTCCCAAATGGCGGACAAGGTCCGGAACGTCTTGATTATAAAATGCGTTTCTACGACGCCTTTCTCGCATTCACAGAGAAATTACACAAGCAAAAACCGGTCATATTCTGCGGCGACGTGAACACTGCGCATGAGGAAATAGACCTCGCAAGGCCTAAAGAGAATGAAGAAAATACTGGATTTCTACCGAAAGAACGTGCATGGATAGATGAAATTGTCGGCGCCGGTTACGTTGACTCATTTCGGCATTTTCACCCTCATACCGCGAATGCCTATACATATTGGGATATGAAGACGCGCGCCCGCGATAGAAATGTCGGCTGGCGGATCGATTATTTCTTCGTTGCGAACGAATTCATAAAACATATTAAGAAAGCCGAGATATGCAGTGATATCTACGGCTCCGACCACTGCCCTGTTTCTATAACCATCGGCTAAAAACCGCGATATGTTTTCTCATTGCGGAGCTTTACCGTGTCAACGACAATCGCGCTGTTTTCATGATGAAAAACGAATCTGAAATTTCCTTTTCGTACTTTATAAAAATCACTACCGGTTACTTTCTCCACGCGGAACCTGTCCAACTCCCCATGCCTGAGCGCACGCAAGGTCTCTAGCAGAACGACTTTATCGCGAGGATGAACCTTACGCAGTAATTTTTCTATGTCGTTCATCTTCTTTTACTAATTTCTCCAAGATTCTTATGAGTTTATCAATTTTTATTCCCTTCCCATTATTATCTCGGACGGCATTAAAAACCGTGTGCTCGGAAACTTTTTGGAGCCTCGCAGGAGCTATCTCTATTCGATTCCCTCTTGTTGTTACAGAAATGGTATGTGCTCCAGTGTGACGTCGCCATGCCACTGGCAGAGTAATCTGCCCCTTGCTTGTTATCTTTTGTATTTTTTCTATTGTTTGCATATATTAAATTCCTTACTTTCTTACTTTATTACCTCCCCTCTTCAAAGTCAAGCTGTTATCTACCCTGACGTCTACGGCTCCGACCACTGCCCGATTAGCATAACCACCAACTAACAGCTTCCAACAAACAACGGAATTTAAATGCATTCGTTGTAAGTTTATTGTTGGATGTTTGTCATTAAGGACTTATGTCCTTTATCCACAGGGCGTCCTTTACTTTGTCCTTTACTAGAATACTATCAATGAGGGACCGGATGTACCTTCTTGATCTTTATATCTGTCGAAATCAGAGCGCTATCACACGAGTGCCTGCCTGCGCCGCGGCGATCCGCGATACAAGCCATCCGGCACGGTATCTTGAAGTAGAAAAGCGCCAGAAGTATATAAACAAGCCACCCCAATTTCTCGGGCTAGAGACACCAACTTACGCCCATTGCTCCTTTTCGTCTCTTGCCACCAACGGGTGGCTTTGTTGTTTTTATCTTTAAGAACTTTGGTTGTGTGTTACACGTGAACCATTTTGATGTTAAAAAACGCTAACAGACGTGATATTTCTCCATTATATGCTTTATTTCCTCATCTTCAGCTGCTTCACGACGCAACTTCCCCGCCTCTCCGAGCTTCTTTAGCTCATCTTCAGGCATTTTAAGTAGGTTTTCTGTCCTTTTATCGAGATATTCCTCTGTATTTTTATCAGAATCATCAAGTATTTCCTCAAGAAGAGCATTGAGTGTCCATCCTATTTTAGGTCCTGGTTTCATATGAAACTTATCCATAATATGCCTACCGTCTGTCTTAAGCATAGATACAGATATTGGATCGCGAAGCGCTTGGTCAACCATCGCTTTATACTTGCGGAACCGAAATGGCTGTTCCTTTGGCCGACCAGTCCCGACACGGTCGCAGATACGGAGATTGAGTAAGTCCCATATATTTTCTTCGCCAACGTTCTTTATCATGCGGCGCACAGCGGAGAGTGTAATTTGCTCTGGATCAGAGAAAAACATGTGCCATCGTACTAATTTAACGACTTTATCTATTGTTTCGCGTGAAAAATGTAGATCTTCAAGGGCTTTCTTTGTTACACGTGAACCAACAACTTCATGACCATGGAATGTCCAGTCCTTTTTCTCTTCAGACCAACGACGGGTCTCCGGTTTTGAAATGTCGTGATAGAGACCAGCAAGACGGATATCAAATCCCCACTCTTTGTCAGCCGCATGCTGCATAGTCCGGAGATTATGTCCGAAAACGTCATATGAATGGGCCTGGTTCTGCTCAACGCCAATGCCGCGAATAATGTCAGGGACAATGAATTCCAGGATGCCAAGTTGCTGTGCGAGAACAAGAGCATTCATCGGCTGGCTTGAATTCAATATCCTAATGAACTCATCACGAATCCTTTCACGTGAAACATGTCTTAAATGCTTGCTATTTTCGCTTATGGCGGCTGCGGTATTACTTTCTATACCGAATTCAAGCTCAGCGACTAAACGGACCGCACGCAGCATGCGTAGAGCGTCTTCATTGAGTCGCTCGGAGGCGTTACCGACTGCTCGTACCATTTTGTCCTTTATGTCCTTTTGACCTTCGTAGGGATCAATTATGTGTCCTTTAGAATCGTCTAGTGCAATGGCATTTATGGTGAAGTCGCGGCGCGCGAGGTCTTCTGGAAGGGAAGTGCCGAATTCTACTTTGTCCGGCCGGCGCTTATCGGAATAGGCGGATTCGGTGCGATAGGGAGTTACCTCAATGATGGAAAGGCGAGAATCATCTGAGCCCGTCTTCACTCCGACTGTGCCGTAATCATTTTCGTAAAAAGAGTCGGGAAATACGGCCTGAATCTGCTCCGGTGTTGCATTAGTGGTAATGTCCCAATCCTTGGGTTCTCGCCCGATAACAAGGTCGCGAACGCATCCGCCGACAAGATATGACTCAAATCCAGCGCCGCGCAGGCCATCACCCACCTTTGCAACTTCATTCGGAATACGATAGTGCATTTCCGAATCGTAGCACAGTGTCGTAGTATGGGGTTGTGCGCTCGGGGCGAGAGAATGTTGGAGTACTCACATTCTCTCATCCTCGCTACGCGCCCGTAGCTCAACGGATAGAGCGCTTCGCTTCGGACGAAGAGGTTCCGGGTTCGATTCCTGGCGGGCGCACATACGAGCAAAGCGAGAATGTGCCCCGAAGCACGCCTGGGAGGCGTGCGAACAGGAATCGAAGACCTTGCGAGCATTTTATGAAGCGAAGCGAACAGAAAATCCGCAAGGTGTACTGAAACTGTAAGTTTCGATAAGCGTAATCGCGGTCCTGGCGGGCGCACCAGAAAGGAATTATGCTAAAATGGAAGTGCGAACAATACCGCTCAAAACCGCAAAAGAACCCGGAGAAAAACATCGGCTCGAACCATATTTTAATTTTGGGGGAAGAAAATTTTTTAATACATTCAACAAAAACTATGCCAAAATTTGAAGGTGCTCCAAATACGAATAATGCAGAACTAAATCCCAACGAGGTTGGTGCTGATGTTAATGCTGGGAAAAAACTGGAGGGCGAACTTACACCGGAAGAATTGGAAAAATTAAAAGCAGAAGAAGGGCAAGAACAAGTAGCAGAAGAACCTGAATTATCGCCGGAAGAACAGCTTAAAAATTTAGAGGGCGAAGCCAAGGCCAAGCAAGAAGAAATAACTCGTTTATCAGAATCTGTTGAAGGAACAAAATCTGCCCTAAACGCCGCGAGAGAAAAACTTGGACTTCCGCCAACAGAAGAAGACCCGCCAAGTGTGTTTTCAGAAAAAGATAAATTGGAAAAACTCAAAGCCGAACAAGAAGGATTAGAAAAACAAAAAGAGGAACTTATCAGCCAACAGGAAAAAGAACGGCTTATCCGCGAAGAAAAAGAAAAAATTCTACAAGAAAAACTTGACGAAGTGTTCAAGGAATTTGAGGGACTTAATCCCCGTGACTTTGAAAGCATTTTTAAGAGCGGGAAAACTCCTGAGGGACGAAATGTTGAAAGCAAGTCAATGGGTTCTCTCAATCCGGAAATGGCGCAATCTTTGGCGAAAGCTTTCAAAGAAGGAATTAAACTACTGCCAAAAATTCTTGAAGCATTACCAGACCTTTTGAAAAAATTTGATGAGGACTTAACCAAAGAAGCAACCGAGCGCGTGGACAAAAAATTGGAAGAAGAAAAACAGAAGCTGGAAGAGGAGAAGCCCGAAGAACCTAAGCCAGAGGAAAAGTTAGAAGTTCCGGAGGGTGAAATTCCGCCAGGTGAAATAAAGCCGGAAGTAAACCCGATTGAGGGAGGAAATATTGAAACTCCTAAGGCGTAGTTGTATTTATTTTGTAAATTCATAATTGAATGCCGCCAAAGAAAAACTTGAAATTGTCACCCAGTAGGTGATTCTGCTGAATCAGCGGCGCGGCCCGCCGCCTTTCCGAATTTTCGCGGGGGGACTTCTTTACCGCCGCAGGCGGCGAAATGCGTTCGGACTAATTCAAGAATACTGCACTGGAAATAAAAACTGGCGACATGGTATCATGTCGCCTAGCGCGGGTATGGTTCAATGGTAGAACATCTGGTTGCCAATCAGATGATGGGAGTTCGATTCTCCCTACTCGCACCAGACGAGCATAGCGAGGATGGGACGAGTAGGGAGAATCGAATGCCGGAGCGATGTTTTGCCAACAGGCAAAACCGCGAGGCGGGGCCGAGGAAATTTTCGAGCGGCGGCGAGAAAATTATCCGTGGCCGAAAGTGTAATCACGGTTCTCCCCCGCACCGAAAGATAGATTTGACTTAAAGTTTCTTAAACGCAAAAATGGCTCGATTGAGCCATTTTTGTGTGTCTTTTGGTTCCGTGTCGTAAGTGGATAACATTGGGGATACTGGGGATAAAGGACATGCGTCTAATAACTATTTCTAAGAGTGGTCCTAGAGTATACTCAACGAATGAGCCATATTTCTAAAGGCCGTGGATCTATCTTCTAAAACTCGTAAGGAAGTGGGTACCTTTGGCGAGAATGTAGCTGCCGAGTACTTACGACGGCACGGTTTCTTTATCAGAGATCGAAATTTTGCGCGCAAGACCGGTGAGCTCGACATAATCGCAGAGAAAGAAAGTACGCTGCACTTTGTTGAAGTGAAGACGGTACTTGCCGACGAATTCCCTCTGGCGGAATGTAAAGGGGAAGATGCGTATGACCCATCTCTTAATCTTCATGCGGCAAAAATTCGGAAGGTCGCGCGGACGGGAGAGTGGTATGTCTCTGAGAAAAATTGGGAAGGGGAGTGGCAGATAGACGGTTGTCTCGTCTGGCTGCGACGTCGGGACGGTGCAGCGCGCATCACCTACCTACCACAAATCGTATAGGGTGTTACAGTGCGGAGCAACGGGCCGGAGTATGCCGGTAGTACGCCTGCTTTGGGAGCAGGTAGACCGAGTCCAATTCTCGGCGGCCCGATAGTTAAGGCAAATGAGCGGTGAGGATTGATTCAAGAGCCGGTATCTGCGGCGCGAAATCATTGATGGAAGTGGTGGTCGGTTTAGAAAGAAGAAGATCGAGAGCGTCCCCTGTCTCACTTGCATACTCGGCACGAATATAAGATGCCGTAATGGCGTTTAAAGAACGCGTATTGGTCGCGCCCTTAACCGTACTGGTAGTGATAGTGCCGATGAGAGCGCCGGCCGCATCGACCACGCCCCCGCCTGAAGAGCCCTCCTGCGCGGCAGCCGATCCGCCCAGCGCCAATACATCGATACTATTCACAGCAAAAGTAAATACATCTTTCACGGAACCGAAAACGATCGTTGGGAAGAGAGAGAACCGCACCTGATTCGATTCGAGAAATTGCGCGCCGTAGGAAGCAATGACGACTGGTGTTTTGGAAGAGGACGGTATGGTGGCGAGCGGTACGAAAGGGAATACGGCGGGAAGTACCGCGGTCGTAGCGCTTTTAGAGACCGCGAGGAGCGCGAAGTCGTATTCGCCGGTCCCGCTTGGCAGCGCCTCGGTAAGTGTTCCCGCATTCACTTTAAGCCAATCAGGTGAAATATATATAAGTGCGGCAGCATACCTCTCCGTAGCAGGACTTCCCGAGCGAATGACGCAGGAAACGTTACGGTCGGCTAGGAGAAAATGTTGTGCAATATGCGCGTTGGTGAGGATGATGCCTTTAGGATCGATGAAAACGCCGCTGCCGCTAATGGAGCGCAAGCCGCCTCCGGCAGAAACATTGCAGATGATATTCACGAGTGCGCTACGCAGCGCCGATGCGGCAGCATCGAGTGCTGCACTTTCAGATTGGGTGAGCGTTGTTGAAATAGAGACCGGTTGTGAAGCAGATGATGTAGATACGATTGGATCCGAAGGCGCAATAACTTTTTTCTTTTGAACGGGAATCGTGGATGATGTGGTACTTGTCGCGATATTCTCTTGCGATGGAGGCGGGAGCGGAGGGGGATGTGGTGCTACAGAAAGCGTTGGAGAGGATGTAGGAACTGTGGTTGTTGAAACGGGCGAAGTGGTGTGAGTGCTATAAAAAGCGGCGATAAAAATACCAATAAAAAGGGCAGTTACGATGCCGAGATAGGGCGCAAGGTGGTTCATCCCCATACGCTAGCGCACAATCGTTTTGAAAGACAGTGTGCAAAATACTTCGCACGGACACTCGTTTCCTGGTATTCTCGCACTAACCCTACTACGCTCTTTGAGCTACGAAGGGCAAGCGCGGGCGTGGTCTAACGGCTATGACGGCTGCCTTCCAAGCAGTCAGCGCGGGTTCGACTCCCGCCGCCCGCACAAAATTGTTTCTGGTTTGCAAAAAAACAACGTGGCGCCCGGAGGGCGCCACGTTGTTTTTTGAGTTAGTTACTTCACTGCGTCTTTCAACGCCTTTGCGGCGCGGAACTTCGCTGTGCGGCTTGCGGCGATGCGAATCGTCTCGCCAGTGCGGGGATTGCGGCCTTGGCGGGCAGGACGTGCTTTCGTCGCAAAGATTCCGAGACCGGCGATGGACACCTCGTCCCCTGATTTGAGACCGGAAACGATTGAGTCGATAACCGTCTCGACGACACGTTCGGCGTCGGCCTTCGTTGAACCGAGAACGCCGTGTACCTTATCAACAATGTCTGCTTTATTCATGAATATCTGCTAATTGCTAATCCCACGACCTATCTCGGAGTGGGTATGAGAAGAAGTATAGGAAATGCGCCATATTACGCAATGGGGGTTGCCAAGATTGCGTGGATAGTGCGAAATCAATGATAAACACAAGAATCCCTTGATGAGAAAATTGAACTGGGGCTGCATGACGTAATCGATACGAGCTGTGGGAGCAATCTTGGCTTATCGCGCGAACTCAACGACACGATTCTCGCGGATGATATTTACTTTGATTTCGCCCGGGTATCTCAATTCATCTTGTATGCGTTTCGCTATATCGCGCGCGAGCTTATGCATCGCGACATCTGAGATTTTACCGGGATTCACAAAAACGCGAATTTCACGACCGGCTGCTATGGCATATACCTTCTCGACACCCTCAAAGGTGCCTGCGAGGCGTTCAAGATCGCCGAGGCGTTCGAGATACCGGTCGACCGTGTCGCGACGAGCGCCCGGTCGGCCGCCTGAAATAGCATCCGCCACTTGCACGATGATCGCTTCGGGTGTTTCGTACGGATATTCTTCGTGATGCGACTGCATCGCGAGAATGACGCGTTTATCAACACCGAATTTCTCGAGAATCCGGTGCCCGATCTCGACATGGGTACCCTGCACCTCATGATCAACCGCTTTTCCGATATCATGCAGAAGCGCGCCCATACGTGCCACAGCGACATCAGCGCCGAGCTCCGCAGCAAGCATGCCGGCGATATGCGCCATCTCGATAGAATGAGTGAGTACGTTCTGCCCGTAACTCGTGCGGAAGTGCAAACGCCCAAGAAGTGCCGTCAGCTTTGGGTCAAGCCCGATAACGCCAACATCATACGCCGCGGCTTCACCTTTCTGCTTCACAATATCGGCAACTTCTGCACGCGTTTTCTCAACGGTTTCATCTATCTTTGCCGGCTGGATGCGGCCATCGGCAATAAGTTTTTCAAGCGCAACCTTCGCAATAGCGCGGCGCAGCGGATCAAAAGAGGAAAGGGTTATTCGGTCCGGCGCATCATCGATGATGACATCAACGCCTGTTGCGCGTTCAAAGGCCTTGATATTACGGCCTTCCTTCCCGATAATCTTTCCCTTTATATCCTCCGATGGGATCATGACCGAGAGCGACATCGTCTCGGCATTTACAGCGTTCCCGAGACGGTGGATGGCGCTGGTGAGAATAGAACGTGCTTTGTCCTCAAGACGCTCGCGCCCGTTTGCAGCAAGCTTCTGCAACCGCAGGAGTATCGCGTCCTCATGAGTGCGTTCAATTTCAGAAAATAGTTCCTCGCGCGCCGATGCTTCCGAGAGATGCGCGACTTTTGCGAGTTCCTTTGAACGTTCTTTGGAAAGATTCTCCGCGATACCTTCTGCGCGTTGCGCCTCCTGTTCGCGGATTCGCACCTTTGCCTCTTTTTCATCAAGATCACGCTGGCGGGAATCAAGAAACTCTTCTCGTGAAGCGAGGCGCTCCTCTCTTGAAACCAGTTTTCCTTCGCGTTCTTCGATAGGTGCAAGACGCTCCGTCTCGATAACCTCTCCGCGAAACTCGGCATCGGCAATAATTTTCGCCGCCTGTTCCTTGGCAGTGAGCAGTTTATGTTTGATATCGAGCTCTACCGAACCGCGCTGCGCGAGACCAATAAGAACGCGTAGCACGTAGCCGAGCACGATGCCGCCGACGCCGGAAAGCGCAAGCATTATTAATATGATTTTGAGTGACATACGCTCGTTTTGTTAGGCCTGTTCTATGCTCATGAACAGGATAAGATTCTAGAGAGGGGGTGCGGTAGAGCAGTCAAGTCAGTTGTTCAGTGGAGCAGTATGAGTGGACTCTAACACTACTCGGCTATTTATACACTTCTGGAACGATGTTCCATGATTTTATACACTACGGATCGGTGCGCAATTGCAAATATCTTTACTACTGCCGCATCAATACGAAAGATTACTCGATAATCGCCAACTCGCAATTTACGATACCCGCGAAGCGATCTGCGCAGTGGCTTGCCGTACACATCTGGATATGTGGTGAGTTTGTCGGCAATAGCTGACGCAACCTTCTCTCGCCAAGTTTCTGCAATGCGCGGAATATCCTCTTGCGTTATTGTCGATTGATACAGAATCGTAAATCCTATCGCCATGCCAGCGCGTGCGATACAAATTTTGCTCGCGGCGTATCCCGCCTCGCCGCAAGAGCATCAAGCGCTTGATCCTCTTCAATCTCAAGAGCGAGCGAGAGAAGATGGGCGACTTTTGTCGCATGCGGAACGCGATCACGTCTTGCAAGTAACGATACCGCCACGTCAACCTCCTTTGAGACGCTGATATTTATTCGTTTTTTTATTTTGGTAATCATACTGTTCCAAAAGTGTATCATCTGTCATATAGCGGGTCAATTAACGTGCGCTATGCCGTTCTCGCAACTTGCGATCATACTCTTCGATCGGGAAGGCTTTTTTGTCCAAACGAAGCAGAATATAACACTGCTCAACGAGCTGTTTAATAAGCGCGACAATCATGGTACCGAGGGGCATACCTAGCCTCTTGGCGACCAGTGCGGCACGTTCCTTAAGCTTTTTATCAATCTTTACCATAAGCAATGTCTTGGTATTCGCAGTCATTACCAAGGTATATACTTTGGTATAGTGCTGTCAAGGCGCTGTCTCGTATGTCTCGTGTCTGCAATTACATCACCATCGCCTGACTATTTTAGTATGTTTTCTATGCTGATATTCCAATCATGAGGGATAGGAATAACCCTAGCAAAAAACTCATAAGAAAAGCTTCCATTTCTTTAGTGACATTTTGTTGAGGTTGGAATGCTAAGTTACTTATCGAAATAGGAAGTTGAACAAATCTTTGGATAAAGCCGATGAGACCTCTAAACAATACGTTTATAATTAGAAACGCTGGTGTAATAAGCACTATTAGAACGACTAGATCAAAGGATTCTGCGCTGCTTAAGACAACATTTGTCACATCCTCTAGAAAACGTATAACAAATACAGCAATGATAAAAGAAAGTCCTGTTGCCCAACTAGCCCTACTAACTATATCGTCGGTGGTTGAGCCAATCTTTATTAGCAGTCTGGCGAGTACATAAATACTCACTATAATAACCAAATGAGCAGCAATTTTAGTTGTAAGAACCCACATCAATAGTAGAACTGCAACAACAAAAACAACCTTGAACCATCCTGTCTGAAGAAATTCTTTCATAGAATAACTATTCTATGAATACACCTTATCAACAAGACCGTATTTCTTCGCTTCATCAGCAGTCATGAAGAAGTCACGTTCGACGTCTTTTTCTATCTTCGCGAGCGGCTGGCTGGTGTTTTTCGAAAGGATTTTGTTCAGTACGGCTCGAAGCTTCAAGATCTGCTTTGCGGTGATCTCGATATCGGTCGCCTGACCTTCGGCGCCGCCATGCGGCTGATGGATCATCACTTCGGCATTTGGGAGCGCAAAACGCTTGCCTTTTTCTCCTGCGGAGAGGAGAATAGCCGCGCCGGAAGCCGCCATGCCGACACAGACGGTCGAGACAGCGGGCTTCACATGGTTCATCGTGTCAACCATCGCAAGCGTTGCTGTGACCGAACCACCCGGGGAATTGATATAGAGCGAAATGTCCTTCTTCGGATCTTCTGCTTCGAGGAAGAGTAGCTGAGCGATGACGAGATTCGCGACGTCGTCATCAATAGGCCCGCCGAGAAAAACGATACGCTCCTTGAGAAGACGCGAGTAAATGTCATAGGCGCGCTCGCCAAACTGACTTTTCTCGATAACCATTGGGATAAGCATTGAAGCGCGTGGTTGAGTGTTCATTTTCATAAGTATAAATAGATTTTATGTTTTACTGTACGATCGAGGGCTCTATGGGAACATTCACCTCGGCGATCCTTTTGCCCCAGGAATAGAACGCGCCGATGATGATCATGAGCACGATGATGATGATGGAGATGAGGGCACCCCAGGATTGCGCCTTTGGAGAGGGTGTCCCGAACGGTACGGTACTAGGCGTTGCAGGCATGTTGGTCTGTAGAGTTGTGTCGCCAGAAGGAAGTAGCGGCTCGTTGTTCATACTATTTTGAACCATCATACATCTTTCGTGCGCGTTCATATGCGGTCTCGGCCGCAAGACGACCCTCGAACTCACCGACAACGACCTCTTTCTTCTGAATTTGTTTATAGGTCGCGAAGAAATGCGCTATCTCCTTCAACACATGCTGATTAGCATCCCCTATATCCTTCACGGAAGCGTAGCGCGGATCGCCCGAGGCAACCGCGATAATTTTCTCATCCGCTTCGCCGCCGTCGGTCATGTGCAGAATACCGATCATCCTTGCGGGGACAAGAATGCCGGGCGCAAGCGAATGTGTGGTGAGCAGGACGACGTCGAGCGCATCGCCATCATCCCAGAGTGTTTGCGGCACGAACCCGTAGTCAAATGGGTAGTCCTGCGCGCTATGGAGAACGCGGTCAAGTTTGATGACTCCCGTCTTCTTATCTATCTCGTATTTATTGTGGGAGCCCTTCGGGATCTCGATAATGACGTTCATTTCTTCCTTCGTGCCCGAATCAATATCGTGTAATAAGTTCATAGATAAAAGATAGCAGGAGTAGGCGCTAGGCGCTAGGATTTAGTTAAATACCTGCTAGTGCCTAGCGCCTCGTTATTCGTCTTTCGCTTTGTCGCGATCCTCTTCCGCATCGGCCGCGGTCTCATCAGAAGCCGGAAGTGCGGTTAATTCTTCCTCGGCGGGGAGTCGAGTGATCTGAGGGGCTTCGTCGGTAACGATCTCAACACTCTCGGTCGGCATGAGCCCCGCCGCTTCGGCTGGATCCTCTTCATTGGCCGTAATGGCGACTGATTCTCCGTTGGATTCCGCCACCTCGTTACCTCCCGCGGAGACAATATCTATGTTCCAGCCGGTAAGTTTCGCCGCGAGGCGGACATTCTGTCCGCCGCGGCCGATAGCGAGCGACTGTTCATCCTCGGAGACCGTTACAGTCGCGCGATGATCATCTTCATTCAATACCACGTCAATTGGAGTAGCTGGGGAGAGTGCCTCCTTCACGAATTCCTTCGCGTCAGCGTTCCATTCGATAATGTCGATACGCTCACCGCCGAGCTCGCTCATGACCGTCGAGACGCGCACGCCGCGCTGGCCGACAAGGGAGCCGACAGGGTCGACATGCGCATCAAGCGAGGCGAGGGCAATTTTGGTGCGACTGCCCGGCTCGCGCGCAAGCGCTTTGACCTCAATAGAGCCGGCTGCGAGTTCCGGCGCCTCCATTTCAAAAAGCTTCACCACAAACTGGGGATGTGCTCGAGAAAGCCGAAGATATACGCCGCGGAATCCCTCATCCACTGCGTACAGATAGGCGCGGATGCGCTCGCCCATACGATACCGCTCGCCCGGAATCTGTTCCTCGTAGGGAATGATGCCGGTCGTGCGGCCAAGATCAACGAAGATCGCACCGCGCTCCATGCGCTGCACAATGCCACCGACTATTTGACCCTTCTTCTCGCCAAACTCCTCCATCATGGAGAGTTTTTCGGCCTCGCGCACTTTCTGGATGACCACCTGCTTGGCGGTCTGCGCCGCAATGCGGCCGAAGTCGTCCTGCGGTTCGAGCGGGAAGATTATCTCTTCGCTCACTCCAACCCCGCGTCTCATGCGTTTTGCGTCGTCAAGAAGAATATGTTTTTCTGGATCGAAACGTGGCAATTCGCCGTCCGCAAGATGCTCTTCCTCGGCATGAAATCCGTGGGGGTGCGCATGTTCCTTCACTGCTTCTTCATCGGGGGTAGGGAAGCGCACGGTGGTATCGTCCACCACGGTCTTCACCTGTTCAAAAGAAATAGTGCCGGTCGAGAGGTCGAGTTTCGCGCGTACGACCTGGCCGCGCTTGCCGTATTCGCGCTTGTAGGCGGTCGCCATGGCGACCTCGATGGCATCAATCATCGTTTCGCGGGTAATACCGCGATCTTCAAACTCTCCGAGCACTGCATTGATGGTTTTTAAATCAATCATATGGAATATGTATGTCGCACTTTTTTAATAAGAAAGCCCCTATGGGGCATTCAAGTAGGCGCATGATAGCAAAAAGAGAAAGTTGCGTCAATCGAAGTTGAGGAGTAGGGTGCGAGGAGAAAAAAGGAGGGATTCGCTATGAGAAGGAGTAAAAAATCACTGTTGTTTGTTCACGTGGAAGTCCTTCATGCACTTGCAGTTTCTTCACCAAATTGTCCGGGTTGCGGAGCTCCTCCGGCCGAGCAGGAAGTGCGGAACTACGACTCGACGTGGCATGATGGCGACGTACATTGCACAAAGTGCGGCGGATACGTTCGTATGTACGACGCCGGATGATATCCCACACCCTGCAATTTCGCATAACGCGCCGAGGTCATGCTTTCGGCGCGTTACACTTTTCTATACATGAACTGAAATTATGAAGAGAACGGGCGCGCCAACGGCGCGCCCGGTTTCTTTTTTACTGTTCGGGGATTAGAGATTTTGAAGATCCGTGTCCAACGCGTTGAGGTCCGCATCGCTCGTTTCTACCTGGATGCCTGACAAATCATCGGTAATGGCGGTCGTAGTATCTTCCGTTGTCGGAGACGTTGCAGGATATGTCTCCGTCGTGCTTGGTTGATACGAGGATGAATTCCAAGCCCACACGCCAAGAGCGATAAGAACGATAACGACCGCGAGGACGATAACATTGTTGTTCATATACGAGAGTTGTTAGTGATAGTACCTTTTATTGTGTAACGGTTTCGGTTGTGCCGGTTTGGGATTGGGATTGGGTTTCCGTCGTTCCTGTTTCTGCAGTAACTGGTGCGGTGGCTGATTGCGTATCAGCGTCATTAATGCCCCGAATGCCCGCAAGAGTTGTTGCTGCCTTTCGTACGGCCTCACGCGCATCTTTTACGGTCTGTTCAACCGCCTTCAGATCTGTCCGGAGGGCCTGCCGCGCTGTCTCGACGTTCTGGCGAAGCGTTGCTTCATCCGTAACCGTGATAATGTATGTTTTTGCGGTCTGGCTTACAATGGCCGTTTTGCTGGCTGCTATTGCCGTATCGGCTAGAGTCAAGGCCGTTCGCACCGCGCTAACATCAAGCCCTCTAGCCGCCGCTTTTTCAACCCGAATATTTATTTTTTCCATAACCGCGCCGATTTTCACGAGAACTTCGGAAAAATGCTCGAGGCGCTTCGCGTTCAGCTCGTCAAGTCGGCCGTCAATTTTCTCAACGACTGCCTTTTTCTTTTCGTCCTTTATTTTTACAAGGCGATTTTTCAGTTCTAGCTTTTTCACATCCATACGCGCCTTTGCATCCCTCCTTGAGTCATCCAATTTCTGCTTGAACTCTTCTCTTTTTTGCTCCATAGCCGCTTTCAATTCTTCTCGTTTTGCTTGAATTTCTGCCGTATCGCCTGTTTTTCTGATATTTTCCATTTCTCCACGCGCAGTATCGCGAAGTTCCTTTACGTCGGTCTTCATTTCCTGCTTGGTGTTCTTAAATTCTTCACGGGCGCCTTGCCGCACATCCTTGAATTCCTGCTTTGCTTCCTGGCGGACATTTTTTATTTCCTTGCGCGTATCCTGTCGCACGTCTTTTATCTCCTTTTTCATTTCTTGACGAGTATCCCGAACATCCTGTTGAATATCTTTTACTTCTTGGAAAATGGTCGGTTTGATAGGCGGAGGAACGGGTGTGGTTTCTTCGCCATGTGCAAATACTGGCATGACCACTCCGAAGGATGCTGCTCCGACGACGATTTTTACTATAAGATTATTTCCCATACATTATGTGCGACTGTAAATAATGAATAATTTCTGGCAATTGTATTAACTTCTATAGTTTATTCTCCACTCACTCATTGTCAATGAGTGTAGGTATGACAGTGTTAATAGGTGCTACTGCGTACCCTGTAGGGGCGAAGCGCGCTATACTTCATCGCATATGCACGTGTTGGAAAGCGAGATGAAAGAGTTCATTACCGATTCGGGTATCGTCGCCAAGAAGGAAATTGATGCTGCCGCCCTCGAAGCGACAAAACGCGGGCAGCCACTTGGCGATATCCTCGTCTCGCGCGGCTTTCTGACCGAGGATGCTCTGCGACGCATTCAGGCCTATGTGCTTGGCATCCCCTTCGTGAACTTGAAAGAGCGCCGCATCCCTCCCGACGTGCTCGCGCTCATTCCGGAACCGATCGCACGCACGCACAATATTATTGCATTTCGGAAAGAGGGCGATTCGCTTGAAGTGGGAATGCTCGATGTCGAAGACCTTGCATCAATCGATTCGGTGCGCAAAAAGACGGGGCTCAATATATTGTCGCGATTGACCGACACTGAGAGTATCAAGTCCGCACTCCTGCAGTATCAGAAGTCGCTCAAGGACGAGTTCGGGGACATTATTTCAACCGAGGCGGGGAAAATCAGCGCCATCGCTGAGAACAACCGAGATCTTTCCGACAGTGAACTGAAGAAAATGGCCGAGGACTTGCCGATCGTGCGCATCGTCGACACACTGTTGCGACACGCCATCGTGCAAGGCGCTTCGGACATCCATATCGAACCCTTGGAGACCGAAGTGCTGGTCCGTTACCGCATTGACGGTATCCTCCACGACGCAATGACCTTGCCGAGGGCGGCAGCGGCAGGCATCGTCGCACGTATCAAAGTACTCTCCAATCTGAAACTCGACGAAAAACGCCTTCCGCAGGACGGCCGTTTCAAGATGGAAACCGAGGCCGACAAGGTGTCCTTCCGCGTGTCGATCCTCCCAACCTTTTTCGGCGAAAAGACGGTCATGCGCCTCCTGCGAGAAACCGGCGAGGGTTTCACTATGGAGGCACTCGGTCTCCATGGCGAAAATATGGAGCGCATCCACCATGCTCTCAAGCAGACAACTGGCATCATTCTCATATCGGGACCGACCGGCTCTGGTAAAACGACGACCCTCTACACCATGCTCGATATCTTAAACCGGCCGGATGTAAACATTTCAACAGTTGAGGACCCTATTGAATATCAAATGAAGCGCGTTAATCAAACGCAAGTGAATCCTCAAATAGGATTCACTTTTGCCAACGGTCTGAGATCGCTTGTGCGCCAGGACCCGGACATTATCATGGTCGGGGAAATCCGCGACAGCGAAACGGCCTCGCTCGCCATTAATGCTGCGTTGACCGGCCATCTGGTACTTTCAACCATTCACACCAACAGCGCCGCGGGCGCTATTCCGCGCCTTATTGATATGGGCGTTGAACCATTCCTTCTTGTCTCGACCATCCGTGTCATTATCGGACAGCGGCTCGTACGAAAACTTTGCGGGAGCAAAGAAGAGTACACTCTAGACAAAGCCACGCGCGCAAAAATTGCGCGCGATGGGGAATTCGACATCGCATTTAAGGCGCTTCGGGACGAGAAACTGCTGAAGAAGGACTCCTCGATCGACACTATCCCATTCTATCGGCCACTGCCCTCTGCCGAATGCGAAGATGGCTACAAAAGTCGCATTGGTATTCATGAAGTTCTCGCTATCTCGCCCGCCATCAGAGAAATCATGCTTCGCTCGAGCACAAGCGATGCTATAGAAGCGCAGGCAAAAAAGGAAGGTATGCTCACTATGTTTGAAGACGGTCTCTACAAAGCCGCGCGCGGCATCACCAGCATTGAGGAAGTGATGCGCGCCGTCACCGAATAACCATCGCTATTTCCACATGTCGATTGAACGGTTCCTGAAGGAACAAAGAATCACTGATCAAGAAGTGTGGGGAGATAATTGTCGCGATTGATGGTCGCGAAAGTGCTCTCCGGGTAGGTCCGCCGCCAGAGGGCCGGCTCTTTACCGCTCTTGGACCACTTGCATTCGATCGCAGCGATAGCGCCGCCGGACTCGCGAACGATATCTATCTCGGCGCCCGTATGCGTTCGCCAGAAATAAAAGGAAACTGTTTGTGTGTAAATTGCATAGTTTTATGGTATGTAAAACCATAAAATGTATCAAATGTGTGGATCTGCTGACTTTATCATTGTAAATCTACCAAGGCGTGGAAGATTTACAAGGTGTTTTGCATTGCCTGAAGGTGTGTACAAGGTCAATATTCATAGAAAGTCTCTATAAGGCTATGGGTCATAGTTGCAAAAGCAAAAACAGAAGCGGCGCGAGCTTCGGACCGCGCAAGCGAAAAGAAGCGGAAATCTCTCTCCTCTAACGCCGCTTCTTGATTTGCATTTAAAACTTTTGATCCGTAGCCCTCTGGAGATTTTCGCGAACAGCCGTGCAGTTTCCGAGAGGGGATTGTGCGGTTTTTTATTAGCGGAACATCCGCTTCACTTTCTCGTAAAAGTTTTCGCGAACTCCGGCGAGATGGAAAGTTATTTCTTGTCTTTCTTCATCAACCGTGTAGACGGAGCGATAGGTGATGCCATTAACTGAAAAATGAAACGAGTGTAGAGAAGAGAGGGATCCGGAAAGTTTTTCTCCGATATGTGGATTTTGTTCAAGAACTTGGGTCTCCTCAAACAATGCTTTTCGGACGGCGAGTGGCAATTTTTTAATTGAGCGTTTTGCTGAATTGGAAACGAGCCGCCGATACATGAGAAAAGTGTTTCTAGCGCGATAGAATGCCGCGCAAAGAAGACACTTTCCCTATACCGCCGTCAGAGATGCTTTTCCGCAAATCACCAACAAGCTTTTTATCCATAAGAATTGAGAGTGTTTCTTCATCGGCGGACGTAAGAAACGGCTTAAGTGTAGAAAGGCGGACGACACTCTCTCGGGCTTCTTCAAAAGCCAGAGGGCTGTGCTTATTGTGTGAGGTAAATGTAGCCATAGATTTATAGTAACATGGATTCTGTGTTTGTTTGCATGCTACGATTATGCGTATGAAATTCCGCATCACTGTACGGAAGGAGGGAGTGCCTGATCAAACACGGACTGTCGAAGCGCCCTCGCGCTTCGCGGTGTACGACCAGATACAGAAAGAGGGAAGTGTTGTTGTCGAAATTAAAGAAAGCGATACAATCCTTAAACTTCCTGCGTGGCTCTCGTACAGCATCGGCACCGGCGTGAAGCGCTCGGAGATTATTCGGACGGCGAAGAATCTCTCTGCGATGCTTGCCGCCGGTCTCTCGCTCTCACGCGCACTCTCGGTCATCGAGCGGCAATCAAGCAACAAGCGCTTGAAGGCGATTATGCTAGGGGTTTCCGACTCGATTAAAAAAGGATCGTCGTTCCATACTGCGTTAATTGAGTATCCAAAGATATTCTCCGGGTTATTTGTCGCGATGGTAAGAGCGGGTGAGGAGTCGGGCGCTCTTGCCGATGCGCTCACTGTCGTCGCCCTTCAGATGGAGCGGGCGGAAGAATTGGTGCGTAAAATCAGAGGCGCGATGATCTATCCGGCAATCATTATTGTCGCCGTCGTCATTGTCGGTATATTGATGCTTATTTACGTGGTACCGACATTGACCAGTACCTTTATCCAACTCGGGGTACAAATACCGCTTGCGACTCGCGCCATCGTCGCCCTATCGAACTTTATGGTGACACATGCCGTTCTGGTCCTTATGGGACTTGTCGTGTTCTTTGTGGGCGGCGTTCTTTTCATTCGTTCAAGGTTCGGAGGCAGGGTAGTGCTTGCGATAGCGCTTCATCTGCCGGTTATCGGCGAACTTGTGCGCGAGACCTATACGGCGCGCGCATCCCGCACTCTCTCATCGCTTCTTTCCACTGGCGTACCGGTGCTCGATGCACTTTCTATAACTAAAGAAGTTGTGCGTGCGGATGCATTCGCACGGGTCGTGGAAGAAGCCGAGATGCATGTAAAGAAAGGGGAACTCCTTTCCACATCCTTTGCTGAACATACGAAACTCTATCCAATTTTAATGAGTGAGATGGTCGCGGTGGGGGAAGAGACCGGCAAAGTCGCCGAGATGTTGAAACAAGTCGCCGAGTTTTACGAAGCGGATGTTGCGGCAAAGACAAAAGATCTCTCGACCATCATTGAACCGGTCCTTATGCTCCTCATCGGCACGGTCGTCGGTGTCTTCGCGGTCTCGATGATTGCGCCGATTTATTCGCTCTCATCGGCAATTTAGCTTCGAGCTCTTCAGCGAGCGAGGCGAGTGTCGATTATCTCGTGATCGCGTAGGTGCCCGGTACTACTGTCCACGAGCCGCCCGGACCGTTTGAGAAGCTGGCGTTCTGCAGTCCGTTCACATACGTCACGCTTGAATTATTTTCCAGTTCCAGGTGTTTTGCCGTTATTTGATTTGCACTGGCGCCATTACTGACCTCTACGCCGCCGTACGGCGCATACAGGATGACACCGGACGCATTATTGGATAATTCAATCGCATTCGATCCGGTATTCGTACTTATGATCATTGGGAAACTGTTTGTGCTTCCGTTCCCGTTGATGGTGACGTTGTTCGAGATATTCACGACCCCTTTGACTGCCGTATTTCCCGTCGCATCCGCAATAATTATCGCGCCGCCCGTACCGGTACTCGGCGAGACGAGAAGTGTGGCGTTATTTGAAAACTCCACATCCCCATTCACCCACACGGGGCCCGAGAGTATGAGGGTGTTTCCATTTGTCACAGTGAGATCCCCATCGATTTTTTTCGGTCCTAATGTCTGGGTACCGGAAATCGAATACGGCCCCGCTATCGTACCTCCCGCTGCGGCAATCGTCTCCCATTCCGCGATCTGCGCGTCAGAAATGGGGAGTGGCGCCGGCGTGGCGGGAATTACTCCGGAAGTGCTCGTACCCGAAACAGTGCAACTTGAAGTGGTCTGGTAGGACGCATTACCGCCGACGGTACATCCTGAAAGCGAAGACGCCCACGCATTTCCATTTACCGTCACTCCGGTGAGCGAGGTTGAAATACCGCTTATGTACATTTTGAAATTCAGATCTCCGGTGATATTGCTCCATGATGCTGGCTGCGCACTCCAGTTGCTGCTGCGTTTGGCGGCGCCGCGCGAGTACCCCTCATTGATATCCAATCCCCAGATGAAATAGTTGCTCACATTTACGGGGGCGATCGCGATAATCCAGTATGACTGGTTCGCCGTAAGGGAAGGGGTGCTATCGAGCGTAACATCGACGAAACCGTAGGAGGAGGTGACGAGCGAAGCCGGGACCGTACCGCTGGCAAGCACGGTCGTCGACGGCTTCCCGTTGTTGTCGGCCACGAATTTGACGACGAGATCTCCAGGGTTCCCAACCTTTTTCATATTCAGTTTTATTCCCGCAAGAGAAGCGTTTACCGACGGCTTCACGGCTTGCGCGACTGCCGCATCTGCGGACACATCTCCTACATTAAAAGAACGGTCCTGTACGGTCCATTGCTGATCGGCGACCGAATCGATACCAACCGCAACCGTCGCGTCGCCGGTTATAGTGCCGCTTCCGGAAATATTACCGTTAGAAAATATATTGCCAATAATCTGAGAACCGCTACTCATCGTAACGCCGCCGTCTCCTATTTGGACCCCGTAATGGAACGATACGACGGATGAATCTATACTGACTGTTGTTTGTACGACTTTTGTCGCAGTCGGCTGCACACTATTCGGTACAAAACTGGTAACGGTTATGCGTTTCGAGTTGCTGTCGATGCTTGCAACCGAGATACTAAAGGTGCCATTGCCAAGGGCTATATCGCTTTCTCCCGAATAGTTGCTGTTTTGATTGAGTTCGTAGACCGCTTTGTCGATACCCGCTTCTGAAAGCGCGCGCGCCTGCGCCGAAGCGAAGGCGTATCGTTCGGCGCGCACGGCGCTTCCAAAATAATTGAAAAAACCAACTGTAACGGTCATGATGATGGAGCTCATGATAAGAGCAAGGAGGAGGATGGATCCGCGCGCGAAGGGTTGTGAGAGCCGTTTCATAAATTTCGCAAATAGATATCCTCGTGGAAATGTGTTTGCGTCACTTCTCCTCTTAATATGACACTTGTTGTCGCATTGACCGTAACGCTTGTTACCGAAGGAAAGTTCGAATTGTCATACGTAAAACTGAGTGCGCCCAGAACGTTCGTCAGCCGCTTCTCCCCCGAGACGCGAGCGCTGCCGGATGCAGCATCGACAATGCGATACGCGTCCGTGCTTGAAGCATAGATACCGATATAATCGTATCCATTAGGAATGATGGCGCCAGAAGCATCGATAGCGGGAAGTTCAAAGATTGCGGTCGTTGTTCCGGAATTATAACTGGTGCCGGAAAATGTATGGGTTGCAATAATCCGTGTTGCCTGCAGACCTGCCGTGCGAACAGCGTCCATAATATTGCTCCCATCCAAGGCGGCGGCGATTGACGATTGTTGGAATATAATGATACGCCCATATATGACATAGAGCTGTGAAATTGCGAGCATGAGGATCGTGGAAAGGGCGACGGTGACGAGTACCTCGACGAGTGTAAACCCGCGGAGCCGGGTTTGCTCCCTGCGCTCGTTCGCAAAAGAAAAATCAGAATTTTTCTTTTGTCTCACTCGCTTGGTAGTGAAAGCTCTGGGCATATTTAGAGACCGCCCGACTGGGTGATAAGCGTCGTGAGCGAAACAAATCGCATAAAGCCGTCTGCGCCCTGCCACGAGACGCCCGCTGCCACTTGTTTTATCTGCGCATTCCAGTCGGTGACACTGGTGCTCGCCACTCCTTGCGGCAATTTCGTGAGTTCTGGATTGGAAAACGAACCGCTCGCCGGGAGTGCGGCGTATCCTCCCGCGCGAAGTTCATCGATCTTGCTTTCCGCGATACGAAACGCGACATTTTCGTGCGTTGCGTCACGAGTAATTTTGATCGTCCCGATGACAATAGTCACAAAAACGACCGTCACGCTTATGATGAAAAGTGCGACCAACATTTCAATCAGGGTGAACCCAGCACTATAAGAATAGTGCTGGGTACATCCGCGTCTTTTGTTTGCAAAAATCACCTTAGAAGTATACCAGCCCTTCCTCTAACTAATGGACGGGCTGGTATACTGTAGGTCATGCTCATTATCGCGAATTGGAAAGCGTATGTTGAAGATGTAAAAAAAGCAAAGAAGCTCTTTGCGCTCAGCAAGAAACTTGCGAAAAAAACGGGGAGTAAAATCGTACTCGCGCCGCCCTCGCCGCTTCTTAGTGCGCTCACGGCGAGAAACAAATCGGCTGTTGCTTTTGCGGCGCAAGACGTGTCTCGCACAACCGGCGGCGCGAAGACGGGCGAAGCGACTGCGCAGGCATATGCGGCAGCGGGCGCCACCTACGCCATAATCGGTCATTCTGAGCGACGCGCGGCTGGCGATACTGATGTAATCATTGCCGAGAAACTTTCCCACTCTCTCGCTCACGGACTCACACCCATTCTGTGCATCGGCGAACATGAGCGCGATAATGAAGGCCGCTATCTTGCTTTCATACGTGAAGAACTTACAAAGGCGATTGGGTCTCTCGCACCAAAAGAACGCGTGAAGGTCATTATTGCCTACGAGCCCATCTGGGCAATCGGAAAGACAGCCGCTCTTGCAATCCAGCCGAACGACCTTGCCGAGATGATGTTATACATCCGCAAAGTGCTTGCGGAACTCCTGCACGGAAAAAACGCTTCTCGCACGCTTGTCCTCTACGGCGGTTCGGTTGAACCGGAAAACATCCGCGAGCTCGCGGCGAGCTCGCGGATCGACGGCTTCCTCATCGGACACGCATCAGTCGATGCTCATACCTTTACACTACTCATGAAGCAACTGGTGCGGGCATGAAAAGCGTTCGCGACATACAACTATTTGAGAATATTCCGATACTGGTGCGGGCGGCGCTCAATGTTCCTGTTATAAATGGGAAGGTTGTAAACGACTATCGCCTGCGGCGCGCGCTACCAACTATACGTTTCCTTACCGAACGTAGCGCGAGGGTCGTGCTCATAAGCCACTTGGGTGAACAGGGGACCGAGACCCTCGCACCGGTTGCTCAAGCGCTTGGAAAACTTCTCCCAAATGTTTCGTTCTTCCCCGAGACCATAGGAAAGGGAGCGCGCGCCGCGATCCGCGACTTTGCACCCGGCAGCGTGCTTGTCCTGGAGAATCTGCGGCGCGACAACGGCGAGCGGATGAATGACCGCGCTTTCGCACAAGAACTCGCTTCTCTCGCCGACATTTTCGTGCAGGATTCTTTTGACACCTGTCATCGGCCGCATGCCTCCATCATCGGTGTCCCAAAACTTCTCCCCTCGTATGCCGGAATTCTTCTTGAGGAAGAAATGAAGGAGCTGTCACGGGCACTCGCACCACAACATCCCGCGCTCGCGGTCATTGGTGGAGCGAAATTCAGTACCAAAGAGGCGGTGCTTACGACATTATTAAAAACATATGATCATGTGTTTGTTGGCGGAGCGCTTGCAAACGATTTTCTTAAAGCATTAGGATTGGGGGTGGGAAAATCGCTTGTTTCGAGCGCCAGCGAAAACACAATCAAGAAACTCCTCGCTCATCCGAAACTGGTATTGCCGATGGACTCGCTGGTGATACCCGCAAGATTATTGGGAACTACGAATGTGCAATTAGAGGCGCGTATCGCTCCAGCCGGGCAGGTACGATCTGATGAAATTATTCTTGATCATGGTCCAGGCACCGTTGCGCTCCTGTCGAACCTCGCACAGAAAGCGAAGACCATCCTCTGGAACGGCCCCTTGGGAAATTACGAAAATGGATTTATCAATGCGACCGATGCTTTTGCGCGTGCCATTGCCTCTTCAAACGCATATTCAGTAGTGGGCGGCGGCGACACGGTTGCCTCAATTGAAGGACTCGGTCTCTTGCCACGCTTTTCTTTCGTCTCCACCGGCGGCGGCGCGATGCTTGATTTCCTTGCCACGGGTACCCTCCCCGGCATTGACGCACTTGACAAGAATGGCACTTGAGTGCTATACTTTAACATAGAGGTTGCTCAGTAATAAATCTGATTGAAAATCAAAATGGAGGTGTGCAGATGAGCATCGGAAATAGGATGATCATGATTCCTGCAGGTATTTTGATCTCGCTAAGCGCCGTATGGGGTGCGAACGAGATATCTGTGACATACAACCCATGGGCGGCGCTCGCGCGGGGCGTGTCCGGGGGCAAGGGGTCAATCCTTTTGTTGGGAGTGTTTCTCATTGCGCTCTTCATTGGAGTGGTAATTTTTGTCCAGTTCATCGAGCACATGTTGAATGGCAAACGCCTCAATGAAGGCGGAAATGTATTCTTCATGACGCTCAACGCAATCTGTTTTGGATTCGTTTTCGGAGCGATTTCCGCTCCGACAAAGATCCAGGACGGCGCTGCATTCTGGATGACGAGCTTTAGTTTCTTGCTCGTCCTCGGACTCATACCGGTGATGATGGTCGTCAGGGATCTCATCATCGATATTGTCGGCGCTTTGCGCACAAAAGAAGGCGCTGGCTGATGACGCGAGCGAGTAAACGCCGGTACCTATATAGGGCCGGCGTTTTAGATTTTGGGCGGCTTGTCTTTTAAAAAACGCGGGAGTAGATGTAGGTGTACGTGCGGAATATCGGTGCCGATAATCGAAAGTTGGATATAATCAGCTTTCATTTTTTCTTTTAATTCTTGCGCTACGTGCCGTGCCGCCCTGAATAATTTGTTTGCAATGTCATCAGGCAACTCATAAAACCAGGAGTGGTGCTCAACGGGAATGACGAGCGTATGACCCGGTATATCTTGATTCATATCAAGGAAAGAAACGACGATTTTGTCTTCATGATGTACCTTGCGCGAGGGAATCTCGCCAATGGCAATCTTGCAAAAAATACAACTTTCCATTGAGTAAGTATACAATAGTGCCACATGTTCCCGCTCCATGATCCACTCGATGAGACATTGCGTGCGGAACTTATCGCCTATGACGATCTCACTGCCGCGCTGCTCGCGCGGCGCGGCATTCTGACGAAAGATGCCGCGGAGAAATTTCTTAATCCCTCATACGACTCGCATCTGCATGATCCCTTCCTCATGTGCGACATGCCGCTTGCCGCGGAGCGGCTCGGGGCGGCAATTCTTTCAGGAGAAAGAATTGCCGTCTGGAGCGACTATGATTGCGACGGTATTCCCGGCGGCGTACTGATGCACGATTTTCTCCAAAAGGTGGGCGCGAATTTTGAGAATTATATTCCGCATCGGCACGAAGAGGGCTACGGTATGAATGTGAACGGTATCGAGAAGCTTGCAGAGAGCGGAGTGAAACTCGTCGTGACTGTGGACTCCGGTATCACTGACATTGAATCCGTCGCTCGGGCAAGGGGGCTCGGCATGGATGTCATTGTTACCGACCATCATCTTCCGGGCGAAATGCTGCCGGACGCATTTGCAGTCCTCAATCCAAATGCACGCGCAGATGAGACATACCCTTTCCGCGGGCTCTGCGGTTCGGGAGTCGCATGGAAACTCGTGTGCGCGACACTCGCGATAGCGCCGGTACTCCGCGAGAAAGTACCTGTTGGATGGGAGAAATGGCTTCTTGATATGGTGGGGCTCGCAACCATCGCTGACATGGTTCCGCTTGTAGATGAGAATCGCGTACTTGCTACCTATGGACTCCTCGTTATGCGCAAATCGCCGCGACTTGGGCTGCAAAAACTGTGTCGCGGAATGCGCGTGGAGCAGCGTGCGCTTACCGAAGATGATGTCGGTTTTATGATTGCGCCTCGCGTGAATGCCGCAAGCCGTATGGGCGATGCGCGCGACGCATTCCGTCTCTTCACGACTGCCGATGAAAGCGAGGCCGATGCGCTTTCCAAAAAAATGGAAAAAGCGAATCGGCAACGGAAAGCCGAGGCGGGCGCCATCACGCGCGCGGTGCATACGCGCCTGAAAGAGAGAGGAGCGGTACGAACCATCATCGCGCTCGGGGATCCGGAATGGCGGCCTTCCCTTCTTGGTCTCGTCGCAAATACCATTGCGGAGGAATATGAACGGCCGGTATTCCTGTGGGGAAGAGAGGGAAATATGCGTCTCAAAGGATCGGTACGGAGCGGCGGAGCGACACACATATTGGAACTCATGCGGGCCGCGGAAAAAGTATTTGTTGAATTCGGCGGGCATGCGGGCGCAGGCGGTTTCACCGTGCAAGATACCGAGGTATTTTTTCTCGAAGACCGGCTTGTCGAAGCACACGAAAAAATACTGGGTGGAGCGACCATCGTTGATGAGCTCGCGATGCGCGCCGATGCTCACGTACTTCCGGAAGAAGCGACGAGCGCATTCCTTACCAAGATTGAGAAGCTCGCACCATTCGGCATGCATAATGACAAACCCGTGTTTCTATTGCGAGAGGTTTTCGTGCGAGAGATTTCACGCTTCGGAAAAGGAGAGGAGCATTTGAAATTGAAGATGGGCTCGATTGATGGGCGGGGGGCGAGTATTGATGCGGTTACTTTTTTTGTAAAAGGTTCTCTCGCACGCACGGTACAGAAACTCGCGGCGAGTAGTCGCGTGAACGTGCTTGCGCATCTTGAGCGTGATACGTTCTCGCGCGGGAATCCGGTTCGTCTGCGGCTTCTCGATATCAGAGTTGTGTAACTATGAGCGAGCGGAGAAATGTCTTTGAGAGTATGCCAAGTGCAGCGACATCCTGCCGCACCTTCAGGTGCGGCAGGTTTGAGCGAAACGCTCTCAAAAACATTTCTCTTGAGTGAGTTAATGTATAGTAAGCGATATGCATTTCACCATTCATGCCGACGGCGGGGCGCGCGGGAACCCGGGGCCCGCTGGGGCGGGCGCGATGATTCGCGACGAATTCGGGAACTCGGTCGCGAGCGTTTCAAAATTTCTCGGTCACCAGACAAACAATTTCGCGGAATACGAAGCGGTTATTCTTGCTTTTGAAGCATTGTCCAAACTGGTACCAATGGTAGAACGCGATACGACAGAAGTTGTTGTGAAACTCGACAGCGAACTTATAGTGAAGCAGATGAAAGGCCTTTATAAAGTGAAGCATCCGGTCCTGAAAGAACAACAAGCGCGCCTCGCGCAGGTCGCTGCGGCCTTCGGCACCGTCTCCTTCACTCACGTCCCGCGCGAAGAAAACAGCGACGCGGACGCGCTCGCCAACGCCGCAATGGACCGTGGAGTGTAGAATTCTAGATCCCCCAGTAAACTCGTCCGTCGCTCAAAATAGATATACACTCGACTTATTCCATCACTTTGCGTAGTCGTTCCATCCACCATCTCTCATTCGCATTCAATTCAACTCCTGATTCGGTTAGCGTGGTATAGAGAATTTCGGCCGCTTCAGGATTAGCTAGTATCTGATCCAATAATTTTTCTGCTTGAAGCCGAGTTAGTTTTTCTCCGTGTGTGTCGTCGAAGCCAAGTACATACATAGAAAGATTTGGATCTGCCACCATCGACACGAGCCGATCTTGTTCTTCCGCAGAGAGTTGATAATCAGTTTGAAGTATTTCTGCAGCCCCTAACTCGGTCATTTCTACGAGTTTCTCTTTATTAGAGAGGGGTATTTTTTCTGACATATAGGTAAATATACACGACTCCTTATATGCTTTCTATATCGAACAGTCGACGGCCAGCGGTTTCGGAGTGAAAAAGAGTCCAACTCCGTACCAGACGGCCAGCTCGTCAAATTTATGAGTTATTATATACTTTCGCAATGACCGAATCTGAAATATTTGAATCCTTATTTAGGACAGCGCACGCGGCGAATTCTAACCGTGGCGCTGTTGCCGCCTGTCTGGTGCGTAATGGCACTATTCTTGCGACCAAGGCGAGCATAGATAATCCAAATCGGCACGCAGAAGACCTTCTACTCGAAGAGATCCAGCAAAAAAGAATAACTATCCAGGACGAGGATATTCTCTATTCCACAATTCAGCCCTGTGGGGAGAGAACTCCAGGGGGTGGTGGAGAGACATTTGGAGACTGTGCCGCAAAAATAATAAACTCCCCAATCAAACGCGTGATTTATGCCATGCCTGATGCCCACTACTCTAGAAAAGTAGACAATAGGTTTGCAGCGGCGGGAATTACCGCCAATCAAGTCGGTGATGCTGCGCTTACAGAAAAATCACGGAAGATTTTTAATGACACAATACTAGATGCCGAGTATATCAAGCAAAAAGGAGATCGTGCATTTTTGTGATTCTGGTTCCAACATCGTCCCAGACGGCCAGCATGTTAGGAGTAGTACAATGGAAGTATATCTTTCATGTATAACCCGACGAAACCATATAAGTATAGGATTCTCAAACTCATTAGAAGCACCTGGAAGACGCCGTATGTAAAAGTTGAAAAGGGACTATATCCAGTTTTCAAAAAGAATTTCTCTTTGTGGGAAGTCCAGCATACAGACGGAATTGGAACCAAGGGTTTTTATCATTGGGAGAAACGGGCCTTCAATAATGCGGTGGTAGACGCTCTTGCCATGAATCTCAATGATTTGGCGGTGGTTGGAGCCATTCCGTATGCACTTCAAAATCACATCGTTTTGCCCAAGGACGATCACAAAGCGATATTGGAGATAGTGAAGTCCTTGGCCGTAGAGTGCAGGAAAAGAAAAATAGCTATGACGGGAGGAGAGACATCTATTCATTCCGATACAAAGGGAATGGATATAAGTATTACCGTATCGGGTTTTCTTCCTAAAAAATTCAATAACCAATGCAAGAATGGAGATGTCCTTTTGGGACTTAGGAGTAGCGGCATCCACTCAAACGGATTTACAAAAGTCAGAGAAGTGTTCGGGAATACCTATAGGAGAGAGTTCACAGAACCAACGAAGATATATCTCGATGACATTCTTTCGATACTCGCTACACACAAAGTACATGGAATGATGCATATCACCGGCGGGGCATTCACGAAGCTTAAAGATATATTAGGAAAGAATGATGCCGTCATTTCTCAACCTAAGACACTGCAACCGCAAAAGATTTTTCGAGATATGTATGCAAAAGGACTTTCAAACAAAACCATGTATTCAACCTTCAATTGCGGCATAGGATTTATCCTCTCTGTTCCTAAAAAAGAGGTCCAAAAAATTCTCTCTCATTCCCCCAATATTGCCGTTATCGGAAAAGTCATCAGAGGAACTGGCAAGGTTCGTATCGTTTCTGCTTTTGATAAGAAAATCATAGAGTTATAAGTGCCTGTACTCTCTTACGATGCATTCTATTGGAATTCTTATTGCTGTCGTTTCAGGATTTGCGGGCGGAGTATTCTTCCGCTCGCTTTTCGTTTTTTAGTTGGCAACTGATTGCGTGATATACTGCACGCATGGTGAAAATCTCTAAAAAAACGATGGTGGTAAAAACTCAATACGGGTCGTTTAATGCCGTCTTTGAGCCAGAAATTGATATGGGCGGATATGTCGTTACCGTGCCAAGAATTCAGGGAGCGGTCTCGTGGGGTAAAAACCTTTCCCATGCAAAAAAAATGATTGCGGAGTGCATCGAAGGGGCAATTGAGGCGCGTATCATTTCAGAAGCTGTAAAAGAAGGAGGTATTCGTTTCACCGCCAACGCGAAACGCATCCCGTCTTTTGCATGAGCATCATACCGGTACTCGCCGCACGCTTGGTGGCACGCAAGTTGCTCCGAGCCGGATTTCAATATGCTAAATCGCACGGAAGTCATCAGTATTGCATTCATCCGATAACGAAACGCATGACATCAATTCCTGTCCATGGCGGAAACACGATAGGCCGCAATCTGCTAAAAAAGATTATTCATCAAGCAGGGATTACCATGGAACAATTTCTGAAACTCTGAGACGCGTTGCTTGTCACGATACTTGCATGAACTATCTCATTGCACTCGTTTCAGGATTCGCGAGCGGGATATTCCTCCGCTCACTTTTTGTTTTTGGTTGGGAACCAGTCGCGTTTGTTTTAATTCTCGCGGCAATTATTTTTATAGTACCGAAGCTATTGTCGGTGTACTCGTTCACCCCGTTAGAACGCGAGTCCCCGAGCTTTCTAACGGGGCTCGCCGCACTGTTCTGTTTGTTTGTCACATTCGGCATGATGCGCGGAGCGCTCGCTGACACTCCTTTGCCTGAATCATTTGCAAAAGATTTACGACATCGCGTGTCCTATGAGGGAACCGTAGTTGATGATCCTGATGTACGCGACGCGAATCAGCGTGTGGAGATTCGCGTTACGAACGCGAGCGAATCGACCGTGATGCTTGCGGTCGCTCCGCGCTCCCCTACAGTCGAGGTTGGTGATCGTGTCTATGTTTCGGGCACGCTTCTTGTTCCTGAAGCATTCCTTGATGATGCTGGGCGTATCTTTCGGTACGATACATATTTACAAAAAGATGATGTGCGCTTCTTGCTCAACTTTGCATATCTGCGTGTTGTTGAAGAATCTTCTCGGTATTCTCTGCCGGCTTTGTTCGCACGGATGAAACATTCATTCCTTGATGGTCTCGCGACCGCACTGCCAGAACCATACGCTTCGCTCGCCGGCGGCATCGTCATAGGGGGGAAGTCGGGTCTCGGCACCGAACTCAAAGAAGCATTTACTCGTTCCGGTCTCGTACATATTATCGTTCTCTCCGGCTATAACGTGATGGTCGTTGCCGAGTGGGTCATGGCAGGGCTCGCGCTCGCGAAACTGAAGAGGCGATGGGCCGCTGGCGCTGGAACGCTTGCTCTTCTTATCTTCGTCGGCATCGCAGGAGCGACAGCGACTTCAATTCGCGCCGCACTCATGGCGCTCATCGCTCTCTATGCGAGGGCGACCGGCCGCACCTACGCGGCTGGTCGCGCACTTCTTATTGTCGCGTTTCTCATGCTCCTATGGAATCCGCTCTATCTCGTCTTTGACCCCGGATTCGGCTTATCGGTAGCAGCGACCGCAGGACTCATCTGGCTCGCACCGCGTATTGAAGTGCTATTGAGCAAAGCGAGCAAGAAGTGGCGTATTTCCGAGAGTGCGCCAAGTGCAGCGAAGCGAAACACTCTCGGAAATGTGCCGCTTCAAGCGAGCGACTCATTCTGGAAGGATGTGATCGCAACAACGCTTGCCGCGCAAATCGCTGTGTTACCGCTCCTCCTTTACAATACCGGCAATCTCTCGCTCGTTGCTGTTCCCGCAAATCTTTTCGTCGCTCCGCTTGTGCCGCTCGCGATGGGTCTTTCGGCGCTCGCGGGATTTGCAGGAATGTTCTTCGACTCCTTCGTGCCTTTTCTTGGTATCGTACTGGGATTCCCTGCGTATCTTGTCAATGCTTATCTGATATTCATTGCACAAAAATCCTCCGCACTGCCTTTTGCATCCTTTACACTGCCTCCATTCCCGTTCTGGCTTGTGCTTGTCGCGTATGCAGTACTTATTTATTTCGCTTATTCAAAACGTTTTTCGACAACGCTCCAGTTAAGATTCGAAAAGAAGGCGTCAATATAGTTTTTCTTCTCCGCCGGCACGTAGTCCACCATGTACGCGTGCTCCCAGAGATCAAGCGCAAGCAGTATGGGCAACCCCGCAAGTTGACCGAGTTCGTGATCATTCACAAATACAGTGTGAATTGTCTTCGCCATAAGGTCGCTGTAGACGACAGCCCAGCCGATACCGCGACTTCCGGCGACTTCTTTTATATGTGCAATGAGCCCTTGGTCGCCATATTTCTCGGCAGCTGCCGAGGCGAGCGCCGAATTCTTATTCGGCGCTGTAGCCCCACCCTCGAACTGACCGAAGTAATATTCGTGCATGCGCATACCGTCAAATTCAAATGCGAAGCGCCGACGCAGCTCCGCAACGATGTACGAATCAAGTTCAACCTGTCCGGCACGAACGGCTGCAAGTTTTTCCATAATAAGATTCACATGCTTCACATACCCCTCATAGAGAGCGAGATGCACATTGATCTGTTTCTCCGAAAGTCCATTCAGGATAGGGAGATTAAATTGTTGTACAGCGTATTGCATATTCCACATCATACCCTATACTTCCGACATATGAACATGGAATCATCTGGGCAGAACGGAGGTATTGAGGGACTGATGTCTGCTTTTATTGATAATCACCCGGAATATAAAGAGAAGAATTTTACTCGAGAAGAGATTCATCAGGCGGCGGAACTCATTAAAAATCGGGATGCGGGTTCAGTTCAGGAAATGTTGCAACGCGCACTTGACGCTCGTGTTGCTGTGCGAGGGGTTAAAGAGAACACGCCGGTAATAAATAATCAGGATGTGGTTATTGGTATGGCGAGCACGCCAGAAGAAGCACGAACGATGTATCGAAAAGATAACGAGGCGCGCAACTCAATATAATAAATGAAGGGCGCCCGCGGGTTGTATATTCCGCGAGCGCCCAAGATGACTTAATGAACGGTTACCACTGTGCGGCTGAAATCCGCTGCAAAAGATAGAAGTTCGAGTGCCCGCTTGGGACCATTCTTCCGGACCAGCTTCTTGATATCCTCATCGCCCGGATGAGAACCGTCGAGACGAATCCGAAAGACCTCCTTTTGAGCGTTTATGCACCGAAGAGTTCTCATCGTCTCACCTCCTTGTGTTGGGTTCCTGAAATACCATACTATACTTTGCTGAATTATGCAAGTTTTTAAAAGGTACATTCAACATTGAAGTGCAACACCCTGATTAAATACTTCTAACGGCGT